>DLGD01000026.1 GCA_002482505.1 Christensenella sp. UBA7703 | reverse complement strand
CGACTTTGCCGAACAGGGCAAGACGAACCCGATGTTTGCCAAACTCGACGAACTCGTAAAATCCCACAACGGCCTCTGGAACGCCGATGCAGAACAGTATTTGCTTAAGATGATGATGAAGTAAGCATGAAAAAGAGGGATGATCCGGACAAAAGCCGGATCATCCCTCCAAGATCGAGGGAGTGCAAGATTCCGAAGCGGTATTATTCGATGGTCTCGTAAGGCGCGGGTTCGCTGCCCTGATACCAACGCTGCCGATAGCCGCCGGGCGTGATGCCCTCGTGCTGCTTAAACAGGCTGATGAAATGTCCAATGTTGGAGATGCCGACATCCATCGAAATCTGGCTGATGGAGAGCTTTGTGGTGCGCAGAAGCTGCTTTGCTCGCGTCAGCCGCGTTTGGATCAGGTATTCGTTCGGTGAAAGGCCCATATAACGCTTGAAGAGCTTCTGAATGTAAAACTTGTTGATGGAAAGTTTTTTGCTCAACACATCCAGCGTGATTTGTTCCGTATAATGCGCGTTGATATACGAGCGCACGTCCACGATGTATTCCGGCAGGCGGCTTGCCTCCTTTTGATGGGAGGCGGCGCTGATGCAGCGGGTCATGAGCATCGTAAGCAATCCCGAGGCTTGAATGTCGTCGAGCAGGTTGTTGTCTCCGTTTCGGTAGAGGGCGATGAGGTTTTCCAGCGTGCTGCGCACGGCAACATCCGCGTCGATATTCATCAACGCATTGCCGCCGTTTTGGGCGAGAAAGAGCTCATAATACGCTTTTGCGGTCTGTCCGTAGAAGTGCACCCAGAGGATGCGCCATGCGCCCTGCTCGGGAGAGGTGCGGTAATATTGCGGTTTCTCGCAGTCGATCCAGAAGAGCTGCCCGGGCTTGACGGAATAGACACTGCCCTCATATTCGAGTATTCCTTCGCCGGAAATGCAGTACTTAATCAAGTAGGAGGGCAGGTTTGAGCGGCGTGTAAAATAGTTTCGTCCCGCGATAAAATCGCCAAGCTCCTGCACATAGGCAATAGAACCCTTTGCGATTTGGCTGGGGGTTGCGGTGATCCAAATGGAACGCTCGTCCAGATCGAGCTGGTAGCTTAAAGAAACCTGAGTCATGTTGTTCTCCTTGTCAAGATTCCGTAATGTTACGCCAACTCTGGAAAGTGACAATGCCCTTGATAACGGATATTCTAGTATTATTAGATCAATTACTGTGCAAGTTCAAAGAAGTACAAGGTTCATTCCGTCAACCGACAATTTTAAAATCATCTATACCATCATACCAATATTCTGCAATCTAATACAAGTAGGGTGAACACAATGGAACGTTTCACATGGAAAGCATACATCCTTCCCGGCATGCTGGAAGAGTATATCAAACGGCACGACGAGATCTGGCCGGAGATGACGCAGGTGCTCAACGATGCGGGCATCCGCAACTACACCATCTGGACGACCGGCGAAGAGCTCTTTGGTTATTATGAATGTGACAGCGTGGAATACGCCGCCAAGGTGCAGCGCGAGAGCGAAGTTGTCGCCCGCTGGAATGTTTATATGAAGGACGTCATGGTCATGGCGACCGATCCCGAAACGGGAGAGCCGCAGATGCTCCGCCAGGTGTTTTTACACGGCTGAACACACACCATAACCCGTAGTGTATGATGAAAGAAGCAAGATCATACATTTCCACGAATCGCGGAGGAGACACGATGTCGGAATACATACTCGAATTATGCAACATCACGAAGATTTTCCCGGGCGTGAAAGCGCTGGACGGCGTGAATTTTCAGCTCAAGGCGGGCGAGATTCACGCGCTGATGGGCGAAAACGGTGCGGGCAAGTCGACGTTTATCAAGGTTATCACGGGCGTTCATCATGCCGAGGACGGCACGATGTTCCTCGATGGCAAAAAGGTGGAGTTCAAGTCCCCGCTGGATGCGCAGCGCGCGGGCATTGCCGCGATCTATCAGCACGTGACGAGCTATCCGCACCTGAGTGTTGCGGAAAATATCTTCATGGGTCACGAATTCGTCAAGGGCGGCATGATCCAATGGAAAGAGATGCACAAGCGCGCGGACGCACTGCTCAAACGCCTGAATGCGGAGTTTTCTTCGCAGGCGCTGATGAGTTCCCTGTCCGTTGCGCAGCAGCAGATGGTCGAGATTGCAAAAGCGCTCTCGATGGACGCGCGCATCATCATCATGGACGAACCGACGGCGGCGCTGACGCGCAGCGAATCGGAAGAACTCTATCGCATCAGCGAAAAACTGCGTGACGACGGAAAATCGATTATTTTCATCTCGCACCGCTTGGAGGACATGTATCGCCTCGCGTCCCGCGTGACGGTCTTCCGCGACGCGAACTATATCGGTACCTATACCGTATCCGAAATCACCCCGCCGGAGCTGATCAAAGCGATGGTCGGGCGCGAAATCAAGGAACTCTTCCCCAAGCCGGATGTGGAGATCGGCGAAGAAGTGCTTTCTGTGGAGCATCTCAGCCGCGCGGGGTATTTCCGCGATGTGTCGTTCAATGTGCGCGCGGGCGAAATCGTCGGCTTCACCGGCCTCGTCGGCGCGGGCCGCACAGAGGTTATGCAGACGCTCTTTGGCATCGAGCGGTATGATTCCGGTCGGATTTTATTCCAAGGCAAAGAGATTCACATTCACCGCCCGCAGGACGCGATGCGCCGGGGCATCGGTCTTCTTACCGAAGATCGTCAAGAGTGTGGATTGATCCTCGATTGGGGCATCGGCGCGAATATCACGCTGCCGGAACTCAAGAAATATGCAAAACGCAACGTCACCAACGTTAAGGTGGAAAACACCGCGGCAAAACAGCTCGCCGAGAGCGTGGATGTCAAAGCGGTGACCATATTCGACAAAGCCAGTTCGCTCTCCGGTGGAAATCAGCAAAAGGTCGTCGTTGCGAAAGCGCTCGGCAGCGATCTCAAGCTTTTGATCATGGACGAACCGACCAAGGGCGTGGATGTTGGCGCGAAAGCCGCGATCTATGAAATCATGGGAGAACTGGCAAAGCAAGGTCTCGCCATCATCATGATCTCCTCTGAAATGCCGGAAATCCTTGGCATGAGCGACCGCGTCTATGTGATGTGCGATGGCAGAGTGACGGGCGAGCTCGGGCGAATGGATGCCTCACAGGAAAAGATCCTCGAGATGGCTATGGCAAAACACAGCCACCATGGCGCCCATGCGCAAGGAGAATGAACATGCAGAGCCAGATGAAAAGCCTCATGAAAAAACTCAGAAGCTCTCGTGAGCTCAGCCTGTTCCTGGTGTTAGCGATTCTGTGTGTTGCCGTACAGCTGCGCAACAACTCGTTTCTGACCGCAAAGACCATCAACGACATGCTCAAGAACTATTCCACGACCATCACGCTCGCGCTGGGCATGATGAGCGTGCTGCTCATCGGCGGGATCGACATTTCGGTTGCATCATCGCTGGCGTTCTCCGGCATGTGTGCGTCGCTGATGATGCGCGACGGGGTTTATTCTTCCACACTGATCATGTTCCTCGTCAGCGTCGGCATCGGCATGTGCTGCGGCATGATCGTTGGCCTCGTGATCACAAAAGGCAAGGTACTGCCGATCATTGCGACGCTGGGCTTGACCAATATCTTCCGCGGCGCCACCTATATCGTCTCCGGCAGCCGCTGGGTTTCCGCCTATCAGTTTCAGAGCACGTTTAAGCAATTTGCGCAGACCAACACGCTTTCTTTCGGTCTCGTAAACAACCTCGTGTTCATCACCATCGTGTGCTATGCCGTGTTCTTTATCCTCATGAAATGGACACGCTTTGGTCGCAGAATCTACGCCGTCGGGTCGAACCCGGAGGCGGCAGCGGTCAGCGGCATCAACATCAACGCCATCAAGTTTGCCGTCTACAGCATCGCCGGCGCATTTGCCGGATTGACGGGAGCGATGTATACCGCGCTCTATGCAAGCGCGCAGAGCGATATGGGCATGGGCATGGAGATGGACGTCATCGCGGCGTGCGTCATCGGTGGGGTAAGCCTCAACGGCGGACAAGGCAGCGTCGTGGGCGTGCTGCTTGGCGCGCTGACCATGGCGGTCATCGGCAAAGCGCTCCCGCTCATCGGGGTTTCACAGTTCTGGCAGACTGCCATCAAAGGGCTGATTATTCTCACCGCGATCATCATCAACGTGCTGACCCAGCGGATGATGCGCAAAAACGCCCTGAAAGAGAGGGAGATCTGAGCATGGCAACCCAAAGCAAACGCAACATTGTAATCGAAAAAGAGAAATCGTTAAAGTCCCTCTTCCTGCGCTGGGAAACTCTGCTGGTCGTGCTGTTCATCGTTGTTAACGTGATGAATGCGAGTATTTCCAAGAATTATCTCAATACAGCAAACCTGTTTACGGCGATCAGCACCTTCCTCGTCAAAGGCTTCATCGCGTTTCCGATGGCGTATATCCTCGTGCTTGGGGATATCGACCTTTCGGTTGGTTCCACGGTTGCATTGAGTGCAACTATGCTGGGTGTTTCATATAACGCGGGGCTCCCGATGGGAGTTGCGGTGGTCATCGCGCTGCTCTGCGGCACGATCTGCGGACTCATCAACGGCATCATCCTCACGAAGTTTACGGAACTGGCCTCCATGATCGTGACCCTCGGCACCATGACACTCTACCGCGGCATCGCGGAGATGATTCTGGGCTCGCAGAGCACGGGCGGGTTGCAGAACGTGACTTGGTTCTACAATCTTTACTATGCAAGGCTCGGCGTTGTGCCGTATATCTTCATCGTCTTTTGCGTGCTTGCGGTTGCCTTCGGGTTTGTGCTGCACAGGACCACGTTCGGGCGGTATCTGTATGCCATCGGAAACAACCGCGTGGTTGCGCATTATTCCGGCATTCCGGTGCAGACCATCCGCCTGATTTGCTTTACGCTGGTCGGCCTTGTCTGCGGCATCTCGGCGATCTATTACGCAAGCTGGATGGGAACGGTCCGCTTCGATATTGCGACGGGATATGAGCTGGAGGCGATCTCGATGGTCGTGCTCGGCGGTATCTCAACCGCGGGCGGAAAGGGCAACTTCCCGGGAACCGTCATCTCCATCTTCACCATCGGGCTGCTTAAATACGGGCTTGGGTTGATCAACGTGAACTCGCAAACCATCCTGATGATCATCGGCGCAATCCTGATCGTCGTTGTCACGATTCCGAACATCCGCGTACAAAAAAACGCGATGAAGGCGGTTAAGCCGTCCGCAAAGAGCTGCTGAACAAGAGAACAATTTATAAGCAAACGCCATCTACCAACTCAACCAGCACCAAGGACAACGCCCCGCCGCTTTCTGGCGGGGCAGCAAACGAAGCAAACGCGCCGAACTCCGGGGCTTTTGAGTAGTAATCCCCAAAACAGCAGCCTTGATCCGGGTTGGTGCGTTGCGCCGTAGCTCGGGCGGATGCTATCCGCCCCTACAGGGCTCGCGTTTCAGCACGGGAAGCGTCGTGAAAGAAAAAGTCGAAGAATAATTGTTCGCGAGGTTTGTTTGAGGATCGGCTCAAGCCGCCTGTAGGGGCGGATAGCATCCGCCCGCGCGCTCAAGCGCCGCGTAATCTGCAAGCAACTCCATAAGCGCGGCTATGACCCGCCCCAAAATCAAGGTCAATCCGATATGGTCACCGAAAAGGTGTTCATATAAATCAAAATAAGGAAGGGAATCAAAATCATGAAGAAACTGATTGCACTCGTTCTCTGCCTGTTCACGGTGTTTGCCATGGTTGCCTGCGCGCAGCCCGCGGCTCCTGCCACCGCTGACCCCGCAGCACCCGCCGCTGCTCCCGCGGCAGGCGACGCAGCCCAGACTTATGCCGTCATCACGAAGTCTGCCGGCAACCCTTACAACGAGAGAGAAGCTGCAGGCTTTGAAGAAGCCATCAAAGCAGCCGGCTACACGGCGATCATCAAGCACCCCGCTGAGATCACCGCAGAAGCACAGATCACCCTGATCAACGAGCTCGTGGCGCAGGGCGTTTCCGGTATCGCCGTTGCAGCAAACGACAAAGACGCGCTGGAAACCGCGCTCAAGGCCGCGATGGCCGCGGGCATCAAGGTTGTCTCGCTTGACTCCTCCGTCAACCCCGCAAGCCGCCTGACCCATATCAACCAGGCTGGTGTGCAGCAGGTTGCGCAGGCGCTGGCGGATGCCGTGCTTGATCTGACCAAGGGCGAAGGCGACTGGGCAATCCTGTCCGCAACCTCCACCGCCTCCAACCAGAATGCTTGGATCGAAGCCCAGAAAGAGATCATGAAGGGCGACAAATACAGCAAGTTGAACCTCGTGGAAGTGGCCTATGGCGACGACGAGTATCAGAAGTCTGTTGACCAGACCCAGGCTCTGCTCCAGAACTACCCGAACCTGAAGGTCATCTGCGCGCCGACCACCGTCGGTATCGCCGCTGCTTCCAAGGTTATCACGGATGCCGGCCTGCAGGGCAAAGTCATCGTGACCGGCCTCGGCCTCCCGTCCGAAATGGCGGAATTCATGGGTGCTGGCAACGTTGCCTGCCCGTACATGTTCCTCTGGAACCCCATCGATGTGGGCCGCGTTGCTGCCTACGCGCTGGTTGAAATGGTCAACGGTAAGCTCACCGGCGAACTCGGCCAGAGCTTCACCGCTGCCAACGGCACCACCTACACCGTCACCGAAGCAGGCGACGGCGGCACGGAAATCATCATTGGGCCGCCATTTGCCTTCACCGCGGAAAACATCGCAGAGTGGAAGACCGTCTATTAATCCAAACAACAGTCGTATTTGCACGAGCGGGGGCAGGCAGTCTTGCCTGCCCCCGCTGCTTTTCACAACACTAACCAAAACAAAAAACGGATAGGATTCCAGCGCAAGGTGCGCAAAACACCAGCCGAACGATTTCGACGGGAGGAAATACACCATGAAACAGAAAGAAACCAAGCGGGCGCGCGTGGGGCTATACAGCGCCGGTTTGCAAGCATATTGGAGCCAGTTTGCGGGGCTGCATGACCGCATCCTTGGTTATAACGATTTTATTGAAAGCCGCGTGAGCCAATGGGGCGATGTGTTTAACTTTGGCCTGGTTGATTCCGAAGTGGCGGCGCGGGACGCGGGCGAATATTTTAACGCGCATAATGTAGACATCATTCTTGCGCACTCCGGCACGTATTTTACAAGCTCCTGTGTGCTGCCCGCACACCAAATCTGCAAAGCGCCGACGGTGATGCTCAATCTCCAGCCCGCGCCGCAGATGGCATATGCCAAAACGGACACGGGGGAATGGCTTGCGCACTGCGTCGGCTGCCCGATTCCGGAGGCAGTGAATGCCTTTGAGCGCGCCGGAATTCCGCTTGCCATCATCAACGGCCTGCTGGGTTTATCAGAAACGCCCAAGATCAGCATGGCAAACGAAGTGACCGCGCATATGCCGCAGGCACAGCGCGCCTGGCGCGAGATTGAGCAGTGGGTTTGCGCGGCGGGCGTCAAGCGCACCATGCAGCACGCAAGATTTGGCTTCCTCGGCAACAACTACTCCGGCATGCTGGATATGTACAGCGATTTCACGATGCTTCAGAGCCAGCTTGGGCTGCATGTGGAGCTATTGGAAATGTGCGATCTTGACCGCAGCCTCGGGCAGGTGACACAGCAGGAGATTGCGCAAAAACGCGAAGAGATCGAAACATTCTTCGAAATCTCCGGCGACTCTCCCTCCGACCCGCGGGTAAAAGCGCCGACCAAAGAGCAGCTCGACTGGTCCGCCACCGTCGCCGCCGCGCAGGAGCGGATGGTGGAGGCATATGACCTCAACGCGCTGAGCTATTATTATCACGGCAGCAACGACAACCATTATGAGCAGGTGCAGTCCGGCTTCATCGTCGGGCACTCGCTGCTGACGGCAAAGGGCGTTCCTTGCGCGGGCGAAGGTGACATCAAAACCAACGTCGCCATGAAGATTTGCGATATCCTCGGCAAAGGCGGCAGCTTCTGCGAGATCGTTGCGATGGACTACCTGCACAACACAATGCTGCTGGGGCACGACGGCCCGTTCCACATCTCGATTTCGGATGGGAAACCCATGCTGCGCGGGTTGGGTGTGTATCACGGCAAAAAAGGCTCCGGTATTTCCGTGGAGGCAAACGTTGTAAGCGGACCCATCACCATGCTCGGCGTAACCCAACTGCGCAACGGCAACCTGCGCCTGATCGTCAGTGAAGGCGTTGCAAAGAAGTTTGATATCCTGACCATCGGAAATACGCAGACGCATGTCGATTTTGGGATGGATTTGGACGCTTATATGGACGAATGGTTTGCCGCCGCCCCCACGCATCACTGCGCGATGAGCATCGGTCACAATGCCGCGCTCTTCGAGAAGGTTGCAAAGTTGATGAATATCGAGTGCATCCGTGTCGGGAAATAGCAAAAACAATCAATAGCAAAAGGCTTTTTCATCCGCATCTTGAAGATAGAGCAACGCGAAAGCGAGTTGAGAGTTGATTCTCAGCTCGCTTTTGCGTTCACTCGTGTTCTGTTGGAGAAGGTATGCCTTTAGTTGCCGAGCGCATGCATCTGAAAGTTTTTGAGGAGCTTTTGCGCCTCATCCAGTGGTAACTGATGCAGCACGCAATAGAGAATCGCGGCGTCCCGCTTCACCTGCGGAACCAGCGGGCTTTGCTCGGCAATCTTTAGTAGCTCCTGTGTCTGCCTTAAATCCAGCCCAAATCCGAACGCGAGCTGGATCACCTTGTCGCGAGAGGGCCTGCGCGTGCCGTTAAAGAGCTGATGGCCATAGCTGCGCTCAATCTGTGCGCGCTGGATTACGCGCTCCCGCGCGGTTTCACGCTCTGTGCAGAGGCGCGCAAGATGCTCCGGAAAAGAAGGCAGCAAATCCTTTGCATGGACCACTTCGTGCAGAGCGCCCTCGTTGAGCAGGCGCATCAAATCTCCCGTGTTTCTTCCGTCTTCACCCATGTTCTCTCTCTCTTTCTATGCAGACTTCCTGCGGCATGGGCTAGGTTTCCTCCATAGTGCTATTGACCGACAGGCAAGGCATAGAGGTCGTTTTCGTTGACACGGAACTGATCTTCAAAATACTGCTGGACTGACTTAATTATATAGACGTAAGGATCGTCCAGGGTTGCATTTTTGTAGACTTTTTGGAGCAATTCCAAAACACTCATCTTTTCCGGAATCATCCCGTCTTGATGCCGGTTTTCCTTTGGGAAATACTCAAAGTCACCCTTGGAACCATCTTCAATCAGCGTCGCCGTGCAATAGAAACGGCGATCGTTCACCGTATACCAAACGGTGATCGGGTTTCCGTTGACTTCAGTATAATACTCGATATCCCAGCCGGGGTTGCCGCCCCATTCCGGGCGGTTGATGCGGACACGTACAAGGTTTCCCTCGTTTTGCGTATACTCGCACCAACCGTTCTTTTGGTCGGGAACAAAGCCAAGGTTGACGAGCGAGCGCTCCTCGAACGGCATCTGGAAGAGCTGATCCGCACGCATGGAGAATACTTGCTTTACCTGCTCGTCGAAGATTGAAATCGGAGCAAGCAGGATATCCTCCGCGTTGACGTCGCCCAGCGCCGCGCGCACGGCCGATTCCGCGGCGGCGCGATCATCGTTTGCAATACTGAATTCTTTTTTGCCGACATTGTAGACATAGTTCGTCAGGGTATCATCGCCGTTGCGAACCGAAAAGACATATGCGTCCACGAGCGGATGCCGTCCGACGGTGAGATAGTATCCGTTATCCAGCGCCATCGTCATCCGCACGGAGTCCGCCTCCAGCTCCATCGGTGGGGTTCCCCACTCCGAATGGTTGACCGTGAAGACCGTTGCGTCTTTTGTGTAGATGGCAAGCATGTCATCAAGATTCAACTGGAATCCCAGGTCGGATAAACTCGACGCCATTGAGAAGTCCGCTTCATCCAGCTTGACATAGATTCCCGCAAGTGGGGAATAGTCGTCGATCGCGCATTCGGCCAGCGAAAGCCGACGCAGGTTGGTCAACCCCGCAAGTGGGGAAACGTCTTTGATCTGTGTATGTTTTAAGGTTAGGTTCGTCAGCTTTGTCAGATTCGATAATGCACTCAAATCCGCAATCGAGGAATAGTCAAGCATCAGGAAATCCAGATTGGTGAGCTTGGAGAGCGGGCTGTAATCGCTTGCAGCGCAGTTAAACAGTGTCAGCCCGCGCAGGTTTGTCAACCCGGCAAGCGGAGAGATGTCTTGAACCGGATTTCCGCCAAGCGAAAGCGAGGTGAGCTTTGTCAACCCTGCCAGCGGAGAAATATCCTTGATGTTGTGGAACGAAAGCTCAAGGGTTTCCAGATTGGAAAAGGCTTCCAGCCCTGTGATGTCGTGAATCTGCGTTTCCTCCGGAATGAACTGCTGCCACTCGATATTGAGTTTTAATTCTGTTATCGCCTTTGCGTCATCGAGTGTGATGTCCCCTTCCGGTTTGCCGATTGCTTCGCGCACCATTTTTTCCAGCAGCGGATCGGCGAACACCACCACACTTTGAGCAGTTGCCGTCGGTTCCGGTGTGGGTTCCGATGCTGGCGTAGGCGCTGCACAGGCAGCAAAGCTGATCATGAAAACCACAGCGAATAAGCCAATACAAACTTGCTTCAAAAACAGCGTTTTCTTCATAGGGCAGCTCCTTTCAAAACGCGCACGTCATTTCGTTATACCACAGAATAATCACACATGCTCTTGTGCAGAGAGCGCGGTGATGCAGTTGCTCTGCGATTCAACGACTGAACTCGAATCCTATTGATTTATATCTAGCAACATCCTAATACAGCAAAACCCGCAAAAGGTATGCAGGCTGCACACTTGCGGGTTTTTCACGGGTTTTTTCGAATTCGCCTTTCAGCAGCCGAGAAAGAGGCACGTCTGGATGTGAAACGGAAAGCATCAGGAGTAAGTGATTTGGAAGATTGCGTTCTTTAAATTCTGCTCCGCTTCTGTGCGCAGCTCTTCATTCAGCCACACTTCCTTGAGTTGAGGAAGCGACAGCAACGGCGTAAGATTGCGATCCCGAACCGTACTGAGTTCCAGCCGCTCCAAAGAGGAAAATGCGGCGATTCCATCGAGCGTGGTCAACGGAGTCTGACGTATCTTCAGGCTCTTGAGACCCGTGATTCCGGCAAAGGCTCGCGGCGTGGTTATGCGGGATTTGCCCGCGTCGATACTCTCTAGCAGCGGGCATGACGATAGAGACGAAAAATCGGACACATGGGAATCAAACACGCCCAACTCCCGCAGGGAATAGAGCTCCGCAAGCGGAGAGACATTCTCAATTGGGTTGTGGTTGAGGTCGATGATCTCCAGTGAGTCGAGCTTTGCAAGCGGGGAGACATCGACAATGTCCTGCAACGCAACATGGAGAATCCGGAGATTTTTCAGCTTCACCAGATCATCTAGCGAACGAATGCCTCCGTTTTTGATGCTCTTGTCCTGCGAGACCATTTGCTGTTGTGCGGTGGAAAATGCTTCAACATTCGTCGCAGTCACATTGCCGAAGATATAGAGTTCCGTCACGCTCAGGAGATCTTCCTCCGAAAGAGGCGTGCTGCTGGAAAGGTTGAGCGATTGCCGCACGGCCTGCTCGATCAGCGGCTCTTCGAATGTAACCCCGGCGGGAGCAAACAGCGTGGGGGTAAAGTCGGTATAGCGACCGATGGCATACCCTGCGCAAAGACACGCGAACAAAGCAGCGACACACAGTATTACGCGTACAACGCGCTTGTGAATGTGCCCGTCGGCACGCTGAAGCGCTTTTTTAACCTGAACCGCGGACGAATAGCGGCGGTCCGGCGTGAGCTCGGTGCAGGTTTTGACGATTTTTTGCAGCCGAGGGGATTCCATTTTCGGCATCGCTTTTCGCGGTTGAGATTCGCCTGTGAGCAACCAGCCGATCAAAACACCGAGTGAAAAAATGTCTGTGCGGTTATCGGTCTGCGAAAAACCGTATTGCTCCGGAGGCGCAAAATCCACCGTGCCGAAATAATGTGTATCCTTTGCGGCAGAGGCGTCGTATTCACGCGAAATGCCAAAATCGATCAGCCAGGCTTTGTCGTCCGCGTCGATGATGATGTTTTGCGGCTTGATGTCGCGGTGGATAATGGGCGGCGTAAGGCTGTGAAGATAAGCAAGAATATCACAAATCTGCGAGGCGATGGATACCGCCTGCGCGGAGGAAGGGTGCGCTTGCGCCGCGTATTCATTTAGCGGGAGGCCTGCGATATATTCCCGGACAACGCAAAGCATGGTCTCGTTTTCATAGTCTGCGAGGTAGCGCGGGATGGCGGGGAAGGAAAACTTCTTAAGAAGCGCGGATTCTGTGATGCCATATACACGGCTTTCGCCCAGATAGCATTTTGCGAGGCACTCCTCTCCTGTTTCGCGGTTAACGACGAGGAGCGTTTCCGCATTCTCGTTGTTTGAAAGGCAGGCAAGCGCTTCATAGTCCGCAAAAAAAGCCGCAGGATAGCGGGTACTGTCAAATTCCGGTAAGGAGTCGTCTGGCTCGACAATGGCAGAAGACGGTGTGGGTTCGTTTTGCCGCTCAGTCATCTTTCTCCTCCCGTCCGAGCAGCGTGAGCCCCATACTGTCCAGTGCGTTTTGTGCTTCCCAAACGGTGCGCTTTTCATGCAGGCAGCGCAGCAGCACGATGTCGCGCGGAATCTTCGGATACAGAGGGGCTTGCCTTGCTATCTTTAATAATTCCTGCGTGCTTTCTACATCCAACCCAAAGCCAAACGCCAGCTGAATCACCTTGTCGCGGGAGGGTTTACGGATGCCGTTAAAGAGCTGATAGGCATAGTTGCGCGGGATATCGGAGCGCGCGATTACGGCGGCACGGGAGAGCGAGAGTTCCTCACATAAGGCGCAAATGAACCGATGAAACAACGGCATCTCGATATGCTGCGCGTTGTCGCGCAGATAGGTTCCCACATCCGGAGCGCGAAAAAGCCGCTCCAGGAGAAGCTTTGTAATGCTTGGCTGGGATTGAGGCGTTTGCTCCATGTCATTCACCTGCTTCATCATTGTTACAGGATGCATTGCGATTGCCGCACTCCAAAACGGTTTTTGAACGCAGACGGTTCGTCAAAAAAACGGGGCGATCCACTGTGAGACCGTACAGCGGCCAAACAAGGCGGGGCTCTTCACAGCGGATTCTTGTTTCTTATTATAGTTACATCCGGGACTGGATGCAAGGAAGACGGGCGCTTTTTTCGTGTGATGCAACAGAATGCAACAGAAACCGGTGAATGTATGCAGCGAGCACACCACTTAATCGCGTATATCACGTATGATGAAAAAAACACGGGTGGAGTACTGTCCTGCAAGCTTCTATCTGGTGAACATACGAAGAAATCCATGCATTTTTTAGCGTTTGAAAACAGAAAAAAGGTACTGGATGAAATGCATACAAAACGCTACAATGCGACAATCAAAAATGTTTATCCTTCAAAACCAAATTGGTTTCTAATTATCTGTTGAAAACAAACAAATCAGGAGGGAAAGAGCATGTGTGCAAAGAGTCTTTTTACGGCAAACGGGAAATATTTCACGCAGAACGGGGCGCCAACACTCGAATCCTGCGGAATCAGCAGCGCAGAGAAAGGGATAACCGTCGCGTTATCCGCGATGCCGGATACGCCGGATCGGATGAATATTTGGTATCTGCGCGCGCCGGGAGACAGCGCAACGTACCATCTGTATTTTCGGGATTTGGTGGATATTCGCACCTGTGCGCTCCTTGACGGCGGCGCGCAACAGGGCGTTCGGCTCACGGGAAAGAATGGAGAACTGCATGTGTTCGATATGAAGTCTCCCGTGATGGCACAGAATTTGATTCAAAAACTCCTTCCGCTTGCAAAGGACGCTTTGGAGGCAAACCGCGCGATTGCACAGCAGCTGAATCTGCCGCAAGATGATGCGCCCGTGATACTCAGCGCAACAGCGCAAGCAGAACAAAACCCCGCGGCAAAAGCAGCAGAACGCAAGAAAAACGGCCTGCACATACTCGGAATCGTCATGCAAGGCATCGGCTATCTGATGCTGCTCGGTATGATCGGCTCGTGTCTCAATGACCGAGGCGGCACAGATTGGTCCGGTGCATGGATCGGGTTTCTCGTGTTTATCGGGCTCACCATCGGCGGAACGGTGCTGACAAAGAAGAATTAAACAAAACAGGATACGCGCACGCACAAACGAAAGTCGATGCACCATTTCATGCGCAATCTATACAATCAGCCGAACGAGCAACGGTTTCCGGACGATTTGGAAACGGGTTACTCCTTCGGCTTTTTCATCAGCCGCGCATAAGAGATCGAATCCTTTCCAAACCGGGAGCGGATGCTGTCCATTGCGCGGTCAAGCTTTGCGCTCTTGAGCTTCTCCTCCGTCGTGTCATCGATCAGTGTCATCTGCTCGGCGCAGCAATCGCTGAGGCTTGCCGCTGTCACGGAAAGCAGGCGTACCGGTGATGACATCGACCAGGACTTGTCCGCAATGGCGAGAGCCGCCTCATAGATTTCGCGTGTAACATTGGTTGGTGCGGCGAGCTTCTGCTGCCGCGAAATCGTCGTGAGAAACGGGTCTTTGATCTGAATCTGTACGGTTGCGCTGTAGAGCCCGTGCTTTCTTAGGCGGGACCCCACCTGATCGCAGAGCGCTAAAAGCCCCGCGCAGATCTCCTGCCGTCCGACAAGGTCATGCGGAAAGGTGATGCTGTTGCCGATGCTCTTTGGCGGTTCGGTTTCGTCTGTCCGGCGAACCAGGCTGCGGTCTTCCCCCGCGGCGTATTCCCAAATCGTCTCTCCGCTGCGCCCGAGAATGAGCCGCAGCTGATCACGCCCGGCTTTTGCGATATCGCCAATGGTCTCAATGCCCATATGCGCGAGGCGCTGAGCGGTCGTAGTGCCGACAAACATCATATCCTGCGCGGGAAGCGGCCAGAGAATGTCCTGATAGTTTTCCCGTGTGATGCAGGTGGTCGCGTCCGGTTTTTTATAATCGCTGCCCAGTTTTGCATAGATCTTATTGAAGGAAACGCCGACGGAGATCGTGATGCCGATCTCCTCGCGAACCCTCTTGCGCAATTCGTCTGCAATCTCCTGCCCGCTGCCGAACTGATGGAGCGTTCCCGTTACATCCAGCCAGGATTCATCGATGCTGAACGGCTCCAGTAAGTCGGTATATTGACCGTAGATCTGGTTGATCTGATCGCTGACCTGCTCGTAAAGATCATGATGCGGCGCAACCAATGTAAGCTGGGGACATTTTCGCTTTGCCTGCCAGATTGTTTCGGCCGTTTGTATGCCATAGCGCTTTGCGAGTTCGTTTTTTGCGAGAATGATGCCATGTCTGCTTTCCGGATCGCCGCAAACCGCCATAGGCACGGTTTTTAGCTCCGGCCGCGAAATGCATTCGACCGAAGCGAAATAGGAGTTGCAGTCACAATGTAGTATCGTGCGATCCATTTATCCTCACTGTATAGGATGAAAAAAAGAGACATCCACGCGTTTTTTTGGTCAAAAATCAGCAAATTACAATCCTATTATACCAAAGCACACATGCTCCAACAACGCAGCATGCGTTTCAGCCCATCGACAAAGTCCTTCGGACTCTGACGATGGGTTTTACTTGGGGTTAAAATGACGCGAATCGCGCCATTTTTTTACAAATTCGGCGAATGAATCGCCAAATTTGAAGGAACTTGGGGGATTTACAAAATCTCCCAAACCCCATGATGCGTTTGTTGACACTCTGCAACGCAGCATGCGTTTGCTTGTGCATGCGCTGTGCTGTCGATTTCAGACAGCCGTTTTGGAGGAGATTGTGTGTGGATAGGCTTGGTTTCAAAATTAAAATTGCTATTGATTACATTTTTTATGCATTACGTAACACAAACTCTCAAAGAAAGGTCGAAGAAAGTACAATCGAGATTAGAAAAATGCCCATCGGAACAAACGACGCGGGCTTCAACTCTGGGGGATTCGTATGGGTGTTGGAATTCGAGAGGGCATGACTGCGGAGAAAATCCTTCGCGCCATGCAAAAAGACCCGCGCGCAATGCAGGGAAAAGCGCAGGCGGTGTACTATTCGCTTGCGATGGGCGGAATTCGTCTGGTGAGTATGGTTCTGACAGCGGCAGCGTGGCAATCCCGGCTGGGCGTGGGCGCCTGGGTCTCCAGCGCGCTCGGCTTTTTTGTCACGGTCATACTTGGCATACTGTTGGTGCAAAGAGGGAATAAAGGGCTTCTCTACTTGTGCTTCTTTAGTGGGGTTCTGGGCTTACTAACCGGTATTTTCAGCGTGTTTACGGGTGCGCAGGCACATCGCGCGGTCTCCGCGAGCACCCTAGTCAACCTGATTTTGGATGCGGCGCAGATTGCGGGTTCGGTTTACTTGCTGGAATCAAAGCCCGCAAAACGTTTCTTCCGCGGCATGCAGGCGGTGGCTCTGGCAGAGCGAAACTACCGTATCTAAAGTCAAACCGAACCATCTGGGTTTTTCAGTTGGTTGATGGATTCATCTGCCCAAGCAATACACATCTCGTAAAAATGTATCCCGAAATTTGCCGTTATCCCATGCTGGCGCACGTAAGAATACTGCTTTGCAGATTCTTCGCATGCGTCATAGATTTCGTGCATTTGAATGAGCTGCTCTCGGCAGCATATTTGAAAGGTTTCTAACTTTTCGATTCCAATCTCCTGCTCAAGCGCGCCAGAAAAGAAGATCTTCATCAAAAACGGTGCACGCAGCGGCATGTCGTCGCGCATGCTGTCTTCGGCAAGCCAGCGGAACAGCTCCGTCCTTCCGGCGGCGGTTAAGGAGAAAACATTCTTATTCGGTTTGTCTGTCTGGATGACGACCTTGGACGTAATCCATCCAAGTTTCTCCATACTGCGCAATTCGCGGTAGATTTGGCTTGTTTGTGCTTGCCAGAAATAGTTCAAGGAAAGATGAAAGGACTTGCTCAGGTCATATCCCGTCATCGATGCGTTGTTTAGCAGACCTAAAATTCCATGTTTTAACGACAAAATGCTTCACCTCTTGATAGAACATATGTATAATATAGAACAAGTGTAATAAAATTTCAATAGACTGCGGATTCAAAGAAACCCTTGTAGTGCCTGACCCACCTGAGAGGGGCGTTTTATGAAGAAGAAGGCTGTCATACTCTCTATGGAAAAAATCGTTTGCGATTATATCAAAGCGCAAATGGATAAGCTGGTCGGTGATCTGGTCGATTTCTCCGCCTATTCATTGGAAGAAGGCGTACCCGGCAAGATTGCATGCGACGCATGCATTTTTCCAACCGAAGATCGCATGAGTCTAAACCTGATCGCGGACAAGTTGCTGCCCGGAGCAAAATTTTTATCCGTGCGCAGGACACTGCTCAACGGGGAGTGGCATAAGCTCGGTGCGTTGCCATACGGCACCAATGCGCTTCTGGTCAACACGTCGAAAAAGCTTTCGTTGGAGGCGATCTCGTTTCTGCTGGAGCTTGGGGCAAACCATATTCACTTTGAGCCATACTATCCGGGTGCGGGAGAATACCCGGCACACATCAAGATTGCTGTAACGCCGGACGAGCTTGAGTGCTTGCCGGAAGGTATCGGCACCGTAGTGAATATCGGCCCGCGCGTGATCGATAGCTCCACGATGTACGAGATGATGATTCTGCTCAACATCCTCAACCAGGATACAAAGAGCAGGCTACTGCAATACACCGCGCAAGTCATGCCGAACAACTTTGGGCTCAATAACTTCATCAACCAGCTTGCGCCGGAAAACGAATATCTCAAAGAGATGGTGCACGTCACAAAGAACATCGTGATCGCTTGCGACGAAAGCGGGAAAATTCTCTATTCCAGTCAGTCCAATCGGCAGGTTGCGCCCAAAATCATCTATGGCAAGACGATTGTCGAGTGCCTCGGCAACCCACTGCTGGGAAAACCGGGCGAGATGCACAATGAAATCATCGATATTGACGGGATTCGGTATTTGATCAATCGCACACAGATACGCAACGACGACCACTCCTATTGCTCCTTGTTTCACCTCTCTAATTATAACGAAATCGAGACTGCGGTATACACCTTTCGACAGAAAAAATTATCGGCAAACAAAGCAAAATATACCTTTCAGGATATCATTGGCAGCAGCGAGGCGATCCATAAAGTCAAACAGATTGCCATGAAAGCCGCGCAGACGGAGCTCGATATTCTAATCGAGGCGGAGACGGGCACGGGGAAAGAGCTGCTCGCTAATTCCATACACAATTTTTCGCGGAGGAAGGAAGGCCCCTTCGTCGCCTTCAACTGTGCCGCGATCTCCAGCAACCTGCTCGAGAGCGAGTTGTTTGGGTATGAGGACGGTGCTTTTACCGGCGCAAAAAAGGGCGGCAAGATCGGGCTCATCGAGGCCGCAAGCGGGGGCACGCTTTTTCTCGATGAAGTGGGCGAGATCTCACTCAATACACAGGTCAAGCTCCTTCGGGTGCTGCAGGAACGTGAAGTGATCCGTGTCGGGGGGACGGAGCGCATCCCCGTCAATATCCGCGTCATTGCCGCAACCAATCGCGACCTCGATCAGTTGGTGGCGGAGGAAGCCTTTCGAAAAGACCTCTACTATCGGCTCAATGTTCTGCCGATTCGTATTCCGCCGCTGCGGGAACGCAGGGAAGATGTCATCATGCTCATCAGCGCGGCGCTCAACGACCGAAACGTGACCTTTGATATTCCCGATGAAGTAATGGATGCCTTGAAAAACTATGAATGGCCCGGCAACGTACGGGAACTCATCAACTGCTGTGAATATGTTGTGAGCATGGAATCGCGCTTTACCATTGAAACATTGCCGGACTATATGAAAGAGAAGATCCTTGCAAATCAGGATTCGTACGCTCACAAATGGAAAACGCCCGGCAGATCGATTTTGCCTGAACAGGACGCGCAAAAAACACTGCTGGAACTCATCGACGAGATGAACCGCAAAGGCAGGAGCACGGGAAGAAAGAGCCTGTCTCTGGCGCTTGCCGGGCGCGGATTACCGCTCGGAGAAGGATCGGTTCGTGCGATCTTGGAACAGCTACAGCTGCGCGGATTGATCACCAGCCCGAAGGGGCGCTCAGGGACGCGAATTACGCAGCTAGGCAGGTCTTTTTTGACCTGCTGATGCGGATTCAATCGTTACGCAAAACAAAGGATCGGATGAGTATGGAACTATTGCTGGCAAACGAGCAATCTCAAAAACTATTGCTCAGCGCGCAAATGCGTCAATCTTTGCATATTCTGGGTATGTCTATGCAGGATTTAACGCAATTTTTCACGCAGGCCGCAACAGATAACCCATTGCTGGAATTGCTGCCTCCGGAGAACGAGGACACAAACGAGAATTCGAGCGACTGCACGGAGCGGATAGATGCCTCTGAATTGCAGGATGACGACACAGAGACGGAATACTGGAGCGGCAGCGGTCGGCAGATCCCGATGGAAGCGTTTGGCGTAAAGCAAGAGCGTTTTTCAGATCTTCTTCGGGAGCAACTGATCGGAAAAAAACAGGAGATTGGTGTTTTGCGGTGCTGTTCTGTCCTGATTGACTGTCTCGACCAGCGGGGATATCTAGGTGGCGATTGGATGGAGGCGGCAAAGGCTGCGGGGTTTGGGCTTTGTACGGCGCGAAGCGCGCTCGCCGTTTTGCAAAGCCTGGAGCCTGCTGGTGTCGGCGCACGATCCTTGATGGAATGCCTGCTGTTGCAGCTTGCAATGCAGGCACGATTTGATACGAACGCGGCAAATTTGGTTCGCAGCGGGTTGGCGCTGTTGGCGAAAAACGACCTGAAAGGCATCATGCGGCTGCTGGGGACCGACCGGAAGGAGGCGATGCGCTGCTGTGAAGCGGTGCGTGCACTCAACCCGATTCCTGCGCGGGGCTATGACACAGGCGAGACAATCTGTTATGTGATTCCCGACGCCGTCATCCGCGAAGAACCGGATGGTTTGCGTGTTTCCCTCAATCATGCGTATATCCCGCGGCTCGGCATCTCGGATGAATTCAGTCTGCTTGCGGAAACTCCGGTGGATGAGATCGCAAAATCGTTTGTAAGCCAGCGCACGAAGGAAGCAAGATTTCTTATTCGTGCGCTGGAGGACCGCAACAAGACCGTGCTGCGCGTTGTGCGCAGTATCGCGCGGATGCAGAGCTGCTATCTGCAAACGGGCGGTGTTCCTGCGGCAATGACGCTTCGTGAGATTGCGGAGGAGACAGGGTTGCATATTTCAACCGTTAGCCGCGCCATCAAGGACAAATATCTGCTTTGCCGGCAAGGCACAGTGCCGATCAAGACGCTGTTCCCCTCCGGCATCCGTTCCGGCACGGATGCGGTGATAACACCCGCGATGATCTGCCGCCAGATCGACGCGCTGATTCGCGCGGAAAACGCGGCAAGCCCCTTTTCAGACGAAGACTTGAAGCGCGAGCTGGTCCTATCCGGTTTCTGCGTATCCAGACGGACAATTGCGAAATATCGAATATCCATGGGCATCCCCGCCTCGCAAACACGAATGCGGGCGTAATGCCGCGACGAAGAAGTCGCTCCAAACGGGGCGGCTTTCTCTATTTGTATTGGTATTTTTGTGCTTTGGCACGCGTTTTGCTTCTACCGTAGCAGGGGAGCGAATGCAAGATCGTTCCGCACAACAAGCGGAATAGGCAGAGATTCGCTTGCGCAGCAGCAGACAGGAGCGAATATGAAAAAATGGATGATATTGTCCACAGGGGGAACGATTGCCTGCACGCAGACGGCGGAAGGGCTGATTCCGACGTTGAGCGCGGAGGATATCCTCGCGTATGTGCCGGAAGCGAAGAAACTCGGCGAGATCGAAACCCGCACAATCCTCAATCTCGATAGTTCCAATATTCAGCCGGAGGAGTGGCGACTCATCGCGGGCGCGGTGTTCTCCTGCCTTTCGGAGTATGACGGCA
This sequence comes from Christensenella sp. UBA7703, assembly GCA_002482505.1. GTDB lineage: Bacteria > Bacillota > Clostridia > Christensenellales > CAG-138 > UBA7703. Next base: position 130 of record DLGD01000026.1, on the reverse strand, counting down.
TCGTGATTTTGCATGGCACGGACACGATGGCGTATACCGCGAGCATGCTCTCCTTCATGCTGCGGAATGTCGATAAACCCGTGGTGATCACGGGCTCGCAGTTGCCTGTGGGGCACCCGCAAACGGACGC
>DLGD01000030.1:1058-148216 GCA_002482505.1 Christensenella sp. UBA7703 | reverse complement strand
ACGCAGTGCCGCTATGAGCCGAGTGACCCCGCGGTCTACGAGACCGGGCGGCTCGCGCTGGAACTCGGTATCATGCAAGCCTACGACATGACGAGCGAATGCGCGGTGACGAAGCTCATGTGGGTGCTGGCCCACGCGACCACGTCAGAGGACGTCCGGCGGATGATGTACACAAATTTTTGCGGGGAAATATCTCTTCCGGGGAATTTATAAAAAACGGAACAACGCAATACAGCCCGCTCTTGCGGGCTGCGTTTGTCAGTGATTCTTTTTTGGAATCGATGAAAAAGAAAACGTAATCAAGAAGTGCTCTTCAGAAATTGCACGGTCTGTTCTTTTAGTGAAATCTTTCCAACTTGATAGCCAAACGGCAGCAACTCCTTCTTGTAATTGAGAAACGAATGGTCGATCTCAAACCCCAGAACCTGCCGGATTTCGTCAAATGTCAGCCGAAAAGAAGGTTCTTCGTGCGTCATGATCGCTGCCCAAAGCGGATCATATTTACTCATGTGATTCTCTCCACATCTTTTTCTTTATCATAACACGAGGAACCTGCCAAAACCTGTCAGGGTTTACAAGATGTTTTCGAAATTCGATCGTTCAGCGGTTTGATCATGCACGAAATCAATGGTATATTAACAACAGTATTACTATCTGCCAAAAGATATTACACATGAATCATATTGGGATTTTTTCTATAATAATCAATCTTGCGTTGAGGAGAAAATAACCATGCGAAACACAACGCCCATCAATGACGGTTGGCTCTTTGCAGAACACTATCAAGTGGGAATGGAGCACGCGCAGGTAAACGAGAGCGCGTTTGTTCCTGTGCGCATTCCGCATACCAGCCGCGAACTTCCGCTGAACAACTTTGATGAGCGGGAAAGTCAGCTGGTGAGCTGTTATCGAAGGCGTATCCGCACGGCTCCGCAGGCGGGTAGACGCGTGTTTTTGCATTTTGAAGGTGTGATGGCGGCGGCAAAGGTGTTTTTCAACGGCGTTTTCCTTTGCGAACACCTTGGCGGCTATACGCCGTTTACCTGCGAGCTCACGGGGCTGACCACCGGCGGGGACGATGTGCTCGCCGTGATCGTAGACTCCACCGAGCGGGACGATATTCCGCCGTTTGGATATGTGATCGACTATCTGACCTACGGCGGCATCTACCGCGAGGTCTGGCTGGAGGAGACTGACTCAGTCTACATTCAAAACGCGCATGCAAGACCGATGATCGACGGAAACACCTCACTACCCCATGAAAACTGGATGGTAGAGGCGGAGATCCTGCTTGACAACGCCGCCGCCTACGCAGGCGAAGCGGAGATTTCCTGTGTGCTCTCGGATGCAGAGGGATATAAAAAGAGCTTTTCTCAAGCAGTTTTACTCAACGGCAAAAAAGAACAAACGCTGCTCGCCCGGTTCCCGGTAGAGCAAGTGCGGGTCTGGGAGTTGGAACATCCGAATCTCTACGACCTGACGATTTCGCTCCGATATGGCGGGAATACTGAGGATGCTTTTGCCTGCAGAATCGGTTTTCGCACGGCGAATTTCACGGAGAATGGGTTTTACCTCAACGGCAAGCCTGTCAAGATTCGGGGGCTAAACCGCCACCAGAGCTATCCCTATGTTGGCTACGCGATGCCAAAGCGCGCGCAGGAGAACGACGCGGAGCTGCTCAAGCATACGCTTGGGGTCAATCTGGTGCGCACGAGCCACTATCCGCAATCCAAGCATTTCCTCAACCGTTGCGACGAGCTGGGGCTGTTGGTGTTTGAGGAGTTCCCCGGCTGGCAGTACATAGGCAACGAAAGCTGGAAGAAAAACGCGATGGTTGCGCTACGCGAGATGATCAAGCGCGACTGGAACCACCCGAGCATCGTGCTCTGGGGTGTGCGGATCAACGAATCGCAGGACGACGACGCGTTTTACCGCGAGACAAACGCGCTCGCGCATCGGCTGGATCGCACGCGGCAGACGGGCGGCGTGCGCAACTTTGCCGGCAGCCATTTCTTTGAAGATGTGTACACGTATAACGACTTTGTGCATAGCGGTGAAAACCAGCCGCTCAAAACGCGCCATGAGGTCGCAAAAGTCCGCGTGCCGTATCTCGTCACCGAACACAACGGGCATATGTTCCCCACCAAGAAAATCGACAACGAGGAAAAGCGTGTGGAGCATGCCCTGCGGCACCTGCGCGTGCTCAACAGCGCGTATGGCGCAAAGGAAATCTCCGGCGCGATCGGCTGGTGCATGAGCGATTACAACACACACAAGGACTTCGGCAGCGGGGATAAGATCTGCTACCATGGTGTGACGGATCTGTTCCGCCTGCCGAAGTATGCGGCGCTGGCCTATCGTTCCCAGAAGGACGACGAGGTCGTGATGGAGGTTGCCTCCGGTATGAATCAGGGTGAACGCACAGGTTCCAACCTGAGCGAAGTGCATGTGTTCACCAACTGCGACTCTGTGCGCCTCTACAAAAACGGCACATACGTCGGCGAATATTTTCCCGATCATAAGACATATCCAAACCTGCCGCACCCGCCGGTGGTCATCACAGACTTCATTGGTGAAACGATGGCAAAGAACGAGGGCTTCGCGAAAAATGACGCGGAGCGAATCAAGAAAATCTTTACCGCGATACTAAAATATGGCGACAAATCCCTGCCGCTGCGCTACACGCTCATGATGGGATACAGCATGCTCAAGCTCAAGCTGTCGTATGAGGACGCGGTGAATCTCTATATGCGCTATGTCGCGGGTTGGGGTTCGGAATCGACTGAGTTTGTGTTTGAAGGCTGCAACAACACAGACCCTGTTGCGCGCGTGACGCGCGGCGCTTCCGCCAGCGCGGGACTGAGGGTCACGCCGGACACGCTGGAGTTGACCGAAGGGGATACCTATGATGTCTGCCGGATCGTGATCGAGCATGTCGATCAATTCGGCATGGTGCTGCCGTATTCTACGGAAGCGGTAAAGGCTGCCGTCTCCGGCGCGGGCGAGCGAATCGGACCGGAGCTTATTCCGCTCGTCGGCGGATCATCCGCCTTCTGGGTCAAGACCACGGGAGTTGGCGAAATTGCGGTTGCAATCGAATCCGAACGCTTCGGCAAACAGGAGCTGAAACTCACCGTTTCGCAGGGATGATCATTTGCGCCAGATGCTTTGGTTTGATAAAGCTAAAATGATCAAATAAGTTTTAATTGACATTCTATAAAGTTATGTTAAGATAAAAAAGCGCAAAACGAAACAGAGGAATTGCGCATACTTGGCCGAGTAAAAATGCCCATCGGACAGGGCTGGCCGCTGCCGCGCGTGACGTGAAGCGTCACATTATTGATTGAGTTTGAAGACTCAAATTTTATAAGTTGGTTACTTCATAACCAGTGCGAATCGCACACCACTTGTGAAACGGTCAATAAGAGTAGCGACGGCAGACTTTGCTCAACAACACTCTGATGAAACGGTCAAGGCTAGAGTTCTAACCCAATCGTGCCTAACAATGCGGCGCGCCGGAAAACGGAACAGCAACCAGAGACAAACAAGTGGTATCCCTGTATGCCGCTTGTTTTTTTGTTTTCGCGCAGTATACGGGAGGCGGTCAAAGGAAGGAACGAATATGAATCTCAACGATCAAAAGCACGCGCCCATCTATGAGGCGCTCAACCGCTTCCGAAAGCAGCGGGTCGTTCCCTTTGACGTGCCGGGACATAAGCGCGGGCGGGGGAACCCGGAGCTGGTGGAACTGCTTGGCGAAAAATGCGTCGGCATCGACGTGAACTCGATGAAGCCGCTGGACAATCTCTGCCACCCGACCTCGGTGATCAAACACGCGGAGGAACTTGCGGCGGATGCATTCGGAGCTGCCCACGCGTTTTTAATGGTCGGTGGCACGACCTCCAGCGTGCAGAGCATGATCCTCTCCGCCTGCAAAAGCGGCGAAAAGATCATCCTCCCGCGAAACGTGCACAAGAGCGCAATCAACGCGCTGGTGCTCTGCGGCGCGGTGCCGGTCTATATCGACCCGCGCGTGGAGCCAAAGCTCGGCATTCCACTGGGCATGGAGCTCGGCGACGTGCGCCGCGCGATGGACGAAAACCCGGATGCGGTCGCGGTGCTGGTCAACAACCCGACGTATTACGGCATTTGCTCAAACCTAAAGGCGATTGTGGAGCTTGCGCACGCACGCGGCATGCAGGCGCTGGTGGACGAGGCGCACGGCACGCATCTCTACTTCAACGAAAATCTGCCGCTCGATGCAATGTCCGCGGGCGCGGATATGACGGCGGTTTCGATGCATAAATCCGGCGGGAGCCTGACGCAGAGTTCGCTGTTGCTGCTTGGGCCAAACGTCAACCCACGCTATGTGGACAAGATCATCAACCTCACGCAGACCACGAGCGCGTCGTATTTACTCATGAGCAGTCTCGATATCTCGCGCAGAAACTTGGCTCTTCGCGGTGAAAAATCGTTTGAAAAAGTGGCGCAGATGGCGCAATACGCGCGCGAGGAGATCAACGCCGTAGGCGGGTACTATGCCTATGGGCGGGAACTTGTCAACGGGGATAGCGTGTTTGACTTCGACGTGACCAAACTCTCGGTCTATACGCGCGACATCGGGCTAGCGGGCATTGAGGTATATGACCTGCTGCGGGATGAATACGATATCCAGATTGAGTTTGGCGACATCAGCAATATACTGGCGTATATCTCCATCGGGGATCGGTTGCAGGATATTGAACGGCTGGTCGGGGCATTGGCGGACATCAAGCGACTCTACGCCAGAGAACCCAGCGAAATGTTCCTCGCGGAATACATCTCACCCATCGTGGCGGCAACCCCGCAGGCCGCGTTTTACGCGGAGACGGAGTCGCTGCCGATTCGGGAAACAGTCGGGCTCATCTGCAGCGAGTTTGTGATGTGCTATCCGCCGGGGATTCCGATTCTGGCGCCCGGCGAGGTCATCACGAAAGAGATCGTGGATTATACGCTCTATGCGCAGGCGAAGGGCAGCAGCATGCAAGGCCCGGAAGACCCGGACATTCGGTATTTAAATGTGTTGAAGAAGGGGGTATGAATCGTGGAATTCTGGTTTAACGACATGCACACGCAAAATGTACAGCTCTCGATCCGCGTGGAGAAACAGCTTTTTTCCGGCGAAAGCGATTTTCAGCGTATCGACGTGTTTGAATCCCCTGAGTTTGGGCGGTTTCTCGCTTCCGACGGCAGTGTGATCTTCTCGGAAAAGGATGAGTTTACCTACGATGAGATGATTGTGCATGTACCCATGGCGGTGCACCCAAACGTCAAGCGCGTGCTGGTCATCGGCGGCGGAGACGGCGGCGTTGCGCGCGAACTCACCCATTATGAAGAGATTGAAGCCATCGACGTGGTGGAGCAGGACAAGCTCTTTGTCGATGTCTGCCGGAAGTTCTTTCCCGCGAACGCCTGCGGACTCGACGACCCGCGCGTGAAGGTGTTTTATCAGGACGGGCTCAGGTTTCTGCGTTCCCGACAGGACGAGTATGATCTCATCATCAACGACGCGACCGACCCGCTCGGGCACACCGCCGGGCTCTTCACAAAGGAGTTTTACGGCAGCTGCTACAAGGCGCTGCATGACGATGGCATCATGGTCTATCAGCACGGCAGCCCGTTTTTTGACGAGGACGAAGACCCCTGCCGCGCAATGCACAAAAAAGCGTACCGCAGTTTTCCCGTCAGCCGCGTCTATCAGGCGCATATCCCGACGTGCCCCGCGGGCTATTGGCTCTTCGGGTTCGCGTCCAAAAAATATCACCCGCTGGAGCATTTCGATAAGAAGCGCTGGGAAGAGCGGGGCATCAAAACCTGGTACTATACCGCAAACCTGCACGTTGGCGCGTTTATGCTGCCAAGATATGTTGAAGATTTATTAGAGGAGGAAGAAAATTCATGAACCGGAAACTGCTTGTCATCGGCTGCGGAGGCGTTGCCGCCGTCGCCATTCAAAAATGCTGCCAGAATAGCGAGATGTTCCCCGAGCTCGTGCTTGCCAGCCGCACGGTGGAAAAATGCGATGCTTTGGTGGCTTCGCTTAAGGGCAAAACCGAGACCGTTCTTTCCACCGCAAAGGTGGACGCGGACAAGGTGGAGGAAGTGGTCGCGCTCATCCGCCGCGTGCAGCCGTATGCGGTGCTCAACGTAGCGCTTCCGTATCAGGATTTGACCATTATGGAAGCGTGCCTCCATTGCGGCGTACATTACATCGACACCGCAAACTTTGAGCCGGAAAACACCGAAGACCCTGCCTGGCGCAAGGTCTACGACAAGCGCGTGGAGGAAGAGGGCTTTTCCGCCCTGTTTGATTACAGCTGGCAATGGGCATATGCCGAAAAGTTCGAGAAAGCGGGGCTCACCGCGCTGCTCGGCACCGGGTTTGACCCAGGGGTGACGAGCGTGTTCGTCTCCTATGCGAAAAAGCACTATTTTGACCACATCGACACCGTTGACATTCTTGATTGCAACGGCGGCGACCACGGCTATGCATTTGCCACGAACTTTAACCCGGAGATCAATCTCCGTGAAGTCTCCGCGCCGGGCAGCTATTGGGAAGACGGCAAATGGGTCGAAATCCCCGCAATGAGTATCAAGCGCGGATATGACTTCCCCGAGGTCGGCAAAAAGGATATGTACCTGCTGCACCATGAGGAAATTGAAGCGCTGGGCAAGCATTTTCCCGAGATCAAGCGAATTCGCTTCTTCATGACGTTTGGGCAGAGCTATCTGACCCACATGAAATGTCTGGAGAACGTCGGCATGCTTTCGACTACGCCGATCGACTTCCAGGGGACAAAGATCGTTCCGATTCAGTTCCTCAAGGCGCTGCTGCCCGACCCCGCGTCGCTTGGCCCGCGCACAAAGGGCAAGACCAACATCGGCTGCGTCATCTCCGGCGTAAAAGACGACAAGCCGAAGACGATCTTTATCTACAACGTCTGCGACCACGAGGAATGCTATCGCGAACTCGGCAGCCAGGCGATCAGCTATACCACCGGAGTGCCCGCAATGATCGGCACCGCACTGGTACTCGATGGCGCATGGCGCAAACCAGGCGTATTCACGACGGACGAGTTTGATCCCGATCCTTATATGGACATGCTGAACAAGTGGGGCTTGCCGTGGGTGGTCGTGGAAGACCCCGAAACGGTGGAGTAACGACAAGTGAAGCGAAACGAACTGCCGACGCCGTGCTTTGTGGTAGGTGAGGCGGAATTAAAGCACAATTTGGAGATTCTCGCGGGTGTGCAGAAACGCACGGGCGCGAAGATTTTGCTTGCGCAAAAGGCGTTTTCCATGTTCCGCGTGTATCCGCTGATCGCGGAGTATCTCAGCGGTGCGTGCGCGAGCGGGCTGTATGAAGCACGATTGGCGTATGAAGAAATGCTTGAGAAACAAAGCGCGGGGCAAGTTGAAAACAAAACAATAAAAGCACGGCATGCAAAAGAAAAGATGGGCGGCGAGAACCATGTGTTTTCGCCCGCCTATACGGCAGAGGAGATGCAGGAGATTGTCACGATCTGCGACCACATCGTGTTTAACTCGTTTTCGCAACTGGAGCAGCACCGCGCCATCTGGCGAAAATCGGGCGCAAGCGCCGGTATTCGCGTCAACCCCGCATGCAGTACGCAGGAAGGGCACGCGATCTATGACCCCTGCGCGCCGTTTTCGCGGCTCGGTGTCACGCGGGAGAACTTCCGGCCAGATTTACTGGAAGGTGTGGAGGGGCTGCATTTTCACACGCTCTGTGAACAGAATAGCGATGATCTTGTGAAGACGTTCGATGCGTTTGAGCGGGACTTTGGCGAATTTCTGCCGCGCATGAAGTGGCTCAATCTCGGCGGCGGGCACCACATCACAAAGCCGGATTACGATCTCTTCGCGCTGGAAGAGCTGCTCTACTACATCCGTGCGAAATATGATGTGCAGGTGTATCTCGAGCCGGGCGAGGCGGTTGCGCTGAACGCAGGCTGGCTGGACACCTGCGTACTGGATATCGTGCAAAACGGCATGCCGATTTTGATTCTCGACGCATCCGCCGCGTGCCACATGCCGGATGTGCTGGAGATGCCATATCGTCCGCCGCTCGTCAACGCAGGCGAACCGAACGAAAAAGCGGTCACCTGCCGCCTTGCCGCGCGGACGTGTCTCGCGGGGGATGTCATCGGCGACTACAGCTTCGACCAAATGCCCAAAATCGGCGAACGGATCACATTTTCCGATATGGCGATCTATAGCATGGTCAAGACCAACACCTTTAACGGCATGCCGCTGCCCTCCATCGCCTACCAACGCGAGGACGGAGACTGCGAACTCGTGAAGACGTTCGGTTATGAAGACTTTAAAGGAAGGCTTTCCTAATATGTTGCACACGCTCCCTGCGCAAGATGGATTTGCGATGCCTGCCGAGTTCGCGCCGCAGGACGGCGCGCTGCTCGTTTGGCCGGTGCGCCCCGGCAGCTGGGGTAAGAACCCGCAGGCGGCGCAGCGCGCGTTTTGCAACATTATGCGCGAGGCAGCCAAAAGCGAGCGGGTGTTTCTGCTTGCGAGTGCGGCGCATATCAATGAAGCGAGCGCACAGGCGGGCGAATTTGCGACGATACTTGAAATTGGAACCGACGACGCCTGGGCGCGGGACATCGGCCCCACGTTTGTGACCAACGGGACCGAGGCGCGCGGCATCAGCTGGCGCTTCAACGCTTGGGGCGGATTCGTCGACGGACTGTATGCCGACTGGGCGCAGGACGACGCTGCGGCGGAGGCATTCTGCCGCGCCATCGGCGCCGATTGCTACGACGCAGGGGATTTTGTGCTGGAAGGCGGCTCGATCTGCTCCGACGGAGAGGGTACGCTGCTGGTGACAGAATCATGCCTGCTCAGCGCGGGCAGAAACCCGAACCGTACCAAAGCACAAATCGAGCAGATGCTAAGTGAGTATCTGGGCGTACAGAAGATTCTCTGGCTGCCGCGGGGCATCTACAACGACGAGACGAACGAGCACGTGGACAATGTTTGCGCGTTCCTTCGCCCCGGCGAGGTTGTGCTTGCGTGGACGGATGACGAGCAAGACCCGCAATATCCGCTCAGCCGGGCGGACTATGACTATCTCTCGCGCGAAACGGACGCGCGCGGACGCAAGCTCGTGATCCACAAACTCCCGATTCCCGACCATCCTGTGCGGGTGACGGAGGCGGACATGGCGAACTATGTTTTCGAACCGGGTGAGGACGCGCGGCAGGCGGGGGATCGCCTCGCCGCGAGCTATGTGAATTTTTACTTTACCAACGATGCGATTCTTCTGCCGCAGTTTGGCGGCGAAAACGCACCTTCCGATGCGCGCGCCGTGGAGATCATGCGTGAACTCTGCCCGGAGCGCAGGATTGTGCCGATCGACTCGCGGGCTATTCTCGTTGGCGGCGGAAACATCCACTGCATAACGCAGCAGCTACCGAAGGGGGTATTGAGATGAGTGAAATCACCGTTGCAGCAATTCAGATGAAGATGTCGGCGCTTCCCGCCGAAAATCTTGCCCGCGCGGAAGCGCTGGTGCGCGAGGCGGCAGACAAAGGCGCGCAGATAGTCCTCCTGCCGGAATTGTTTGAGCGCCCGTATTTCTGCCAGGAGCGCCGATATGATTTTCTCGATTTTGCGCTGCCCGTTTCGGAAAGTCCGGCTGTTTTGCGGATGCAGCTGATTGCAAAAGAGCTTTCGCTCGTGATCCCCGTGAGCTTTTACGAGCGGGACGGCAACTGCTCCTATAACTCCGTCGCGATGATCGACGCGGACGGAAACCTGCTTGGGGTCTATCGAAAGACGCACATCCCGGACGATCATTATTATCAGGAGAAGTTTTATTTTTCGCCCGGAAACACGGGCTTTCGTGTGTTTGAGACGCGATATGGCGCCGTTGGCGTCGGGATCTGCTGGGATCAATGGTTCCCGGAAGCCGCGCGCGCGATGGCGCTGCTCGGCGCGGATATCCTTCTCTACCCGACCGCAATCGGTTCCGAACCCATCCTGTCTACCGACAGCGAACCACACTGGCGCAGAACCATGCAAGGGCACGCGGCGGCAAACATCCTTCCCGTCGTCGCCGCAAACCGCGCCGGCGAAGAACGGGTTTTGCCCTGCGCAGAAAACGGCGGGCAGGCGAGCGCGCTGGTGTTCTACGGCAGCTCATTTCTCACAGACGAGACGGGGGAGATCGTTTCCCGCGCGGATCGCGAGAGTGAATGCGTGCTGCTGGCAACGTACGATTTTGCACGTATCCGGCAGGAGCGACGCAACTGGAACATCTTTCGTGATCGCAGGCCGGAATGCTACACGATTTTGACCCGATAAACTGAATTTTTCTGGCTGACGGAGATGGCGAAAACCCAATTTGTCAGCCAGTATTTTTTTGGCATGAAAAATATATTATTTAGATTGCAAATCCAATATCAGATGGTATAATATATAAAACTTTGCAAGATGCTTCATCTCATCTTGCACTTTTTTACAGGAACAATGGCGTTCCGGATTCCGCGTACTTCCAGAAGACGGAATGACGCGGAAATTCCGGACGCCTTTTTGATAAGCGTGTCCATACGGGAGAATTAAAACGCAGGAAAAGCTGCAAAAAATGTTCGTTATGCAAGAATGATGCAGGATTGCACGGCAAAACAGAACGTAACACAAACACGCCTAAAGACGGCGGCAAAAATATGCAGGGAGAGAAACGGATTTTGGGGAACGGCTCTGGGGAGCAGAGGAAAATCCGGAAGGTGACAAACGATGCAACAACAGCAAGGCAATCAAGAACAGGTTCGACAGCAATGCAACGAGAATTCCGAATCGGCGGTCGCGCCGAATACCAAGCGTGCGGGGCAAACGGCGGGAGCGATGAAAAACGCCACGCTCTGGCGGCCGGAATTTGAGCATGACGCCTGCGGAACAGGCTTCATTGCCCATATGAACGGGTTGCGTTCGCACGCGATTATCAAAGACGCACTGGAAATTTTGGTACGCCTTGCGCATCGCGGCGGTACGGGATCCGATCCCGACACCGGAGACGGCGCGGGCGTGCTTTTGCAGTTGCCGGACAAGTTTTTTCGCAAATATGCGGGTGTGCATCTCCCGCGCGAAGGCGAATATGCCGTCGGTATGTTTTTTTTGCCCTTGGATGAGGAGGTCTGCCGCCTTGCGCAGACTGCCATCGAGGCAATCGTCAAAGAAGAATCGTTCTCGCTGATCGGCTGGCGCACGGTGCCAACCAATCTGCACGCCTGCGGGTATGGCGCATGGGCGAGTGTGCCGAGTGTCAAGCAGCTCTTCATCAGCTGGAAGGAAAACGATCTGCCTGCGGATGTGCGCCTCTTCGTGCTCAGAAAGCGCATCGAGAAGGCGATGAAGGAGCAGGGGCTTGCGGTGTATATTCCAAGCTTTTCGAGCAAGACCATCGTTTACAAGGGCATGATGCAGGCCTGGCAGGTGTCCGATTTTTATCCCGACCTGCTCAACGAGGAGTTCGTCTCCGCAATCGCGCTGGTGCATTCGCGCTATTCCACCAATACGTTCCCGAACTGGGAGCGCGCGCAGCCGTTTCGCATGGTTGGGCACAACGGCGAAATCAACACGCTCAAGGGCTGCGAGCACGCGGTGCTTGCCGCCGCTGCCGCGATGGACGGCGGGCGACTCAAGAAGCGCTTTGCCGACATTTTGCCGATTCTGGACACGGACGGCAGCGACTCCACAAAGTTTGACAATCTCTTGGAGTTCCTCGTCGTCGCTGGCCGGTCGCTCCCGCAGGCGCTGTTTATGATGATGCCGGGCCCGTGGTCAAAAGACCCGACAATGGACGAAAACCAGCGGGAGTTTTTCCGCTATGCCGCGTGCCTGATGACCCCGTGGGACGGCCCCGCCGCGATGTGCTTCACCGACGGGCGGCAGGTCGGCGCGGTGCTGGATCGAAACGGGCTTCGCCCCGCGCGCTGGGTGCTCACAAAATCCAACCTTCTGGTGCTGGCTTCCGAGAGCGGTGTGGTGGATATCGCGCCCGCGGACGTTGTGCGCCGCGGCAGGCTGGGCCCAAACCAAATGTTGCTATTAGATACCGAGACGGGCACGCTGCTGGAAGACCAGCAGATCAAGGATCAGTATCTTGACGGCCCTTGGAAGCAATGGCTCAGGCAACAGGTGATCGACCTCGGCGAAGCGCGCTATGAACGCAAGAGCGCGCCGGGCGGTAACCCGACCAAGCAGCAAAACATCTTCGGCTGGACCTATGAAGACCGCATGCTCACCGTGCTGCCGATTGCGCAGACGGGGCTCGATCCCGTGGGTTCCATGGGCTACGATGCGCCGATTGCGGTACTCTCCGAGCGTCCGCAGCCGTTGTTTCATTATTTTAAGCAACTTTTCGCGCAGGTCACCAACCCGCCGATCGACGCGATTCAGGAAGAATGCGTGGTCGGCATGGACGTGTTCCTCGGCCCGAACGGTGACCCGACGTTGGATCAGCCGGACAACTGCCGAAAGATTCATTTGCCGTCGCCGATTCTCCAAACCGCGAATCTGGAACGCTTGCTTGCCGGCATCCCCGGCTTTGGCGCGGCGCAGCTCGACATGGTCTTTGATCCCAAGCAGGGGCTGGAGGCGGGGCTGGATACACTCTTTGCCGCAGCGGAAAAGGCGATTCAAAACGGAATTTCGATTCTGGTGCTGACCGACCGTCTCGCAAGTGAAACGCTGGTTCCGATTCCTTCATTGCTGGCGACCGCAGGCGTACATCACCACCTGATCCGTAAAGGCTTACGCGGCGGCTGCTCGCTGATCGTGGATAGCTATGAACCAAGAGAAGTGCATCACGTCGCCTGCCTCGTTGGCTACGGCGCGAAGGGAATTCACCTGCGCGGCGTCAACGAAGCGGTGGAAGCGCTCTATGATGAAGGACACATCGAGGGGATGACGCTGGAAGAAGCCATGGAGCATGTCTATCATGGCTATGACCACGGCATCCTCAAGGTGATGAGCAAGATGGGTATCTCCTGTGTGGACGGCTATCACAACGCGCAGATTTTTGAGGCGTTGGGGCTATCCAAAGAACTGGTTGACCGTTACTTCACGGGCACGGTGACCCGCGTCGGCGGCATGTCGCTGGAAGACCTCGAACGCGAAATCCTCCGTCGACACAAGGAAGCGCTGGAGTCGCCCATCAACGAACTGCCTTCCGGCGGCAGGTTCCAGTATAAAAAGGATGGAGAACACCATCTGTATAACCCCGAAACGATCCATCTGCTGCAAACCGCTGTGCGCACGGGCGACTATTCGCTCTTTCAGGAATACATCAAGCGCATGGAAGGTGACGCGCCGGTTTCTCTGCGCAATCTGCTGGGCTTCACCAAATGCCAGCCGATCCCGATTGAGGAAGTCGAGCCGGTGGAGAAGATCGTCCGCCGCTTCAAGACGGGGGCCATGAGCTATGGCTCCATCAGCAAAGAGGCGCACGAGTGCATCGCGCAGGCGATGAACCAACTCGGCGGCAAGAGCAACTCCGGCGAGGGCGGCGAGGCGCAGGAGCGCTATGGTACCGACCGCAACAGCGCAATCAAGCAGATTGCCTCCGGCCGGTTTGGCGTGACGGGACCATATCTTGCCTCCGCTAAAGAGATTCAAATCAAGATGGCGCAGGGCGCAAAACCCGGCGAGGGCGGACAGCTCCCCGCGGGCAAGGTGTACCCGAGCGTCGCGCGGACGCGCCACTCGACACCCGGTGTGGGGCTGATTTCGCCGCCCCCGCATCACGACATCTATTCGATTGAAGATTTGGCACAGCTGATCTTTGACCTGAAGAACGCGAACCCCGATGCGCGCATTAACGTCAAGCTCGTTTCCGAGGCGGGCGTTGGCACCATTGCAGCGGGCGTTGCCAAAGGCGGCGCTGATGTGATCCTGATCTCCGGCTATGACGGCGGAACGGGAGCAAGCCCGCGCACAAGCATCCAGCACGCGGGGCTTCCCTGGGAGTTGGGCCTGGCGGAGACACACCAGACGCTGATTGCAAACGGGCTTCGCGGCAGAGTGCGCGTAGAGACGGACGGAAAACTCATGACGGGCCGCGATATCGCGATTGCGGCGCTGCTCGGCGCGGAAGAATTCGGCTTTGCAACGCTGCCGCTGGTCTCCATCGGTTGTGTGATGATGCGTGTTTGCAATCTCGACACCTGCCCGGTTGGCGTTGCGACGCAAAACCCCGCGCTTCGTGCGCGCTTTTCCGGCAAGCCGGAATATGTGATCAACCTCATGCGCTTCCTCGCGCAAAACCTGCGCGAGAGGATGGCGGAGCTTGGATTCCAAACCATCGACAAGATGGTCGGCATGGCGGGGCATCTGGCGCAGGTGAAACAGTCCCCCAAGACGGCGGGCATGGACTTGAGCGACCTCATTCCCGGTGACCTGCCGCTGCCCTGGCGCGATCTCAAGCCCGCGACAGACGACCACAACCGCCTTTTCCACGACATGGTGCGCTCACTTGTCGAGCAGGGTGACGCGCTGGTCAAGCGCCCGATTCGAAACACCGAGCGCGCGGTTGCGACAAGGGTTTCCGCCTTCATCAGCAAGGAATACGGCAGGCTGCCGGACGGGAGAATCAAACTGCAATTCAACGGAACAGCGGGGCAAAGCTTTGGCGCGTTTGCCACGGCAGGCATTGAGCTGACCATTGAAGGCGATACGAACGACTATCTCGGCAAGGGGCTTTGCGGCGCTCGGATTATCGTTAAGGCACCGCAGGACGCAGGCTGGCCGAATAAGGACAACCTGCTCACCGGCAACGTGGCGCTCTTTGGCGCGACGGATGGCGAACTCTATCTTGCCGGACGCGCGGGAGAACGCTTCTGCGTGCGCAACAGCGGGGCGCTCGCCGTCTGCGAAGGCGTTGGCGACCACGGCTGCGAATACATGACGGGCGGTACTGCGGTCATCCTCGGTCCCGTTGGCAGAAATTTTGCCAGCGGCATGAGCGGTGGAATCGCCTATGTGCTCGACGACGGAAATCTTTCCCGCATGCTCAACTGCAAGCTTGTCTCGACCTATCCGCTCGACGCGCTCGATCTCGTCATGCTACATAAGCACCTGACCAACCATGTAAAGTATACCGGCTCGAAGATCGCCCAGCGTATCCTCGACAAATGGCCGACGACGCACGCGAAGTTTGTCAAGGTTCTGCCGCACGACTACCGCGAGATGCTGGACGCAATCGACGTTGCCGAGCGCGAAGGGCTGGAGGGTGACGAGATGCTGGAGCGCGCGTTCCTGCTCAAGACGGGCAAAGGACTGGAAGCGGCGAAGGAAGCCTTGCTTGGTAAGCCGGCGCTGCCTGACCTGACGCTGTAACAGCACGCGTCTGGAAGGAGAGAAGAGAAAAATGGGAAAACTGACCGGTTTTTTAGAATATGACCGTAAGACAGCGGAGGAATGCTGCGCGCAGGCGCGCATCCAAAACTGGGACGCGTTTCACCCCGCACAGAGCGCGGAGCAGATTGAACAGCAAGCAGCCAGATGTATGAACTGCGGCGTGCCGTTTTGCCACGCGGGCGTGAGCTGGCGCGGCGTTGGCTCCGGCTGCACGCTGGGCAACCTGATCCCCGAATGGAACCATCTTGTGTTCAAGGGACACTTTGAGGAGGCATATCGCAGGCTGGAAAAAACCAACCTGCTGCATGAGTGTACCTCCCGCGTTTGCCCGGCGCTTTGCGAGGGCGCCTGCACCTGCGGCATGAACGACGAGCCCGTGGCAATCCGCGAGATCGAGCGTTTTTTGAGCGACATGGCCTGGGAAAACGGCTGGGTTGTGCCGCGCATGCCGAAAGAAAGAATCGACAAGAGCGTCGCCGTCGTTGGCTCCGGCCCTGCCGGGTTGACTGCGGCGCATGTGCTCAACCAGCGTGGTTTTTCTGTGGCCGTGTTTGAAAAATCGGAAGAGCCCGGCGGACTGCTGATGTTTGGCATCCCGAATATGAAGCTGCCAAAGGAGCGCATCCGCCAGCGCGTGGAGATTCTCCGGCAGGAGGGCATCACATTTGTTTGCAACACCGACGTGGGCAAGGATTTGCCCGTGACGGAGCTGGACAAATTTGACGCGGTGCTGCTTTGCGGCGGCGCGGGCCAGCCGCGCGATCTTTCCGTCTCCGGCAGAAACCTGCCCGGCGTGCGCTTCGCGGTGCCGTTTTTAGCCGATGCAACGCGGATGGTCTTGCGCGGAGAAACGGAGGAGAAGCCGCTTGCGGGCAGGAAGGTCGTCGTCATCGGCGGCGGCGACACGGGAAACGACTGCGTGGCGACCAGCATCCGTATGGGCGCAAACTCGGTCATCCAGCTTGAAATCATGCCGCCGGCTCCCGAGATGCGCGCGCAGGACAACCCCTGGCCGCGCTGGCCGATCGTGCTCAAGACCGACTATGGCCAGCAGGAGGCGATCTGGCTTTACGGCAGAGACCCGCGCACGTTTGAAATCACCGCGGTGTCCATCATCGGCAATGAAACGACCGGCGTGACCGCAATTGAGACCGCAGAGGTCGAGTGGGTCACCACGGAACGCGGACGGATGCCCAAGCAGATTGAATCGACAATTCGCAGGCAGCCCGCGACGGATGTGCTCATCGCGATGGGATTCGTCGGCGCGGAAACCTATCTGCCCGGGGCGCTGAACATCACGCTGGACAAGAGCAACTATGTCACCTCGCGTCCCGGCGTGTTCGCTGCGGGAGATATGCGAACGGGGCAGAGCCTCGTCGTCCGCGCGAGCGCGGACGCGGTACGCGCAGCCAAAGAAGTGGAGCGGTATCTTCGCTCGTAAGACATGAGGAGTGTGTAAAAACACCGCAACTAAAAATATCGATCATACGCATGCAACCAAAGCCCGGTAAACACCGGGCTTTCTGCATAACTGTACGGAAATTTTGTAGAATCACGTTAATTTTCCGTAATATACCAGAAAATGATGCGGAATTACAAATATTTTTTGTCATTTTGTGTCACGGGACAATGGGTTCGATTGTCTTATTGGTAGGAAACAAAAGAAGCGGTTTGTGTAAAACGGGAAGAACATGTTGGGAGGAGCGTTTTTAAACAGAAAGGTGCTATGTTTTCACCTGTGAAAAATGGTATGATCCTTGTGATCGGTGAGTCAGACGAACGATTACAGCATCGATACGCATTCTTTACAGAGCGGAGACATCCATGCAACAGAAGCTTTCCGAATTATTTATTCAGCAATATCAAACGCTGCTTGGTGTTGCGTTCCAACTGGCGCGAAACGAAGACGACGCGCTTGATTTGATGCAAGACCTCGCGGAGACAATTGCGCGAAACGATCGTCCCGCCAGCAGTATCGAACATCCGATGGCATTTTTCCGCACTTGCCTTCGAAACGCGCGCGTCAATGCCATTAAGAAAGCGCAGCGGGAGATTCCCTCCGAGCCGGAGGTGTTTTCGCAGATTCCTGCGGGCGATTCCGTGGAAGAAGACGTGGTCGGCAGTGCGGCGATGGCCTGGCTCAAACAAGAGCTTGCGACATACCCGCCGGAGATGAGAGAGGCGTTCTATCTCTATTTCTTCGATGGATATTCGCTGGACGAAGTGGCAAAGAAGCTGAATATCAACAAAAACACGTTGAGCCAGCGGTTTGTGCGCATCCGAACGAAGCTTGTGAAAAAAGCGGCGGATCAATCCCTCTTCTTCGCGCTGATGGTACTGTTCCTGCTAAAACCGAGGTGACAAAATTTGACCGAACGTAAAGCAAAAGCAACGATTCAAAAACGGCTCTATCAGATAGACCCGCTGTTTGTGCGTTCGCAAGAAGAAGCGAAGACGCTCGCTGCGGGATGTGTGGTTTCAGCACGTGCGCTTGTCATGCGGGCGGAGGCAGCGTCCGATTTACCTGCGCAATCCTGGAGCGGGTTTTATGAAGCGCTGGATGCGGCGGATCGAAGAGCCGCTGGTGACTGGCGCGAGAGACTGCGGTTGTCCGAGCAAACGCTGCGCAGGCACAGGCGACTTGCGCTTGGTAGCCTGATACTCATGCTGGCGCTTGCGTTCTTTACGCTTGTTCCCGCAGGACGCGCAATCGCGGAACGCATTTTCAACTATGTGATCACGGTGTTTGACAAACGGATCGAAATCGAGCAATCGGACGAAAAAGCGCTCTACGAAGAACGCGGGTACGATGTGCCGGATGTGCTCACTCCGGAGCAGATGGCGGAGTATGGCTTTGATGAAAACGGCAACCTCATTATGGAGAAAGAGCCAGTTTATTATGATTCCGTCGCGGCGTTTGAGTCCGTCTATGGTCTGGACGCGTTTGAACTCGTCAGCGATCAGCTCACGTGCGCGGAAGTGATCGAGTACAACCATATCATCACGGGGAAAACGCTGCGCTCGTATTATCTCACGGCGGACAATCTGAAAGTCAATGTCATCGAGCAATGGTACAAGGGCGACGGGCAATCCATTTCTTATCGTGGCGAAGTCAAACAAAAAACGGTTCTCGACGGCAGAACCATGCAGTATGCGATAGACACCGCAAACGGCTCGTTTGACGGATTTGTGCTGCTCGAGAATTCCGTTCTTGTGATCTATGCCGATGCAGGCGTGGACCTTGATCTGATTTGGGATTTACTTTCTTGACTGATGATGCAAAAGAAGAGCGCCGCAATCTCTGCGCCGCTCTCAAGTGGTTCTGAATTTGTGTGTCAGTTCACGGTGTAGTTGCGCGTTCTGCTGGCGGAGGAAGAGATGCTGCCGCTCGCGGTAGCGACCACGCGATAGCTGCCGGCGGTAAGCGAGGCAGATTTGCTGACATATGCGCTGGTGCCCGAGGCGGTGTTGCTGCCGGAGGTGATCAGTGTGAGTGTACTCCCCACGACGCGATACAGCTTCACGGTCACTGTAATCGTCTCGGAAACGCTGGATGTTGCGTTGGCCCAGGCCAGATACGTACTCCCGCCGCTGTTCGATAATCCGCAATCGACAGACAGGACGGACAGCGGGGAAATCTCAATGTCGGTTGTTTCTTCGTCCGGTGCGAGGGCAAATGTGCTGCCCGTATAGCAGAGGCACAGGACGAGCATCAGGATAGCGAGTAGTCTTTTTTTCATTGTTTCTCTCTCCAGTCTTTTATTACGGCTTAACCGCAGTTTTATAGTACAATTGAGACGCTTTTTTATGACTTAGAGACTTTGGCGAACGATCAGAAATACTGTCTACTTTACCGTATATTTTTGTGAAATTTTTAGTAAAGCAAAAAAACAGGCGCTGTAGTTTGCCATCAGCGCCCGTTTTTATTGTTTAAGAGTCGAGGGAATATGGCTTGAGCAGTACGTCGAGATCGTTGCCTGCGTCATCCTTCATAGTCTTGAAAACCCATCCATCGATGTTTTGCACATCGACGCCAAGATCCGCCAGCGGCTGGGCGGCGATGGCGAACACGATATCTTTATCGTTACTGGATTCATCCTTTGCCCACTCAAACTTGCCCGCGGGGAGCTGGATGCCATAATGATCGAGATCTGCATGATAGGTCAATACAGCGCGATTCGCTTTTACGCTCTCAAACAGGGCGCTGGTGATCGTGCTCTGCGCACCCGTGCCCGCACCGAAGTCGCCGACGAGGTAGAGCGAGGTTTCGTCCGCGCGATAGCCCGCGCCGAGCTTAGCGGAATCAAGCCCTGCGTCGACAAACGGCTTTAACGGAGTCTGAATCACAACATCCTCCGCGCCAGTGAGACTGAAATCAGAACTGACCTTGAGCAGCGTTTCGCCGTCGGCGGAGAGCGTGAAAGAATGGTCGGTCTTCGTGTTGTCGGTCACGAGCGTTGGAAATTTCTCCACGATTTTGTCCATCGACGAGGGGCTATACTTGAGAATCACGTCGGTCGCGGCGCATCCGGCGAGCAGAACGGCTGCAAGTACGAGCGCCAGCGTGATCAGAATGAGTTTTTTCATAGGAAACAAGTCCTTTCTTATTTTTTATCCTTTAAGTGAAACCGTTTGAGCCGCAGCGCGTTGGTCACGACCGAGACTGAGCTCAATGCCATCGCCGCGCCCGCGAACACGGGGGTCAGCAGTGGGCCGCCAAATGCGTAAAACACGCCTGCCGCAAACGGAAGTCCGATCACGTTGTAAGCAAACGCCCAGAAGAGGTTTTGCCGGATGTTGCGGATGGTGGCTCTGCTGAGCGCAACCGCAGCACTGACAGCGGAGAGATCCCCGCGCATAAGCACCACGTCCGCGGATTCCACCGCGACATCGGTGCCCGTGCCGATTGCCATGCCGACATCCGCCTGCACGAGCGCGGGCGCGTCGTTGATTCCGTCGCCAACCATTGCCACGCGCTTGCCCTGCGATTGCAGTTTTTGCACCTCACTTGCTTTGCCGTCCGGCAACACATCCGAGAGTACATGGTCGATGCCGACGCTTTTAGCAACCGCTTTAGCAGTTGCGGCATTGTCGCCCGTGAGCATATAAACCTCAAGCCCAAGCGATTTGAGCTGCGCAATTGCCGCGCGGCTGGTGGGCTTCACCGCATCTGCCGCCGCCATGAGCGCATAGAGCGTGCCGTCTACGGCGATATACATGAGGGTTTTACCCGCGCCGGAGAGTGAAACCGCGTCCCCGACGGAGTGCGAAAGGTCGATGTTGTTCTCGACAAGAAGCTTTGCGCTGCCCGCGAGTATGCGATGTCCTTGCACCGTTGCGTCGATTCCTCTGCCGGGAATCGCGCGGAATTGCTCCGGTTCCGCAAGCGAAATAGATCGCGCTTCAGCTGCGGAGACGATTGCCCGCGCGATGGGGTGCTCCGAACCGCGCTCGGCAGCGGCGGCAAGTGAAAGAACATGA
Source organism: Christensenella sp. UBA7703 (assembly GCA_002482505.1). GTDB lineage: Bacteria > Bacillota > Clostridia > Christensenellales > CAG-138 > UBA7703. The sequence continues at coordinate 127,300 of DLGD01000030.1, read as the reverse complement.
TCTTCGTCGTCCTGCGTATAGCGTACGATATCGGTGAGTTCAGGCTTGCCCTGCGTGATGGTGCCTGTTTTGTCGAGCACGACCGCGTTGATGCTGTGCGTGGTTTCGAGCGCTTCGCCGCCTTTGATGAGCACGCCAAGCTCCGCGCCTTTGCCGGTGCCGACCATGATGGCGGTCGGTGTCGCAAGACCCAGCGCACACGGGCAGGCGATGACCAGCACGGTCACAAAGATATTGAGTACAAAGTTAAAGTCTTTTCCAACCAGCGCCCAAACAACGGCGGCAAGCACCGCTATGCCGAGTACGGCGGGGACAAAATAGCCGGAGATCACGTCCGCAAGCTTCGCAATCGGCGCCTTTCTGCCTTGTGCCTCTTCGACGAGGTGAATGATCTTGTAGAGCGCGGTATCCTCGCCCACGCGGGTGACGGTGAAGCGAAGCAAGCCTTCGCCGTTGATGCTGCCGCCCGTGACAGGGGAACCGGGTTGTTTTTCAACGGGCAGCGATTCGCCCGTGAGCATGCTTTCATCCACGCTGGATGCGCCGTCAAGCACGGTTCCGTCAACGGGGATTGCCGCGCCGGGGCGAACGAGCACAACGTCGCCCACAGCGACTTCGTCCAGCGCGACGGTGAGTTCCACGCCGTCTTTGACGATGACCGCGGTCTGCGGGCGCAGGTTCATGAGCTTTTTGATCGCATCGGAGGTCTTGCTTTTGCTGACGGCTTCCAGATATTTTCCGAGCATGACCAGCGTGATGACGACGGCTGCCGACTCAAAATAGAGATGCTGGGCAAAACCAAAATCGCCAAGATAGATCAATACGGTCGCGTAAACGCCATAGAGAAACGCGCTACCTGTGCCGATGGCCACCAGTGTATCCATATTTGGCGAGCCTTTGAACAGCGTCTTTATACCAACGCGGAAAAAGCGGCTGCCTGCGATGAGAACCGGGATGGTCAAAAACAACTGCACGAGCGCAAACACGAGCGGGAACACATGCGGGTTGAGAAACGCTGGCAGCGGCACGCCGAGCTTTGGAAACATATGCGCCATTGCGATATAAAGAATTGGAAGAGCGAAGACAATCGCGACGATCAGCCGCAAACGCATCCGTCGGAGCGCTTTTTCACGCTTTTCCTGCTCCATATCCCGCGTGTCTTCGGTCGCAAGGTCTAGCGGGGTATAGCCGGCCTTGGTGATCGCCTCGCGAACCTGCGCGAGCTTAACTTTACTCGGGTCATAGGAGAACGAGGCACGGTTGGTTGCGAGGTTGACGGAAGGTTCGCTCACACCGTCGAGCTTTTTGAGTGCGCGCTCCACCGCAGCAGAGCAACTGGCGCAGGTCATGCCGTCCACGCCGAGCTCCGCGTGTTTGAGCACCTGCGGGGCAACGAGCCCGTAGCCCGCGCTCTCCACAATGGATTGCAGTTTGTCAAAATCCAGTTTGGATTCATCATATTGCACGCGCAGGGTCTCGGTTGTGAGGTTCACCTCAGCCGAAGCGACACCTTCTGTCTTGTTTAGCACGCGCTGCACGGCGGCAGAGCATGCGGAGCAGGTCATGCCCGTGACTTGATAATTTTTTTCGATCATGGTATCTCCTTTGCCGTGGCATCAGCCCGGCGAACTGGTTGCACCCGCATCGGGCGCGGGATTTCCGGAAGCGGAAAAAAGATCATCTACAACGAGGATTCGCCCGTCCAGCATGCCCATCCAGCAGGTGTATGGGATCAATCCGCTTTCTTCTGGCGTAAACTTGATGACGTTGTCGCCCGCTTTCAGTGCTTTTTTCACGTCGTACGCGGGAAATACCACGGTTTGGTTACATCCGGTGATCGCGTTTCCGTCAGCCGAAATGGTCAACTCCACAGGAATCCCCTTTTGTACGATGATAAACGGATAGACAGAAGGATTCAAGTCCGCTTGAATCTTCTGCACGTTGCCATCCAGCGTTGCGGGCAAATAGCCTTTGTCCAGCGCCTGCTGAAGTAGGGAATCTCCGCCTTTTTCCGCTTGCGCTGCGGTGGCCTGTGCGGGGGCGGCGGCTGTTGCGCTGCCAAAGCCAAGCAGCGAGAACGCATTGGTCGCCATGACGACCGCAAAGAACACAACCAACACCGCGCTGACCCGCTGCACCACAAAAGCAAACTTACCCTTGAGTGCGGAAAACAACGCGCCCGCGCCGAGCATCAGCGGAACCGTGCCGAGAGAGAAGAGGAACATCGACAGCGCGCCGGTCAGCGCGGAGCCGGTGGCAAGAGCGTAGAGCTGCATCGCCTGCAGAGGACCGCAGGGCATCATCCCGTTGAGAAGTCCGACGACGAGCGGGCCTTTACCCGCGCCGGCTTTGCCAAGGCGCGCGGAGAGAAAACGCGGCATGCGCGGGGTCAGCCACCAGGGCAGCCAGCCAAGCATGCTCAAACCCATCAACAGCATGCCAATCGCAGCGAGGGAGAGCAGTATTGCCTTTGCTGTTTCGCTTAAGAATAGCACGGAACCGATACCGCCGACGATTCCGCCGATCAGGGTATACGAAATCACGCGTCCGAGGTTATACAGCAGTGGATTTTTGAACTGTTGTTTACCGGATGCACCCGTTCCAACACTTTGGGAGAGGTTGATTCCACCGCACATTGCAACGCAATGTACGCTGGTGAACAACCCCGTGACAAACAATGCGGAGAGCGAAATCGTACTGTCGATCTTCGGGATAAACCCGAAGAAGTCAAAGCCGACCGTATAGCGCAAAACCAGATACAGCGCAAGCAGGATGATCGCGATTGGGATCACTTTTGCAATCGGGTGCGGTTTTGCGACGGCTCCGCGAAAACGATAGCCAGACGCGTTGATTGCTTCTTCGAGCGCGCGGGTGAGCTTTGCTTCGTCCGTCAGCACGGGATTGTACGTAACGGTGAGTATTCCGCGTGAAAAAGACGCGCTCGCGGACTTTACACCGATGACGGTCTTTGAGGCTTTTGCGACGCGTGCCTCACAGTGGCCACAAGTCATACCCGAGACGCGAAAGAGGAGTTCTCTCATATCAATTTTACCCCATTTATGAAGTTAAAACCATTATACAGCATGGCGGCGGTTTGTATGTGAGAAAACACACACAAACCATAAAAATGTCGTTTTTGATACATAATCTGAAAAGACGTATCTTTTACAGGGGATTTTTCACATAAAAATGAGTCGCTAATAACATTGACCGATCACAAAAAAAGCGCTGCCGGACAGAATCTAAAAAATCACTGCCGCCAGCGCTATTTTATATTGCATGAACTTTTATGAAGAACTAATTCTCTTCAGCCGGATCGCCTTCGCCCTCGTCCGCGTCGCCAAGCGCGCCGATGACCAGCGTCGAGCTTCGCTCGTCAAGCTGTTCCACTGCACGGAGGTTTCGTGTGATGGCGCGCGTGCGGGTGCCGATGAGCTGCTCCAGCTCGTCGTCCACCTGCTGCAGGCGCTTTCTGGAGCTCGCAAGGATGTTGGCAAACTTCTGAAACTCGGTCTTGACCGCACCGAGTACGCGCCAGACCTCGCTGCTGCGCTTTTGAATCGCAAAGGTTCGAAATCCCATCTGGAGGCTGTTGAGCATGGCCGCCATGGTGGAAGGGCCCGCGATATTCACGCGATAGCTGCGCTGCAGTTCTTCCACCAGCCCGCGGTTGACCACCTCGGCATACAGCCCTTCAAACGGGAGAAACAGAATCGCAAAATCGGTGGTGTTCGGCGGGTCGAGATATTTATCGCGAATCTTCGCCGCTTCTTGCTTGATGCGCTGCGTAAGCGCGGCGATCGCGGCGGCAACCGCGTCCGGCGCGCCGGATTCGTATGCATCCTGCAGATTGGAATACAAATCGGCGGGGAATTTGGAATCGATCGGCAGATAGACCGGGCTGCCTTCGTCGGTCGGGAGTTTGACGGCATATTCCACGCGCTCCGCGCTGCCGAGCTTTGTGACAATATTGGTTTCATATTGCTCCGGCGCAAGAATTTCTTCCAAAATCGCGCCGAGCTGAATTTCGCCGAGGATACCACGCGTCTTGACGTTGCTGAGCACCTTTTTGAGATCGCCGACACCGGTTGCGAGCGTCTGCATTTCGCCAAGTCCTTTGTAGACCTGCTCCAGACGTTCATTGACGAGCTGGAAGGACTGGGCAACCTTTGTCTCCAGCGTCTTTTGCAGCTTCTCGTCGACGATGTTACGGATTTCGTCGAGCTTCTTTGCGTTGTCTCCCTGCATGGTGACAAGCCTGCGCTCCACGGTTTGGCGGATGGCTTCCAGCTTTTGCTCGTTGTTGAATTCGAAGGACTTCAACCGTTGCTCGTTGCCAAGCTCAAAGGTTTTAAAGCGCGTCTCGCCCTGCGCATCCGAGGTACGCTGCTGCTCGAGAATCATGCGCCCAAGGTGGGCGACCGAGGACTGAACGTTCTCGTTTAACTCCCGGCGAAGGTCGGAGAGCGCGCGGTTGAGGTCGTCCTGCATCGCGTCGTGCATCGATTGCTGGCGGCGGATGCTATAGACGAGCAGGAGGGCAATCGCGGCAAACACCGCGACGGATACGATCAACAAAATAATTTCTGGCGTCATATAGATTCCTCTTTTTGTAGCGAATACTTAGGCAAACGCAAATGCGGAAACGATCAGCACCTGCGCCGCGATATAGGTGCTCATCACAATGATGTTTCTGTTGTGAATCGGGTGATGGAACGCATCGATGGAAAGCGTTGTATCCGAGATTGCAAACAGCAGCCCGCCGACTCCCGCCAGCCAGCGATACGGGCCTGCGCCATAGAGCGCGAACAGGGCGGCGGAAGATGCCATCGTACCGATGATGATCATATAGAGAAAACTCGGCGGGCAAAGCTTCTTTGGCATGCCTTTCCAGATAGAGCGCATCAGCGTTGCGGCACATGCAATCGTAACAAACGCAAGAATAGCAAACACGAACCACGGTGGCCTTGTTGCAATGCGCTGGGCAAAGCTGATGATGTAAAAGATGTGCCCTGCTGCAAAGGCGATGATGCCCGCGGGAAACGCCCACTTGCGCGGGCGGAAGAGCAGCACGAGGTCGCCCACAAACCCAAAGAGAATCCCGGCGACAACCAGCGGGGACGGAGTATTTGCAAAGAGCAGATAGCATGCCGCGAGCAACGGCATCAGGAGACATTTGCTCACTCTGCGGAGCATCAGCAGGTCTTTGTTTACGCAGGCAAAGAGGTGCACAGCGGCGTCGAGCAGAAACAATCCGGCAAAGAAATATTGCAATCTTTCAATCCCCCAAATTCAAACGGCTGAAATCAGTATACCATAGTCGGGCGAATAGCCGATAGAGTAGACACGGCAAAAAGAAGTTTCGTTGTGTGCCGATAATACGAATACCAAAAAATCTTGCCGTCTGCTGCATCTTTATTCGATCTTGGCGTATTGAAACCAAGTAATGGTTTTGTTATACTGTATCATGAATGAATCTGGGTATTCTTAGCATGACAAGGAGGAACTTCACACATGCATTATTCCAGTGAAGTGGAAGAAATGACCTGCGTCCTAAAAGGCGCAAAGCATGATCCCGCTCCGATCCCCGAAGAGGGCAAGTGGGTCAAAGCAAAACAGATCACCGACATCAGCGGCCTCACCCACGGTGTTGGCTGGTGCGCACCCCAGCAGGGTGCCTGCAAACTCACGCTCAACGTGAAAAAAGGCGTGATCGAAGAAGCACTGGTCGAGACCATCGGCTGCAGCGGCATGACGCACTCCGCTGCCATGGCGGCGGAAATTCTTCCGGGTAAGACCATCCTCGAAGCGCTCAACAGCGATCTCGTCTGCGATGCGATCAACACCGCTATGCGCGAACTGTTCCTGCAGATCGTCTACGGCCGCACGCAGAGCTCGTTTTCCGAAGACGGCCTGCCCATCGGCGCGGGTTTGGAAGACCTCGGCAAAGGCCTCCGTTCGCAGATTGGCACCATGTACGGCACGCTCGCCAAGGGGCCGCGCTATCTGGAGATGGCGGAGGGCTACGTTCTCGGCATCGCGCTGGACGAAGGCGGCGAGATCATCGGCTACAAATTCGTCAGCCTCGGCAAGATGATGGACGCGATCAAGAAGGGCGTCGATCCGAAGGAAGCATACGAGAAGAACATCGGAACCTACGGGCGTTTCGACCAGGCCGCCAAGGTTATCGACCCGCGGAAAGCGTAAGGAGGCAGCTATGGCTATTTTTGAAGGTTACGAAAGAAGAATCGAGAAAATCAATGCCGAGCTGAAGAAGTACGGCATCAACGGCATCGACGACGCGAAAGCCATCTGCGAAGCAAAAGGCATCGACGTGTTCGGCATCGTGCGCGGCATCCAGCCCATCGCGTTTGAAAACGCTTGCTGGGCTTATGCAATCGGCGCGGCAATCGCCATCAAGACGGGCGCCACCTCTGCCGACAAAGCAGCGGAAGCCATCGGCCTCGGCCTCCAGGCGTTCTGCATCCCAGGTTCGGTTGCGGATCAGCGCGAAGTAGGCTTGGGACACGGCAACCTTGCCGCCATGCTTCTGCGCGAAGAGACCAACTGCTTCTGCTTCCTGGCAGGGCACGAGAGCTTTGCCGCCGCGGAAGGCGCAATCGGCATCGCCAAGACCGCCAACAAAGTCCGCACCAAGCCCCTGCAGGTAATCCTCAACGGCCTTGGCAAAGACGCGGCGTATGTCATCTCCCGCATCAACGGATTCACCTATCTTGAGACGGAATATGACTATTACACCGGCAAACTGAACATCACGCAGACGAAGTCCTTCTCCGACGGCGACCGAGCAAAGGTTCGCTGCTACGGCGCGGACGACGTGAACGAAGGCGTTGCCATCATGCGCCACGAAAACGTGGATGTTTCCATCACCGGCAACTCCACGAACCCGACGCGCTTCCAGCATCCGGTCGCGGGCACCTATAAAAAGTGGTGCATCGAGCACGGCAAGAAGTATTTCTCCGTGGCGAGCGGCGGCGGCACGGGCCGCACCCTGCATCCGGACAACATGGCCGCTGGCCCCGCTTCTTACGGCATGACCGATACGATGGGGCGTATGCACTCCGACGCGCAGTTTGCGGGCTCTTCGTCCGTTCCGGCGCACGTCGAGATGATGGGTCTCATCGGCATGGGCAATAACCCGATGGTGGGTGCCACCGTCGCGGTTGCCGTTGCCATCGCGCAGGCGAAATAAGCGATTCGCAAACGAAGCGACTCTCCTTTGGGAGGGTTGCTTTTTATTTGGCGAGCAAGTCTTAAAAATACAGTATTTTGCAAGAATATTTGAACATCAGAAGCGATACTTCGGAATCTCAGAGGCAAAAAGAGATAATGGGCATATGAACTGATCCGCCGGGGGCTAGAGAACCATATGCTCGTTGAAACAACGTTCGGCATCGACAATAATTTCTGGAGGGATTCCCATAATAGCTAGCAGCTTTATCGCATTTTGCGTTGTTGATGGTCCTTCTTTTAGTTGATAATCGAATTGAATTGTGTCGCCGGATATCGTTTCGGAAAAATGATATTGATCATATTGATCTTTGAGCAATTCACTCAACTCAATGTCATGTGATGCCACAACGCACAGACACTGCTTGAGCGCGATATGCTTGAGAATGGCAGATGAAGCCGCAATTCGCTCCGGCGTATTGGTGCCACGTAGGATTTCATCGATATAACAAACGCAATTCGCCTGATTGATTGCTTTGAGTAAACGCTGAATGGACTTGACCTCAACAATAAAATAACTTTCTCCTGAATGCATATTGTCTCGCAAAGCCATCGATGTCATCACCAACGAGGGACGCGTCTCAAAGTAAGTTGCGTTGCACGTATGAATCGATTGTGCCAAAATTCCATTCACTGCTAGAGCCTTGATGAAAGTTGATTTGCCCGTGGCATTGCTGCCGGTTATTATGGCGCCGCGATCAAGTTTGCCGCTGTTTGGAACCGCCTGCGGTATAAGCGGATGGACAAGATTTTGAAACACGATTTGATTCCTGTCCGTGAATTTCGGAGTACAGGTATTTGGGGAACTCTTACGATAAGACAACACGCTAATGGCTGTTTCAATTTTACCGAGTTCGATAAACAATTTCTGCAACGATTCCCTGTTGCTTTCTACGGAGTGTATGACGCGATTATAATTCCGTATTTCGGCAAGAAATAGCATCTGAAAAAAGCCTGTGAGTGCTTGCAATTCGAATGAGGCTTGCTTCGTGACATAAGTACTTGTTAAGATCCCCGCGATTTTTTTAAAGGGCTGTAAATATGTTCGGAGTGGATCAATGAACGTATCCCAACCAGCAAATTTCTTCTTGCACAAGGCGTTGCAGCCATTCAACATGGCAGTCAAGTAACGAAGCGTTATGAAGCTCGCTTCGAGACTCAGCTTATTTCGTATATAAACGACGCAATTAATCAAAGAGAATACGAGGATGCAAGCAACGCCGAGTTTTATGCTGACAAGAAGAAAAAACATACTGAGAATCGGAAGTGCCGTAAGGAGCCAATACAGGGCTACCGGTCGAATGCGATGCGCGGGTGCTTCGCTGGAAAGCAATTGCGCCAATCCGTTGTTGGGTTCTTTTCCGATATTAAGTAAAGCAATTTGTATCGCAAACCGTGCATCTTGGTTTTCATCGAAATATTGAATCAGTTTTTCGCGGGCAAGAAGTTTATCGGTTTCGATTTCAGGCTTGCGCAACACTGCGTAGAGATATTCCTCTCCGATGGATGAGCAGCAAGTGTCGAGTCTTTCGAAAATTCGATCCATTTCCAGATCGTTCCAAGTTGTGTCGTCAATGATATGATTGGATTTTGCCTGAAACACGCGGTGAAAAGAGCCAATATTCTCAAAGTCGATATTGAGATCTTCTGGCGGATTGCCAAATTGTTTTTTTAGCGCATGTATTCGTTTGCGGTTTGTTCTGATCATGTCTATCGCCAGCAACACAAGAACAACAAAAACTGCACCAAAATACAAATAGCCGATCAACAATTTCTGCTCACCTCCACAAGACAATATAAAACAGTATAGCACGGTTTAAAACAGGCAATCCATAGTGCAAGATATCAATTGAATGAATGCCTTCGCGCGTGAAAGTTATTGTGAAAAGTTGGTCAATGTCGCACGTCGAGAGGATGGGGCTCATCGGCATGGGCAATAACCCGATGGCGGGTGTTACCGTCGCGGTTGGCGTTGCCATCGCGCAGGCGAAATAAGCGATTCACAAACGAAGCAATTCTCCTTTGGGAGGGTTGCCTTTTATTTGGCGAGCAAGTCTTTAAAGCACAATATTTTGCAAGATTCCTTTGTATATATCATATACAATTATTGACATTCTGACGGAAATGGAATAAGGTAATTTGACCGCAGCCAAATAGTCGGGCGGAAATATACCCGCAAAAAAGAAGTTAGGGGAACACCACTGTGTCACAGCAAAAGCAAAGCAACACGCTTTCGATTCTCTCCGTCCTCGGCGCACTCATCCTATGGGGGTCATCCTTTGTCGCGATCAAGTTCGCCTATACAACATACCCGCCGCTGACGCTTGCGGTCGTTCGCTTTGTGGTTGCAACGCTGATTTTAAGCTTGCTGACGCTGTTGCCGCAAAACCGCGTAAAGCTGGAGAAAAAGGACATCATCACGGTTGTCATCTGCGGATTGACGGGTATCATGCTCTATGCGGTTCTTCAAAATATCGCGATGCAGTGGACGTCTGCTTCCAGTGCGACGCTGATTATCGCATCTTACCCGATCATTACGCTGTTGATGGAGAGCCTGATCTATAAGAATAAACTCAGCGCGTTGAAAGTCGTCGCAATTCTGATCGCCATCGCAGGCGTTGTGATCCTTTCCTATGAAAAAGCGGAATCTCGCGTGAAAGGGGAACTGCTTGGCATCCTGCTGCTCGTTGCGGCTGGCGTTTTCTGGGCGGTCTATAATTTTATGATGAAGCGGGTGGTCAATCATTACCCGCCGATTACGCTGCTATTCTATATTACGCTCTTTGGTACGATCTTTCTTTTGCCGCTTGCTTTGCTGGAGCGCGGGCAATGGCAGCAGCCGACGCTGGTTTCGTTTGGCAACATGATGTTCCTTGGCGTTTTTTGCTCTGTGGTAGCCTATCTGCTCTACAATCGCGGGCTTAAGACCATGGCGCCGAGCACGATCACCTCGATGCTCAACCTTATGCCGATCATCGGCGTTTTCTTCTCATGGGTTCTGCTGGGTGAACAGGTGACGTTGCGCAAATTTATCGGCGGTGCAATCGTCATCCTCGGCGTTATGCTCAGCGTGCGAAAAACGAAAACGGATGCTGTGGCTGAATCCGCTGAAACAACGGGGGTATCATCAACCGAAGGCACCAAAGCGGAAGCGACCTTTTAGAAGCGACCTTTTAAATGTGAGAAGCTCTCCTGCTGTAAAAAAACAACACATATAAAGTTGCAAAAATCTCAGCTTTTCATATAATAGTAAGAAGCTTAAAGCAGAACCATGATAAAATGGTTTCTGGAGTTATAAACCTTTGTTTCGGTTTCATTGCGATTGGACGGATCGAATAAGCCGGAGCAAACCACGGAGGTATCCAATCATGCAAACCAAACAGGCGCAATCCATCCATCGGCTGACGACAGCGGGCGTACTCGCGGCGGCAATCGTGCTGCTCACCACGCTGGTGTCGATTCCTATGCCCGGCGGATTTGGCTACATCAACCTTGGCGACGTGGGCGTTCTGCTCGCGGGGATGCTGCTTGGCGGCGGCTGGGGCGCTCTTTGCGCAGGCGCTGCTTCCGCGCTTTCGGATGTATTGCTCGGCTATACGGTCTATGCGCCCGCAACGTTTGTGATCAAGGGCCTGGTTGCGCTGGTTGCTGGGCTGTTGTTTGCAAAGACGCAGAAGAAGATTCGCTTCGCTGCGCTTTATCCTGCCGCGCTGATCGTACCTGCGGGCTATTTTCTCTATGAGCTGTTGCTCTATGGGCCCGCAAGCGCAATTCCCAATATTCTCTTCAACACGCTGCAGTGCCTGATCGGCGCGGTGGTTGCGACCATTTTGGGGCTCATGCTGCTGAAAACAAAAATCTTTGCGCAGGATGCGGCCAGCCAACCCGTTTGCGCGGAAATCCTCCGCGAACCGAAAAACGGGCCGGACGTGGTGCTGGTGTCGTTGCGCGCACAGGCGGAGCTCATCAAGAAAGCGGGGGATATGCTCTCCGTGCAGGGAATCATGGCGCGCATCCTTGTCTTGGACGACAGCAGCGCGTTTGAACAACTTTCTGCTGCACAGCGTGAACACTTTCTTCCGGAAGGCAAGCCGTTTGTCCGTGTAGAAGACCCGGAAACGACACCGAAAGCGATTATGCAGGCGGCGGTTGAAGCGCGCGAAAAGTAGTTGTATTGCGCGGCGTTTGTCTTCTCATCAACACGAGATTCATTCGCCAACAAAAAGAAAATCATCCTTGGCACGCGAAACGGGCAATTCCATCGCGTGCCATTGTTTTTCTCACAGAGTATTTATTTCTGCCCGACCGAAAAAAGCCTTTCTGAGTTCATAATTCAAACGTGCGCCGTGTAGAAAACGCTTGTTTTTAACACCATATGTTGTATGTTTCGGGCTAATCTTGAACAATGTATTACAATATTTAGATTGCTATTGCTTTTACAATGCGCTTTCCATAGAATTTCTTCTTAGGAGAACGCTATGAACACAAACGACTACAGCACCCTCCATAATAAAAAATCGTCTGCAGATTCGGGGTTCTATGGCAACGGGTCTGCTTCTCGCATCGCTCCGGCGCCAGATGCGCGCGCGTATGATGCAAGCGTATCTCCGCAAGGCGGAACACCCTCCGGCGGCTATCGCGGCGCACCCGCGCAGCCACGCGCGGTATATGATTCCGCACAGGGAAACCCGCCACGACAGGGCGGACAATATGGCTATCAGCAGCCGAGCCGCACGCAGACATATGACACGCGCAGCAGCCAAAACGGAAGCCAGCAAAGCTATCGCACAAACTACAGTGCGGCGGGCAGCGCAGGCAACGGTACAAGAAATCCCAACGGGAACGGCTCTTACCAGAATGGCTCCGGCGGAAACGGCTCCGGCGGCAAAGGCCCCGGAAACGGCGGAAGAAGCCCCAACGGTAGCGGTGCAAATGGCAATGGCTCCGGCAACGGAAAAAGGCCGGGAAAGAAGAAAACGTTTCAGCAGCGCTTAACTGCCGGATTGAAGCGAGTGCTTCGTTCGGTCTACCTATTTGGCAAGAAGAGCTCCGCATGGTTCAAGCGGCTTTCGCAATCCTTTCAAAAACTCGAAAAACCCGTTCGCATCTTTCTTGCGGGCGCGGGTGGGTTTGTTCTGGTCAGCATCATCGTGATGGTCGCGGTCTCCGGATCGCGGCATAAGCGCGCGGAGGCGAATACGTCGGAGCTTGCGATGACGACCCCCGTTGTAACCGTTGCCCCCACTGCAACACCGGAACCGACGCCCAGCCCGACCCCTGAGATCCGCATCGAAAAAGGCGCCGAGGGCGAGGATGTCATGGTGCTGCAAAAGCGGCTGATGGAGCTCAATTACCTCGCCATCGACGAACCGACCAGCTACTTCGGTAAGGCGACCAAGGAAGCGGTGAAGCTCTTCCAGCGCCAGCATGAATTACAGCAGGACGGCATCTGCGGCGCGGATACGATTGCGCTCATCTATTCCGACGATGCAAAGCCATATGTCATGTTTGAGGGCGCGGAGGGCGACGATATCCAATCTTTCCAAGAACAGTTGGTAGAGTTGGGTTATCTCGAAAGCAGCCAGGTGACGGGCTATTACGGCACGGACACGGTCGAGGCCGTGACCAAGTTCCAGCAGCGCAACCATTTGGGTAAAGACGGCAAAGCGGGCGAAAAGACGATGGAAGCGATCAACTCGCCGGATGCGCGTGTTTCCTACACCAGAGAGCAGGAAATCATCGCGGAGAAGAAGAAACAGGCGGCGCTTGCGCGAGCATCCTCTTCCGAAGGGCGAATCGACAAGCTCATCAACGCGGCGCGCAAACAGCTTGGCGACACCTATATCCTCGGTAAGAGCGGGCCCGATTCGTTTGACTGCTCCGGCCTTGTGGTCTATTGCCTCAGACAGGCAAACGTCTACACACGGCGCCTCAATGCCGCAGGCTTGAGCAAGACTACGAGTTGGACGAAGGTATCCAGCCTAGAGAATGTCAAGCGCGGCGACCTGTTGTTCTTCAAGTCGGACGATAGCAGCAGCATCGGCCATGTGGGCATCTATATCGGCGGCGGCGAGATGATTGACGCATCTTCCGCAAACGGCAAGGTGATCCGCAGAAGCGCAAAGAGCAGCTATTGGCGCAGAAACTTTGTTGTTGCCCGGCGTCCAATCGAATAATCAGCAAACGCAGCATACGGCGGCGCGGGAACGCGCCGCCGTTAGCCCGTCGACAAAGTCCAGCGGACTTTGCCGATGGGTTTTACTTTGGGTAAAAAATACCGCTAAACGCGCTATTTTTAGCAAATTCAGCGAATGAATCGCCGAATTTGATTGGGAGATGGGGGATTTTCGATCCCCCATACCCCCTTAGCGGGGTTTGTCGATACTCTGACGGCGGCGCGGGAACGCGCCGCCGTTTTCGCGTGAATCGCCGTCATCGCGCAATAGGTTCATTCTTGCATTCCGACCCAAGATACAGTATGATGAAACCCGAAATACGGGAGGATACCACATGGCATACCCCAATGAATTGATTCGAAATTTTTCCATCATCGCGCATATCGACCACGGCAAATCGACGCTGGCCGACCGTATGATGGAGCAGACGGACACCGTCGCCGCAAGGGACATGTCGGAGCAGTTGCTTGACTCGATGGACATCGAACGCGAGCGCGGCATCACGATCAAATCCTCAGCGGTGCGGATGTTCTATACGCATACCGACGGCAAACGCTATATGTTTAACCTCATTGACACGCCCGGGCACGTGGACTTCAACTATGAAGTCAGCCGTGCGCTGGCGGCTTGCGAGGGCGCGGTTCTTGTCGTGGACGCGACGCAAGGAATTGAAGCGCAAACGCTTGCAAACGTCTATCTCGCTGTGGACAACGGGCTGGAGGTCGTGCCGGTCATCAACAAGATCGATCTACCGAGCGCAGAGCCGGAGCGTACAGCGCAGGAGATTGAAGACGTCATCGGCATTGAGGCGCACTCCGCACCGAAGATCTCCGCCAAGAGCGGGCTAAACGTCGACCAGGTGCTCTCCGCCGTGGTGAATACCGTTCCGCCGCCCGTGGGCGACCCGGACGCGCCGCTTACCGCGCTGGTGTTCGACTGTTTCTATGATAACTACAAAGGAGCGCTCTCGTATGTGCGCGTGTTTGACGGCACGGTGAAGGAAGGCATGCGCATTCGCTCTATGGCGACTGGGCATGAATTTGAGGTCACCGAGGTTGGCGTGTTTACCCCGGCACCGATGGCGGTAGACGAACTCACCGCGGGCGAGGTCGGCTACGTCGCAGCCTCGATCAAGAGCGTTGCCGAAACCAAGGTTGGCGACACGATCACCTCTGCCGAGCACCCCGCGAGCAAACCTCTGCCCGGCTATAAGCAGGCAAACCCGATGGTGTTCTGCGGCATCTATCCGGCGGACGGCGCGCAATATGGCGACCTGCGGGATGCCCTCGACAAGCTCAAACTAAACGACGCTTCACTTTCCTATGAGCAAGAGACGAGCAACGCGCTGGGCTATGGTTTCCGTTGCGGATTTCTGGGCTTATTGCATATGGAGATCATTCAGGAACGGTTGGAACGCGAGTTTGACCTCGATCTGGTCACGACGGCTCCGAGCGTTATCTATAAGATCAAACGCACCACCGGAGAAGAAGAAATGATTGACAACCCGTCCAACCTACCGCCCGTGACGGAGATTGAACAGCTCGAAGAGCCGGTTGTGAACGCGACCATCATGACGCCTTCGGAGTATGTCGGCGCACTCATGGAGATTTGCCAGGAGCGAAGAGGCATCTTTGTCGACATGAATTACATTGAGGAATCCCGTGTACGCATGCACTATATCCTGCCGCTCAACGAGATCATCTACGATTTCTTTGACCAGCTCAAGAGCCGCAGCAGGGGATACGCTTCCTTTGACTATGAGCTAAAGGGATATGAGAAAAGCGATCTGGTCAAGCTCGATTTCCTGCTCAATGGTGATATGTGCGACGCGCTGAGCACGATTGTCCACCGCGACCGCGCCTATGCAAAAGGGCGTGCCGTGGCAGAGAAGCTCTGCGAGGTCATTCCGCGCCAGCAGTTTGAAATCCCTGTACAGGCAGCGATCGGCGGGAAAATCATCGCGCGCGAAACCGTCCGCGCCGTGCGCAAGGACGTGCTTGCCAAGTGCTACGGCGGTGACATCACGCGCAAAAAAAAGCTGCTGGAGAAGCAAAAAGAGGGGAAGAAGCGTATGCGGCAGGTTGGTACCGTGTCGCTGCCGAGCGATGCTTTCATGAGCGTGCTCCGCATCAACTGACGATGGCTGGAATCTATCTGCATATTCCGTTCTGTGTAAGAAAATGCGCCTATTGCGACTTTGTGAGCTTTGCCGAAGGCAGTGTGCCGGAGTCATATGTGGAGGCGCTTCTTACCGAGCTGGAGCTTGTTGCGCGCGGCGGGGAGTATCCCGCCGCGTTTGATACGGTGTTTTTCGGCGGCGGCACGCCGTCACTTCTATCCGGCGGACAGATGCGCCGTATCCTGGAAACGCTCTTTTCTCGTTTTTCCATCCGGGATTCGGCGGAGATTTCGATGGAATGCAACCCAGGTACGGTCACGCCGGAGAAACTCGCGGCGTATCGCGCGGCGGGCATCAACCGCCTCTCGATCGGGCTGCAGAGCACGCATGATGTTCTGCTCAAAGAGATCGGGCGAATCCATAATTTCGCACAGTTTTTAGAAACACTCTCAAACGCCAGAGCAGCCGGGTTTGACAACATCAATATCGACCTCATGCATGGGCTGCCGAACCAGACACTGGAGCAGTATTTATCCTCGCTGGAGACCGTTTGCGACCTTGACGTGCAGCATATCTCCGCGTATTCGCTGATTCTGGAGGAGCATACACCGCTCTTTCTCCGCGTTGAGAATGGCGGCGTTTTGCTGCCGGATGAGGATTTGGTTGCCGATATGCAGGACGCGGGCATTGATTTTCTGGAACAACGCGGCTATCATCGCTACGAGATCAGCAACTTTGCGCAGGATGGCTTTGAGTGCCGCCACAACCTGAACTATTGGAATAACGGCGAATATCTGGGCTTCGGCATCGCGGCGCACGCGGCAGTGCGGCAAAAACGCTGGACACGCTTTGCCAACGTCGATTCGCTGGATGAGTATTACCGCCTTCTTGCGCGCGGGAAGCGCCCGCTTGCGGAGACGATCCGCCTGACGCCCAGAGACGAGATGTTTGAGTGCGTGATGCTGGGGCTGCGTCTCGTGCGCGGGGTTGATCGGGCTCGTTTCTTTGCTCGTTTTCAGCTGGACATTGCGGAGGCATACCCGCTTGCAATGGAGAAATTGCGTAAACGCGACTGGGTGATTGAGACGGCGGATGCAATCGCGCTCAACCGCAAGGGGCTGGATCTGCAAAACGAAGCGCTTGGGTTTTTTATGTAGAGGGTACTGCCATTCGTGGAATAAGCATCAAATGATCCACTTGTGTTTAGGAAATTCGCACACCACACCCGACAAGGGTGAATTCACTGGAATGTCACATTTTTGATACAGCACTTACTTGACACCAAATCGCGTAAGTGCTAAATTTTTCTCATGGGTTAGCACTCGACAAAATAGAGTGCTAACAACACGAATTTCAACGAGACAAACAGACTGCCGCAGGTTGCGCGCAGCACTTTTTTCGAAAGGAGGCAGCGGAATATGGAACTGGATGCAAGAAAACTTGGCATTCTCAAAGCGATCATCGATGAATACATCATGTCCGCGTCTCCGGTCGGTTCCCGTGCGATCAGCAAGCATGAGGAGTTCAACCTTTCGAGCGCAACCATCCGAAACGAGATGGCAGACCTAGAAGAGCTGGGCTATCTGGAGCAGCCGCATACCTCCGCAGGGCGCGTTCCCTCGGACAAAGCATATCGGCTCTATGTGGACCAGATGATGCAAAAAGCCGCGCTTTCCGACGATGAGATCAAGCTCATCCGGGCGCATATGAGCGCAAAGCTGGACGAAGTCGAATCCGTAATGAAGCAAACGGCGCAGGCGCTCTCCGCGGTGACAAACTACACCGCGATGGTGATGCCGCCCATGCTTGCGGCAAATCGCCTCAGGCACATCCAACTCGTTCCCCTGCGCGAAGGGCGCGCGCTGGTGGTCATCGTCACCACGGCAGGTTTTGCAAAAGACGCGATCATCCGTGTGCCAGAGGACATCCGTACGGGAGAGCTGGAGCGCATTTCGCGGCTTTTGACGGAACGATTTTATGACTGCCGGATGGATCAAATCGGCGAGCGGATTGCAAGCGAAATGAGCGGAGAACTCTACGAGCGGCGCGCATTCCTTTGCTCCGTCGTGGAAGCGATCGAGCGTAAGATGGCGCCGGATTCACCGAATGTGCAGCTTTCCGGTGCGACCAACATGCTGCATTATCCCGAATACAGCGACATGAACAAAGCAAAGACCTTCTTAGCCGCGGTTGAGGGAAGGAGCATGCTCTATGAAATGCTCAAGCGCGCGAGTAAGCTGGAGTTTTCAATCACGATCGGCAACGAGAACGAAGACGAAATGTTTAAGGATTGCAGCATCGTGACCGCCACCTATCAAGTTGGCGACGAACCGCTTGGTTCCTTTGGAATCATCGGACCCACGCGCATGAACTACAGTAAAGTGATCTCCGTTCTGGAATATATGCGAATGAGCCTCAGCGAGATGCTCAGCACTGACCAGGACGACGAATAAGGAAACGCATTGCGCTTACTGCCGCATTGTGAGAACGGACAAGGAGACAGAACATTGACCAAGAAGAATGACAAACACGAAACCGTAGACGAAACGATCCAGAAGGATACCACGCAAAACCCCGAACCGGCCGTTGTGGAAGAAGCCGCGTCCGAGCAGGAATCCTATACGCTCACTGCGGAAGAATTCGCGGCTGCCAAGGCGCACATTGAGGCAATCACCAAGGAGAAGGATGAGACCGTCACGCTCCTGCAGCGCATTCAGGCGGATTTTGACAACTTCCGCCGCAGAAACGCAAGCATTCGCCTCGATAGCTATGAAGAGGGGAAACGCGACACGGTGAAGGAACTTCTTCCCGCGCTGGACAATCTGGAGCGCGCGCTGGACGCAATCCCTGCGGAAAACGCAAGCTTTCGCGAAGGCATTGCGATGGTGCAGCGCCAGATGCTCGATTCGCTGAAAAAACTCGGGCTGGAAGAGATTGAAAACGACTGCAAGTTTGACCCCACCAAGCACGAAGCGGTTATGCGCGAAAAGGTGGAGGGCAAGGAGAGCGGAGAGATCGTCGTGGTGTTCCAAAAGGGCTACCGCATGGGAGACCGCATCATCCGCCACTGCATGGTAAAGGTCGCGGAATAATCCGCTTCCGAAAGCTATTTGCAAAAACACGATGAACACAGCAACAGTGCTGTTTTCAAAATAAAGTTTAGAGATAAATATTGATCAAATACTTGGAGGATACTACTTATGGGCAAAATTATCGGCATCGACCTCGGCACGACCAACTCCTGTGTCGCCTTCCTTGAAGGCGGCGAACCGGTCGTCATCCCCAACTCCGAAGGCATGCGCACCACGCCTTCCGTGGTTGCGTTTAAAGACGGCGAGCGCATGGTTGGCAACATTGCCAAGCGTCAGGCCATCACGAACCCGGATCGCACCATCGCGTCCATCAAACGTGACATGGGCACTTCCCGCAAGGTTCACATCGAGGGCAAGGACTACACCCCGCAGGAAATCTCTGCGATGATCCTGCAAAAACTCAAGACCGACGCGGAAGCCTACCTCGGCGAAACCGTTACGCAGGCGGTCATCACCGTTCCGGCGTATTTCACGGACAGCCAGCGCCAGGCAACCAAGGACGCGGGCCGCATTGCGGGCCTCGAAGTCCTGCGCATCATCAACGAGCCGACGGCGGCAGCGCTTGCCTACGGCATGGATAAAGAAAACAACCAGAAAATTCTGGTTTACGATCTTGGCGGTGGCACGTTCGACGTTTCGATCCTTGAAATCGGCGACGGCGTGTTCCAGGTTCTCGCAACCGCGGGCAATAACCGTCTCGGCGGCGACGACTTCGACCAGCTGATCATGGACTATATTGCCGACGACTTCAAAAAGAACAACGGCATCGACCTGAGGCAGGATAAGATGGCGCTTCAGCGCCTGAAGGAAGCTTCCGAAAAGGCGAAGATCGACCTTTCCGGCGTGGCCCAGACCACGATCAACCTGCCGTTCATCACGATGGATAAGTCGGGCCCGAAGCACCTTGATATCACCATCACTCGCGCGAAGTTCAACGAGCTGATCAACGACCTCGTTGAGCAGACCAGAACCCTCATGCAGAAATGCTTGAGCGACGCGGGACTTTCCGCATCCCAGGTGGACAAAGTCATCCTCGTCGGCGGTTCCTCCCGCATCCCGCTTGTGCAGGATGTGGTTAAGAAGATCACCGGCAAAGAGCCGTTCAAGGGTATCAACCCGGACGAATGTGTCGCCATCGGCGCTTCCATTCAAGGCGGCGTGCTCGGCGGCGAAGTCAAGGATATTCTGCTTCTGGACGTCACCCCGCTTTCCCTCGGTATCGAGACCGTCGGCGGCGTGTTCACGAAGCTAATCGAGCGCAACACCACGATCCCCACGAAGAAGAGCCAGATCTTCTCCACCGCGGCGGACGGGCAGACCAGCGTTGAAGTGCACGTGCTTCAGGGCGAGCGCGGCATGGTCCAGGGCAACAAAACCCTCGGCAGATTCCAGCTCACCGGCATTGCGCCCGCACCCCGCGGCGTGCCGCAGATCGAGGTTTCCTTTGACATCGACGCAAACGGCATCGTCCACGTGACGGCAAAAGACCTCGGCACCGGCAACCAGCAGAACGTGACCATCACCGCTTCGAGCAACCTCAACGAGGACGAGATCAAGCGCGCGGTCAACGAAGCGGAGAAGTTTGCAGACGAGGACAAGAAGCGCAAGGATGAGGTCGAGACCAGAAACCATGCGGATCAACTGATCTACACCACCGAGCGCAGCCTCAAAGAGATGGGCGACAAGATCGACGCCTCCGGCAAGGAGCAGATCGAAAAATCGATTGCCGACCTCAAGAAGACCATCGAAGGCGGCGACGTGGAGATGATCAAGACCGCGACGGAAAGCCTCACCGAGGTGAGCTACAGCGTCTTTGGCAAGGTCTATGAGCAGGCGCAGCAGCAGGCAGGCGGCGCGGGGTTTGATCCCAACGCGCAGGGCGGTTACACCGATCCCAACGCAGGCAAAGACAACGTGGTAGACGCGGATTACGAAGTCGTTGATGACAACAAGTAATCACAGCGCACCAAGAAGACAAAACAAATAAACCAACAGGGAGGCGCAACAAAGGCTTGCGCCTCCTTGTCGGAATCATTTGCTAGAATACTCAAAGCGGAAACCGGGGAGCAGGGAAAAAGACAAAACGCTTCCCGATAGAGAGGTGACGGGCGTTGGCAGACAAACGCGATTATTACGAATTATTGGGTGTGAGTAAAACCGCGACGGAAAGCGAGATCAAAAGCGCGTTCCGCAAGAAAGCGAAGGAGTGCCACCCCGACCTGCATCCCGGCGACAAAGCCAAGGAAGCGCAGTTTAAGGAACTCAACGAAGCGGCAGAGATTCTCTCTGACGCGGACAAGCGCGCAAAGTATGACCAGTTTGGCCACGCGGCATTCGACCCCAGCATGGGCGGGCAAGACCCGTTTTCGGGCGGCGGATTCGGCGGGTTTGGCGACTTTGGCGATATTTTGGGTCAGATGTTTGGCGGCGGTTTCGGCGGATTTGGCGGCGGGCAGACGCGAAACGGCCCAATTACGGGTGACGATCTGCGCTATAACCTGACCATTACGTTTGAAGAAGCGGCATTCGGGGTAGAAAAAGAAATCATGATTCCTCGTGAGGAAACCTGCGAAACGTGCCACGGTTCCGGCGCAAAGCCGGGAACCGAGCCTGTGACCTGCAAGACCTGCAACGGTACAGGGCAGGTGCGCACGCAACAGAGCACAATTCTCGGTTCCTTTACATCCACGCGCCCTTGCACCAACTGCAAAGGCACCGGAAAAGTGATTGCCGATCCCTGCGCGGATTGTCGCGGGACGGGACGCGTGCGCAAAAACCTCAAAAAGACGGTCAAGATTCCCGCCGGCATTGACAACGGCCAGAGCCTCTGCCTGCGCGGCATGGGCAGCGCGGGACACCGCGGCGGCCCGAATGGCGACCTGTATGTGACCATCAGCGTGCGCTCTCACAGGCAGTTCACGAGGAAGGGGTTTGATCTCTATCTGGAGATGCCGATCTCTTACACCATGGCGGCGCTTGGCGGCAGCCTGACGGTACCGACGCTGAAAGAGAGCGTCAAGTATCAGATTCCCGCCGGAACGCAGACAGGATCGACCTATCGCCTGCGTGAGCAGGGCATCCAGCGGCTCAACGCAAGCGGCAAAGGCGACCTGCTGGTCACCGTAACCGTCGAGGTGCCCAAGCACCTGACCGATGAGCAGAAAAAGCTTTTAGAGCAGCTCGCCGAATCATTCGGCGAAGGCGCGGAAGGCAGAAACGGCAAAAAAAGCTTTGGGCGAAACGGCTCGAAGAAATAAGACACTAACAAAAAAAACGGCCTCCTTGATATGCATCAGGGAGGCTGTTTGTTTTGCGTTATTTACGATTATTCCTGAATTTCAGGTTCGGGTTCTACCGGCTTAGGCAGATGCTTTTGCCGATAGGAGTGTACAAGGTGCATTGTAAGCGAGACAAGCCCGCTCAGAATCAGGATGAAATAGAAGCTTGCCACGCGGGAAAGCAGCATCGCCGGTACGATGATCGCGCTGTGAAACAGCACACGAAAGAGCTGAACGAAGCCGCTCTCGCTCGCGCCGGCCGAACCGGGAATCGGCAGGAAGCAAACCGCAAGGTACAGCACAGATTGCAGTGCGATGAAATCGATCATGCCGAACGCGGTCAGGTGGAATGCGCGATAGATGAAATACGGAATCACAAACTGGCTTCCAAGCAGAAGCATATAGGAGAACAACTCGGCAACGAGCAGCCACTTATGCGCTTTGAATACTTCAGCGCCTTTTTGATAGAGCGCAATCTGCTCGGACACGCGCTTCTCGATTTTCTCCGGATACTTCACGATGCGAATCTTGGTCAAAAGCCCAATCACTTTGTGCACGATGCGTCCCGCGAAATTTTTCGAGAACATTGCAAACAGCAGGAACAGGATGAGCCCGATGTTGATCAAGGAACCAAGGATAAACAACCACAGGAACGCGCCGAGGTTATCAAGGATCAGACCCGCGCGAAACGGGAACAGAACGGTCGGAATCAATAGCACAACAAGCTGATGCGCCGCGTTGACCAAGAGGAGCGAGAGAGAAGCATAGGACACCTCCACCCCGTAAGCCAGCATATAGTATAGCTGCATCGGTTGCCCCGCAACACCGGCGGGGGTGACCGCGGTGTAGTATTGCCCGATGAATCCAAAGCCGATATTGCGCTTCAACGAAATCGGTTTTCCATAGAGCACCCGTAGCGCAAGATGCAGCGCCACGCCAAACATGAGCGACGCAAACAGAGACGCGCCGAGCGCCGCCGCAAGCCAAAGCGGATCACAGGACTGCACGGCGGACCAAAGCTCGCCAAGTGACGTATCACGGAAGATGACATAAAGCGTCACGCCGATCAACGCCAGCATCAAGAGCATACTAAAGACGCGCAGGCGCTTGCTGCTCTTTTTGTTCTTCCCGTTTTCGGGTGTTGTTGCGCACTCGGGCGCTTTTTCATTCGTTATCGTATCCATCTATCAAATCATACTAGAAACGATCATAGATTGCCATCGTCAGAATGGGCTAAAACGTGAACTTATCATGAAGCACAATTTGATTTTGTGCTATTCTGAACAGGATGTTCAGTAAAGCGCAAAAATCACACAAAAAACGCCCATGCGGGCGCGAAAATTGATAACGGTTAGAGCGCGCGGATCTGCGCCTGCGCTTTTTTGCTCAAGGTGCCAAGTGTTGTTTCATATCCGTTATCCAGCATGGCGCGGGCAACATCGTCCGGCACACTGCTGTCCAAGAAGAGCGAACTCCAGTGGTTCTTATCGGTATAATATCCGGGGATGATGTCGTCGGGATATTGCGCGCGCAACAATTCGGAAAACGCAGGCTCCATCTTAACTGTCAAGAGCGGCCTTCCATCCTTGTATTCACCGAGCATAACGAAGATTTTTCCGCCGATGAGATGCAGGTTTGCATTCCAGGCGGCTTTAAACTCCTGCGTAACGCCCCGCTTTTGCTGGCAATAGTCGCTGATCCAATCTCGCATGCCTTCCTCCTATGATCTATGGTTCAAACTCGAAAAAACGCCATGTGCCCGAGCGCATCGACGATCTGCAGCACGGGTTCTTCGATTTTATCAATCGGCAGAAGCAGTGGCAACTTTGGTTTGCAATCGGTCGAGCTCGGATGAAACTCGCCGGATTCCTCCGTCCCGACCGCCGCATAGACGAGCGGGTAGGCGGGGGCAAATGAAGCACTTTCCAGCAAGAGCATCTGCTTGCCACGCTGCGCTACGCGTTTAAGCGAAACCTTTCCGGGGGTTTCGTCGGCGGGATAGCGGAGCACAAGCTCACTTTCACCTTCCAGCAGAGAGTGCGCGCTGGCGGACTTCAGCTGTCGCGCGCGGAGGGTATACAGCGCGAGCGGCGAACTGTCCAGCGCGAGAAACCGTCTGCCGAGCTTACTTGCCGCGGCTGCGGTCGTCCCACTGCCGGAAAACAGGTCGCAGACGAGGTCGCCGGGCTGGGAGGAGGCGAGAATCACACGATTGAGCAGCGCCTCCGGCTTCTGGGTTGCATAGCCTACGCGCTCGGTGTCTTTTTGTTGGAGATGTTCAATGTCGTCCCAGACGTCACTCGGATACACCGGCGTATCCTCATAATAGGTATAGAGCTTGCCGGCGGAGCGAATGGTGAAGCAGATGCGCCCGTCCTCGTCGATAAAACGCTTCATATGGTTGCGTTTTTCCGACCCGCGCGGGCGGCCGACTGCGGAGATGTCAAAAAACACCTTTGCGCTCTTTCGGTAAAAGAGGATCGTGTCGTGCTTGCGCGGGTAATATCGCGTTGCCCTTCCGCCGGATTTATAGCACCAGACGATCTCGTTCATGAAGTTCTGCGTGCCGAAGAACTCGTCCAGCATGAGCCTTAATTTTGCGCTCATGCGAAAGTCGATGTGTAGATACAGCGAACCGCTTGGGGAAAGAAGCTCTTTTGCACCGGAGAGGATCTTTTGCATCCAGGCAAGATAGGCGGATTCTTCCATGTTGTCCAGATAGGTGGGCAAGGTCAGTTTGCCAATCTTGCTGTGGAAGACATCCCCCGTGCCAAAAGGCGGGTCGAGATAGACCACCTGCACGCGCCCGCGATACTCAGCAAGAAGCGTGTCCAGCGCCTCTTCCGCGCGGGCAAGGACAAATTCGCCGGGGCCTCCGTTTGCGTGCCGCTCACCGGTGCAGAAAATGCGCATGCTGATTCCTCCCGCCATCGAAATAGAGTGGGTGAATAAGAAAAAAGGCGGGAGATGGGGATGGCTACTCGCTCATCCTGTTTCCCGCCGCGATGGCAACGTGTGCTTCCATGTGTTCTTTTGCCGCCGGAGCGTCACGGCGCTCGATCGCGTGGAAAATACTCAGGTGCTCAGCAAGCGAATTTGTCGCGCGGTCGGGCAGCGTCAGCGAGCTTTGCCGCGCTTTGCGAATATTGTGGTGCAGCGAGGCCAAGATATGACGGATTGTGCGGCTGCCGCTGGCTTCATAGATCAGTTCATGAAAGCGCGTGTCGAGCGCAACCAGATGCGCAACGTCGTTTTTCGCGGTATAAAACTCCATCAACTCGACAACCTCGCGCAGTTCTTTGAGCTGTTCTTCGCTGACGCGCTGCGCCGCCCAGAAAGCGGCCTGGCCTTCCAGCAGGTGTCGAATCGTGGAAACGTCCTGCAGGTCTTCGGTGGTAAAACTCTTGACCACAACCCCGCGGTTCGGGTGCGAAGAGACAAGGTCTTCGAGTTCGAGCTGCTTGAGTGCCTCGCGCACGGGGGTTCGGCTCACGCCGAGCTCTTCTGCAATCTTCATTTCGATCAGGCAATCGCCTGTCTGATAGCGCCCTTCGGCAATCCCGTCCCGTAAAAAGCGGTACACTTTTTCGGAAAGCGAGCCGTAGTCTTTATTTTCATAAAATCCGTTCATAGTTCTCTCTTTCGCGGCGCGGAAAGGATGCGCGCGCAGTTCGATGGAAAAGAGGAATTGTCGCTCTCAATTCCTGCTGATAGTGTATCGTTTTTGGGCTGAAAATACAAGCTTTTGTATACAGACATACAATCGCACAATCGTATCAAGAGCACAATGTAATTTCACAACCGAGCGAAGGGAGGCACGAGATTGTTTTTTCGGAAACATGGATGAAAAAGGTTGCTTTTATACACATTCCTGCGTATACTTGCTGAGGCCAGCTTGGATGGCCTGCGCTCCTATGCGCGGTTGCTCCGCGGCTTTGGGCAACGATGATTCGCAAAAAGCAAGCAAAAAAGCGCAATTGCCATCAATCCGACGCAAAGGGTTCACGCGCGGGTAACAAGGCGGGAGCTTTGCATATTTACAGAACCTGCTGCATGCGATATAATTTTTGGTAACAAAGAATGGAGGTGTACTTATGTCTGAAGAAAAAAAGGTCAGCACCGAAGTTTCCAAAACCGAGGTTTCCAAGGTTGAAGCAGAGGGTGGACGCATCATTTTTGCAGACGAAGTCGTCGCTACCATCGCATCCCTTGCGGTTACCGATGTGGATGGCGTTGCTTCCTTGACCGGAGGCATGGTTGAGGGCATCACCGAGATGCTCGGCAAAAAAAATTTGACCAAGGGTGTAAAGGTCGAGGTCGGCACGGAAGAAGCTGCGGTCGATATTTCCGTCAGCATTCGTTTCGGATACAAGATCAAAGAAGTCTGCGAAAAGATCCAGGCGGCTGTGAAGAGCGCGATCGAAAACATGACCGGCCTTCGCGTTGTTGAAATCAACGTGTTTGTGCAGAGCGTCGTATTCGAGGCGGGCGAGGGCAACTCGCGCGCGCCCAAACAAAAAGAAAAAGCGAAGGAAAAGGAAGCACAACCCGTGACGGCGGAGATCGTTGAACCCGAACCGCCGCGCGTAAAGTAAGCATTCGAACAGGAAACAAACCCGTGGACGGGCGGATATGGTTCCGCCCGTTTTACGGAGTGCGCAGGTGCTCTGCGCAAACAACAGATACCGTCTATTTCGCCGTGGCTTTTGCCGATGGCAAACGAAAAGGAGTTTTTAGGATATGAAACTCAAGTTTTTCGATCGGTTACTCTTGGGCATTCTGCTGATTGCGGCAATCCTTGTGTCGTTTGTGTTGTTTGGCATTGCGGCAAACATCATTTCGCAAGAGATGGTCGATAATTTTGTGGGCCTTTTCTACATGTTCCGCGAAAACGCGCTGATCCTGGCGGGTTGCGGGTTGCTGCTGCTGTTGATCTGCATCAAGCTGCTCTTTGCGGGCAGAGGGAAAAAAGCGGATGTCCGTCCGGCTTCCGCGCTGATGAAACAGACGGAGCTCGGCGGCACCTATATTGCGCTGGAAGCCATCGACAGTATGGTACAGAAACACTGCCGCGCGATTCCGCGCGTGAAGGATGTCCACACCACGCTGCAATCGACCGAGACCGGCGTTACCATCGGCATTCGTCTCTGCGTGCTGCCGGATACCGACGTAGTCACGCTTTCAAGCGAACTGCAAAAGTCGCTCAAGGAAAACGTGGAGACGCTGACCGGCATCCATGTAAATGAAATCGGCGTGTTGGTTGAAAGCGCGGCGCCAGTCGCGACGACGAGCGCTGTCTCCCGCGCGGAATGAGGCGAGAGCGATGAACACGTTTCTGGAGTTTATCAAAACCCATAAATTCACCGTGTTGTTCGTGCTGATCGGACTGCTGTTGACGATTTTATTCTTCACCATCGGATTCTGGCGCACGATTCTTCTGATCGTCATCCTCGCGGTTTGCTTCCTGCTTGGTTATCTGCTCGATCAGAGCGGACCGGAGGGAATCAAAGAGTTCTTCCACAAGCTGTTTGCGAAGAAGTAAGCACTTTCGCAAGTTCGTGTATCGTGTTAGAATTTTCTCAAAAGGCAAAACTAATTTATAGACTGGAATTCGATCAAGCATGAGCAGAACCACCGCGCGCGAAGTCGCAATGATGATGCACTTTTCCAATCTGTTGGGCGGAGAGGACACCCCGGAGCACGTCCTGGAAAAAGCCGAACTCATCGGTACCTTGGACGGGGAGGACCTTCTCTACGTCAGCCAGATGCTCGAAGGCGTACAATCGCATGCAGAAGAGCTGGATGAGTTCATCAGCCGCTTTTCGAAGGACTGGATGATCGACCGCATCGCGCGTGTGGATTTGAGTATTTTGCGTCTGGCGATCTATGAGATGCGCTATCGCAAGGAAGACGTGCCTACCGGCGCCGCCATCAACGAGGCGGTTGAGCTTGCAAAGCGCTACGGCGGGGAGCGCTCCTATGCGTTCGTCAACGGCATATTGGGCAGCGTAGCCAAGGAGCTTGTCTCCCCGTGAAAACTCTGTTTCTCGGCGTCGATACCAGCAACTATACGACGTCGGTCTCCTGTGTTTCAACCGAAGGCATCGTTTTCGAGCGGAGAACGATGCTTTCTGTGCCGTTGGGCGAGCGCGGGCTGCGCCAGAGCGACGCGATTTTTCAGCATGTGCGCAATCTGCCGAAGCTGATTGAGCCCATGCTGCAGGAGGTTGATCGCGGAGCGATTCGCGCCGTCGCCGTCAGCAGCAAGCCGACCGCAGCGGAAGAATCGTATATGCCCGTGTTTCTCGCGGGCAAGCTTGCCGCGGTTGCGATTGCGTCGTCCCTCGGTGTGCCGCTCTACGAAACCACGCATCAGGCGGGGCATGTCCGCGCCGCGCTGCTGGGGCAGGAAACATTTGTGAGCGAATCTCCGTTTCTGGCGGTGCATCTTTCCGGCGGCACGACGGACCTGCTGCTCGTGCGGCGGGAAGATGGCCTGATCGGTGAGATCGACCGCATCGGTGGTTGTGATGACCTCCACGCAGGGCAGTTTGTGGACCGCGTCGGCGTTCGACTCGGGCTGCCGTTTCCGAGCGGGATTTCGCTGGAAGCGCTGGCGAGAACAGCCGGCGATCATTCGATCAAGCTCCCTTCCAGCGTGAAGGGGCTCAACTGCTCGTTTTCCGGGCAGGAGACGCAGTGCCAGCGCCTCATTGAAGGCGGTGCGGAAGAAAGCTCGGTTGCGTATGCTGTGTATGACTGCATGGCGCGCACATTTGGTAAGCTCCTGACCAATGCCTTTGCTGAGACGGGCTGCAAAACAGCGATTCTCTCCGGCGGGGTATCGGGTAGTCTGCTGTTGCGCGAACTGCTGCAACAGCGACTCAAACACAAACTTTTTTATGCGCAAAGCGGGCTTTCTTCGGACAATGCCGTCGGAACAGCACTGCTAGCGCGAGATAGATTTGAGCATTCTCCGCGCTGAACGTGTGGCGCGGGTGATCGACGGGAGGTGAGAGGCATGGAGCAGGCATTAACGCCTGTGTTTCGCGTGAGCGAACTCAACGAATATGTCTCTTTGGTGCTCTCCGGCGATCCAAATCTGGCGGACCTTCGCGTCAGCGGCGAGATCAGCGGGTTCAAGCGGCATTCCTCCGGGCACCTGTATTTTTCACTCAAGGATGAAAACGCGCTTGTGCGCTGCGTGATGTTTCGCCAGCAGGCGATGCGGCTCACCTTTCAGCCGCAGGACGGCATGCAGGTTTTGCTCTACGGCAGAGCCTCGCTCTATGAAAAAGACGGCTCGTTTCAACTTTACGCCAACTATCTCAAAAAGAGCGGCGAAGGCGAACTGTATCTGCGCTTTCTTGCGATGAAGCGGGAGATGGAAGAGCGCGGATGGTTTGACGAGGCGCACAAGCGCCCAATACCGTTTTTACCCCGCCGAGTCGGCGTAATCACCAGCGGAACGGGCGCCGCCGTGCAGGATATCTTCAACATCATTCAACGTAGATTTCCGCGGATGCCGATTGTGCTCGCCAGTGTCCGGGTTCAGGGCGCGGGCGCGGCGGAGGAGATTGCAAAAGCGATTGACGAAATGGACCGCAGAAACGCTGCGGATGTGCTCATCATCGGCCGGGGTGGCGGGAGTATGGAAGACCTCTGGGCGTTCAATGAACCCGTTGTTGCGGAGGCGATCTACAAGAGCACGATTCCCGTCATCAGCGCGGTTGGGCACGAAACGGACTTTACTATCGCGGATTTTGTGGCCGATCTGCGCGCGCCGACACCTTCCGCCGCAGCGGAGCTCTGCGTGCCGGAGATGGATGCCTGCTATGAAGCGGTTCGTTTACAAAGCGAACGCATGCGCCGGGCGCTGAACGCGAGACTGGAGCGTATGCGCGCAAACGTAAGACTATTTGCCTCCGCAAAGGCGTTCCGATTGCTGGAAAACAGGCTCATGAGCGAGCGGCAGTCGCTGGACGGCATCCGTGAGCGCGCGCTTCGCGGCGCACGGGAGCAGATCCACACAGCAAGGACAGAACTGATGCGCATTCGCGCACAACTGGCCGCACTCGATCCTTCCGCCGTGCTGGAGCGTGGTTATGCAATCTTAACCGGCATGGACGGGCGCGCGCTTGGCGGCGTAGCCGACCTGCAAGCGGGCGACGCGGTCAACATCCGCATGCACGACGGCGCAGCAGAAGCGAAAATTGAAACAATCACGAGAACGGATGTAACAGAACCAACGGACGGCAACGGACCAACGGGAGGGCAAGATGGAGCAATCGGTACGGTTTGAAGAAGCCATGCAGAAGCTTTCGGATATCGTCGGCAAACTGGAGAGCGCGGAAGGCTCGCTGGACGAGATGATCCGTCTATACGAGGAAGGCATGACGCTTGTGAAAACCTGTGAACGTCAGCTGGATTCATATGAGGCGATCATCACGCGACTTGGTGACGCAGCGGAGGCAAAGAGCGATGCTGAGTGAACGCTTGACGCAGTATTCCGAATGGACGGAAGCGAAGCTCGCCGAACTGTTGAGTACTGGGGAGCGCGCGCCGATTTTGCAGGAGAGCATGGCATATAGTGTGTTCTCCGGCGGCAAGAGAATCCGCCCCGCGCTCTGCATGGCGGCCTGCGAACTCTGCGGCGGTGACGCGCAGGACGCGGTCTATGCCGCCGGCGCGCTGGAGATGATCCACACCTATTCGCTGATTCACGATGATTTGCCCGCGATGGATAACGACGACATGCGCAGAGGCAAGCCCAGCAACCACAAAGCGTTTGGTGAAGCGAACGCGATTCTCGCGGGAGACGGTCTTCTTTCCCTCGCGTTTTATGCGCTCTCGCTCTGCCCGGATTCGGATGCGCTCTCCGCAATCGCGAAGGGTGCCTTTGAGATGGTGATGGGGCAGAGTTTGGATGTCAACAGCGGCGGCGATGAATCGCTGCTGCGCCAGCTGCAGGATTATAAGACGGGCGCGCTCTTTCGCGCGGCGGTGTCCGCCGGTGCGGCATGCGCGGGTGCAAGCGCTCAGCAACGCGAAGCCCTCGTTCGCTTTGCGAACGCATACGGCATGCTGTTTCAGATTACGGACGACATACTCGACTGTGAAGGCGAAGCAAGCGCCCTTGGCAAGACGGTTGGCAAAGACGTTCAAGAAGGAAAGACAACGTTTGCAACGGTCTACGGGCTGGAGCGCGCAAAAGAATATGCAAAAACCTATGCGCATGAAGCGCGCGAGGCGGTTTTGTCGGTGGGCGGAGACGCGGCGTTTTTCACAGAACTGATCAACTACACGTTGACGCGCAAATCCTGAAAAGCGCTTTGATCGCAACAGTAATGATAAGCAGAAAGATAAGATAGACGATGGATCGTTACCCGGTACTGGATAAAGTCAACTCACTTGAGGACTTTAAAAAACTGAAATCAGGCGAACTGCCCGTTCTCGCGGCGCAGATGCGCCAGTATATGATTGAAAACATCGCGCGCTGCGGCGGGCATCTTGCCTCCAGCCTCGGCGTTGTCGAGGTGACAATCGCTATGCATCGCGCGTTTAACAGCCCCACGGATAAGATTGTATTCGATGTCGGGCATCAGGCCTATGCGCATAAGATCATCACCGGGCGCAGGGAGGCGTTTTGCACACTCCGGCAGGAAGACGGCCTTTCCGGCTTCCCCAAAAGGGAAGAAAGCGTTCACGATCATTTCAATACCGGGCATGCGTCGACGGCAATTTCCGCGGCGCTTGGTCTGGCACGTGCAAAGAAGCTCCGCGGTGAGGACGGCATCGCCATCGCGCTGGTTGGCGACGGTGCGCTGACAGGTGGAATGGCGTTTGAAGGGCTGAACGATGCGGGCGGGGCGGATGTGCCGTTGATCGTGATCCTCAACGATAACGAGATGTCGATTTCGCCCAATGTTGGCGCGCTGCATCGCATGCTGGTCAATATGCGCTCGAGTGAATGGTATGTGCGCTTCAAGCGCAGGATTGTGCGCTCGCTCGATACCGGGTTGCTTGGCCGCTGGCTATCGCGGCATATGGAAAACTTTAAAAACCGAATCAAGAGTTTCCTCATGCCGAAGCGCTTGTTTGAGGACATGGGCTTTCTCTATCTTGGCCCCATCGACGGGCACAATATCGAAGAGCTTACGCGGATGTTCCGCAGGGCAAAAGAACTTCATGTGCCGGTGATTGTCCACTGCGTAACGCAAAAGGGAAAAGGCTATGCGTTCTCCGAACGCAATCCGGAGAAATTTCACGGCGTCGCCCCGTTTTCCATCGACACCGGAGACATTGAGGCCGCGCTGAAAAAGAGTAACTCCAGCGTGTTTGGCGACGCGATGATTGCGCTTGCGCAAAAAGATCCGCTCATCGTCGCGGTTTCTGCCGCGATGCCGATCGGGACAGGCCTGACGGAGTTCGCCGGGCGCTTCTGCGACCGCTTCTTTGACGTCGGCATTGCCGAAGAGCACGCGCTGACGATGGCGGCGGGTATGGCGGCGGGCGGGCTAAAACCCGTTGTCGCGATCTATTCCACATTCTTGCAGCGCGGCTATGATCAAATTTTGCACGACATCTGCCTGCAAAAACTTCCTGTTGTATTGGCGATTGACCGCGCGGGGCTCGTCGGCGACGACGGGGAAACACACCAGGGCGTCTACGACATGGCGTTTCTATCGACTATGCCGAATCTGACGATCTACTCTCCCGCAACGCAACAGGAGCTTGTGCATATGCTCGAACTCGCGATTTCACGCGGGGAACCCGCTGCGGTGCGCTATCCGCGCGGGAGCCTGATGCAGGCGGTCTCCGAGCAGCCGGTCGAAAGAGGCGTTTGGGAAGAGATGCTGCCGATTACGGAACGAACCGTAATCGCGACAGGCGCGATGGTCGCCCTCGCAATTCCCGTTTGCCGAAAACTCGGCGTGGGACTGGTCAACGCGCGGACGATTCAGCCGCTGGATCTGGCGATGCTGGAACGAATCAAGCAGACGGCGAAACGTGTGGTTGTGATGGAAGAGGGGGTAGACTGCCTCGGCCTTCACGTCAATGCGGCGCTTTCGCCGATTTCCGTCGTGCACATGTGCGTGCCAAACGAACCGGTTTCACAAGCCAGCGTGGCGCATCAGCGGCAATTTTGCGGGTTGACCGCGGAAGCGTTGGAACAATACTTGACGGAGGAACTGGCATGAAGACGCGCCTGGATGTCGCGCTGTTTGAACGCGGGCTTGCCAAAAGCCGCGAGGAGGCGCATGCGCTCGTGCTTGCAGGACAGGTCTATCTTGGCGAAGTCAAAGCGGAGAAAGCGGGGCAGTTTGTTACCGAAGACGCGCAGATCATCGTGCGCGGGGATACCTGCCCGTTTGTCAGCCGCGGCGGATATAAGCTGCAAAAGGCGATGCAGACGTTCCCGATCACGCTGGAAGGCAAAACCTGCGCGGACATCGGCGCTTCCACGGGCGGGTTTACGGATTGCATGCTCCAAAACGGCGCAAAGAAAGTGTACGCAATCGATGTGGGATATGGCCAGCTTGACTGGAAACTCAGAAGTGACGAACGTGTTGCTGTGCTGGAGCGCACGAATGCCCGTTTTATGGAACCCGCATGGTTCGATGGCGGGCTGGACTTTGCCTCTATCGACGTTTCGTTCATCTCGCTCGATAAAATATTGCCGCCGCTGTTTCAATGTTTGAAGGACGGCGGACAGGTTGTTGCGCTCATCAAACCGCAGTTTGAGGCGGGCAAAAACAAAGTTGGCAAGCACGGCGTGGTTTCGGAATCATCGACGCATATCGAGGTGATCGACCGGATTCTCGGCGTTGCGCAGGATGCGGGATTTTGCGTAAGCGGGCTGTCATATTCACCCATTCGCGGGCCGAAGGGAAATATCGAATTTCTTATATTCTTAGAAAAATGCATACAAATTGATCACGCCGCAACAAAAATCGACCATAACACAGCCGTTTCGGTCGTTGAGGATGCGCACGACTCGTGTATATAAAGCATACATATTCACATTTTCTCTTGTATTATTATAAATGAGGCTGTATAATATGGGCATATTATCTTTTTTGGAGCGAAAACGATGAAAATCGGCTTTGCTGGGAATCTCGAAAAGGATGGCATCGCCGAATTCCGTGTCCGATTGATGGAGCAGGCAACTGCATTGGGCGAAGAGGTGGTCGCGCTTGACAGCGTCGAAGCCCTCCGGCTGGAGCAGCCTGCGCCACAACTTCTAGTGGTCATCGGCGGAGACGGGACGCTGCTTCGCTTTGCTTTTGAGGCGGCGAAGGGGAACATCCCGCTGCTTGGCGTCAACCTCGGGCGAATCGGTTTTTTAAGTGAAATTGCCCTTGATGAGTTTTCCGGCGCGATTCAAAAGATTCAGTGCGGGGACTATCGCGTGGAAGAACGCATGATGCTGCTTTGCAGCATCAACGATGCACCGTTTGCCAGCTGCCTCAACGATATTTTAATCGCGAAACAGTCGTTTTCCGGTACGATTCAAATCGAGATGGCATGTGACGGGCAATCCGTCGGTTCTGTGTTTTCAGACGGAATCATTGCGAGCACGCCGACCGGCAGCACGGCATATAATCTTTCCGCAGGCGGCCCGGTCGTAACGCAGGATCTCGATAGCATCATCGTTACCGCTGTTTGCTCCCACACGCTGCACATCCGCCCGATTGTAAGCGCGCCGAGTGCCGTTTGGACTTTTCGGGTCAAAGGCGAAGGGTTTGTCGCGGGCGACGGAATCAAACTCAGCCGCATCAACCCGGACGACCGCGTTTGCGTAACGCGATCCAATCAGCGCGTTCGTTTCATCCGTTTTCAGGAACACAATGTGTTTGAGCTCATCCGGCAGAAGCTGACCTGAGCCGTTCAATCTTGGCCTCTATGCCGGACAAATGCTTCGGCATCCAAATAACAACTCCTATCCAGACCCGGAACGATGCGGCGTT
The DNA here is from genome assembly GCA_002482505.1 of Christensenella sp. UBA7703. GTDB lineage: Bacteria > Bacillota > Clostridia > Christensenellales > CAG-138 > UBA7703. The sequence continues at coordinate 92,413 of DLGD01000030.1, read as the reverse complement.
TTCAGTTCGACATCGTAAGTGCACTCATCATTATTATTATTGTATTGGGGATTGAAACATGAAAGCAAAACGGCATGATATGATTTCCAAACTCATCGCTTCGGAAAACATCGAAACGCAGGAAGAACTCGCCGGAAAACTGCGTGACCATGGTTTCTCTGTGACGCAGGCGACCGTCTCGCGCGACATCAAGGAGCTGCGCCTCATCAAGGTGCTCACTCCCGAAGGCCGCTATCGCTACGCAACCGTGGAGAAAGCGGAAGCAGATTTACAGGAACGCTTTATCCGCATGTTCAGCAACTGCGTTCTTTCCGTAACCAGCGCGGGGAACATGATCGTCATCAAGACCATCGCAGGCAGCGCAAACGCCGCGGCGGAAGCGGTGGACACCCTCAAGTGGCCGGACATCCTCGGCTCCATTGCGGGAGACAATACGATTTTTATTGCCGTTCGGGACGCGAAGAGCGTCGGCGATATCATCAAAAAATTCCAGAAAATGCTCAAGTAAGCATTCTTCTTGCGGTTTGATTGCACATGGGTTGCCCTCCGAATCGGGGGTTCTCAACGTGAGCGCGAAATACTGATATTTGAAGGAACAACAACGTAGATGCTCAAGAAAACGGGAGGGCGTCGACTTTGCTCAAAGAGTTATCCATCCATAATATAGCGCTGATCGATCATCAATCGATTGCGTTTTTCGGTGGGTTTTCCGTGCTGACGGGTGAAACCGGCGCAGGAAAATCCATTATTATTGAGGCGCTCAATTTTGTGTTGGGCGAGCGCGCAAGCCGCGAACTCGTGAAATCCGGCGAGGAAAAAGCGAGCGTGGAGGCGACGTTTGCGCTCCAGGCAGGGGAACCTGTGTTTGAGGTGCTGATAGAGCAGGGGATCGACTGCGAAGAGGGCGAACTCACGCTCTATCGTGAGTTTTCCATCAGCGGGAAGAACGTTTGCAGAGCGAACGGCACGCTGATCAACGCGGGCGCGCTGAAGCTCATCGGCGACGCGTTGGTGGACATCCACGGTCAGCACGCGCATCAGTCTTTGCTCGATGAAAAAAAACACATCGGCTTGCTGGACCGCTTTGCAGGCAGAGACGCACTGGAAGTGAAAGCGCGCGTCGCACAGGCATATCACAGAGCAACCGAAGCAAAGCGGCTGCTTGCTGCTGCGCAGTTCAATGAGCAGGAGCGCACGAGAAGAATCGACCTGCTTTCCTATCAAATCAAAGAAATCGACGCGGCGAATCTGACCATTGGGGAAGAGGAACAGCTGGAAGAACAGCGCGGGCTGCTGCAAAACGCGCAGGCCGTGATGGAAGGGCTCGAGGGCGCCAACGCCGCACTCAGCGGAGACGAAGCGGAAAACGGCGGCGCGCTTGCTTCCTTTAGTATGGCGCTGCACATGCTGGACGGTATCGCGCGGCTCAGCGCAGATTATCAACAACTCTCCGAAAAACTGCACGCATTGTATTATGATCTTGAGGACGCGAGCTATACGCTCCGTGACTATCGGACTGATTTTTCGTATGAACCCGACACACTGGACGAAATTGAAACACGTCTGGAGTTGATCTCGATCCTCAAGCGCAAGTATGGCGCGAATATTGAGGAGATCTTGACGTATCGCGACAAGAGCCAGCAGGAACTGGAGCTCATCGACAACGCGGAAGAGCGCAGGGAACAGCTCGCGGCGGACTATGCCGCGGCAAAAACGGAATATGACGCATTGAGCCTTGCACTTTCCGATCTGCGAAAGCAGGCGGCGCAGCGGCTCAGTGCACGGCTGTTGCCGGAGCTCAGCGATCTTGGCATGCCGCACGCGGCGTTTTCCGCTAAGTTTGAGACTCTTTCCGGCGAGATTCCCTCCGCAAACGGCACGGACGATGTCGAGTTTTTACTCTCCACCAACCGCGGCGAACCGGTAAAGGCGCTGAGCAAGGTTGCGTCCGGCGGCGAACTCTCCCGCATCATGCTCTCGTTTAAGAGTGTGCTGGCCGATCTCGACGGAATCCCGACCATGGTGTTTGACGAAATCGACAGCGGCATCAGCGGACAAATCGGCACCGCGGTCGCCGTCAAGATGCGTCAGATATCGCGGAACCATCAAGTGCTCTGCATCACGCACTTACCGCAGATCGCGGCATATGCCAGCCAGCAATACCTGGTCTATAAGGAAGAGACGGGTGAACATACGCGCTCCAATGCCGTCCTGCTGACCCAAGAGCAGCGCGCAAAAGAGATCGCCCGCATTATGGGCAGCGCGGGGGCGGACTCTGTCGCGCTGGAGCATGCGCAGCAGCTTATCGACGCTGCAGAAGAGGCAATGCGGCGCATTTTTTAGCAGATATGGGGTACAATTTGTCGAAACGGTCATGAAACACCGCTGAAATTGTTTTAATACAGAAGAACAACACAGAATTTCATGTTTTTTTGTTGAAACAGCGGCGAAACTGTCTTTTTGAATCGAAGAAACGCTGATTTGTTGGTGCGGAGCTCTGTGATTGCCTTTCAACAATTTCGGCAACGGCGTTTGACAAAACCGAGTGATTTTGAATCGTAAACGCCGTGGGAGAGTGCATGAAGAAGAACCTGCTGATCGCAAGCAACAACGTCGCGGATGCGAAGGGAATTGAGGCGGCCTTTCAGAGCCTGGAAGATATTCGCCTGCTTCCGAGTGTGTTTACGGGACGGGATGCGATTGACACCATATTTGCACGCGATGTGGATCTGCTGATACTCGACCTGTTTCTGCATGACCTTGACGGTATCTGCGTGCTGGACTTCATCGGAAAACTCAGCGAAGACCGAAGGCCGCTTGTTTTTGTAACCACCGCGCTGGCGGACGACCGTCTGCTGCAAATCATCAAAGACCGCGTGATCTATTGCTTCACCAAGCCACTCAAATATGATCTCGTGCAACTGCGGGTGCTCGAATTCATGCGCCTGTACGAGCGGGAGACAGAGAAGGCGGATGAGGTCGTCGATATTCTGGAAAGCCAGATTGCCGCCGGTATCCGCGCCATCGGCGTGCCCGCGCACCTGAAAGGGTACTATTATCTACGGGACGCCATTCGTATCTATGCCATGAGTGAATCTCCGGTCGATCTGAGCATCACCAACGACATCTACCCGACGGTTGCAAAGATCTATAACACCCGCCCGCCGCTGGTAGAGCACGCGGTGCGAAATGCGATTGAAATCGCCTGGACGCGGGGAAACACGGACACCATCCGTGAATACTTCGGCTATACCGTTCATGATTATAAAGGAAAGCCAAGCAATTTGGAATTTGTTGCGATGATGGCGCAGCGCGCATTGACCTACTTAAAACGATGACAGTATCCTGGATCATTCACCGCGCAGGCAGCGCGGTTTCTTTTTTTGTACGCTCATCATGAAAATGATTCAGCATGGCGCAACGTTTGAGAGTGACCCAGTCACCTTGATTCATTGACTGTGCACAAAAATCATACTAAACTATAGTTAATCGGTGAAACAGTTCATCGGACACAATAGAAACCAACAATTCAATGAATACATATGAGGTGAACAACATGAGTAATCAGAGTGAAAGCAAGAAGCGGGCGATCGTCATCGTGCTGGATAGCGTTGGAATCGGGGAACAGCCGGACGCGGCGGAGTTTGGCGACGTTGGCTCCCATACGCTCGGAAATATCCGCAAAGTACGCGGAAGACTGGATATGCCAAACATGACCGCGTTGGGCCTTGCCGCGATTGAAAACAGCAGGCTGGATTCGATGAACCTGACGCCAAAGGGCGCATATGGCCGCCTTGCGGAATTGACGAAGGCGAAGGACACCACCTGCGGACATTGGGAGATGGCAGGCTTGCCGCTCAAGCAGGCATTCAAGACCTATCCCAACGGTTTTCCGGAAGATTTTTTGCGTGAGTTCGAGGCAAAGATTGGACGTGGGACGATCGGCAACGAGGTTGCCAGCGGCACGGAGATCATTTCCCGGCTCGGTGATGAGCACGTGAAGACCGGCAAGCCCATCGTCTACACGTCGGCAGACAGCGTGTTCCAGATTGCCGCGCACGAAGGTGTGATCCCGCTGCCGGAACTGTACCGCATCTGCGAAGTTGCGCGCGAATTGCTCAACGACGATAATTTCCTCGTTGGCCGCGTCATTGCACGCCCGTTTGAAGGAACCAGCGGCGCGTATAAGCGCACCGAAAACCGCAAGGACTATGCCGTCGAGCCGTTTACCGATACGGTTCTGGATGCGATTGTCAAGCGCGGGATGGACGTGGTCGGCGTCGGCAAGATCGAGGATATCTTCTGCCACCGCGGCGTGAGCATTGTTGACCACACGAAGAATAACCATTCGGGCATCGATGCGACCGTTCGCTTCCTCGAGGCGGGCACGGGAGACTTCATCTTCACCAATCTGGTCGATTTTGACATGCTCTACGGACACCGCAACGATGTCGAGGGTTATGCTACCGCGCTGGAATTGTTTGATGCCGCGCTGCCGCGGATTCTTGGCGCGATGAAAGAGGGCGACATTCTCATGATTACGGCGGATCACGGCTGCGATCCCACAACGGCAAGCACGGATCATTCGCGTGAATATATCCCGCTTGTCGTCGCGGGCAAGCACGTGAAGGCCAACGTCAACCTCGGCACGCGCAAAACGTTTGCCGATATTGGAGCCACGGTGCTGGATTATCTCACGGGCGAACAATGGAACGTCGGAACGTCCTTCCTCGGCGACATCTATGAGGCATAACGGATGAACGAAGTAATCGAACGCGCGGTCGGGATTCTATCCCCGCTGTGCGGCGAATATTGCAAAATCGGTCTGATCTTAGGCTCCGGCCTTGGCGAATATGCCGAAAAGATCGAAAACAAGCGTTTTGTGAACTATAGCGAACTGCCGGGTTTCCCGCAGTCCCGCGTGGAAGGGCACAAGGGCAGGTTTGTCATCGGTGAACTCTTTGGCAAAACCGTCATCTGCATGCAGGGCAGGTTCCATTATTATGAGGGCTATCCGCAGTCCCAGATTGCGCTTGCAGTTCGGGTGATGAAGCGGCTCGGCGTCGAAAAGCTCCTGCTCACGAACGCTGCGGGCGGTGTGAATCTCAGCTTTTCGCCGGGAGATTTGATGCTGATTTCCGATCACATCAACTTTTCCGGTTCGCATCCGTTAATCGGCGAAAACGACGCGGATTTCGGTCCGCGCTTTCCGGATCAAACCAATGTGTATGACCGAGAACTACGTGAACGGGTTCGTCTCGCTGCAAAGGCGGCAGGTGTTGCGTTGCAGGAGGGTGTCTATATGATGTTCTCCGGACCGACGTTTGAGTCACCCGCCGAGATCGTCTTTGCGCGTACCATCGGCGCTTCCGCGGTTGGCATGTCCACCGTGCCGGAGGCGATTGCGGCCACGCACTGCGGCATCAAGACGATCGGCATTTCGTTGATTACCAACATGGCGGCGGGAATTCTCAACCAGCCGCTGAGCCACGAAGAGGTGCAGGAAACCGCGGCGATTGCATCCGAAAAATTCACCAAACTGGTGGATCGAATCGTCACCGACGTGTTTTAAGCCCGGTTGGATCAAGCGCCTGTGCAGCGTATGCGCAGGCGTTTTTTTTGAACCCGAATGCGTGCCATTTGTGGTTCAATTTTGATGGAATTCTAGATATGGGTGAAACTTGTCCGAATCGCTTGCGTAACAAACCGTCAAAGGCTTATAATGAAAAAAAGCACAAGGAGGGCCACAGCTTTGATTGGAGTCATCTTCGGCGAAAAAGGTACAGGAAAGACCAAGCAAATTCTCGAAATGGCGAACAAGTCTGTCCTGACTGCAAAAGGCAACACGATCTTCATTGACAACGACACGAGTTACATCTATGACCTCTCCAGAAAAGCTCGCTTCATCAACGCAACGGAATATGGCATTACTTCCCCGAAAATGCTTTATGGTTTCCTTTGCGGTCTTGCGGCGAGCGATTTTGATTTAGAGACCATCTATATCGATGGGCTTCTGAATATCATCGGCCACGAACTCGACTCTCTTGAGGGACTCTTCGACGACCTGAAAAAGTTTTCCGGCAAGAATAACCTCAGTGTAATCATGAGCATAACCGGCAGCAAAGAGACCGTCCCGGCCTATATGAAGGAATATTTGCTGTAAAATTACGGAGACGTTTCCAACAAATCCGTCTTTTACACATCCATCTTTCCGATTTTACGTGACGAACACGCTGCAATTGACATAAAACAGAACCATTGCACAAGAAAAGGAACTCGAAACACCTATGCGTTACCTGAGCACGCGAGGCGGTGATCCCGCATCCGCTGCGGAAGCGATTGTGCGCGGCATCAGCCCCTCCGGCGGACTGTATGTACCCGAATCGTATCCCATAATTGAATGGAACAACGGCGTGCGCGGCGGCTATTTGGCAACCGCGCACCGCGTCATGCAGGCATATCTGCCGGAAACGGATTCCGCCGAACTGCAAACGATGATCGCAGCGGCTTACAAGAGTTTTGATCATCCGGATGTAACGCCGCTAGTTAAACTCTCGGAGCGCGAACACATCCTCGAACTCTGGCATGGGCCGACGATGGCGTTTAAAGACGTGGCGCTCCAGATGCTTCCGCATTTGATGTGCTCGTCCCTCCGCCAGACGGGCGAAACCAAGCAGGTCTATATCCTCGTTGCCACATCTGGCGACACGGGCAAGGCCGCGCTGGAAGGATTCCGCGATGTCGAAGGCACGCGCGTGCTGGTGTTCTACCCCTTTGGCGGGGTGAGCGAGGCGCAGCGCCTCCAGATGGTGACGCAGGAAGGCACGAATGTCGATGTTTGTGCCGTTCGCGGAAACTTTGACGACGCGCAAACGGGCGTGAAACAAATCTTTGCGTCCACAGAGATCGCAGAGCGGCTCAGCAAAGAGGGCGTTCGCCTTTCTAGCGCAAATTCGATCAACTTCGGCAGACTCCTCCCGCAGATCGTGTATTATTTCACGAGCTATCAGCAACTCGTGGCCAGCGGTGAGATTCAGCCGGGCGAGAAGGTCAACTTCTGCGTGCCGACGGGCAACTTCGGCGATATCCTCGCGGGCGAATATGCGCGGCGGATGGGGCTGCCGATCAATAAGCTCATCTGCGCTTCCAACCGCAACAACGTGCTCACCGATTTCTTTGAAAGCGGCGTTTACGACGGCAACCGATCGTTTTTTCAGAGCATGAGTTGCTCAATCGATATCTTGATCTCCTCCAATCTGGAGCGCCTGCTCTTTGAACTTGCGCACAGGGACGACGCGCTGGTGCGTAAATGGATGGGCGAACTCAAGGGAAAGGGCATGTATGCCCTGTCGCAGAGTGCGCTGGACGAGCTCAAAAAGACATTTTCCGCTGGTTGGTGTACGGAAGAGGATACGTTGGGGACCATCCGCCGCATCTTCGACCAGACCGGCTATCTGATGGACCCGCATACCGCCGTTGCGCAATGCGTCTATGAACGCTATGCGGCAAAGACCGGCGACAAGACAAAGACGGTGCTGCTCTCAACCGCAAACCCGTACAAGTTTGCGAGCGACGTGTTAGGCGCATTTGAGCCCGCGGGGAAAGATGACTTTGCCAACGCGGACCGGCTCAAGTCCCTCTCGGGGGCACCGATTCCGAAGAGCATGAGCGAATTATTCGGCAAACCCGAACGGCATCTGGACGTATGCGATCTGGCAGACATGCCAAAACGCGTGCTCACGCCGATCCTCGGCAAACAGTAAAACCCGGGCGGCGCGAAGCACGCCGGGCGTCGCAGGCAGCGCTTGCGGCAAAACAGAAAGAAGCGATTGGTTACGAACACAAGAAGACCGGATTACTCCACAATCTCGATTATCATCTGCTTTGCCATCGTGCTCATCCTCGTGTTCGCGATGGTGTTTACCATGGGTCAGCGCGGAAAGACGGATTCGCTGGAGTCCGCGGCATTGCAGGAATTATACGAGACCATCCACTCCCAATATTATTTCTATGATGAAAAAGAGCTGGACAGCGACAAGCTGCTGGATGCGGCGATGCGCGGCATGATCGGCAAGCTGGACGACCCGTACGCCCAGTATTTCACGGAAGAGGAATATCAACAACTCCTCTCCAGCAACGCGGGGGACTATGTCGGCATCGGCATCAGCATTCAGGCGCCGGACGATACGGGGGCTTTGGTCATCAGCGTTTACAGCGGCGCGCCGGCCGAGCGCGCGGGCATTCAAAAAGGCGATATCATCACAAAGATCAACGGAAAAGCGACCGCAGGGAAGAGCCTCGACGAAGTCATCACGTATTTTTCTGAGGATGAAGCAATTCCGGACGAGCTCACCTATCTGCGCAACGGGGTGGAGACGACGGTCAGCGTAAAACGCGCGGAGATCCATATCGTGCGCGTCACATCACAGATTCTGAGCGGAAACATCGGATATCTTCGCATTTCCGAGTTCAACGGCAGCGTGGCAAGCGATTTTCAAAACACGATTGACGCGCTGGAACAGCAAGGGGTAAAGGACCTCATCATCGACCTTAGGGACAACCCGGGCGGCGGGCTGACAGAAGTCTTGAACGTTGCCTATACCATGATTCCCAAGGACAAGGTGATTGTCAGCATTCGCTCCAAAAGCGGCGGCGAGGATGTCTACAAATCCAAGGGGGATCAGCAGCTACCCATGCGTATCGTCGTGCTGGTCAACGGAAACTCCGCCTCGGCAAGCGAACTGCTTACCGGCGCGCTGAAGGATTATGGGATTGCAACCATCGTCGGCACACAGACATTTGGCAAGGGAATCGTGCAGAGCTATTTTCATCTGAGCGACGGCAAGGGCTGGGCAAAGATGACCACGGACGCGTACTATACGCCGAACGGCGTTTGTATCCAGGGCATCGGTATCACACCGGACATCGTGGTCGACTTGCCCGAAGAGCTCAAGGATACCTCGATCGACATGCTGGACCCTGCAAAGGATACCCAGTTGCAGGCTGCCATCGCGGTGTTTTCTCAGCAGGCGAAAGCGCCCGAAACGGCAATGCGATAACACATACAAAAAAACACAATTATCACCATCAAAGGAGAGAGAAACATGTACCGCATTCGCGATATTTCCCTTGCGCCGGAGGGCGAACAGAAAATAGAATGGGTTCGCCGCAATATGCCGATTCTAAACGGTATCCGTGCATCCTTTGAACAGGATCAGCCCTTTGCGGGACTGAAGGTTGCGCTTTCGATCCATCTGGAAGCGAAGACCGCCTACCTTTGCCGCGTGCTTGCGGCGGGCGGCGCACAGATGTATGTTACCGGAAGCAACCCGCTCTCTACACAGGACGATGTGGTTGCGGCGCTGGCGGCAGGTGGCATCAACGTCTTTGCGCTCCACGGCGCAACGAAGGAAGAATATAACGAGTGCATTGAGAGCGTGCTGATGGCGGAGCCGGATATCATCATCGACGATGGCGGCGATCTCGTGCATGCAATCCATACGAAGTTTCCAGAGCTGATCGAAAAAATTCTCGGCGGCTGCGAAGAGACCACGACGGGCATCGTCCGTCTGGTTGCAATGGACAAGGCAAAGGAACTGCGCTTCCCGATGTTTGCGGTCAACAATGCGGACTGCAAGCACCTCTTCGACAACCGTTATGGCACGGGACAAAGCGTGTTTGACAGCATCGACCACACGACAAACCTCGTCATCGCGGGCAAAACCGTTGTTGTCGCGGGCTACGGCTGGTGCGGCAAGGGTGTTGCGATGCGCGCAAAAGGTCTCGGCGCAAACGTCATCGTTACCGAAGTCGACCCAATCAAGGCGATCGAAGCCGTCATGGATGGTTTTGGCGTGATGCCGATGATCGAAGCCGCGAAGATTGGCGACGTGTTTGTCACCGTCACGGGTGATATCAAGGTCATTGACGAGCCGGAATTCCTCGTGATGAAAGACGGCGCAATCCTGACCAATGCCGGGCATTTTGATGTGGAAGTCAATGTCCATCGCCTGGCCGAGATCGCGATCGATCGTAAAGCGATGCGTAAGAACATCGAAGGATTTGAATTGGCAAACGGACGCTGGATCAACGTGATCGGCGAAGGCCGCCTCGTGAACCTCGCCGCGGGCGACGGGCACCCGGCGGAGATCATGGACATGAGCTTTGGCATTCAAGCGCTCTGTGCGCGCTTTGTGGCGGATCACAGAGGGCAGCTTGAGCCGAAACTATATGCCGTCCCGCTGGAGATCGACCGTGAGGTCGCCATGCGCAAACTCAGCGCGCTGGGCATTGCAATCGATACGCTCACGAGCGAACAGGAAGCCTACCTCGCGAGCTGGAACGTCTAACCCCGCGCGGCACAGGAAGCCAAATTCGTGGTTTACAAGGCGTTTTCAAGCTGATAAAATAATACGTGGCGCGACATTTTCCCTGACGCGCGACAAGTCTGTAATTTCTGAACATCGGAACTGTATCCGTAACAGACGGATTCGAAATACGCGACCTACGCGTTCAAATCACATACAGGGGGAACCGAAATGAAGGAATACACCGCGAAAGACATTCGTAATATTGGCGTTTTCGGGCATGGCGGCGAGGGTAAGACCACGCTTAGCGAGGCTATGCTGTTTAATGCCGGGCTGATTGACCGCCTTGGCAAGGTTGAAAACGGCACCACGACCACCGACTACGACCCGGAGGAGATCGCCCGCGGCATATCCATCAACGTCGCCCTCGCTCCGCTGGAGTGGAAGAACACAAAGATCAACGTCATCGACGCACCGGGCTTCTTCGATTTTTACGGCGAAGTCACCGCTGCGATGGCGCTTGCCGACAGCGCGCTGATCATCATCAGCGCGGTCTCCGGTCCGGTTGTCGGCGCGGAGAAGGCCATGTCCATGTGCGAAAAAGCGCACAAGGCGCGCATGATCGTCATCAACCAGCTCGACCGCGAAAACGCGAACTTCGAGAAGGTCATGGGCGAGATCAACGCAAAGTTTGGCCCCAGTGTGGTTCCGATCCAGCTGCCCATCATCGAAGGTGGCGTATTCAAGGGCTATGTGGACGTTGTCCACATGACCGCAAAGCTGTTTGACGGCAAAGGCGAGAAGGAAGTTGCAATCCCCGCCTCGATGGAAAGCCAGGCGCAGTCGTACTATGAGAAGCTCACCGAAGCCGCTGCGGAAGCGGACGAAGAGCTGATGGAAAAATATCTCGAAACGTTCGAACTCAGCCGCGAAGAGATGCTCAAAGGCCTTTCCGTCGGCGTGCAGAGCGGCGTTGTTACCCCCGTGACCTGCGTCTCTGCTGCGCAGAACATCGGCGTTGCAACCTTGCTCGACATGGCGGTCAAGTACCTGCCGGATGCTTCTCAGGCAACCGCGCCGAATGCAAAGAGCGTCAAGACCGGCTCGGATGTCGTCGTCAAACAGGAAGGCAAGTTTGCGGCGCAGGTCATCAAGACCACGTTTGACCAGTTTGGCAAATATTCGATCATCAAGGTCTACCGCGGCGCGGTCGATATCAGCGTTGCGCCTTACAATGCCAACGCGGAGAAGGCGGAGAAACCCACGGTGCCGGCCATGATGCGCGGCAAAAAGACTTACCCGATTGAAAAACTGCACGCGGGCGACATCGGCGTGCTGCCGAAGCTGCAATATACCGCAACGGGCGATACGCTCTGTGATGCGACTGACCCGATCATCTTTGATGAGATCGAGTTCCCGAAACCCGCGATTTCTCTCGCGGTCACCGCGAAGAAGCAGGGCGAAGACGACAAGGTTATCTCCGGCCTCAACCGCATCAAGGAAGAAGACCCGACCATCCAGATTGAGAAAAACGCGGAGACCGGCGACGTGCTGATTCAGGGCCTTGGCGAAATGCACATTGAGGTCGTCTGCGGCAAGCTCAAGAATAAAAACAACGTGGAAGCGCAGCTCTCCGACCCGCGCATTCCGTACCGTGAAACCATTCATACCCTGGCGGAAGCCGAAGGCAAGCACAAGAAGCAATCCGGCGGCAGCGGCCAGTATGGTGTTGTCCAGATGCGCTTTGAGCCGGCTCCCGAGGGTGTGGAGTATGAATTTGTCAACGCAATCGTCGGCGGCGTGGTTCCGAAGGAATTCATCCCCGCGGTTGAAAAAGGACTTAAGGAAGCGCTCGTGCGTGGCGTGCTTGCGGGCTATCCGATGGTCGGCATCAAAGCCACGCTCTATGACGGAAAATATCACCCGGTCGATTCCAAGGAGGTCGCGTTCAAATCCGCTGCCCGCCTGGCCTACAAGGCCGCGTGCGTGAAGGCAAATCCGACGCTTATCGAGCCAATCTACCGCTACGAAATCTTCGTGCCGAGCGATTACGTCGGCGCGATCAGCGGAGACCTTTCCTCCCGCCGCGGACGCATGTTGGGCATGAACCCCGTAGACGGCGGCACAGTTGTGGTCGCGGAAGCGCCGCTCTCCGAAATGTTCAAATACGCGACGGATCTGCGCAGCATGACGCAGTCCCGCGGTTCCTTTACGAGTGAGTTTGTCCGCTATGAGGATGTGCCCGCCAATATCGCCAAAAAGATCATCGAGTCGGCGAAGAAGGAAGAAGAAGAGGAAGAGTAAGCAGTTCTTTTTTGCGGAGGGCGGGATTTCCCGCCCTCTGTTTGTCTGATTCATAGATGTGTGAGAGAACGGGGGGAATCGTATGCCAAACTTGCGTGCAAAGGCGGATCGTCAGATAACCAGCTTGTTGGATTTTATGTTTTGGAGTGACTTGATCGTCATTCTGGCCATCGTCGGGCTCAATATCGTGAACATCCTCCGCGCTGGCAGCACACAGGGCGCGATGATTACCGCGGCTGAGCCGGAACTGGTGCTCATCGTCAGCTTTGCTCTTGTACTCTATTTGGGGTACGGCTGTTTCAATGCGCTTTCGATCAAACACCGACTTGGCCTAGTCTATTTATCACTGGATGAGATGGGCGTTTCCGGCGTCTCGCTGCCGAATCCGATGAGCGGGATAGCAGGGGAAGCCTTTACCGTTTCTTTTGAGAAGATTGTCTCCGTCAGCATTGAGGAAGTTGCGATTACGAAGAAGCACGTTGCGCCTTCGCTCAAGCTAGAGACGGATGAACAAGTCTATATCGTACCCGCGCTGGAACGGCTGAAAGAGGCGGTACAACAGATTGCTGAGCGAATGACCACAAAATAAGCGTATAGTTCTATCGTGATAAAGTCACACGAATGCAAACGGAGCCGATTGCAAGCAATCGGCTTTCGTGCTATTTTGTAGCTGAATCACCGATGCGATTTTCAGACACAAACGTGTTGACGAAAGGAAATAAACGATATGAAACGAATCGCAACCATAGCAATCAGCTTGCTTGCGTTCTTCGCCTTTGGCTGCGCAGGAGGCGCGACGGAAGCGGCGGCGGTAGCACCGGAGGCAACGGAGGTTGTTGCGATCATAGAAGCTGTTCCGAATGACACAGCAACGCCGAGGTTGACGCCGACACAAGCGCCAATCACACCGGTTCCGACCGTGACCCCCGCTCAAACACCCTCGGCAGCGAACGGAACCCTCGCACTTACGCTGGATCAGCTCAAACAGTATGACGGCAAGAACGGAAATCCGGCTTATATCGCGGTCGACGGCGTTCTATATGATGTAGGCGGAGTGCGCCAATGGAAAAACGGCTCTCACGAAGGCTACTCTGCGGGAAAAGATTTGACCGATGCGATCTTGGGTAAATCTCCGCATGGAACCGGCGTTCTGGACGGGGTTCCGATCGTCGGGAAACTAGTTGCCGGATGATCGGCTGATGTTTTAAATTGAGTTGCGTGATCAAGTCACGTAAACACATAGAAAGTCGGTTGCATGCAATCGACTATTCTGCTATTATCTGGTTAGAAATAGCTAACAAGATGATTTCATGATCGATAGAGAAAGGAAGTAACGATAGATGAAACGAATGATCACAGTCTTAATTAGCGTTATTGCGCTGGCACTCTTTGCGGTCGGCTGCGCGGCAGGCGGTGCGAACAGCGCAGCGACAACGACGCCCGCCTTGGCGACGGATCGTGCGGCGGCAACCGACGCGGCAGCGACCGACTCCGCGGCAACTGGTTCGGCGGCAGACGGAACACTCGAGCTCACGCTCGATCAACTTAAGCAATATGACGGCAAAAATGGAAACCCCGCCTATGTCGCGGTCGATGGAATCATCTATGATGTCAGCAATGTCAGCGCTTGGAAAAACGGCGAGCACAACGGCTATTCCGCCGGAAATGACCTAACCGACATCATCAAGAATAAATCGCCTCACGGCGTGAAAAACCTTGAAGGCCTCCCCATCGTCGGAAAACTTGTTGCCGGTTGATCTCCGGCTCAGGAATCACGTTTTCCCAAAAGACAGGGAAAGTGTTTTATGAGTGATCAATGATAGCGTTTTACCCCATAGACAGGGGAAACGTGATAAACAAAAGCGCCTGTCAAGGGCGCTTTTTGTGATACAAGTGGGCTTACGTTTCCTCGGCAGGTGCTGCCGATTCATCCGGGTGAAAATAGCGGTAGACCGACTCTGCCGTACGTGCATCGATCAATTGCACCGCCGCAAGCTCCTCCTGCGAGGCAGTTTTGATTGCGTCAATCGTCATAAACGCGTCGAACAGCGCGCGTTTTCGCTTGTCTCCCACGCCGGGGATGCTGTCCAGAACCGAATACAGCGCGTTGCGGTTGTGGACATTGCGGTGATAGCTGATCGCGAAGCGGTGCGCTTCGTCTCGCAGGCGTTCGATGAGATGCTGTGGCGCGGAGTTTCGGGGCAGCCGAATCGGCATCGGTTCGCCGGGGACATAGATGGTTTCGCTGAGCTCCGCGAGGCCCACCGTCGGGATAAAATCGAGCGAAAACTCTTCCAACACGTCTAGTGCAACCTGCAACTGCGTGGGTCCGCCGTCCATCACCAGCAAATCCGGCAGCGGAAGAAATCCCGCTTCCTGCTCCTCGGCTTTCTTAAAACGCCGGGTGAGTGCCTCCCGCATGGCGATGAGGTCGTTTCCGCCCGCGTCTGCGCGGATGCGAAAACGGCGATACGCGCTCTTGTCTGGCTGACCGTCCTTGAACACGACCATCGAAGACACGGTGTCGCGACCCTGAATATGTGAGTTATCGAAGCACTCGATGCGCGTCGGCACCGTCTCCAGACCGAGTATGGCGCTCAGCTGGGTCAACGCACCCTCGCCGCGCTCCCAAGCGCGTTTTTGCAGAGAAGCGTCTTTTTCCAGCACGTCGAGGCAATTGCGATACGCCATCTCGGTGAGCTTTCGCTTCTCTCCGCGCTGCGGGCGGTGCACCTCAACCTTTCGCTTGGCAAGCCCGCTGAGCCAGCCGGAGATCGTCTCCATGTCCGTTGCGTCCTGATAGAGCAGCACCTCAGGCACAAAGGAGGCAGATTCGGCATAATACTGCGAGAGAAAGGCGGAGAGAATATCCGCGTCGCTCTCTTCCGTATCCGCGTCCATACGGAATTTTTCGGTACCGATGACTTTTCCGTTTCGCACAAAGAGAGCAAATACCAGCGCGTTGGTTTCGAGCCGTGCGAGGGCAAACACATCCAGCATGGTGTTGGTGGTTGCGATGACAGCCTGCTTTTCGTTGAGGCTGTCGATGGCGCGGATGCGGTCACGAAGAACCGCTGCCTTCTCAAAATCCATTGCTTCGGCGGCAGCAGTCATCTGCTCGTTGAGCGAGCGGAGGATATCCGACGTGTTGCCGGAAAGGAACGAAATCACCTCGTCGATGAGCTTGTGATATTCTTCCCGCGAGACATCGCCGGAGCATGGCGCGCAGCATTTGCCGATGTGATACATCAGGCAAGGGCGCTCCCGCCGGGCAATCATGCGCGCGATGTCTTTTTTACACTGGCGGATGGGGTATTGCTCGCGTACCAACGCGAGACCATCCCGCAGCAGCAGGCCGGAGAGGAATGGGCCAAGGTATTTTGCGCCGTCTTTTTTTACGCGGCGGACTACCTCCAACCGCGGAAAATCCTGCCGCAGATCGACACGGATATACGGAAAATGCTTGTCGTCCTTGAGGAGAATGTTGTATTTCGGTTTGAATTCCTTGATGAGGTTGGACTCAAGCGAAAACGCCTCGGTCTCGTTGGCGACGCGGATATACTCAAAATCCGCAATCTGCCGCACCATGGCGGTGATCTTCGGCGGGTGATTTTTGGAAGACTGGAAATATTGCCGTACGCGGTTCTTCAACGAAATGGCTTTTCCAACATAAATAACCTCGCCCGCTGCGTTGAACATCTTGTACACGCCGGGAGAGGAAGGGAGCAGTTTCAGTTTTTCTTCGATAATTTGGTTCATATACTGGTTTGTTTTTCTCTATAGATCATTGAGTAATGGAGCACTAAATCACAACTTCTCCCGCTTCGATCAGCATTTTGTAGAGCAGGGGAAGCGGCAGGCCGATGACGTTGAAATAATTGCCTTCGACGCGCTCGACAAAGATGCCGCCAGGGCCTTGCACGCCGTATGCGCCCGCTTTATCGAGCGGTTCTTCGGTTGCAACATATGCATCGATCTCACGATCCGTCATAGGCGCAAACGTCACCTTCGTTTCACAGTGGCGAACATCCGCTTTGCCATCTTTGAGCACGGCAACGCCGGTGAAGACCACGTGGCTTTTGCCCTGCATCCGGGAAAGATATGCTTTTGCAACCTCCGGCGTGTGCGGCTTGCCGAGGATGTCGCCTTCGAGAAACACGATGGTATCCGCGCCGATGACGCAGTCTTCCGGATGCAGATCGGCAACCGGCTGCGCCTTTTGCAGCGCGAGGGTTTTCACAAACTCCGCCGGAGGCAGTCCGTGCGGCTGAATCTCTTCTTCGCCGGACGTTTCAATGATGTAGTTGAGCCCAATCATGGATAGCAGTTCCCGCCTGCGCGGGGAGGAGGACGCGAGAATGATCATAGAATCTCCCAAATTTGGTTTCGTTTAATCTTTGATGGTAATGAGGACGGGGCAGTGGTCGCTGCCATATACATCGCTGAGAATTCGGCTATCCTCCACGCGATCAATGAAGCGTTCGGATACGACAAAATAGTCGATGCGCCAACCGGAGTTGTTCGCCCGCGCATTGCCCAGATAGCTCCACCAGCTGTAGGCCTCTTTTTGATCGGGATAAAAATGACGGAAGGTGTCGATAAACCCGTTTTCAAGCAATCGCGTCATGCAGGCGCGTTCCTCATCCGAAAAGCCTGCGTTTTTGCGGTTGGCTTTCGGGTGCTTGAGGTCGATTTCCTTGTGCGCCACGTTCAGGTCTCCGCAGACGATGACGGGTTTTTTCGTATCCAAATCTTTTAGGAAGGAGAGGAATGCATCTTCCCAGGTCATGCGGTAATCGAGCCGTTTGAGTTCGTTTTGCGAGTTTGGCGTATAGACCGTCACAAAATAGAAATCGGGATACTCCAGCGTGATCACGCGGCCTTCGTTGTCGTGTTCCGGAAAACCAATTCCGTTTGTAACGCGGATCGGCGTATGCTTTGTGAACACGGCTGTGCCGGAATAGCCCTTTTTCTCCGCGCTGTTCCAATAAATCTGGTAGCCGTCGATGCCGCCGTCAAACTGCTCCGGCTGCATCTTCGTCTCCTGCAAGGCGAGGATATCCGGCTGCTGCTCGCTGACAAAATCGTAAAACCCTTTTGTGATGCAGGCGCGAAGCCCGTTGACATTCCACGAGATCAACTTCATCGTCCGTCGCTCCTTTTTGGGTGAAATTTCTTTCACTCAATATAACATAGGAAGGTATGAAATACAAACGCAAGTTCGTGTTTTTGGGCAAAATTTGATCAATCGATCTTGAAATACTGGATTGACAAAACGAAAAGAACTGGTAAAATGTACCATATGAAACAAATGTGACGTTGATAAGCCGAGATTGTGTCGGGGACACTGTCGGTATCGCGCCTGTATGAGAGGACGAGCATGAGTCGATCGATTCAGCCAACCGCATATGCCGCTCTTGCGCAAAAGACGTTTCTCTTTGCGGGAATTTCCGATGAAGAGATCGTTTCTTTACTCGGCACTTCCGGCATACGGGTGGAGCATTATGAAAAAGATCAGGTGATTTTTGACCGCGCGGATAGGGAGCGCGCGCTGGGCATCATCCTATACGGTTCGTGCGTGGTCACAAAGGAGAGTGAAAACGGCAGGATGCCGATGAGCGTGCTGAAGCAGACCGATCTATTCGGTGCGGCTTCGCTGTTTCACGACGAGGAAGCGTATGTCGCACGTGTGATGGCGCCGGAGAGCACCTGGGTGCTGCTGATCTCGGAAGAGGCTCTGCGGAGCATGATGCAGAGGGACTTTCGCGTCACCGAAAACTATCTGCGCTATCTTACCGCGCGCATCCGTTTTTTGAGCGGGCGGTTGGATGGCTTCCTGCCGCAAAGCGTAGAGGAACGCGTGCTTAACCACATCAAAACCCGCGCGGAAAACGGGCTGTATGAATCGGAATGGAGCGTAACGCAGCTTGCGGATACGCTGCGCATCAGCCGGACGACGCTCTACCGCGCGATGGATAAACTGGTTTCCGATGGAAAAATAGAACGGCACGGGCGGGCGTTCCGCCTGCCAAAAGGAGAAAACGAATGAAGAAACTACTCGCATTTCTGACCCTCGCGGTCATGCTGTTTGCCGTGGGCTGCGCAAAAGCCCCCGCCGAACCCGTCAACATCGCGGCGCTCAAAGGGCCGACCGGCATGGGCATCAGCTACATGATGGACGATTCCGCAAAGTATAACGTTGAGCTGCAGGACGCGCCGGATGTCGTCACTGGGAAATTTATCAACGGTGAAATCGACATCGCGGCGGTTCCGCTCAACCTCGCGGCGGTGCTGTATAACAAGACCGAAGGCAACGTCGTGCTGCTCAACCTCGATACGCTGGGCGTGCTGTATATCGTCGAGAACGGCGAAACGATCCACTCTCTTGCCGACCTTGCGGGAAAGACCATCTATGCCAGCGGCGAGGGCGCAACCCCGCAATACGTGCTGGATTACCTGCTGGCGCAAAACGGGCTGACCGACCAGGTGAAGGTGGAATACGTTGGCGAACACACCGCGCTTGCCGCAATGGTCGCCTCCGGTGAAGCGCAGATTGCGCTGCTGCCCGAACCGTTTGTCTCCGCTGTGATGGTGAAAAACCCCGACGTGTGCGTAGCGCTTGACCTCAACACCGCTTGGGAAGAAGCCTCCGGCACGAAGCTTGTGATGGGTGTTTACATCGCAAGCCGGACGTTCTATAACGAGCATCCCGATCAGGTGAAGGCGTTCCTTGCGGACTATGCCGCCTCGGTTGAAAAAGTGAACACCGCGGCGGACGCGGCACAGAAGATTGCTGACCTCGGCATCGTCGGCTCCGCCGCGATTGCGCAGCAGGCGATCCCGCGCAGCTATATCGTCAGCATCACGGGAGACGAGGCAAAGAGTGCTGCATCCGCCGTGCTCAACGTGCTCTTCACGGCAAATCCGAAGTCGGTCGGCGGCAAGTTGCCCGGCGACGACCTCTATGCCGAATAAACGAAAAGCTCTTCAAACAGCGCTGATTGCGCTCATCTATCTCGCGGTTTGGGAAGCGGTGAGTCTCCTTGTCGGCAAGGAGCTCCTGCTTCCTTCTCCGCTTTCCACGCTGTCGCGCCTTGCGGTGCTTCTCACGCAGGGAGAAACGTGGCTTTATGCGGGGTTGACGCTGCTTCGAATTATGGCGGGCTATGTCATCGGTGTGTTGCTCGGCGTACTGCTCGCGGTGCTCACGGCGCGTTCTGCGTTTGCGGAGGCGCTGCTTTCTCCGCTCCGCGCGATAGTGAAAGCGTCCCCAGTGACGTCGTTTATCCTGCTTGCTTTGTTGTGGCTCTCTTCCGATATGGTACCGCTGGTCATCAGCGTGCTGATGGTCGTGCCGATGGTTTGGACGGCGACGGCGGAGGCGATTTTGCAGACGGACCCGCGACTGATCGAGATGGGGAAACTTTTCGGCCTGTCCCGCTGGAAAATCGTGAAAAAAATATATGTACCATCCGTGCTGCCGCAGTTTCTCGCGGCGTGCACGACCTCACTCGGCTTTGCGTGGAAATCCGGCGTTGCGGCGGAGATCATCGCGCTGCCGAAACAATCCATTGGCTACATGCTCTATCAATCCAAACTACGTATCGAAACAGCTGACCTGTTTGCGTGGACGCTGATGATTGTCGCGCTCTCGATGCTGCTGGAATGGCTGCTGGTGCGGGGGATGAGGAGGATTCGACGAGATGCATGATGGGATTTCGGTAAAAAATGTATCAAAATCGTTCGGCGGGCACGTAGTTTTGAACAGATTCTCCGCTGAGATTTCACTCTTCGGCGTCACCGTGCTGCGGGGATCGTCCGGGGCGGGGAAGACGACGTTGTTTCGCTTGTTGCTGGGGCTGGAGAGACCGGAGGCGGGCGAAATCTCCGGCATGTCCGGCAGAAAACCCGCCGTTGTGTTTCAGGAGGATCGGTTGCTTCCCTGGGCAACCGCCCTGGAGAACGCCGCGCTGGGGTCGGACGACGCGCGTGCAACTGCCGCTCTGGAGAAGCTCGGTTTGGGCGAGAGCCTATGTCTGCTGCCGCGGGAGCTTTCCGGCGGGATGAAGCGGCGGGTTGCGATTGCGCGCGCGCTGGCATATCAAGGGGACATTTTGTTTCTCGATGAGCCGTTTACCGGGCTGGACGAGGAGAATAAGCGCATTGCGGCAAATGCTATGCTAGCGGCGCAAATCCCAATTCTCGTGATTACCCACGACGACGCGGAAGTGGAGCTGTTTGGTAAATACTGCGAGATCGTCATCGACTGATCTGATATAATACTTCTAGTCTTTTCGATTGGAGCAGAACATGTCGATCACATTTGAAACCGAGCGCTGCAGAGTTCGTCCGTTTGAGGAAAACGACATAGAAGCGTTTATGTCATATCGCAACAACCTTGACTGGATGCAGTTTCAGGGCTTTAAGGGCAAGAAATATCTAGAATATAAAGCAGCGCTTTTGATGCAACCCAAATTCGCTGACGGCGTTCAACTTGCGGTTGCGGATCGGCAAACCGGGGAGCTGGTCGGGGATCTTTATCTGAAACTGGAACAAAACGCATGCTGGATTGGCTATACCATCGCGCCGCAATTTGCGCGGCAAAGGCTCGCGTTTGAGGTGGTAACGCAACTGCTGCTGCAACTGCATCAGGCAGGATTGGTTCTGGTGAAGGCCGGAGTAGAGGAGCAGAACTTAGCTTCGATTCAGCTTCTCAAGAAATTGGGATTTACGCAGACTGGTGCTGAAGGAAGCGAGTTGATTTTTCAACGCGAATTGTAAGACAGCGAACCGGATGTTCCTGTCGAACGAAAATCAAACGATAATTCTAAATGAGTTGAGAGGAATCATGCGCATAAGCATACACATTCTTGGTTGAAATATTGAGTATTCCGCCGGAAGGTGGTATACTTTTTTATTATTGTCAGGGAGGTTTGGCGTATGAAGTTCACCCTTCGCGAGAAACGATTTCCCTCCGCAACCGGGCTTTGCGATATCCGTTACCGTATGTGGGTGCCGGAAGATCCGCACGCAGCGCTCCAGATTACCCACGGTATGGCGGAGCATATCGACCGCTATGACGAGTTTGCCTCGTTCTTAGCGGAAAACGGCGTGCTGGTCTATGGAAATGACATTGCAAGCCACGGAAAGAGCATTGCAGCAGGCGTTCCCAAAGGCTATTTTGGCGAAAAAAACGGCTGGGACGCTTTGGTTTCGGATATGCGCACCATGCGCGAGCTCGTGAAAAAAGATTATCCCGCCATCCCGTTCATCCTGATGGGGCATTCGATGGGCTCTTTTCTCGCGCGTACCTACGCGGGGCGCACCGGCGAGGATTTTGAAGCTTACATCTTCTCCGGCACAGCGGGCGCAAACCCGGTGCTCGCGATCGGAAAATGGATTGCCAAGCGCGAGATGAAAAAGACCGGCGGAAAGCTGCCGAGCGATACGCTCTTCCAAATGAGCTTTGGCTCCTACAACAATGCCTTCAAACCCAACCGTACCGCAAACGACTGGCTCTCGCGCGATGAAGCGCGGGTTGACGCATACAACGCAGACGAGAACTGCGGTTTTCCGTTTACGTCGAGCGCGATGTTTGATGTATTCACCGGGTTAGGCGAAATCTCCAATGAAAAATGGGCGGCTCGTGTGCCGAAAAAACCGATTCTTGTCTTTTCCGGCGCGATGGACCCCGTCGGCGGCAAGGGCAAGGGCGTAAAGCAGGTTTACAACTGGCTCAAAAAGACCGGGCATGAAGCGGAACTCAAGCTCTATGAAAACGGTCGGCACGAGATGCTCAACGAGATCAACCGTCAGGAAGTTTATGGCGATGTGCTCCTGTTCATCAACGCGGTGGAAGCGATGGGAGAGCTGTCATGAGTGTCCTCGTCTATCGCGACAGCGACACGCTCAGTCAGGCGCTTGCAACGCTGCTTGCAGGCTGCATGATCGAAAAGCCGAACAGCGTGATTGGGCTGGATTGCAGCGCGCAGCTCGCCTCCGCCTACCGCAAGATTGCGGGCATGACGAGCGACGGGTTGCTGGATTGGGCGTGCGTACGCGCGTTTAACCTCTTTGAGCATGTCCGGCAGGACGGGGAACCGACCGACGAAGCACGGATGCACAGCATGCTGTATGACCGCGTGAACATTTTGCCGGAGAACATCTATTCTCCCAGCGCGCAGACGCGGGACTGGAGCGTTCTTTGCAACGACTATGAGAACGCAATTCTCGATGTTGGCGGGTTGGATACCGTCGTTTGTACCGTAGGCGCGGATGGAAGAATCGCCTGCAATATGCCAAACTCTGAGTTGGCGCCCGTGACGCATGTGGAGCGCGGCGAAAGCGGAAGGGTTGTGACGGTCGGAATTTCGACCATCATGGCGGCAAAGCGCGTGATCGCGATCCTCTCCGGCTATGAACTCAGCACGATCGCGCCGCTTGTCATCTCAGGGCCCGTGCTTCCAAGCATTCCGGCGAGCTACCTGCAACTGCACCAGAACGCGATCTTCATGCTCGATGAAGATGCGGCAGAGCATGTATAAATTCGATTGAATCGACGGAAAGCAGGCGTGAAATGGCGGACTTGAGCTGGGAGACAATCGAGCGGCAAATTGCAGACTGCCGTCGTTGCGGGTTGTGTCAGCAGCGCCACAGCATCGTCCTTGGCGAAGGCAACCGCAATGCGGACATCATGCTCGTTGGCGAAGGGCCGGGAGCGGATGAAGACGCCAAAGGGCGTCCTTTCGTCGGAAAAGCAGGGCAATTGCTGGATAAAATGTTTTCAGCGATTGACATACGGCGCGAAGAACTGTATATTACCAACGTTGTCAAATGCCGTCCTCCGGGGAATAGAACCCCGCTGGACGAAGAAGCGGAAGCTTGTTTACCCATCCTTCGGATGCAGTATGCGCTGATCAGACCCAAGATCGTCGTCTGTTTGGGAGCAACCGCAACTAGGCATGTTTACGAACGGGAAGCAAGAATCACGCGCGTGCGCGGGCAATGGATGGAGAAGAACGGAACCTTGTTTCTGCCGACCTATCACCCGGCGGCGCTGCTTCGGGACGAGTCGAAAAAGAAGGACGTTTGGGCGGATCTGCAATCGATTGCGAAAACGTATAAGAAGATTCGGCAATCATAACAGGATTTTGATTCCGGGGATAGCATTTTCCCGTGAATTTAGAATAGTGGAAGGGTAAATTTTAGGAGGACATATGTCAGGACATTCCAAATGGGCGAATATTAAGAATAAAAAAGAAAAGACCGATTCCCAGCGCGGCAAAATCTTCACGAAAATCGGCAGAGAGATTGCAATCGCGGTCAAAGAAGGCGGCGCAGACCCGGCCAACAACAATAAGCTGCGCGACGTCATTGCCAAAGCGAAAGCCAACAACATGCCCAACGACAACATCTCCCGCTCCATCAAGAAGGCCGCGGGCGAAGGCAACTCCGTCAACTACGAAGAGATCGTTTACGAAGGCTATGGCCCCGGCAATATGGCGATCATCGTCGAAGTGGTCACCGACAACAGGAACCGTACCGCAGCGGAAATGCGCCATATCTTTGACAAGAGCGGCGGCAACCTCGGCAACAGCGGCTGCGTCGGCTGGATGTTTGATAAAAAAGGCGTGATCGTGATTGAACGCACCGCGCTGATGGACGAGGACGAGGTCATGATGCAGGCGCTGGACGCAGGCGCTGCCGACTTTGTCGCGCAGGACGACGCATTTGAAATCTACACCGATCCGCTTGAATTCTCCCGCGTGCGCGAGACGCTGGAAGCAGCGGGTTACGAGTTTATCTCGGCCGAAGTACAGATGATTCCGCAGAACACCGTGAACATCGCGGATGCGGAAACGGTTGAAAAGGTGGAGCGTTTCTTAGAGAAGCTCGACGACAACGACGACGTACAGGAGTTCTTCCATAATGGCATCCTGCCCGAGGATGAGGAAGAGTAATCGCTTCTGCCGCGCCGCAGAATGTTCACACGCAGGCTACAACAACGCCTTGCGTATACCCCGCGGGGACTGGTTACGCGGTTGCGGGGGTTCGTGCGCTTGGTATAAAATAGAAGCATCAAAAAAGGAGGCGTAACGTATGGCAGCGGAAATGACAACAACTCTTGGAAAGATCACCATTGCGGACGATTTGATCGCGAGCATCGCAGGCTTTGCGGCCGTAGAAAACGTCGGCATTGTCGGCATGAATGCAAAAAAGGCGAGTGATTCGTTCATCGAACTGTTCGGAAAAGATAACATGCGCCGCGGCGTCAAAGTTACGGTCGTTTCACCCGACGTGATTGATATCGACCTTTATGTCACGCTCGAGTATGGCGTATCTTTGCCCGCAGTGGCCCAGAATGCCAAGAGCAATGTGAAGTATCGTGTGGAAGAGATGACCGGCGTTACGGTTCACTCAGTCAATGTCCACGTCGAAAACATTCGCGTATAACGCGGTTCGGCTCTTGGGACCCGAACATTTCGGAGGAAAAATTGGATAAAAATATGAAGATCGGCGGCGCACAGCTGCGCGATATGATTATCGCTGGCGCAACGCTGCTGGAGAGAAACAAAGCGGCTATCGACGCTTTGAATGTGTTCCCTGTCCCGGATGGCGACACGGGCACCAATATGTCTATGACCATGCAGAGCGCGGTGCACGAAATTCGCACACTGCCGGAGAGCGCAAACGCAACGCAGGTTGCCGACGCGCTGAGCATGGGCGCGCTCAAGGGTGCGCGCGGCAACAGCGGCGTGATCCTCTCTCAGCTCTTCCGCGGCTTTTCCCGCGCGTTCAAGGGCGCGGAATTTGTGGACGCAGAGCTTCTTTCCGCCGCGCTGACCAAGGGGACAGAGGCCGCCTATAAGGCGGTTATGAAGCCGAAGGAAGGTACCATCCTCACCGTTTCCCGCGTGATTGCAGAGCATGTCGCAAGCCTGCAGGAGCAGGGCGCAAATGTCTACCGTTTGATGGATGAAATGCTTTCAAGCGGCGAAAAAGCGCTTGCGGATACGCCAAATCTCCTGCCGGTACTCAAAGAGGCGGGCGTGGTCGATTCCGGCGGAAAAGGATTGCTCACGATTTACAAAGGCTTCAAGCTCTCGCTGGATGGCGAAGAGATTGAAGGCTACGAGGAAGTCGTGGCGGAACAACCCGCGCAGGAGACCTCCAACATCGACAGCTTTTCCGGCGAAAACATCACCTACGGTTATTGTACGGAATTTTTCATCATTCATCTCTCGCCGGAGACCGATGAAGCGGAGATCGAGAGCTTCCGCAACCACCTCGAACGCCTTGGCGATTCCGTCGTCGTTGCAAGCGACGCGGACATGATCAAAGTACATGTGCACTCCAATTCACCGGGCAAGGTGCTGCAGATGGCGCTCCGACTCGGCGAACTGGACAAACTCAAGATTGAAAACATGCGTGAACAAAACCGCGAACTCATGGCGGAACGCAAGCGCAACGAAAAGGAATTTGGCCTGCTTGCGGTGAGCACCGGCGACGGTATCGACGAGCTCTTCCGTGCGCTCGCGGTGGACGCGTTGATCTCCGGCGGGCAGACGATGAACCCCAGCATCGACGCCATTGCGTCCGCGATCAACAAGATCAACGCGCGAAACGTGTTTGTGCTGCCCAACAACTCCAACATCATCCTCGCGGCACAGCAGGCGAGCGAGCTGACGCAAAAAGGCGTTGTGCTGATTCCGACCAAGACGATTCCGCAGGGCATCGCGGCCTGTATGGCGTATTCCAAAGACTCCACTATCGCAGAGAATGAAACTGCGATGAAGGAAGCGATTGCGGATGTCATCAGCGGCTCTATCACCTATGCCGTGCGTGACACGACCTTTGACGGCACCTCGGTGAAAAAAGGCGATATGATCGGACTAGTCAACAACCACCTTGCCGTTTCGGGAAAGACGGTTGCGGATGCAACAAGCGAGCTTGTGCGCAAGATGATTGCTGAGCGCGGGGACGATGCCTGCACTGTGACCCTCTACTTTGGTGAAGGCCAAACGGAACAGGACGCGCAGGCGATTGCCGACAAGCTCCAGGAGGAATTTGAAAACGCGGAGTTTATGGTGCTTGCAGGCGGTCAGCCGCTGTATTATTACTACGTCGCGGTGCAATAACCAAGGATAGCCGCGCAATTGTGAGCCGAACAGCCGGCGACGGAACGACGTGTTCCCGTCGTCGGCTTTTTACGCAAAGCAGGATATATTGAAACAAACGAGCAAGGGGGAAGGATGGGGCTATGCTGGAATCCCCACTGACCAGCGTAAAAGGAATCGGACCCAAGCGCGCGGAGCTGTTTGAAACGCTCGGCGTAACTTGTGTGCGCGATTTACTCTTTCGCCTTCCGCGAGATTATTTAGATTATACGAAGGCCGTGCCGATTTCCCAACTTGTAAACGGGCAAAACGCGGCGGTACAGGTACGCATCAGCGGTGCCGCGCGCTATTTTCGCAAGAAAGGGATGACGATGCTCTCCGCACCCGCGCAGGATGAAACCGGCAAGATCACACTCAAGTGGTTCAATCAGCCCTATCGAAGTTCGCAGCTGCAAATTGGCGAGATTACCTATGCCTGCGGCCGAGTACTCAAAAAAAACGGCGTTTCGCTGCTCAACCCGTCGCTTTCGCAGGCTTTGCCGGGCATTGTGCCCGTGTATCCTACCGTGAAGGGCATGAATCAGCGTGCTTGGCGAGACAGTATGCTTGCCTGTCTCGAGAGTGTTTGGGACAAGATCCCCGAACCGCTGCCGAGGACGATACTGGAGCGCTATTCGCTCGTTCCGCTCGCGCTCGCGCTGCGGCACGCGCATTTCCCTTTTAGCCGGGAGGCACTGGAGCTTGCGCGGCGGCGGTTGGATTTTGAAAACACATTATTGTATTTCATTATCGTCGAGCTGCAAAAGGCGGAACGCCTCCGCCAGAACGGTTTTTCGTTTGACACGAGTGGAGTACTGAACCGATTTACGGCGCAATTACCGTTTTCGCTGACCAAGGCGCAACTGCGTGTGATCGAGGAAATCTCCATCGACATGCGCGCGCCGGTGCCGATGAACCGGCTGCTGCAGGGAGATGTCGGCTCCGGCAAGACGGCGATTGCGATGTATGCCCTCTGCGTTGCCGCCGGAAACGGAAAGCAAGGCGCACTGTTGGCTCCAACGGAGATTCTTGCTGAGCAGCACGCGCAAAACTTTACAGAACTATTTGGGGATACGGTCGTACTGCTCAAAGGCAGTATGAAAAAAGCACAGCGGGACGCCGCGCTCAAGCAAATTGCGGACGGGAGCGCGCTGTTCATCGTCGGCACACATGCGCTGCTCTCCGAAGATGTGCGCTTTTGTGATCTTGGGTGTATCGTCACGGACGAACAACACCGCTTCGGCGTGCGCCAGCGCGCGGCGATGCTCGAAAAAGGCACCCGCCCGGACATGCTGGTCATGAGCGCAACTCCGATTCCGCGCACTCTCGCGCTGATTCTCTACGGCGACCTCGACATCTCCGTGATCGACGAGTTGCCGCCGGGACGCAAGCCGATTAAAACCAGCGTGATTCGCGCAAGCAAGCGCGAGGATATGTATGCCTACATCGCCGCGCAGGCAAAAGAGGGCGTGCAGAGCTATGTCGTTTGCCCGGCGATTGAGGAGAGCGACACAATCGAGTGTCCTAGCGTAGACGCACTCTATGCGGAACTGAAAAAGAAGTTGCCGGAGACAAGAATCGCAAAACTGCATGGACAGATGAAAGAAGCGGATAAGGAACGCGTGATGCGCGCCTTCCGCACAGGAGAGACAGACGTTCTTGTGACGACGACGGTGATTGAGGTTGGCGTACATGTGCCCAACGCCTGCATCATGGTCATCGAGGGTGCGGAGCGCTTCGGCCTTTCGCAGCTGCATCAGCTCCGCGGCAGAGTTGGAAGGAGCGCGAAACAGGCGTATTGCTTCCTGCTCTACGGTGTGGAGAGCAGCGAGGAAAACGAGCGCATGCTGACCATGACGCAGACAAACGACGGCTTCGAGATTGCGCAAAAAGACCTGCTGCTGCGTGGCCCCGGGGATTTTATCGGTACCCGACAGCATGGGGAAGACGGCTCGGGGCTGCTTTCCGGTGCAATGGACGCAAGGCTACTGGAGGAAGCGGCAAGAGCCGCAAAGGAGATTTTGCAGCAGGGCGGCGAGGAGAGCGCGCGGCTCATCGAGCTCGCAAGCGAACGCTACGGCACGCTGCTGGGCGATATTGCGATGAATTAGCGGGTCAAATCAGAGCGAATTCGATAAAAAGAGCGTCTTTTTTGCGCCATAAATCTGTTTGACGGCAAAATGTGTTCATGTTATAGTAATTCTACTCTCGCAAAACCGGGCATGGCAGCAGGCCGATGATGTTTTGCAGGAGCACTCACGAAAACAGGGGTACATATGGATTATCAGAGCTTACTTTCGAGTTGCGTACGGCGCATTCCGCCTTCGGGCATTCGGAAATATTTTGATCTTTTGGGCGATTCGCACATCAGCCTTGGCGTTGGCGAGCCGGATTTTCCGACGCCCGAACGCATCCGTAAATACGTTGCAGAGCGTCTCAAGACCGAGCGCGTGCCTTACTCCTCCAACTCTGGCGACCCGCACTTGCGGGAGCTTATTCTGCGCTTTCTTTCGGAGCGATACAACATCAACGGCTATGAATCCATCGACAATGTGCTCATCACCGTTGGCGCAAGCCAGGCGATCGACCTTGCCATGCGTTCAATTATCAACCCCGGCGACGAGGTGATCTATCACGAGCCGTGCTATGTTTCCTATGCGCCGTCGATCGAGCTCGCGGGCGGCAAGGCCGTCGCGATCCAGACGAAGCACGAAGATAAGTTCCGCCTGAACGCGGATGTGCTCAAGGCTGCCATCACGCCAAAAACAAAGGCGATTTTAATTGCGTTTCCGACGAATCCGACAGGCGCAATCATGGAAAAAAGCGATCTGGAAGCGATTGCGGATGTCGTGCGCGGGACGGACATCCTCGTGGTGACGGACGAAATCTACTCGGAGTTGACCTTTAACGGCAAACATCATGTTTCGTTTGCGGCTCTTCCGGGCATGCTGGAACGCACCATCGTGCTCAACGGCTTTTCAAAGGCGTTCTCCATGACCGGTTGGCGCTTGGGCTATGCGGCCGGACCTGCGGAGATCATCGCGGCGATGCGCAAAGTGCATCAGCTGATGATGCTCTGTGCGCCGACACCCGCGCAGTGGGCGGGTATTGCCGCGCTGGAACAGGGTTTTGCCGACAATTTTGCGGATACGCAGTATATGATTCGCGAATATGAATCGCGGCGCAGAACCATCATCGACGCGTTCAATTCGTTTGGTTTGGAGTGCAACGAGCCGGAAGGCGCGTTCTATGTGTTCCCGTCGATTCGTTCCACGGGCATGCAGAGCGAACAGTTTTGCGATGGGCTTCTCGCGAGCAAAAAGGTTGTTACCGTTCCCGGCAGCGCGTTTGGCGCAGCGGGTGAGGGGCATATTCGGTGCTGCTATGCCACTTCGATGGAACACATCGAAGAAGCGATGCGGCGTATTGGCGAATATCTCAAAGAGATTCGCTAAGACGTGTATTGATTTGCTCCGTCACGGTAATCGAGACGGGGCTTTTCTTCTTTTTTACGGGCAAATCCACTTTAAAACCAATCAAGACACACTTTTCTTTTGCGGCGCGTGCTTTATAATGAAAGCAGGCTGCGTCCAGAAAAAGTATCGGGGGAACTATGATACAGGAAAAAACATTTACAACACTGGAATACGATAAGATTCTTTCTATATTAAAGCAGCATCTGGCAAGCGAAGTCGGGCACGAGTTCGCGGAAAAGCTGCGCCCGGTCACCTCGCTCAAAGAGGCGGAAACACTGCAAGAGCAGACATGGGAAGCGGAGAGTATCTACACCCGCACGGGGCGAACGCCGGTTTCAGGATTTCCGGATGTGCGTGAGTTGGTTGGCCGGATGCACGCTTCGCTCTTCTTGAGCACGCGGGAACTGCTCGCGATTGCGCAGGCGATGCGCGCCGCGCGGGAAGCAAAAGAAATCCTGCAAAACGGAGACGAGAACAGTCTTCTTTGCAACCTTGCAAACAGGCTGACCTCGCACCGCTCGGTGGAGGAAGAAATCGCGCGCTGCATCCTGGGCGAGGACGAGATTTCTGATAACGCCTCACCGGAACTCAGCCGCATCCGCAGACAGATCAAAATCATCGGCGAGCGCGTCCGCGAAAAGCTCAACAGCATGCTCAAGAGCCAGACCACGCAAAAATATCTGCAAGAAGCGGTCATCACCATCCGTAACGGGCGCTATGTGCTGCCCGTCAAGGCGGAGTGCCGTTCGCAGGTAGCGGGGTTGGTTCACGACCAGAGCAGCAGCGGGGCGACGTTGTTTATCGAGCCCTCCGCCGTGGTGGAGCTCGGCAACGAAAACAAGCGGTTGTTCATTGACGAGAAAAACGAGATCGAACGCATTCTCTCCGGATTGACCGCGATGATTGCGCCCTTTGCGGATGAAATTCACATCAGCTGCAACGTCATGGGTGCACTGGATGTCATCTTTGCGCGTGCCGTGATGGCGCGGGATCAACGCGCCGTACGTCCGAAGCTTAACGAGGCGGGATGCGTGCGGATCTTGCGCGGGCGGCATCCGCTGATTCCAAAAGACCGAGTGGTGCCTGTTGATATCTGGCTCGGCGAAACGTTCCGCACGCTGATCATCACCGGCCCAAACACAGGCGGCAAGACCGTCACACTCAAGACCGTCGGCCTCTTTACGTTGATGGCGATGAGCGGAATGTTCATCCCCGCGCAGGAGGGGACGGAGCTCTCCACGTTTGACAGCGTGTTTGCGGATATCGGAGACGAGCAATCGATTGAGCAATCCCTGTCCACCTTCTCCTCACACATGACGAACACCGTGCGCATCCTTGCGGAAGCGGACGGACGTTCGCTCGTGCTGCTGGACGAGCTTGGCGCGGGCACAGACCCCGTGGAGGGTGCGGCGCTGGCGCAGGCAATCCTGGAGAGCCTCTATGAGCGCAGCACACTGACCATCGCCACCACGCACTACAGCGAGATCAAGGCGTTTGCGCTGATGCACGCGGGCATGCAAAACGCTTCGATGGAGTTTGATGTGGATCGCCTTTGCCCGACCTACCGGCTCTTCATCGGCATCCCCGGCAAGAGCAACGCATTCGAGATTTCACGCAGGCTGGGACTAAGTGACGCGGTGATCGACCGCGCACAGGATTTCCTCCAGAAAAAGGACGTTGCGTTTGAAACCGTTCTTTCGGAAGCAGAGCAGGCAAGAAGAACCGCCGAAAACGATAAAGAGGCGATTTATAAAACCCGCATCGAAACCGAAAAGATTAAGACCGAGCTGGAAAAAGAGAAAAAGAAGCTCGAAGACGAAAAGACGCTGCTTCGGCAGAAAGCGCGCGAAGACGCGCGCCGGATGGTGCAGGAGACGCGGCAGGATATGGAAAAACTGATCGTGCAGCTGCGTTCTATCGAAAACATCGATCAAAAACAGTTGGAGCGCGCAGTGCAGACTTCCCGAGACGCCATGCGAAAGACGGAGGAGCGCCTCTACGAGCAGGCAGTGCAGCGGGACACGGCGGGCGAAGCGCCCGCAAAGGTACACCCCGGCGAGCGTGTGAAGCTCATCACCCTTGGTCAGGAAGCGACCGTGCTCAAACCGGCGGACAGCAAAGGCGAGGTGCTGGTGCAGGCGGGCGTGATGAAACTCAGCATTCCGCTCAATGACATTCGCCCGGTGGAGCAAAAGAAAAAACCACAGCAGACCGCCGCGAAGATTTCGCTTTCGCAGGATCGCGGCAGCGCGCTTTCGATCGATCTGCGCGGAAGTATGGTGGACGACGCGTGCCTGGAGCTCGATCGATTCATCGACAACGCGCAGATTACCGGTGTGCATGAATTCTATGTGGTGCACGGCAAGGGGACCGGCGCGCTCAGAAGCGGCGTTCAGCAATACCTCAAGAACCATCCGCGCGTAAAGACTTATCGCATCGGCGCATATGGCGAAGGTGACGCGGGGGTTACGGTAGTCACGCTAAAATCGTAAATCGTGCAGAAATGGGGAAAGCACCCCAAAACGTATATGCAAACGCCGCAAATGATTGCCGCTTGCGGCGTTTGTGTGACAATTTTCAACCGTGTTGGACAAACAGATTAATCTCTGTTATACTTTACCCAAATGTAAGATACATTGTAAGAAACGCAGTTCATTACACTGATTTTCCTATCAATTACGGAGGTGATCGGATGGAAAACAATACCATTCTGGTCATAGATGACGACAGAAACATACTCGCCATCATCGAATTATATCTCAAAAAAGCCGGATTTCAGGTGTATACCTGCGCGGATGGAACATCCGCGATGGCGGCTTTTCACGAGACCAAACCCTCTCTCGTCGTGCTGGATATCATGTTGCCCGGGCGCGATGGCTGGGCGGTTCTCCACGACATCCGTATGGAGAGCGAAACGCCTGTCATCATGCTTACCGCAAAGGGTGACACGGGCGATCGCGTACAGGGGCTGGAGCTCGGCGCGGATGATTACATCAGCAAACCCTTTGACGCAAAGGAGCTCATCGCGCGCATCAAGGCGGTTCTTCGCCGCAGTACGCCGACGGAACCCGCGCGGACGATCTCGCTGCCTGGGTTGACCGTATCGCTCGAAAACTATGCGGTCACGTTGGACGGAAGACAGCTTGAGATGCCGCCCAAAGAGATTGAGCTTCTCTATTTTCTTGCAAGCCACACGGGCAAGGTGTTCACAAGAGAACAGCTCCTCGAACAGGTTTGGGGATTTGACTTCTTTGGCGATTCGCGAACGGTTGATGTACATGTTAAGCGTATCCGCGAAAAGCTGGGTGACGATCACGAGTGGGAGCTCCGCACCGTCTGGGGCGTTGGGTATAAATTCGAACAGAAGTGATGCGGTACGATGCGCAAAGACTTTCTCAGAACGCTCTTTTCCCGAATGCTGGCAACCTATATGGGCCTCACGCTCGGGCTTCTACTTCTCTCCGGCTTAATTGTCGGGGCGTTGATGTCCGGCTTTGTCATGCGGCAGGAAAAGCAGAATATCGCAAACGAAATCAGCATTGTTACCGAGCTGTACTTTAACACAAAGAGCCCTATCGCAGGCGAAAGCGCCTCGATTCAGGAGCTCAACACAATCGCAAGGCACTACGACGGGTTGATTCAGATCATCTCCGTGGACGGCGCCATGGCGCAATATGCCTCCGGCTCGAAGTGGAACACGATCATGGACGTTCGCTATTCGGAGGAAGAGATATCACGCATGCTGAACGCCGTCTCCGATTTAGACGCGAGCAGCGTGCGTTTTACGCAACTAAAGGGCAGTTTTTATATGCTTGCGGGCACTAAGCCTGTTATCACAGACGGCGTAGCAACCCATGTGGTACGCTTCTATATCGACATAACCGATGCACGCGGCGCGGTCGGTATGGCGTATGCCGAAGTGATGCTGGTGTCTCTCATCGCGGTTCTGCTCTCCGTCATTGCGGTCTACTATACGACGGCGCGCCTGACAAAACCGTTTATGGAAATCAACGAGATCGTGCAAAAGTACGCAAAAGGCGATTATAACGTTCGAATTCCGATCAGCAGCGTGGAGGAGGCAACCCAGCTTGCCGTGAGTTTCAACAACATGGCGGATCAGCTCAAAGACCTCGAGGCCACGCGCAGAAGCTTTGTCGCCAACGTCAGCCATGAACTCAGAAGCCCGCTCACGAGCATGAAGGGCTTTCTCGAGGCCATGCAGGACGGAACGATTGGACCGGAAGAGCACGAAAAATACATCAGTATCGTTCTTTCCGAAACGCGGCGTATGGCAGGCATGGTCAACGACCTGCTCGACCTTGCCCGAATTGAAAGCGGAAAGACCGCGCTGAAGCTCGAAATCTTCGACATCAACGAGCTCATCCGCCGAACGCTGATCACCTTTGAGGCGCGCATTTACGAGCACCAGATGGAGGTAGATGTCAAGTTCGCGCAGGAGCAGTATTATGTTGAAGCGGACAGCGCGCAGATTTCGCAGGTACTTCGAAACATCATCGACAACGCGATTAAATATTCACCGGACAATACCAAGCTGAGAATCGCGACCTATGCCATGCGCCGCGAAATCTATGTCAGCATACAAGACTCCGGCCAGGGCATTCCGGAAGAGGATATTCCGCATGTATTTGACCGCTTTTATAAAGTAGAAAAAGCGCACACGCCAAGCAAGCAAAGCGGAACAGGCCTTGGCCTTTCCATCGTGAAGCGCATCATCGACCAACACAATCAGACCATAACGCTCAAGAGCGCAAAAGGGAAAGGCAGCACGTTTACGTTTACGCTCAAGCGCGCGCCGGTTCCGAAACGCTCCACGACAGACGGAGGAAAAAAATATGGAACATAACGGATACTATACCTCGGACCCGAAACATCAAAAAGAGAATGAGGACAGAGGCGGCAACCTGTTTGCCGGAATCGTGATTACGATTGTCATCGTGCTGCTTGCGTTGCTCATCGTCGGGCTTGTTTGGCCGACGATTCTCGGCGGAACCATACCGGACTATTCGATTACGGACTTGACACCCACGCCACAAGCGGGAGAGGACGCAATCCTTCCGCCTGTTGACGGCGCGGAGGCAACCGCAACTCCGCAGCCGACCGCAACCCCTGTCGTGCCGGATCAGGACCGCCAGATGCCAAATCTCGATGGAATTGCGCCCGCGTTGCCCGGCCTTGCAGACAACCCCATTCCGGACATCTATGATGCGGTATCGCCCGGTGTGGTCGGCGTGCTGAATTATGTTTCGGTCAAGAATGAAAAGGGCAAGACGGTCGATACGCTCTATGGCAGCGGCACCGGCTTTGTCGTCTCCAGCGAAGGATATATTCTGACCAATGCGCATGTGGTAGAAGGCGCGCACAAAGTCACCGTAAAAGTATTTGGCGAGCAAGAGGAGCGCGCGGCAACATTGATCGGCTCCGATACGGAGACCGACATCGCGGTGCTCAAGGTCGAAAGCGCGCAGTTGCAGCCGCTGAAGCTGGGGGATTCGGACACGG
The DNA here is from genome assembly GCA_002482505.1 of Christensenella sp. UBA7703. GTDB lineage: Bacteria > Bacillota > Clostridia > Christensenellales > CAG-138 > UBA7703. The sequence goes on along the minus strand of DLGD01000030.1, from coordinate 56,650 downwards.
TTCGTGTAGGCGAATATGTTCTTGCCATCGGCAACCCGCTTTCTTCGGACGAGCTGGCAAACACCATCACGTTCGGCATCGTCAGCGCGACCAAGCGTGAAGTGACCATCGACAACTACACCAATACGTACTTGCAGACCGATGCTGCGATCAACTTTGGCAATAGTGGCGGGCCCTTGATCAACCTCAATGGAGAAGTCGTCGGCATCAACAGTGCTAAGACGATCACCGCGGGATATGACGACCTGGGCAACGCCGTCAGCGCGGAAGGAATTGGTTTTGCGTTGCCGATCAATCAGGTAAAGAAGATCATGGAAGTGCTCATCACCAAAGGGTATATTGAGCGTCCGGGCATCGGAGTCACCGTCAGCACCATCGATGAAGCGCTTGCCGAGGAGCTTGGGGTTCCCATCGGTGCGCGGGTGGAGAGCGTCGTGAAAGATAAGCCTGCGGATCGTGCGGGCGTTCTCGCGGGGGATATCATCGTTGAGGCAAACGGCACAACCATCACCACGCATCAACAACTGGTTGGTATCGTGCTGAGCCAGATGATCGGTGATGAACTCAAGATCAAAGTCTATCGCGATGGGGAATATTTGGATCTCACCATCGTGCTGGCAAACAAGACCGACATGAATTTTAACGACGTCGTTGGCGGCACGCCGACGCCGCTGCCCGAAGCAACCCCAAAACCGTAAACAACCGAGAAACACACAAACGGCGTTCCTATTCGGAGCGCCGTTTTCTCGCGTTTGAACGAGCTTTATTTTTTTGTATCTATGGAGAAACCAAGATTTACAGAGAAATGGTTTTCAGAAGATGCAGCGCATATCCGTCCAATCCGTCGGAAAGAGTCGCCCCGACGCGCGGGCAGTGCAGCCGTTCCAGAAGATATTGCAAGATCACGCCGCCGTGGAGAATCACATCGTGCCGGTCTTTCAGCAGCGGCACGGTTGCGCGCAGGCTGTCTCCCATGCCGTCGAGCACGTTGAGCACGGCGCGCAGCGCAAATAACTCAATTCGTTTTTCTCCTTGCCAGGGAGCAAACGTGTCTTTTCCCTCACAGAGCAGCGCAAGCGTGGTGATCGTTCCGCCAACACCGAGGAGCAAATCCTGCGCGGGTGACTTTTCGCTGGAGAGCACGGGGCGATCCGGCCGCTCATCCAACTCAGGCGGGCCAAACAGGCCGGAGAGGATTGGATAGAGCGCTTCCGTAATCGACGCAAGATCGTCATATGGCGTGAGGTCTTTTGCGCGGACGCAACCGATCGGCCAGCTCTCGCGCGAGCTGGGGCGGACTACCTGCGTACTGCCGCCGCCGATGTCGAGGATGATCTTCCCGCCCTCCGGGTCGGCGCCCTGCTGCGCAAAGGATGCTTCCTCCGTTCCGGTCAGAATCCGCGCGTGCCCATTGCCGATAATCTCCTCAACGGAGGCGATGAATGCTTTGCCATTACTTGCGTCGCGCACGGCGCTGGTTGCGTAGGCAAACGAAGAAAAACCCTGCGCCGCGTGTTCGCTATGCAGCGAACGAATCACGAGCAGGGATTGCAACATTCTTGCCTGAGAGAGAGCGCCGGATTCGGCAAGCCCTTCCGCAAGGCGTGTGGTGTATACATGCTTGCCGGAAAACTGTGGCGCAAATCCTGCCTCCTGTGTGGCGCGAAGGGTACGAACAGAATTGCTGCCGATGTCGAAAACGAGTAGCTTCATGGCTTCACCGGCCCCATCGTGACAACGACTGTACCCGGATCGTCGGGGGGAGTGGTAGGCAGAGGCGCTGGTGTAGACGAAGGCTTGGCGGAAGGTGAGGTCAGTGCCGGAATTGGCGTTGGTGTTTCGGCCAGCTTCGGCGTGACTTTTACGTTTGCCGAATCGTCATAAAATTTCCAGTCGTCCGCAAACACATAGCCGAGTTTTTCGCGCGCGTACTGAATCATATAATCCGTCGTGCGCATATACTCCAGCATTCGCTCCAGTCGCTCTTCTTCCACCTTTTTTTGGTCGAGCTGCGTTTGCAGCTTTACCTTTTCGTCCGCAATGGAGCTGAGTTTTGTTTGCTGCGAGAGGAAAACGCCGCCTAATACAAAGAAGGTCAATATAAAGAACAATATGATATACCGCGGCCGGAGGCGAAATCCGGTTCGGATGCGCTCCAGCCTTTCGGTGTATTCATTTCGTTCTGTTTTTTGTGTCGGTTTCTTTGCCATGGAGTGTATCTTAGCATAAATCCGGGTAAAATAAAAGAGAAGGCACAATAGGTTTTCAATTTGGTTACAGGATCATGACGATTGATCGATCATGCTGCGCTGGGAATCAATTTGGATGGTACTTGATAGCATGCGGCAAGGGCTTATTTGCCGTGCTTTTCTTGCGGTTGATCGATTCCTGACATTTTTCGAATAAGTTCCAAACAAAAGCGGCGTATAATAAACTAAAATTCGCTTTCCTGATATCCGTTGCGCACAACAGGTTAGAAGCGGTTACGTGTGAAGAGTAATAGAATGTAACAGGTTTTTGTATGAAAATCAGGAGGCCGCGAGCAAAACAGCATAAACGCCAGAAAAGCGGCATGTGTTGTGAAAAAAGAGTGGCGCGTATTGACAAAAACACCACCCAACGATATGATTTCTTCATCCAAGAGGTCACATCGAATCAGCTTCTTGATTTCGTTAACAGGTAGAAGGTCTTACCGTAGAGAGGAGTTTACAGTTGAACAAGGAACAGTTGGAGGCCAAAAGCCTTGGAGATTTGCGCGAAATCGCAAAACTGCAGGGTGTGAAATCCTTAACCAAATATCGAAAAAATGAGCTTGTTGAGATCATCATGGGGGGAGGCGTAGTGCCCTCCAATTTCGCTTCTCCTGAGGAGACGGAATCTAGGGAAGAGGAAGCCGAACCCTTTGAAGCGGGAGCTGGCGCGCAGCCGGAAGCCGGCGAGCCCGTAGTCGACCTGTCCGGCGGCATGCCGCAGCAGGATGCGGACGGCGGATATCGCAGGTCGGGATATACACCGCGCCCCTATCAGCAAAACAAGCCGTATTATGATAACCGCCAGCAGCAGGGCGGATACCAGAGAAGACAATATCCGCAGCAGGGCAGCTATCAGCAGAACTATCAACAGCAGAGCAACTTTCAGCAGGGAGCCTACCAACAAAGCGGGTACCAGCGCAACAATTATCAACCGAACTCCTATCAACAGCAAAACTCCTATCAGCAACAGAATAATTACCAGCAGCCCAATTTCGGGCAGCAGGGATTCCAGCCGGGGTTCAATGCCGCGAACTATGGCGCGGAGCAGGGCGGCTTTGAAGGCGACCGCGCGTTCCGCCCGCGCAATCCGGAAGGGTATTACAACAAGGATTATGGCACGAGCAATCCCGCCGTACCTGAAATCCTCCAAACGGGAGACTGCGGAGACGCAGAAGGCGTGCTGGAGGTTCTGCCGGACGGCTACGGGTTCCTTCGCAGCGAAAACTATCTCTCCGGACAGCATGACGTCTATGTCTCGATTGCGCAGATTCGCCGGTTCGGCCTGCGAACGGGCGATATGGTCACGGGGAAAACACGCCCATCCAAAGAGGGCGAGCGGTTCCTAGCGCTGCTCTACATCACTGCGGTCAACGGCGAATCCCCCGAGAGCATCGTCGAACGTAAACCGTATGAAGAACTCGTTCCCGTGTTTCCGTATGAGCGCTATACGCTGGAACTGCCGGGCACAAACAGCCTCGCGATTCGCCTGATCGACCTCATCGCGCCAATCGGCAAGGGTCAGCGCGCGATGATCGTCTCCCAGCCCAAGGCGGGCAAGACGACGCTGCTCAAGAGCATTGCAAACGGTATCGCGAAGAACTATCCCGACACGCACCTGATCGTGCTGCTCATCGACGAGCGTCCGGAAGAAGTGACGGATATGCAGCGCTCCATCAAAGGCGAGGTGCTGTATTCCACGTTTGACGAACTGCCGGAGCACCACACGCGCGTTGCGGAGATGGTGCAGGAGCGCGCGATGCGCCTGGTTGAGATGGGCAAGGATGTCGTGATTCTCATGGACAGCCTGACTAGGCTTGCACGCGCGTACAACCTCACGATTCCGCCGACGGGACGGACGCTCTCCGGCGGTATGGACCCGGGCGCGCTGCACAAGCCCAAGCGCTTCTTCGGCGCCGCGCGGAAGATTGAAAACGGCGGAAGCCTGACCGTGATTGCCACCGCGCTGACCGAGACGGGCAGCCGCATGGACGACATGGTCTATGAGGAATTTAAGGGTACGGGCAACATGGAGATCCATCTGGATCGCAAACTCAGCGAGCGCCGTATTTTCCCGGCCATCGACATCTACAAATCAGGCACGCGCAGGGAAGACCTGCTGCTCTCGCCAGAGGAGCTGGAGGCGGTGCGCACCATCCGCAAAGTGCTCGCGGGCGGCAACACGGCGGATGTGACGGAACATCTCATCAGCATGCTGGAGAAGACCAACAACAACGAAGAGTTCCTCCAGCGCCTCAAAGATTGGGTCGGCATCTATGAAAAAGATGGCTATACGACCATGTCCACGAGCCGATTTGGCAAGTAAAACACAATACTTGCACGTTGCGCCCGAAAAATGCGCAATATATTAGAAAAACTATTGATTTTTGCGCGTTCTATCGCTATACTAACTTTTGGTAGTGTTTTTTAAGGAGTGATCAATCATGAAGAAGGATATTCATCCGAAATATGGCGAATCTCTGGTTCGCTGTGCTTGCGGCGAGACCTTCAAGACCGGTTCCACGAAAGAGGAACTGTCTGTCGAAATCTGCAGCAAGTGCCATCCGTTTTTCACTGGTAAGCAAAAGCTTATTGACAGTGGCGGACGTGTTGACCGTTTCAAAAAGCGTTACGGTCTGTAAGAAGCGTGAAAACCTTCCCTTTACGGGGGAGGTTTTTTCTTGCCCGGCTATGCCGTGTATGATAAAATGATCGGAACATGCAGGACACAATCTCGTACAAAACGATTGTTTCCCGTGTGAAAGTAAGTAAGGGGAAACAACACATGAAACGATGCTCGGTTGGCGGCCAGGCCGTCATGGAAGGCGTGATGATGCGCACGATGAGCGGCGGAATCGCGCTCGCTGTTCGAAAGGCGGACGGCAGCATCGAAACGGAATATACGCCCAAAAAAGACACGGGTAAGAATCCGATTCTTAAGTGGCCGGTCGTGCGCGGCGTTGTGGCGTTTGTCGATTCGCTCGCCACAGGAATGAAGATGATGACGCGCTCGGCAGAACTCTATGGCGAAGCCATTGAGGAAGAGCCGAGCCGCTTTGAAAAATGGATTGCGAAGAAGACCGGCAAAGACGTGATGGACATCGCGATCATCGTTGCGGTGATTCTCGCGGCAGGGCTTGCCATCGGCCTGTTTGTGCTGCTGCCATCACTTGTCACCCAGCTGATTCACTGGCAGGAAGGTTCGCCGCGCATCTGGAAAAGCCTTGTCGAAGGATTTGTACGCTTGTTCATCTTCCTTGGCTATATCACCGCGATTTCGATGATGAAGGATATCCGCCGTGTGTATATGTATCACGGCGCGGAGCACAAGACCATCGCCTGCTATGAGCACGACGCGCCGCTGACCCCGGAGAATGCGATGAAGTATTCCCGTCTGCATGCGCGCTGCGGCACCAACTATCTGTTTCTTGTCATGGCGGTGTCGATCCTGTTTTTTGCGATGCTGCCGTATGCGGAAAACCTATTTTTGCGCGTACTCACGCGGCTTGTCTTCCTGCCGCTGGTTGCGGGCCTTGCCTATGAGGTACTCAAACTTGCAGCGGCTTCCGATGCGCTCTGGGCGCGGATCATCCGCGCGCCGGGGCTTGGGCTGCAATATTTGACTACGCGCGAGCCGGAGCCTGCCATGCTGGAGGTCGCAATTGCCGCGTTTAACCTCGCAATCTATGACGGCGTGCTTCCGCAGGAAGAGCCGGTGACGGATACAAACGAAACGACACAAGCCGTTGCAACAGAAGAAGCAAACGAAGAACCAAAGAAGGTAGAAGAGTGAGCATCAGCGTTTCGGAGGCAGTTCGCGAAGCAAAGATCATGCTGGAACCTGTTGCGCAGGAAGAAGCGCTGCAACAGGCGAAGATTTTAGTATCCGCAATTGCCGGAATCGAAACAAGCGCGCTCGCCATTCATTCGGAGATGGTTCTTGCACCGGAGCAATTGAGCGATCTTGGCGAAATGCTGAATCGCAGGGTACAGGGAGAGCCGCTGCAATATATCCTTGGCGAATGGGCGTTCATGGGACTACCGTTCTATGTGGATGCGCGTGCGCTGATCCCGCGGCAGGATACAGAGCTGCTTGCCGAAACCGCAATTCGCTTCATTCGTGAGCGTGGATATGGCAGTTGCCTTGATCTTTGTACGGGCACGGGCTGTGTCGGCATCTCGATTGCAAAACTTTCCGGCATCCGCGTGACCTGCTCAGACATCAGCCGCGAGGCGCTCTCGCTTGCAAAGGAAAACGCGGAGCTCAACGAAGCCCCGGTTTCGTTTACGGAAAGCGATCTATTCGACCGGATTCCGGAGAAATTTGATCTAATCGTCTGCAATCCGCCGTATTTGACGCTGGACGACATGCAATCTTTGCAAAAAGAAGTCACGTTTGAGCCGAAGCTCGCGCTCTATGGCGGTGGCGACGGACTCGATGTTTACCGGAAAATCGCCTGGGAGTATGAGAAACATCTCAACGAAAAAGGCATGCTGCTCCTCGAAATCGGCAGCACACAGGCGGAGTCTGCCGCGGCGCTCTTTTCCGCGAGGACGAGCGTACTCAACGACCTTGGCGGGAATCCGCGTGTACTCATCGTAGAGCCATAAAGAATCAAACGCTTATTCCAATCAACTGCCCGGCGCGCGTTTCTTATGCGGCGGGCGCGGGCCGGAGCGAACAAGATGGCCCAAATGCCGGAGGGACAATGATCGACAAACTACAGGGAATTAAACAGCGCTTTGACTTTCTCTCAGAGAAGCTTGCAGAACCGGACGCGATGGCGGACAAAGACGCCTGGCGCGAGATGGTGAAGGAGCGAGCTTCGCTGGAAGAAATTGTCATTGTGTTTGACGAATATAGCGACGTACTCAGCTCTTTGGAAAACTGCAAAGCCATGTTCAATGAACGGCTGGATAGCGAGATGAAAGAGCTGGTTCGCGCGGAGGTTGACGAACTGGAAACAAAGCGCGAGGCGCTTGACGCGCAGCTGCACATCCTGCTTCTTCCCAAAGACCCGAATGATGAGCGGGACGTGATTCTCGAAATTCGTGCGGGAACAGGCGGGGACGAAGCATCGCTCTTTGGCGCGGACCTACTACGGATGTATTTGCGCTTTGCCGAGCGCAACGGCTATAAGGTGGAGTATCTTTCCAACAACCTCACTGAAATGGGGGGGGTGAAGGAGGTCGTGCTCTCCATCGGCGGAAAGCGCGGCGCGTACAGCAAGCTCAAATACGAAAGCGGAGTCCACCGCGTTCAGCGCGTGCCGGAGACGGAGTCGCAAGGGCGCATCCATACAAGCGCGGCGACCGTCGCCGTTTTGCCGGAGGTGGACGATGTGCAAATCGACATCAAAGATACAGACCTTCGCATCGATACCTACCGAAGCAGTGGCGCGGGCGGGCAACACGTCAACAAAACCGAGAGCGCCATTCGAATCACCCATCTGCCAACCGGAATGGTCGTCTCCTGTCAGGATGAAAAATCGCAGTTGAAGAATAAAGAGCAGGCGATGCGCGTGCTCAAAAGCCGCCTGTATGATTTTTACCTCAATCAGCAGCAGGCCGAGCGTGCAGGCGCAAGAAAGAGCCAGGTCGGCTCCGGCGACCGCAGCGAGCGCATTCGCACTTACAATTTTCCGCAGGGCAGGGTGACCGACCACCGCATCGGACTAACGCTCTATAAGCTGGATGCCTTCATAGACGGAGACATGGACGAAATGCTGGCTGCGCTCAGTTTAGCCGAACGCAGCGAGATGCTCGCCGGAGAGTCGGACTGATATGCGGCAACGGGAAGAAACACAACCTGCGTTTGAGACGCAGGTTATCAGCGCGGTGCGGCAGGAAGAAGCGGGTACGATACAGGGGGCGAAACTGATTCAAGCGGGCGAACTGGTCGCGTTTCCGACCGAGACGGTCTATGGCCTCGGTGCAAACGGGTTAAACGGAGAAGCGGTTGCGAAGATTTTCGCTGCAAAAGGCAGACCCGCGGACAATCCGCTGATTGAACACATCGCGAAAAAGAGCGATGTTCGCCAGCTTTGGAGCAGAATCCCAAAGCAAGCGCAGCTCTTGATGGATACCTTCTGGCCGGGGCCGCTGACGTTGGTTGCGCCCAAGTGCGACCGGGTGCCGGAGGAAGTCACGGCGGGGTTGGAAACCGTTGCCGTGCGCATGCCGCAGAACAAGACCGCGCGAGCCCTCATCGCGAAGGCGGGGGTTCCGATCGCGGCGCCGAGCGCAAACCGCTCCGGCAGGCCCAGTCCGACCACCGCGCAGCATGTGTTGGACGATCTTGGCGGGCGCATTCCGTTGATTATCGACGGCGGGGCATGCAAATACGGCGTGGAGTCCACGGTGCTCTCACTCGTCGGCGAACCGACGATTCTGCGCCCGGGCGCGATCACGCGGGAGATGATTGCCGCACTGATCGGCGAAGTACGCGTGAGCGATAGTATCCTAAAGCCGATGAAGGACGGTGAAGTTGCCGCCTCTCCCGGCATGAAATATCAGCACTATGCCCCCGCTGCGGAAGTGATCGTTATCCTCGGTAAACCGGAGCAGGCGGCGAAGCGAATCAACGCGCTCTATCGCGAAGCGGAAGCGCAAGGAAGAATTGCGGAGATTGCCGCGACAGAACAGACCAAACACTATTACAAAGGGCGGCGGCATCTTGTTCTCGGGGATCGCAACGAGCCGGAAACACTCTGCGCAAACCTGTTTTCCGCACTGCGGGAGATGGACACCCGCGCGGATTTGATTCTTGCGGAAGGCATTTCCGCAGAAGATGAGGGGCTTGCGTATATGAACCGTCTCCTGCGTGCGGCAGGCTTTCATGTCATCGACGCCTCGAACGATTGAATCACATAAATCAGATTTGAGATACAAAGACCACAGTAAAGAGAAAGGAAGAGAGAACATGAAACTGGCCATCGGTTGCGACCACGGCGGCTTCGACTTAAAGGAAGCGCTCGTTGCTTATTTACGCGAGGAGGGGCATGAGGTAAAAGACTTTGGCTCCTTTGATAAAAACAGTATCGATTATCCGGACTACGTCTTTCCCGTTGCGGAAGGTGTTGCGCGCGGAGAGTTTGAACGCGGCATCGTCATCTGCACCACTGGGATCGGGGTTAGCATCGCCGCCAACAAGGTGCAGGGCATCCGCTGCGCGCTGGTGACGGACGAATACTCCGCGAAGATGACGCGCGAACACAACGACACCAATATGCTCGCGCTCGGCGCGAACGTGACCACCGTCGTCCGCGCAAAAGGCATTGCTGATATCTGGCTGCAAGAGCCGTTTTCGCATGGAGAACGGCACCAGCGCAGAATCGATAAAATATCCGCTTACGAAAAAACGCACTAAGGAGGCTCAACTATGTCAAAAGTTATCACCATCGACCACCCGCTCGTGCAACACAAGCTTTCACTCCTGCGCGACAAAGACACCGGCTCCAAGGCGTTCCGCGAACTTGTCTATGAGCTTGCGATGCTCATGGCCTATGAGGTCACACGCGACCTTGAGCTCAAGGAAATCGAAATCGAAACGCCGATCTGCAAAACCACCGTTCAGACCCTTGCCAATGAGAAAATCGCGGTCATTCCGATTCTTCGCGCGGGCCTCGGCATGGCGGACGGCATCATGAGCCTGATCCCCAACGCAAAGGTCGGGCATATCGGTCTGTATCGCAATCCCGACACGCTGATGCCGACTGGTTACTATTGCAAGCTGCCGCAGGACATCGCAGAGCGCGAGACCATCATCGTCGACCCGATGCTTGCCACCGGCAACTCGGGCATCGAAGCGATTCACATCCTCAAGGAAAATAAAGTCGCAAGCATTCGCTTTGTGAGCCTGATTGCAGCGCCCGAGGGAATTGCCGCCATGCAGGCAGCTCACCCGGACGTGGACATCTACGTTGCGCATATCGATGAAAAACTCAACGAGCACGGCTATATTGTTCCGGGCCTTGGCGACGCGGGCGACCGCCTCTTTGGTACCAAATAAGCTCTGAGCCACCGAAAGCATAGGAAACGCAGGTATGGGGAGGAAGTTTCTGCTTCTCCCGCACTGCCTGCGTTTTTCTGTGCAAAAAACGAATACTTTTCGTGAAAAAATGAATAAAATCGTGCGAAATATCATCTATGGTGTTGTCTAGGCTGAATTAAATATGGTAAGATCGAACAAGCAGATCATTTTTTCAGATGTTCAGTTCATACAAAACGGTTCGAATGATTACAGGATTCGGAGGAAACTCATGCGATCGGTCATCGAAGAAATCGCTACAGCGGAGCAGCAGGCGGAGGAGATTCGCCAAAATGCCGCGCTTCAAGCACGCGAATTGACACAAAAAGCAAAGCAAGACGCGCAAGAGGCGCTCTCACGTTTGGAGAACGAATCACGCGCGGACATGCAGTCGGCGCTTGAAACAGCACAGCAGGAGGGGGAACGCCTCTCTGACGGGCTGATCAAAAAATTGGAGCAGGAAGCGGATGCGCTCTGCGAAAAAGCAAATGGAAAGCTGGATCAGGCAGTAACCTATCTCTTGGATAAGGTGACAAAAACGGCATGATCGTTTCGATGAAGCGTATGACGCTCGTAGCGCACAAGGCGGACGAAGCGAATATCCTGAATGCTTTACAGGCGACACGCGCGATCGAAGTTATCTCCAGCGGAGAGGACAACGGCGCGCTGGCAGCGCTGGAGCGCGCGCAAACACGCCTCCAGCAGCTTGGCGACGCGCTGAAAACCATGCGCCCATATGCGCAAAAAAAGAGTTTTCTTGTTTCCCCGGCAGAAGCCAAAGCGGAGGAGCTATTTTCCATGTTGCCGGAGGCGGTTGCGCTCTGCGACAAGCTGAGCTTACTCAAGCGGGAACTCTCCGCGACAAAATCGGAAATCGACAAAAACGAAACGCTGATTGCGGCGCTGCGCCCTTGGGAATCGTTTCCTGCAGACATGCAGACGTATCCAATCAGCAAACACGTGAAATATTTTACGGGACTAATCGCTGCTTCCGATGTTGAGAAACTTGAAAACATCGATGCGGTGGCGGAGTATCAGCTTTTTAACGAAGGCATTCTGCGCACCTGCGTGGTCGCCTGCCCGGTTGACGAAGCAAAGAGTGTTGCAAACTTCCTCAAATCACTCGACTGGACGGACTATCTTTTTCCGAAGATGCCGGGGACTCCTAGAGAAGCAATGGAGGAACTTTCGGAAAAAAATCGCACGCTAAACGCAAAGCAGGTTGAACTGGAAAACGAGTTGCGCGAATCCGCAACCGGCCGGGAGCCGCTGGTTGAGGGCGCGTATGACGCGGCTGTCATCGAACGCGACCGCGCGCTTGCCGCAGCGGAACTTGCACGCTCGGCAGCGACGTTTCAGCTTGAAGGCTGGCTCCCTGCGGACAAGGAAGCGATCGTTTCGCAGGCGATCCATTCCGTTACGGACGCATATTATTTCGATGTACGCGAACCGGAGGACGGGGAAACCCCGCCTTCCTATGTGGAGAACAGCGCGTTTGTAACACCGTTTGAACAGGTGACAAACCTCTATTCCCGCCCTGATCCAAAGGGAATTGACGCAACGCCGTACATGACGCCGTTTTACGTGCTGCTCTTTGGCATGATGCTGAGCGATGCGGGCTACGGGTTGGTTCTCTCTCTGCTTTGCTTCCTGTTCATCAAGCTCAAAAAACCTTCCGGCGGAACAGCTGGGTTTGCCCGGGTGCTCTTTTGGGGCGGGCTTTCCACAATGCTTTGGGGGGTATTGATCGGCACCTTCTTTGGCATGGATTTCGATGTGCTCTTTGGAACGGTGAACAAGTTCCCGCTCATTCTCGACCCGATGACGGATCCTATCGGTATGCTGATCATCTGCTTTGGCTTGGGATTTTTACATGTTCTATTCGGACTTGGCCTGAGGATGAAGCTTTCGCTTTCACGCGGGGATTGGAGAACGGCATTCTACGATACGCTTTCGTGGATCTTTGTGCTTGTCGGCCTCGTGATGTTTGGGATCGGCAGCGCCGTTGCGGGAGTTCCCGCTATCATCGGAAAAATCGGACTGTATATGGCGATTCTCGGCGCGGTAACGCTATTAATCTTTAAAGGCAGAGAATCCAAGAACCCGGTCGGCAGAACGGCACAGGGGTTGTTTGAACTCTACCAAATCTCCGGTTACCTATCGGATATCTTGTCCTATTCGCGACTGTTTGCGCTCGGTGTTGCAACGGGTGTTATCGCGACCGTGTTCAACGACCTCTGCAACATGCTGATGACGTCTCCCAATATTCTCATGAAGATTATGGGAACAGCCGTCGGCATCGCGCTGCTCATAGCCTTGCACGCATTCGGCCTTGCAATCAACACGCTCGGTGCGTTTGTGCATACGGCGCGCTTGCAATATGTCGAGTTTTTCGGCAAGTTCTATGAGGCGGGCGGCAGACCGTTTTCTCCGCTGGGATATCGAACCAAGCATGTGCGAATCTCTCAGGAATCACCCGACACGGCGAAATAGCGTTTCGCAAGATTGTCTTAGAAGCTTCGGGTGCTGCGAGCACCCCAAATATCACGATCCGTTTTCAATTTTCAATAGCAGTATAAGGAGGATTTCAAGAATGGAAATCAATTGGGGCATCGTTTTTGCGGCGGCAGCTGCGGTTCTTTCCGCGGCGATGGCAGGTGTTGGCAGCGCGATTGGCGTTGGCATGGCGGGTCAGGCTGCGGCCGGCGTGGTTTCGGAAGATCCGGATCGCTTTGGTTCCTGCCTGCTGTTGCAGCTTCTTCCTGGCACACAAGGCATCTATGGCCTTTTGATCGCGTTTGTCATTGCGACAAAAGCGGGCCTTCTCGGCGGCGCTGTGCAAGCGGTCAGCGTAACCAACGGAATCAATCTGCTCCTGGCGGCCTGCCCGGCGGCGTTTGGCGGTTGGCTTTCTGCAATTGCGCAAGGCAAAGTTGCTGTTTCAGGCATTAACCTTGTGGCAAAGAAGCCGGAGGAATTTGGTAAAGCGATGTTGATGACCGTCATGGTCGAAACCTATGCGGTTCTCGCACTTCTGATCTCCTTCCTGCTCGTCAACGGCGTTAAGATTGGATAAGATCAAGGGTTTTTGCACGATAAGGAGCAGCCAATGTCAAGTGTAACCATCTCCGGAACCAATAAACTCGCCGAGCGCATCATCCACGATGCGCAGGACGAGGCGCGCGCCGTGCTCGCGGAAGCGGAAGCGGCGGCGCAAGGCATTCTCCGTGAGAGTGATCATGCGGTTTCCGCGCGAACGGCGGAGTTGACCTGCCAAAAAGAGAACGCGGTCAAGAGTCTCGTTGGCGGCTATCAAACCCGCGCGTCGCTGGATGCGAAAAAGGATGCGCTGCGCAAGAAACGCGCTGTGATCGACGCAGCGTTTACCCGAACGTATGAGGCGATGCTCGCTTTGAGCCCGGAACAGCGGAAAAGCATCTGTGCAAATCTGCTTGCTACTCAGGCGGAAGGCGAAGAGACGGTATTACCCGCGGCGCAGGATCGCGCGAATATTGCTGCGCTGATTTCTGCTATGCCGGAGAAGAAGCTTTCGCTTGCAAGCGGAACTGCCGCAATCGACGGCGGTTTCATCCTGCTGGGCGACGGATATGAGAAGGATTGCTCCTTCCGTTCGCTGCTTTCAACCGTTCGGGACGCGGAAGAGACCGCGGTCTATCAGCTGCTCTTCGACTGAGCGGAGGGAGGATTTCATGCCACAGCCAAGCTACGCCTATGCCTGCGCGCGCATCAGCGCGCTGGAAAAGTCGCTCTTTGGCAAAGATGCCGTCCGCCGCATGGCAGAAGGTTCTCTTGATGACGCGCTGCGGATGCTGTCCGATGCGAAATATGGCGATCTGCCGGACGCAACGGGCGAGGACACAGAGCGTATGATCGAATCCGTGCGCAAACAAACGGCTCAGACGATTATTGAGCTTTCTCCGAATCCTGCGCTGACCGACCTGTTTTTGCTGCAAACGGACGCGCATAACCTAAAGGTGCTGATCAAATCACGGTTGCTGGGCACAGCTGACATCGCGTGGCTTGAAGGCGGGCTTTTCACGCGGGAGCAGCTCAGCGCAATGGTTTCGGGAATGAAGTATGACCTGCTGCCGGAAGAGATGCAAGAAGCGATGCGCCGCCTGGAAGCAAAACTCAAGATCGCACCGGAACCACAGCTGGTCAGCGTCTATGTTGACTATGGATATCACGCGTATTGCCTGAACACGGCAAGGACCATGAAGGAACCGTTTATCGGGCAGTATTTTGCGGCACTTTGCGACTTCAACAATGTCATCACCTTCCTACGCATGCGCGCAATGGGTGCGCAAAAGGAAGACCTGAAGGAAGTGCTTCTACCCAGCGCCGGTGTTCAGACGGAAGCACTGATTAATGCCTATGAGCTCTCCGCAGAGACGCTGACGAAAGCAATCTCCGGCAGCGTCGCAAAAAGCGCCCTGCAGGACGGATTGAATCAGATGCTCGTGTCCGGGAACATCTCCATGCTTGAGAAAACGCGGGACGATTACCTGCTTTCCCTGGTGAATTCTCACCGACACGAGAGCATGACGATTTTCCCGATCGTCGGATACTATCTCGCGCGGGATCGCGAAGCAAAAGCCGTTCGCTTGATTTTGACCGTGAAACGAAACGGGCTGGACGACACGGTGATTGCAGAAAGGCTCAGGGAACTGTATGGCTAAAATCGGTGTCATCGGAGACCGCGATTCTGTACTGCTCTTCAAGGCGGTCGGGCTGGATGTGTTTTTTGAGGACGAAGGGGAGCGCGCAAACCGCACGCTCCACCGCCTCGCAAGAGAAGGATATGCCGCTGTATTCGTGACCGAAAAACTCTTTTCGGCCTGCGCGGAGACGATTGAGGAGTTCAAAAGCCAGGCATATCCCGCAATTATCCCGATTCCTGACAACAACGGGTCGAGAGGCGTCGGCGAAAAAATGCTCCGGCAAAACGTTGAAAAAGCAGTCGGGATGGACATCCTCTCCAACAAGTAAACGAGAGATTTTTCGTTGCTGTCCTCCTACGGGCGGCGAACATCGACGGTAAATGACTGATATAGTACGAAAGGGCAAACAGCATGCAAGGAACGATCATTAAAGTCTCGGGACCGCTCATCGTGGCCAGCGGCATGGCGGACGTGCAGATGTACGATGTTGTACGCGTTTCCGAAAAGCAATTGATCGGAGAGGTCATTGAGCTGCGCGGCGATCAGGCCTCCATTCAGGTATATGAGGAGACAGGCGGCATCGGACCGGGCGAACCCGTTGTGACGACGGGCGCGCCGCTTTCCGTGGAGCTTGCGCCGGGACTGATCGAGAGCATCTACGACGGCATTCAGCGCCCGCTGAACCTGATTCGCGAACAGGCGGGAGACCGCATCACGCGCGGTATTATGGTCGACGCGCTCAGCCACGAGAAACTTTGGGCGTTTTCGCCTGTTGCAAAGGTTGGCGATCTGCTCACCGGCGGCGATATTCTCGGTACCGTGCAGGAGACCGAGGCGGTGCTACACCGCGTGATGGTTCCGCCGGCACTTTCCGGCAAGCTGGTCTGGATCTTTGAAGGCGAAGCGAATATCGTTACCCCGATTGCGAAGATTGAGAAGGCGGATGGTACACTGGCCGAGATTCCGATGCTGCAAAAATGGCCGGTACGCAAAGGGCGTCCGTATACCGAGAAGATTTCCCCGCGCGAGCCGATGATCACCGGACAGCGCGTCATCGATACGCTATTCCCCGTCGCAAAAGGCGGAACCGCCTCCGTGCCCGGCCCGTTTGGCAGCGGTAAAACAGTTGTTCAGCATCAGCTCGCGAAATGGGCGGATGCGGATATCATCGTCTACGTTGGCTGCGGCGAGCGTGGCAACGAGATGACGGACGTGCTCATGGAGTTTCCGGAATTGAAAGACCCGCGCACGGGATTATCACTGATGAAGCGCACGGTACTGATCGCAAACACGTCAGACATGCCGGTTGCAGCGCGTGAAGCCTCAATTTATACGGGCATCACGATTGCCGAATATTTCCGTGATATGGGCTATAAAGTCGCGATCATGGCGGACTCCACCTCGCGCTGGGCAGAAGCACTCCGCGAGATGAGCGGACGTCTTGAAGAAATGCCCGGCGAAGAAGGATATCCCGCGTATCTTTCGAGCCGCCTTGCGGAGTTTTACGAGCGCGCGGGTGCGGTCAAAGCGCTCGGCAGCGAGGGACGTGAAGGTGCGGTCTCCGCAATTGGCGCGGTTTCCCCTCCGGGTGGCGATATCTCCGAGCCGGTCTCGCAGGCAACGCTGCGCATCGTCAAGGTGTTCTGGGGACTAAGCAGTAAGCTGGCCTATGCCCGACATTTCCCGGCGATTGATTGGCTGCAGAGCTATTCGCTCTATCTCGATCGTCTCGAAGGCTGGTTCAACGAGCACGTCTCTCCCGAATGGACGATGCTGGTTCAAAGAACCATGGCGCTGTTACAGGAGGAGAGCGAGCTGGACGAAATTGTCCGCCTCGTCGGTATCGACGCGCTTTCTTTCCGTGACCGCTTAACACTGGAATGCACGCGCAGCATCCGCGAGGATTATCTGCATCAAAACGCGTTCCATGAGGTGGACACTTATTCATCTCCCCGAAAGCAGTACCTGCTGCTCAAAGCGATTCTTTCGTTTTACGACAAGAGCGTTATCGCGTTGCAGGAGGACGCGCCGTTTAGCAAGCTTGTCCGCTTGCCGGTGCGCGAAAAGATTGGACGACTCAAGTATGTGCCGGAGGGTGAAGTACAGGCGCAGTTTGATGCGATTCAGCAGGATATGAACGACCAAGTCCGTGCGTTGACGGAAGGAGGCGAACAGCATGCGTAAGGAATACAAAACCATTCGCGAAGTCGTTGGGCCTCTGATGCTGGTGGAGCAGGTTTCGGGCGTGAAATATGACGAGTTGGTCGAGATCGAACAGCAGGACGGCAGCATCCGGCGTGGGCGCGTGCTGGAAATCGACCGCGACAAAGCGCTTTTGCAGCTGTTTGAAGGATCACAGGGATTACAGATCAGCACCTCGAAGGCAAGATTTCTTGGCAAGAGCATTGAGCTGGACGTTGCTCCCGATATGCTCGGCAGAATCTTTGACGGTATGGGCAAGCCCATCGATAAAGGGCCGGCGTTGATTCCGGAAAAGCACCTGAATATCAACGGAACGCCCATGAACCCGACCGCGCGAGATTACCCCAGCGAGTTCATTCAAACGGGCATCTCCGCGATCGACGGGCTCAATACGCTGGTTCGCGGACAAAAACTGCCGGTGTTCTCCGGCTCCGGTTTGCCGCATGCAAACCTTGCCGCGCAGATTGCGCGCCAGGCACGGGTGCTTGGCTCTGATGAGAAGTTCGCCGTCGTGTTTGCCGCGGTCGGCATCACGTTTGAAGAAGCGGATTTCTTCATCAATGATTTTCGAAAGACGGGCGCAATTGAAAAGACGGTTACGTTCATCAATCTCGCGAATGATCCCGCAATCGAGCGCATCGCGACCCCACGCATGGCGATCACCGCAGCGGAATATCTGGCATATGAGCTTGGCATGCACGTGCTGGTTATCATCACGGACATTACGAATTACGCAGAAGCCCTGCGTGAAGTCTCCGCCGCAAGAAAAGAAGTCCCCGGGCGGCGTGGCTACCCCGGCTATCTGTATACCGACCTTGCCAGCATGTATGAAAGAGCGGGCAGAATCCGTGGCAACGCGGGTTCCATCACGATGATTCCGATTCTCTCCATGCCGGAAGACGACGTGACACACCCGATTCCGGACCTGACGGGTTACATTACGGAAGGACAGATCATCCTCTCCCGCGAACTCTACCGCAAAGGCATTACACCGCCGATCAACGTGTTGCCTTCGCTTTCGCGCCTCAAGGATAAGGGCATTGGAAAAGGCAAAACGCGTGAAGATCACGCGGACACGATGAATCAGCTCTTTTCTGCCTATTCGCGCGGCAAGGACGCAAAGGAGCTCGCCGTCATATTGGGTGATGCGGCATTGAGTGATATCGACAAACTCTATGCGGAGTTTGCCGACGCGTTTGAGCAGGAGTATGTTTCGCAGGGGTATTATGCCAACCGTGCAATTGAGGAAACACTCGATTTGGGTTGGAAACTGCTGGGTATCCTGCCGAAGTCGGAACTCAAGCGCATCAAAGATGTGTTTATCGAGAAGTATTACCCCAAGGAGGCGTAGCCAATGGCCGCGATCCAGGTGAAACCGACGCGCATGGAACTCAGCAACCTCAAGAAACGAAAAAAGGTTGCCGTGCGCGGACATAAGCTAATGAAGGACAAGCGGGATGAACTCGTGCGCCGCTTCATCGAATTTGCCAGACAGAATCAGGTTCTGCGTGCGGAGGTGGAGGAAAAGCTCTCTCGCGCGATGAAGAGCTTTGTTCTTGCGCGCGCCTCCATGAGCGGCGCGGAGATTGAGGAAGCGCTGATGTATCCCGCCAGAGCCGCGGAGGTTGTGGCTGGTGTACAGCAGGTGCTCTCCATTCAAGTACCGAAGATTGCGATTTCTGCGCAGGAAGGGTTTACGTATCCATACGGCTTTGCAACCACGAGCGCGGATCTTGACCTTTCGGTACAGTTGCTTGCGGAAGTACTGCCGCTTCTGGTGCAGCTCGCAGAGATCGAAAAAGCTTGCGGAAGACTTGCGGACGAGATTGAGAAAACGCGCCGCAGGGTCAACGCGCTGGAATATGTCATGATTCCGCAGATCACGGAGACCATCCGGCGCATCCAGATGAAGCTTGATGAAAACGAGCGCGGGAACCTGACCCGGCTTATGAAGACCAAAGAGATGCTGCAGCAGCAGAAAGCTTAGCCACTAGATTCACTTGATTCACAATGATTATGTGTTATACTAATCGTGAAACTGTGAAAAGAGGGAGAGCATATGGACATACAGGCGCTTGCTGCGGAGTTTGGTTTCGCCGGGTGTTTCGTGTTTACAACCGAACCGTTTGTTCAGTATGAGCGCCGTTTGCAAGACGGCGCTTTGCATTGGGCGGCGAACAATCTCACAATCGATGTTTTGAGGGACAATCCTTGGGCGAATGCGATTCTTGCGCTGATTTCGCCGTATCGGCCGTATGACGAGGCCATTCCGGTCTCGGGGTATTATCCTTCCAGCAACGCGGCCTACCATGCGTCCGCAAAGATGATGCAAGCAATGCAGGCGGAAGGAATCAACGCCGCGCGCGCGGATGTTCCCGTCCGCGAATTATTAACGAGGAATGGAATTGGAACGCCGCTGAAAAACGGGCTCACGCTTTTGCCCGGATTGGGAACGCGATATTCCGTGCAAACGCTCGTGGCGCAGCTTGAGGAGCCGCAGTTCACACCGGTGCGGCAACCCGCGGAAACAAAGTGCAAGAATTGCCATGCGTGCGAACATGTGTGCCCAAGCGGGGCAATCGATGCGGAAGGTTTCCATTTTAACCGCTGCGCGCGCGCCTTTATGGAAGGCAGCGTGATGGAACCATGGGTCATGGATGCACTCACGACGATTTTAGGTTGTGAGCTTTGCCAAAGAGCCTGCGTGCATAATTGCGGCATCGAAACGACAACTCAAATGCCGGAGGCATTCCGCTTGGAGGAAATTCTGGCGGGACGCGTCAAGCCGGTGCTGGCGATTGTCGGCAATAACCTCAATAAACAAGGGCGAATTATCCAGCACGCGTGTGTCGTTGCCGCAAAACAAGGCAGGACGGATTTAATTCCTTTGATTGAGCCTTGGCTAACCGACCGGCGCGAAGGGGTCCGCGTCTCCGCGGCATACGCCCTCGAAAAACTGGCCCAGTGATCCGAAACCTTAGAAGTTCGCAATGCTTTCATATGCGCGCCTTAAAATTCGTTTGGCTTTCTCAACGCGATATGGTACAATCATAAAAGTAACCAGTTTGCCGCGCTAAGCGGGGAGTTAGCGGTGCCCTGTACCTGCAATCCGCTACAGCAGGGTAGAAATCCCGTTCCCCGGCAAGCGCCTGTGGGGTCAGATCCCGATAAGGGGTGTTGAGCGTCGGGTCCCGTGCAATCGCAGGCCGTGAACCATGTCAGATCCTGACGGAAGCAGCATTCAGCGGAAAACGCGATGTGCCGCGGAGCAGCCTGAAAGGAGCAACCTGTCGGAACGTCGCCCGGAGGTGTGTTTGTCAAAGTTCGGGTGCGCGGCAATTCCTTCGACCGGCGCGTCATGCGTATGATGCGTCGGTTCTTTCTTTATTTTTGAAATTACAAGCAGACAATGAACGTTGAGAGGGTTTTGGAGCGAATCTATATGGAAGATTTTTCGGTATTTGATATCATCGGCCCGCGCATGACGGGGCCAAGCAGCTCACACACGGCGGGGGCCGTCCGCCTGTCTCATATTGCGCGAAAAATCGCGGGAGAAGACGTTGCGGAAGCAGCCTTCACGCTCTACGGTTCCTTTGCCGAGACGGGAAAAGGACACGGCACGGATAAGGCACTTGTTGCGGGTGTGCTCGGAATGGACCCGGATGACCCGCGCATCAAAGAAGCCTTTGCTGTTGCAAGGGAGATGGGCGTTTTGGTCTCGGTCGAGTTTTCCGACGAGCCGCCCAAACACCCGAACACCGCGCGCATCGTCATTACCGGTGCAGACGGCCAGGTGACGGATGTGGTCGGCCAGTCTGTCGGCGGCGGTAACATCCGCATTTCGGAGATCAATGGGCTTGCTGTCGAATTCTCCGGCGAATATCCAACCCTGATCATTCAGCACAACGACCAGCCGGGCGTGATTGCGGAAGTATCTCATGTGCTGGCACAGCTGAACATCAACATTGCGTTCATGCGCGTATTCCGGCATGGAAAAGGCGAGGACGCGTATATGACCATCGAGACAGATCAACCCGTGACACAGGACATGCAGAATATGATTTTGCGCCTTTGCGACGGCATCAACAAACTTTTTGTGGTGTAAGGGAGGAGAAGTACCGTGCTGTTATCCGATGCGTTTGAAAATGGCGAATCCTTGCGCCGCTATTGTCTGGAAGATGATATTCCGATCTATGAGGCGATGATCCGCAGAGAAGAAAAGCTCAGCGACAAACCGCGCGAAGACATCATTGACGAGATGCAAAAAAACCTTGACGTTATGCGGGCTTCGGTTGAGCGCGGCCTGAGCGGAAAGGTGGAGTCCGTCAGCGGGCTCTCCGGCGGTGAAGCGATGAAGCTCTTTAAATATGGTAAACACAACCCGTTTTCGGGTTATACGGCCTGCCGTGCTGCTGCTTCGTCAATGGCTGTTGTCGAAGTCAACGCCTCTATGGGGCGGATTGTCGCGGCGCCGACTGCGGGAGCCAGCGGCATCCTCGCGGGCGCGCTCATCGAAGCGGGACGTCAACGTGGCTGGTCGGATGAAACGCTGGTCGAAGGCCTGTTCACCGCAGGTGCGATCGGGCTGATCTTCGCGAAAAACGCGACGATCTCCGGCGCGGGAGGCGGATGCCAGGCGGAGACGGGTGTTGCCGCGTCCATGACGGCGGCGGCTCTTGTGGAGATTAGCGGCGGCGCGCCGATTCAGGCGCTGGACGCCGCTGCGATGGCGATGAAGAATGTGATGGGGCTTATCTGCGACCCCGTTGCCGGCTTGGTTGAGTGCCCGTGCATCAAACGAAACGCGCTGGGTGCGGTGAACGCCATGCTCTGTGCGGATATGGCGCTGGCGGGGATTACGAGTTTGATTCCGTTCGACGAGGTCGTCTCCGCGATGTACGCGGTTGGCAAAGACATCCGCGTGGAATACCGCGAAACCGCACGCGGGGGATTGGCCACCACGCCGACGGGGAAAGCTGTTGCACAGCGCGTGAAACGCCTGCAAGGCAACTGACGCGAGGAATTGACCAACAGGGCAAGCAAAGGAAAACAGAAATGGCACAGGGAATGGGAATGGGCAGAGGTTTGGGCGGCATGCGCGGCTTTCTGACGGATGAGGAAAAACAAAATCGCCCGAAAGTGACAAAAACACTTTTGTTACGTATCTTATCTTACCTCAAACCCTATCGGGTGCAGTTTGTATTTGTGTTTCTCGCGATTTTAATCAGCGCGGTGATCGGCCTGTTTCCCTCCATCATCACCGGGCGAATCGTTGATCAAGCGCTCGTTGGCAAGAACATGGCGCTGTTGATTCAGTTGCTGTTGCTGGCGCTGGTCACGTTAACGGCATCTCAGGCGATCGGCGTTCTGCAAAGCTATATCAATTCCTATATCTCCCAGCGCATCATATTCGACATGCAAAACCAAATGTATGCGCATCTGCAACAGATGCCGCATTCATTTTATACCTCGGAGAAACAGGGCGATATCCTGACCCGCATGGAAAGCGACATCAGCGGCGTCGGCACAGTGATCACCAACACGCTGACCACTTCGGTTTCGAATATTGCTGTGATGATTGCAACGCTGATTGCGCTGTTTTCGATGAACTGGAAGATGGCGCTCGTCGGCATCGCGATTATCCCGATGACCTTGATTCCTGCGCGCACAGTCGGCAAAACCCGCTGGAAGTTGCTGACGGACGTGCAAAACGAGCGCGACAAGATGAACCAGCTGATTACGGAGACACTCAGCGTATCCGGTTCGATGCTGATGAAGCTCTTTACGCGAGAGCAATCGGAATATGACCGGTTTGTGAGCGTAAACGACAGCGTAACGAGGCTTTCGCTCAAAGAACAGCGCAGCGGGAAATGGTTTGTGATGATCCTCGGCACGCTCTCGCAGATCGGGCCGCTGCTGATCTATTTCACCGGCGGTTGGCTCATGATCTCCCGCGGGGACACAACGCTGACCATCGGTACCATTACAGCTATGATAGCCCTTGTCAATCGCCTGTATGGCCCCGTCAATTCGCTGCTGAACCTCGGCGTCGATTTTACGCGATCGCTTGCGCTCTTTACCCGTATCTTTGATTATTATGACAAAGAAGTTACGATCAAGAGCAAGCCGAACGCGGTCAAGCCGGACCTTTCAAAAACAGAAGTTCGCTACGATCGTGTAACGTTTACCTATGAACAAAAAGCGTCGATTCTCAAGGACATCAGCTTCGATATCCCCTCTGGGAAGATGTATGCCATCGTCGGGCCTTCCGGCTCCGGCAAGTCGACGATTGTGAATCTGCTGCTGCGGCTTTACGATGTGGACGCGGGATCGGTTACGGTGAATGGGGTTGACGTACGGGACTTTGACCTAGCCTATCTGCGCGAGAATATCGGCGTAGTGACGCAGGACGCATATCTGTTCAACGGAACCATTCGTGAAAACCTGCTGTATGCAAAGCATGACGCAACGCAGGAGGAGCTGGAGAACGCCTGCAAGCTTGCGAATATTTACGACTTTATCACGGCGCAGGAGCTCGGGTTTGACGCGATGGTCGGTAACCGCGGGCTCAAGCTATCCGGCGGCGAAAAACAGCGCCTTTCGCTGGCGCGCGTGGTGCTCAAAGACCCGAAGATTCTCGTACTGGACGAAGCGACAAGCTCGTTGGATAGCATCTCCGAGCACGCGATTCAGGATGCACTGGAACAGGTGATGGCGGGCAGGACCAGCATCGTGATTGCACATCGCCTTTCTACCGTGCTGGCAGCCGATCATATCCTCGTCGTCAAGGACGGCGTGATTGCCGAGCAGGGTACGCACGACGAACTGCTTCAACTGGATGGAGTATACCGCGAACTATATGAAACGCAGTTCAAGCGCGTGCTGGAACACGAAGCGGAGCAAAACGGATCGAGAGAGAATTCGTAGGATCATGAGATCCTTTCAAGACAACAAACATTATAAACGCAAAGCGGACGGGAAAAACCCGTCCGCTTGTTTGCCGTGTTCGTGTTTTGCTTATTTGAAGAGGATCGAAACGGAGTTGTAGAAGTCCCAATCCACCTCTTTGCGCTCAGTGACGGCTTTGTCGAGGTCTGCGGTCACGATGGCTGTGCCCTGGAGCGCGACCATATTGCCGTACTGCTCGGTGACGACCAGCTCGCCCGCCTTGAAACCGAGGCGCGTACCGAGCACGCGGTCGAAGCAGGAGGGGGAACCGCCGCGCTGAATGTGACCAAGAACGACCGAGCGGCACTCGAAATATTTGCGCTTCTCGTCGAGAGATTCGTCCGTACGCATGGCTTTTTCAATGCGATCGGCAAGCGATTTTGCAACTTCTTTCTCGAGAAGCAGCTTGTTGCCAAAGGCATCCAGCCCGACGCTGTCCTGCGTTTCGCCCTTGAGTTCAAAGCCTTCCGCAACCGCGATGATCGTGTGGCGCTGCCCTTTGATGTAGCGCGAACGAATGACCTGCATGATCTCTTCAAACGTCTTGGGGAATTCGGGGATGAGGATCAGGTTTGCGTCTGCCGCGAGACCCGCCTGAACGGCGATCCATCCGGTGTGACGGCCCATGCACTCCACAACGAAGCAGCGCGCGTGGGAAGCCGCGGTGGTGTGGAGGCGATCGATGCAATCCATGGCGATGTTGCTCGCCGTGTCAAAACCAAAGGTGTAGTCGGTGCAGGAAAGATCGTTGTCGATGGTCTTCGGCACGCCGATCATCTTCATGCCCATCTTCGTGAGCTTGTTGGCAACGCCAAGCGTGTCGTCGCCGCCGATGGCGACCATGCCTTCGAGACCGAGGCTCTCGAGGGTTTTACGAACGCGCTCCGGGCCGTCCTTTTCCTTCATGACGTTGGTGCGGCTGCTTTCGAGAATCGTGCCGCCCTTGGTCTGAAGGCCTTCCACGTCCTTGAGGGAGAGCCAGCGGCCTTCACCGGTCAGCGCGCCGCGCCAACCGGCCGAGAAACCGTACACTTCGATACCCGCCGCCGCACATTCTTCGACGACGCCGCGGATAACTGCATTGAGGCCTGGGCAGTCTCCGCCACCCGTGAGAATACCAATTTTACGCATGTTGTCTACCTCCTAATTGAATCCTTCTCTAAAAATACTGCTTGAATATCTTCAAGCACCCGTTCAAGTGATCGTCAAACGGATGAATTGAATCCAGGGACGAACCAAACAAAAGATTGAGTTTCTGCTCAAACGAATGGATGAAATCCGAAATCAGCCGAGTAAAAACGCAAGTTCTTGGTCGACGAGCTCGCCGATTGCCGCGATGCTTTTGAGTTTGTTCTGCTCCATACAGGGGATGATGTGAATGCCGGGCATGCGCTGGGCATATTCGATATATTTCTGCCTTGCACGCTTTTGAATATCCGGCAGCGCTTCGTAGATATCCGGCTGGTCGCCGACATAATCACGGAATCCTTTTTTACCGACGTTTTCATAGGCTTTTTCGGGGTTCATGTCGAGCACGATGTGCGCATCCGCAAGCGGAATACGAAAATGCTCATGCTCCAACTCAATGACAAATTTCAGAAGATCCGGTTTGCCGAGGTCGCGCTCGCGTACGGACTGATAGACCGCGTTGCTTAAGATATAGCGGTTGATGAGCAGCACGTCCGCATCGGAATAGTCGAGATCACGAAATGCCTCAAACCGATCCAGCGCATACCAAAGCGCCATGCTCTTGCCGTCCACCTCGTTTGCGCGCACGCCGCCGCTGCCGGAAAGCAGCCTGCCGCATTCGGCACCGAAGAAGGTATCATACATCGGAAACGAGAGCGTCTTGACGCGAAAGCGACCGTCCGCCATCAGCCGCTCATAGAGCCGCTGCAGCTGGACGGTTTTTCCCGTTCCGTCGATTCCCTCGAACGCGATGATCTTTGTCATAGAGAACCTTTCTGGATGCGCTCCATGGCTTCCAGCGTGTTTTCACGCGTGGCAAATGCAGTCATGCGGAAATATCCTTCGCCGGCGGCGCCGAAGCCCTCGCCAGGCGTGCCAATGATATGATAGCGGCTCAAGAGTTCATCATAGAAGCGCCAGCTGTCTCCGTGCGGTACTTTGAGCCAGATATACGGCGCGTTGATGCCGCCAAACACGGTGTAGCCCGCCTTTTGCAGCCCTTCGCGGATGATCCGCGCATTCTCCATATAGTCCGCGACGACGTTCATGATCTGCGCGTTGCCTTCAGGGCTATAGGCGGCTTCTGCACCGCGTTGGGTGATATAGGAAACGCCGTTGAACTTTGTCGAAACACGGCGTGCCCAGAGATCGTGAAGATGCACTTCGTTGCCAAAGCTATCCTTATAAACGAGCGCCTTGGGGACGACGGTATATGCGCAGCGTGTTCCGGTAAAGCCCGCGGTCTTGGACATGGAACGGAACTCGATCGCGCATTCGTTTGCGCCTTCAACTTCATAGATGCTGTGTGGAATGTTCGGCTCGGAAATGTAGGATTCATAAGCCGAATCGTAGAGAATGAGTGTACCGTTTGCGCGGGCATAGTCCACATAGACCTTGAGCTGCTCTTTGGTGAGGGTAACGCCCGTGGGGTTATTCGGGAAGCAGAGATACATCACGTCGACCCGCTGGGACGGAAGCGCCGCGACAAAGCCGTTTTCTTCCGAGCCGGGCATATAGACGATCTTCTGATAGCCGCCCTTTGCTTCGTCATAGTTGCCGCCGCGCCCGCTCATGACGTTTGTGTCCACATAGACGGGGTAGACGGGGTCGGTCACCGCAACCACGCAATCTTGCGAGAAGATTTCCTGAATATTGCCAACGTCGCATTTTGCGCCGTCGGAAACGAAGATTTCGTCCAGATTGAGGGAAACACCGCGCGCTGTATAGTCCCGTCGGAGGATCGCCTCGCGTAAAAACTCATATCCGAAATCCGGGCCGTAACCGTGGAAGGTTTCGGCGCGGGACATATCGTCAACCGCTTTGTGCATGGCCTCGACCACCGCTGGAACCAGCGGGCGCGTAACATCACCAATGCCCATGCGGATGATCTTTGCTTCGGGATTTGCCTTGGCAAAAGCTGCCGCGCGCTTGCCGACTTCATAGAAGAGATAACTGCCGTGGAGTTGTGAGTAAAATCCGTTTGCAGTAAACAAAACCGAACCTCCCCATTGTCTAAATCAAGGCATTATATCATAAGAAAATACACACGCGCAAGAGAGCGGGCCTGTTGTAATCGACCATGCGGTCTTGCTGGACAGTTGAATCCGGTATTTCTTCACTGCGCCGGGAAATACGTCAGAATCGTGGCTTTTCTGCGCAATGAAGCAGGGCGGGTTGCCGATAGAATCAATATGGTATATACTGAAGCACAATCCAGTTTGATCAGATGAAGTACCATTTAGCCGCATTTCGATGAATTTTTATGCGGCAAAATTCGAAAGGCATATAGATTAGATGGAAGAAAAAACACCAATTGCAAACGAGCAAAAACGGAATGCATTTTCCATGGTAAAAACATTCATCGTGCGGGTGATTCAAGGCGCAATCATCGGTGCAGGCGCGATTTTGCCGGGCATATCCGGCGGCGTGCTTTGTGTGGTTTTTGGCATCTATCGCCCGATGATGGCCGTTCTGGCGCATCCCTTTAAAAACCTCAAATTGTACTGGAAGATGTTTATTCCGATCGCAATCGGCTGGGCTGCGGGCTTTGTCGGTCTTGCCGGGGCAATTGCCAAGCTACTTTCACTCAATGCGGCAGTCATCGTCAGCCTGTTTGTTGGATTGATTGCCGGAACGTTCCCAAGCCTTCTGCGCGAAGGTGCAAAAAACGGCAAGAGTAAAGGCATGTGGATCGCGCTTGCGATCAGCACGATTGCGCTGCTTGCGTTCTTCTATACCCTGAAACTGAGCACGTCTACGGCGGTTACGCCGTCGTTCGGCTGGTATCTCTTCTGCGGTGCGCTCTGGGGGATCAGCCTGATCGTGCCCGGCATGAGTTCCTCGTCGCTTCTGATGTTTCTGGGGCTGTATCAGCCGATGTCCGCCGGAATTGCGGCGCTGGACTTCGGCGTGTTGATTCCGTTTGCAATCGGCATCGTCGCGACCGTGCTCCTTCTTGCCCGCCTCGTCAACCATTTGTTTGAGAAGCACTATGGCATCGCGTTCTATTGCGTCATCGGCTTTGTCATCGCGTCTACGATTCCGATCATTCCGCTTTCGTTCACGGGCTGGGGCGAGGCAGTGCTTTGTATCGTCGCTGCGGCTGCGGGCTTTGCGGGATCGTTCTTCATGGATCGTTGGAGCGGAAAACTGCCAAACCAAGAAGAGAGTGAAACCCCTCAAGAACAATAATTCGGAAATTGCGCTTTCCCGTCGGATTCAATCCGGCGGGATTGTTTTTTGATTTGATCCTTCCGCGAGGAAAATTTACGGGTTCATCCATGCCCGAAAACCGTTCTCATGCTGCGTGCCGTGGTTTTTTATGTGCGGTTGTGTTATAATCGCGAGTAAGCAAACGGCTGTTTCCGCATGCAAATCATGGTAAAGCACGCCGGTTGTGCGTTGGTTTGGAAACATTTCATCAACAAAGGAGAGCGCTGCTTGACACAGGAAACAGAGCGGGTTATGCTTGCAATCCCGCTGGAGAATGTTGACGAATTGCTGGGATTGTTCGGCGTGTTTGACGAAAACATCGGTGTTCTGGAAGACGAGACGGGCGCGCACATCAGCGCGGAGGAACACGGCATTCGCATTACCGGAGAGCCGGAGGGTGCAAACCTTGCGCGCATCGTCATCGAAAAAATGCTGGATATGCAGCGCCGCGGAGAAAAGATCAACCGCAGCAGGATTCGCTATGCGGTAGACCTAGCAAAAGAGGGCAATGCCGACATGATCGAAAAGATCATGGGCGACGTGATCGCAATCACCAACAAAGGTCGCCAGATCAAATGCAAAACCCTCGGCCAGAAACGGTATGTGCAGGCGCTCAAGGAATTTGAGCTTGTCTTTGGCATCGGCCCCGCCGGAACCGGCAAGACGTATCTTGCGGTGGCGATGGCGGTGCAGGCGTTCAAAAACAAGGATGTGGAGCGGATTATCCTGACACGACCTGCGGTTGAGGCGGGCGAAAAACTCGGCTTCCTGCCGGGCGATCTGCAGAGCAAGGTTGACCCATATTTGCGGCCGCTCTACGACGCGATGCAGGAGTTCCTGGGGTTGGAGAGCTATAAAGCGCTCTATGAACGCGGCGCGATCGAAGTTGCCCCGCTTGCCTATATGCGCGGGAGAACGCTCAACAACGCCTATATCATACTCGATGAAGCGCAGAACTGCTCCACCGAGCAGATGAAGATGTTTTTAACCCGCATCGGCGAGGGGTCTCGCGTGGTGGTCACAGGGGATGTGACCCAGATCGACCTGCCACGCGAGAAAGCCAGCGGGCTTGTGCAGGCGGTTAAGGTGCTCGAAGGGGTTGAGGGCATCAAGATCATCAACCTCACGCATAAGGATGTCGTGCGCCACGAGCTGGTTCAGCGCATCATCTGCGCGTATGAAAAGTTTGAGAAGCCAAAGCGCGCCTAATCTAATCGCCCCGGCTGCGGATTTTGCGGCCTATCCTGAACGAACGAGGACGAGAAGATCGTGTCTGAAACGCAAAAACCAGTTAAAACCAAAAAGAAGAAAACACAGCCCAAGCCAAAGTCGCGCATTTACGGCGTGATTGTGATGAGCATTACTTTCGCGCTGGCGTGCCTTGTGAGCATCACGTCTCTTACGCCGAAACGCTATGATGTCTCGGTCGGTTCCCGCGCGACGGAGGCTATCTCTACGCCGCGTATGGTTGTCGACCTTGTGAATACCGAGGCGCTGCGCCAGGCCGCGCGAAACAATGTTGCCCCCGTTTACGCGGTTGACGAAAAGCTTGCGGATTCGCTGATCTCCAATGCGCAGAGCTTCTTTTCCGCACTTGCCAGTTTTCGCAACGCTGCAAACACCACACGCGCGGCTAGCAAAACCGCCGTTGGCGACGGTGACGGGGATGCGGACGATACGCGCTCCTGGCAGGAGGTTATTCCAGCTGCCGATCTGACGGCGATGCTGGAAAAGCTTCCCGTAAAGGTGACGGATACCGCTCTGGGATACGCGCTACTGGAAGCAACAGACGCAGAGATCAAGCAACTCAAAGACCTTGTGACGAGTACGCTTCAAAAAGAACTGCGGGCGGGTGTTTCCGAAGCGGATCAGGTCAAGACACTTGCGCGAATCAATAAAGAACTCAAGGTCTCTTCACTTTCCGTCTGGCTCAAAGCGATGGGCGAAAGCGTTTACGACAAATATCTACAGCCGACCAACGTCGTCAATTCCGTGGAGACGACGCGCGCACAGGCAAAAGCCGCGGACGCGGTGGAGCCGATCTATATCGCACGTGGGGCAACGATTGTCGAAGTCGGCCAGACAGTCTCGCAGGAGCAATATGACATGCTACTCTCGCTCGATTTGGTCAAGGGTGCGGAGGCGGCAAGTCAACTGACCCCAGGCACGATACTGTACCTATTTAGCGTGTTTGCAATGCTGGCGCTGTATCTGATCGCGTTTGAGAAGGAGGCGTTTTCTTCCAATAAGCAAATGACGATCCTTGCGTTGATCCTGCTGCTGACCATCACGCTGGAATGGGTTTGCTATATCATCGACCCGCGCGTGACCCCAGCAGTCTTTGGCGTACTGCTGACCACGCTGCTCGTTTCGCGAAAGACGGCGGAGGCGGTCAACGTTGCCTTTGCGCTGTCGTTTTCGCTCCTTGCGGGCGGCAGTGGCTCTACGCTGTTTGGAGCGGATTCGATCCTCTCCATGGCAGCGATGCTCGTTTCAGGGCAGATGGTTATGGTGGTTGCCGAGCGTAGCAGAAAGCGCGGCTCGCTGATTGCGGCGGGTACGCTCGGCGGAGTGGCCGGCGCTGTTGTCGTCATCGCAGGCGGCATGATCCTCAACTACAACTGGAACACCGCGCTGATCTATGCGGGATTACAGATGGCGGCGGCGTTGATTCTCTCCGTGTTCTGCGTGGGTATGCTCAGCCTCTGGGAGAACCTGTTTGACATCGTAACCCCGGCGAGGCTGCACGAGCTGGCGAACACCAACCACCCGCTGCTCAAGAAGATGATGGTTGCGGCGCCCGGCACCTATCACCACAGCATGATGGTGGCGTCGCTTGCTGAGGGAGCCGCGGAAGCAATCGGCGCAAACGCGCTGCTTGCGCGAACGGGCGCGATGTATCACGACGTTGGCAAACTGCGTCGCCCGCAGTATTTCAAAGAGAATCAGAATGGTCAGAACATTCACGATACCTTGCAGCCGGAGGAGAGCGCGGGATTCATCATCGCGCATCAAAAGGATGCGATGAGCTATCTTTCACGCTATCGCATGCCGTCGGAAGTAAAGAAGATCGTCGCCGAACACCACGGTACGACGATGGTGACGTATTTCTACTATAAAGCGAAGCAGCAGCAATCACAGGACGGGGAACCCGTGATCGAGCGCTTGTTCCGCTATCAGGGAAATTTGCCGAGTACGAAGGAGAGCGCGATCGTGATGCTTGCGGACAGCTGCGAGGCAGCTGTGCGCTCCCTGAGCGAACCCACGCGGGAAGAAGTTGCCGAGATGGTGCGAAAGATCATACAGGGCAAGATGGACGACGGTCAGTTGAAGATGAGCCCGCTGACGCTGGGTGAAATCAACCAGATCGAAAAGAGCTTTCTCGTGACGCTGACGGGGCTGATGCATGAACGCATCCGCTATCCCGCGCTGGAGGCGATGTCATGATCGACGTGCAAACCGAGCTGGAGTGCTTGCCGCAAAATGCGGAATCGCTCATCCGCCGTGTGGTGGAAGCCGCGCTGGAAAAAGAAGGTGCAAGCGGGGAAGTCTGCGTGCTGGTGACGGACGCGGAGGAGATTCAGCGGCTCAACGCGGGCTATCGCAATATCGACCGCGTGACGGATGTGCTGACTTTTCCGGCTTGGGAAGGGGACGCGATCCTCTGCCCGCCGGATGGGTACCTCGGCGATATTGCAATCTGCTTTGAGCGCGCCGAAGAGCAGGCTCAGGAATTCGGACATTCGCTGGAGCGGGAACTCGCGTTTCTTGCGGTGCATGGCGCGCTGCATCTGCTTGGCTTCGACCATATGGAGCCGGAAGACGAAAAGAAGATGTTGACAAGACAAGACGAGATTTTGAACGAACTGGGGTATTTGCGATGAGCAAACTGGACGAAACAGAACGCGAGCACATGCTCGACCTCGCGTATGAGGCGATGGAGCGGGCTTATACGCCGTATTCACATTTTAACGTTGGCGCATGCCTGAAAGGCGAGAGCGGGAGATACTATCTGGGCTGCAATATTGAGAACGCATCCTATACGCCGACCAACTGCGCGGAGCGCACGGCGGTGTTTAAGGCGGTTTCGGAAGGCGAGCGGAATTTTTCCGCCATTGCGATTGTCTGCTCCGGCAAAAACCCGGCCGCGCCCTGCGGCGTTTGCCGTCAGGTGCTCCGAGAGTTTTGCCGGGACGATATGCCGGTTGTGTTTGCGGACAATAAGCGAAACTATATCGAGTCGACGCTGGGCGAACTGTTGCCGCATTCCTTCGGCCCGGAGGATCTGTTATGAACACGTTTCGTTCCGGATTTGTCTCCATCATCGGCTGCCCGAACGTCGGCAAATCGACACTGCTCAACAAGCTTATCGGGCAAAAGATTGCGATTGTGTCTGACCGCGCGCAAACCACGCGCAATAAGATCACAGGCGTGCTCTCCAAACCCGATTATCAGATGATTTTTCTCGACACGCCGGGCGTGACGAATCCGAAGAACAAGCTTGGCGAATATATGCAAAAAGTTGCTTATGACGCGATCAACGAGGTGGAAGCGATTCTCTTTGTGGCAGATGCGGAGCAGGGCGTGCGGGAGCGCGACGCGGCGATTCTCGAAAAACTCAGCCACGCAAAAGCGCCCGTGATCGCGTTTATCAACAAAACCGATATCGCAAGCCTCGGCCAGGCGAACGAAGCGCAGGAAACACTGGAGCAGCAGGGCTTCATCAAGGCGATTCTGCGCGGCTCCGCAGGCAGCGGAAAAGGGCTGGAGGAACTCGAGCAGATGCTGAGCACCTTCATGGTGCCCGGGCCTCAGTATTTTCCCGACGACATGGTGACCGACCAGCCGGAGCGAATTATCGTTGGCGAGCTGATCCGCGAAAAGGCACTCCTTCTCCTGCGGGAAGAGGTTCCGCACGGGGTTGGCGTCGGCGTGGATAAGATGGAACGCAGGGAAGACCGCGACATGATGGATGTGTATGCAACCATCTATTGCGAACGGGAATCCCACAAGGGCATCATCATCGGAAAAGGCGGTTCTATGCTCAAGCGAATCGGGCAGGAATCCCGCAAGGATATCGAGTGGATGCTCGGCTGTCCCGTCAATCTGCAACTCTGGATCAAGATCAAGGAAGACTGGCGCAATCGTCCGGGCATGCTGCACGAGCTCGGGTACGAGTGAGCGAGGAGATCGATTAGGAGCAAATTATGCCGGTCATCTGCGCGGAAGGAATCGTCACGCGATATGCAAACTATCGCGAGAGCGACCGCATATTGAGTATCTTTACGATTCAGCACGGCAGGCTGGATGCAAAGGCGCGCGGCTGCCGAAAGCCGCAGAGCCCGCTTGTCAACGCATCCCAGCCGTTTGTGTTCGGTCAGTTTGAACTCTATACCGGAAAAGACAAAGCAACCGTCAATGCCTGCGATGTGCGGGAGACGTTTTATCCGATTCGCGAGGATTATGAGCGCTTTTCGATCGGCTCTGTCATTCTGCGCCTTTGCCACGAGGCGGCGCCGGAAAACGAGCCGAACGAGGCGCTTTTTTCGCTTCTCTACCATTCGCTCTCGTTTCTGGCATATGGCGCATCCAATCCGCAGGACTTGTTCTGTTGTTTTTTGATTCGTTTTCTGAATACGACAGGCTATCGCCCGTCCATCACAACGTGTGCGCAGTGCGGGCGGGACATCCGCGCGGACGCGATTGTTCGATTTTCTTCACGCGGGGGTGCGGTTTGCAACGCCTGTGTGCAGCGCGGCGTACCCGTGAGCAAAACCGCGCTGGAGGGCATGCGCCGCATGCTGGTGCTGGAGGATTCGGAGATGGACCGCGTTAAGCTCTCAGAGCAGGTACGCGGGGAGATCTTCCGCGCGCTGAGCGCGTATACCGAAGACTCGCTGGAGTTTGGCGCGAAGGCGCTTCACATGCTCGAAAGCCTGCGCACACCGATGCAGCACGAAGCAAAACCAACACAAGACGAATAGGACGAAGCAAACGCAATCGGGAAAAATTGTGAACTTTCTCGTCTTCAAGAGAATCTCCGGCAGCGGTGTGGTACAATACACGAGATTCGGAAAAACAGTTATCCGTCATTTTCTTGCGCTGTTTGCGCGGGCAAATGCATCGTGAAACGTTGTTTTCAATCAATTCATTGGTAAAGAGGTTACGATTATGCCCTTGGAACGACATCTCACCAAGACGCTACTTCTGGCGTGTCTTGTGATTGCCGCTCTTTTTGCTTTTGGCTGCAGCGCGGCTACGCCGGCTGCGGAACCAACGCCGGAGGTCACGCCCGAACCCGTCGTCGTCAACATGGAAGTTGTGGATCTCAACGGAGAAGATTTTGGCGATATGCCCGCCCCCACGGCAACGCCGGAACCGACGCCGACGCCACTGCCCTTTTCCTATTATGCGCCAACGGTCAACATGACCTATGAAGAACTGGTTGGCAGCATGGACGACATGGGGAAATCTGCCAGCGAGCTGCTCAAGGACGGATACCCTGATCCGAAGACGTATTATATCATCGTAGACCTGCAGTGGCAGGTGGTTATGGTGTATAAGCGCCTCGACGACGGCACCACGTTTGGCAAGCCCGACCTGACGCAGCCTGTGCGCTATATGATCTGCTCTACGGGCAATCCCAACAGTGAGTATGGCCATGAGACCACGATGGGTATCTTCCAGATTCAGGTTCCCAAGGGGCGCTTCTATCAATTTGTCAACCTGGAAGCCGCGCAGTACTTAACCTTGATTCGCAGCCGGACGTATTTCCATTCGGTTCTGTATGACAAGGCGAAAAACCTGAATTCGTTCATTCAGGAATCGTATGACGATCTTGGAACAAAGGCAAGCCACGCCTGTATCCGTCTCACTGTGCCGGATTCGCGTTGGATCTGGTATAACATCGGTTACGGAACGACTTGTGAAATCCGCAAAGGCGACCCGCTGGATGTGGACACCGGTACGATTCGGGCGCAGCTCATCCTGCCGAAATCCATTCCGAATGTAAAGCTCAAGGCAGGCGAAGCTCCCTGGACGGACAACTGGACCATTGACGGCCTCGTGCGCACGCTGCCGTATAAAAACGCGCCGCTGCCCTTGCCGGATCTTGGCGATGGCGATACGGAAACGCCGGCCCCGGGTGGAACTACACCGACGCCGGGAACTGGAGGCGAAGTAATTGTTCCTCCTGCAGACCCTCCGGCTGATCCACCGACTGAACCAGTTCCTGGTTGGTAAGGGAAAGTGTTCCGATAAGGAATGGCAAAAAAAAAGAAGAAAAGAGAAATTTTGATCTTGCTGTCGGTGCTGCTTGCGGCATCGACAGCTTCTGTTCGCGTGTCGCTTGCCGCCGCAACGCCAGAGCCGGAACCCACGCCGGAGCCTTCGCAAGCCACCGCTATTCTGAGTGAGGCGTGCTTGGGTGCAAATACGCTCTCCGGTGATTCCGCCGCGTATGCCGCGGAGATGCTCCGCTGGGAAGCGGGATTCATCTCCCGCACAAGCCTGAACAAGAACATGACGAAGAACCAAATCGTCAATGTTTCGTTTGACGCGGCAGCCCGGCTGATGAAAACGCGCCTTCGCCCGAACTGGACGGCGTGGAACGCAACGCTTATCGCGTTTGAGCCGGGCGTATACGATAGCTATGCGCAAAATGCCGCCGCGTTCACCGCGCTGGCCAATGCGCTGAATCAGTCCATCTTGGAGTCCTCCGCCGCGTGCGTTCGCAGCATCAGCCGCGATTTCCGCGCAGCAGACATTCCGCTCTCCGCCGAAGGGCAGCCGCAGGTGCGCCTGACCTGGCGCGAGTGCGCCGCGCTCTACTACATCTTTGGCGAACGGATGACGGACGCAATCTCCGCTTCCCTCGCGATAGAGCGGGAAGGGAGCGCGTTTTCCGGCGTAACGCTCACATGGCCAAAGCCTTCGTTCGAAGACCTTGCCGCAACGGGCACGCATGACGAACTTGTGGAAGGGGTTCTCGCGCTGGATTATTTCAACACTGTCTATCAAGACGACGGCAGTATGACCCCGATTGAATCGCATGTGTTCACGCCCGAGTACTTGGCGACCATCATCCATCCCGTCAAGGGCGGGTTGATCAAAAACGGCTGGTACGACCCGCGCTCCCGCAGGACACGCCTGCACATGGGCACGGACATCAAGCGTCGAGCAAAAACGCCGATTCTGTCCATGACGGACGGCGTGGTAAAGTTTATCGGATACCTGCCGATTCCGGGCTATTATGTGATGATCGAAGACCCGTATGGGTACGTCTATCATTACTACCATATGTTTGAGTTGACCACGTTTGTCAAGGAAGGCGACACGGTCAAGCAAGGCCAGCAGATTGGCATCGTCGGCAACACGGGAAACAGCGCGGCATACCACCTGCATCTGGGGCTTGTCACGCCGGAAGGCAAATATGTCAACCCGTATGATCTGTTTGTTCAGGCGGGCATCGGCCCGATTTTGCCGTAAGACGGAGAGTGGCAGGAATCCCGGCTTTTTGCATCCGCACTTGGTGATGCGGGAGACCCGCAACAAGTGCCGGAAACATGGATTTTTTCTTGTGCCGCCTGTACCGCGGTGTTATACTATAGTAACGTATTGTGGGCTTTTTCTGCGGGGACGAAGGTAATTTACCCAAACGCATCCGCAGCCGGGCTCAGGAGGAACGATTGAGAATCATCGCGGGAGCGGCGCGCGGACGCCGATTTGATGCGCCAAAGGGCATGGATACACGCCCGACGCTGGACCGCGTGAAGGAAGCGCTGTTCGGTTCGATTCAATTTGAAATATCCGAAAGCAGCGTGCTGGATCTCTTTTCCGGCTCTGGCAACCTTGGGCTTGAGGCGGCATCCCGCGGGGCGAGTAAAGTTATCTGCAACGATCGCAACCGTGACTGCGCAGAGCAGATACGCAAAAACGCGAAGCTGCTTTCGCTCGATTCCGTGGTTCAGGTGTCCTGCAAAGATTATGCGATCTGCCTCAGCGATCTTGCAAGAGCGGGCGAACGATTTGATTTTGTGTTTCTCGACGCGCCCTATCAGGACGGCACCGCGCAGGCGGCAGCAGAACAGATTTTTTCACTGGGATTGCTGAAGGCAAACGCCCGCGTGATCATTGAGCACGCCGGCAACCTGCCGCCGAAGATTGCGACACCACTGGCGAAGCTAAAACAGACGAAACACTACGGAAGCTGCGCCGTTTCGATTTTTGAGCGAGCAACCGACGAGGCGACTTCGGAATAAGGAGAACGCCTTGGGAAAGGGCAGGCGAGCATGCGAACCTGTGTGTACCCCGGCAGTTTTGACCCGTTTACCATCGGCCACCACGATGTTCTGGAGCGAGCGATCGCTATGTTTGACCGCGTGTATGTCAGCGTATTGAACAACGCAGCCAAGCATCCCGTATTCTCTGTTGAAGAGCGGGTGGAGATGATCCAGCGCATGGTGGAAGCCGAGGGCATACAGAACGTCATCGTGACGCATTTCGATGGACTGATGGTCGACTATGCGCGTGCCATCGGCGCGGATTACGTCATTCGCGGATTACGGGCGACCATGGATTTTGAGTATGAGTTTCAAATCAACGCACTCAATCTCCACCTTGCACCGGATGTGGACACCGTTTACTTCATGGCGCGCCCGGAGCATTCGTTTTTAAGCTCCAGCGCCGTACGGGAAATCGGTTCCATGGGCGGAAACATCGATGGACTTGTACCGAACAGTATTCAGAATATCATTGCAGAAAGGTTAAAAAAACCATGAGCAGCGCACAAACCATGAAGATTTTCAGCATTATAAACCGCATCAAACAGGAGCTGGAGGAAAGCCCCCGTTCCAAGTTTGGCGGCGGAAACAAGCGCGTGGTCGAGGTTGATCGCCTGCTGGACCTCCTCGAAGACCTCAAGGTCGTCATTCCGGAGGATATCCGCAGAGCGACCGGCATCCTCTCCGAGGCGGAGAACACGATTGCGGACGCGAAAGAGAACGCGGTCGAAATCGTTGAGCAGGCGCATCAGGAGTCGGACACCATCCTGAGCCAGGCGCAGGCGCATGCGGACAGCATCCGCGCGGACGCACAGGCGGAGTTTGAACACCGCGTCGGCGAAAGCGAAGTATATAAAGAAGCATTTACGCGGGCAAGCGGAATCGCCGCCGAGGCGGAAGAGAACGCAACCGCAATCTATAACGGCGCGCGCAAATATGCGGACGAAATCCTTGTGGATTTGCAGCGCTATCTTGCCGAATATCATCAGATGATCGAAAACAACCGCAAGGAGCTCGGTGTGGACGATAGTTCCGCGCCCGCACCGGCACCCGTTGCCGCTCCTGTGCAGGCACGCGTTCCCGCAGCGGAACCGCAGTATGCCGCGCAATACATGCCTTCGCAGTCCGCGCCGGTCGAACAGCCGCGCTATCAGGAGCCTGCCTATGCGGAACCGCCGCGTTATCAGGAACCCGCATATAGCGAACCGCCGCGTCAGGCGCGCGCCCAGCATCCGGCAGCAGACCGTTATGCCGTGGAAGAAGACCCCACTGCAACGCGCCAGTTTGCGCGCCCTGTGAGCCGCCCGGTGCCTGCAGAAGAGCTAGAAGAAGCGCCCCGCCGCCGCGATTCTCGTGTGGAAGAAGCGCCGCCGAAAAAGAAGGGCCTGTTCTCCCGCCTGCTTGCGGCAGAGGATGACGACGATGAAGACGAAGAGGACGAGGACTGGGAAGAGCCGGCTCCCAAGGCTGCCAAAGAGCCGAAGGAGAAGAAGCCCCGCAAGCGCCTGATCGAGTTCATCGAGTCCGATGACGATGAGGACGAAGACGAGGACTATTAAGCAGCAACATGACGAGCCGGGGATTTTTCTTCCGGCTCGTTTTCGCAAAAGTGCAATCGCGGAACAGACAATAACCAGGATCGGGATCAGGAACAAAACGTATGAGGAAAAAAGTCGGGCTCGCGCTTGGCGCGGGCAGCGCAAAAGGATTTGCGCATATAGGAGTATTACAGGCGCTGGAAGAAGCGGGCATACCCATCGATATGATCTCCGGCAGCAGCATGGGCGCAATCATCGGTGGCATCTACAGCGTTGGAACCGATCTGGACATGCTGCAACGATTCATCACGTCGATCAAACTCTATGACTATCTGGATGTGAAACTCCCGTTGACAGGCGGCCTGCTCAAGGGCGAACGCCTGCAGGAACTCGTGCGCGTATTTACGCACAACAAGACGTTTGCCGAGACGAAGATACCGTTTTGCTGCGTGGTGGTGGATGCGGAGGCGGGCAAGCTCGACGTTCTGGAAGAAGGCCCGCTGCACGAGAGCATCCGCGCAAGCATGTCCATGCCCGGATTCTTTGAACCGGTGAAACTCAACGGGAAAACGTATATCGACGGCGGCGTGCTGGAGCGCGTGCCCTGCAAAACTCTGCGCGATCACGGGATGGATGTGATAATCGGCGTTGATGTCGGCTATCACGGGGACATGAAGGACGTTTCCGAC
Organism: Christensenella sp. UBA7703; assembly: GCA_002482505.1. Lineage (GTDB taxonomy): Bacteria > Bacillota > Clostridia > Christensenellales > CAG-138 > UBA7703. Next base: position 16,631 of record DLGD01000030.1, on the reverse strand, counting down.
TATGGCGCATATTCGATGCTGAACCACACGATCTCGCTGATGCAATGGGAACTCACAAAATACCGCAGGGAAGAGGCGGATATCATGCTCGTACCGGAGGTGCTGTTCGTCAACGGTAGATTCCAGACCGACCAGGCCGGCGCTACCATCGAGGAAGGCAGGCGTTCGGTACTCGAAGCGCTGCCCGCGATTCGAAAACTACTGGAAGAATAGAAACCATTGCCATCGTTTTAGTTGGTTAATATGTATGAAACATGTTATAAACTGAATACAAAGCAGGCGCGAACGGTACAAACCGACGCGCCTGTGTTAATTTGTAACATATTGTAGGAACCCTTTCTCTTGACGGATCAAACTAGAGTATGACTGCCCCACTGAGGTCGCGTTTGATCTCCTGCGTGGTGACATAGCTCAAAATATCGGTGCTCAAAAGATCGGTTTCCACGTTTTGCCGGATGAACGCAGGACAGCCTTCCAGATCGCTGTTGCGCAAAAATAACGGCGCTGTTTTGCGCTTTGCAATCTCGCTGATGAGCACGCGCGCTTGTCTGCGAAATCCCAGCACTTTGAGGTAACTGCCCTCACGGCTCTGCACGAGCTTTCGCACCTGATCCGTCGTAATGCCCAGAAGTGCGCTAGCGACGATTCGCTTGCAGCGGGCGAGGGTATAGCGTTTAGTCTTGATCTTTTCGTAAAATTCGGAGAGCGAGCGCGCTTCGCGTACGGCGCGATACAACACGTTTTCAAAGCCTTCCGCAATATCCGGCAGCGCGGCGAGGTCTGCGGTATTCATCCTGCGGATGGAGTAGAGCATCACGTCGCTGAGCGCTTCCTGCGGGATAATGAACTGATCGTCGTAGAGCAGAGGGCCTCCGACAAAGTTCGGCATGGTCGAAAGAATTTCGTTTCGTCCTTCGACAATCGCCTTTCGAATCGCTGTTGCGCTGGCAAATTCGCCGACGATATCCTCACTGTGATAGCCGGTTCCGATGCGCTCGATGGGGAGCGGCTCGATGCCTGCTGCATACTTTCGAATTGCGCCAAGGTATTCCACCGCGAGGATATTATTCGGCTGAGCAATGGCGGCGAGCATGTTCTTTGGCACACCGTATTCGGAGAGTGCATCAAACCGTGCGCGGGGATAGCTTTTCCCCAGCGAGAGATGTTTTTTGATCGCCTCCTGCAAGGCGGGCGGTTCGGTTGCGATGATATCGGAGATTTGATAGAGTGTTCGGAGATCCGGCGCCTCGCAGCCAAAGGCGAGATCGGTGACCACGCCGGTTGCGTTAAGGGTGCGCACGCCGCCTGCGGCGAAACGTTCCGCTGGGGCAACGGCATAGACGCTCGGCAGTTCCAGCACAAGGTCTGCTCCTGCCCGCAGTGCCCACGTTGCGCGGGAAAACTTGTCCGTACAGGCAGCTTCACCGCGCTGTACGAAGTTGCCGGAGAGCACAACCACGCAAAAATCAGCACTGGAAAGCGCTTTTGCCCGCTCCAGATGATAGATATGTCCGTTATGCAGCGGATTGTATTCCGCGATGATTCCCACGACGCGCATGTTTATTTTCTCCGCTGAAATGCTCAATATTTTCGTATGACAAGTATACCATTTTGGATATGATTGTGGTATACTCTAGCGGTTGAGAACAAAATGTAAGAAAAATGGTAGAAACGAACAAAAAATGTTCGATTTCAATCTGCATGAACGAATCAATTATGGAGGCGCAGATACGAAGATGGCTTTGATGGATACGATCAAGGTAAAAGCCAAGATGCACAAGAAGCACATTCTCCTGCCGGAAGGCTCGGAAGAACGCACCGTACAAGCGGTTGCACTGATCAAAGCAGAAGGAATCGCCGAAGTAACGCTGCTCGGGAACACGGATGAAATTCTGGCAACAGCCGAGAAATTCAACGTTTCGCTCGACGGCGTTTCTCTTGTCGATCCGGAGAAAGATGCGGACTTTCCGGCCTATGTTGCGGAATATTACGAAATGCGCAAAGAAAAGGGCATGACCCAAGAAGGCGCAGAGAAGATGATGAAGGACACAAAGTTCTTCGCCGCGATGATGATTAAAAAGGGACGCGCGGACGGCATGGTCGCGGGGGCAATCAGCACCACGGGCGATACACTGCGGCCGGGCCTTCAGATCATCAAGATGGCAAAAGGCATCTCGGTTGTGTCCAGCTGCTTTATCATGGAACTGCCGAACAAAGCGTATGGCGACGATGGCATGATGGTCTTTGGCGACTGCGCGGTGAACCCGAACCCGACGGCGGATCAGCTCGCGGCAATCGCGATCTCGTCCGCGCAGACGGCGCAGTGCCTCTGCGGCATGCAGCCCCGGGTTGCGATGCTTTCCTTCTCTACCAAGGGCAGCGCAAAGCACGAGCTGGTCGATAAAGTCGTTGAAGCCACGCACCTTGTGCATGCGCTTGCACCGGAACTCAACGTGGACGGCGAGTTGCAGGCAGATGCCGCGCTCGTGCCCAAGGTTGGCCAGCTCAAGAGCCCCGGCAGCCCTGTTGCGGGAAAGGCAAACGTTCTGATTTTTCCCGATCTGCAGGCGGGCAACATCGGCTATAAGCTCGTCCAGCGCCTCGCCGGCGCGGAAGCAATCGGCCCGATCTGCCAGGGATTCCGCTATCCGATCAATGACCTTTCGCGCGGTTGCAGCGTGGAGGATATCGTTTCCGTCGTTGCGATTACCGCCGTTCAGGCGCAGAATTTATAAGGAGAACCGACCAACATGACCAACATTCTCGTCATCAACGCAGGAAGCTCTTCGTTGAAATATCAGCTGATTGACATCGATCAGGAACAAATTATCGCAAAGGGCATCTGCGAACGCATCGGCATTGCAAAATCCGTTCTTTGCTACAAGCCCACAAACGGCGAAACGTTTGAACAGGAAAGCCCGATGAAGACGCACGAGGACGCGATCAAGCTCGTTCTGAATGTTTTGGCAGACCCGAAAATTGGCGTCATCAAGGACATGAGCAGCATCCGCGCGGTGGGACACCGCGTGCTGCACGGTGGTGAGAAATACTCCGCGCCGGTTCTGATCGACGATCAGGTTCTCGAAGCCATCGAAGAATGCATTCCGCTTGGCCCGCTCCACAACCCCGCAAACCTGATGGGTATTCGCGGCTGCATGGCAGCGATGCCGGGCGTTCCGATGGTAGCCGTGTTCGACACCGCATGGGGTCAGACGATGCCGGCGGAAGCGTATATGTATGCGCTGCCCTATGAGGCATATACCGATCACAAGGTGCGCCGTTATGGCTTCCATGGCACATCACACCGTTATGTCTCCTCGCAGGCGGTCAAAAAACTTGTCGCCCTCGGCATGAAAAAAGAGGACACGCGTGTGATCACCTGCCACCTTGGCAACGGTTCGAGCCTCTCCGCCGTCAAAGGCGGAAAGTGCGTGGATACGTCGATGGGGCTCACGCCGCTTGAAGGCGTGCCGATGGGCACCCGCTGCGGCAGCATCGATCCCGCGATCATTCCGTACCTTATGGGCAGAACCGGCATGAGCGCGCAGGAGATCGACACCTATATGAATAAGAAGAGCGGCATGCTCGGCATCTCCGGCGTAAGCAGCGATTTTCGTGATCTTGCCGCCGCTGCCAAGCAGGGCAACGAGCGTGCGGCGCTTGCCCGCAAGATGTTCTGCTATAAAGTGCGCCAGTTCATCGGTTCCTATGCTGCGACACTCGGCGGTGTGGACGCAATCGTCATGACAGCGGGCGTTGGCGAAAATGACGGGCATATCCGCGAGATGATTCTTCAGGGGCTTGAATACCTCGGCATCGACATGGACTGGGACTTCAACCTGTCCTGCCCGAGAGGGATCGATCTGGAAATCACAAAGCCCGCGAGCAAGGTGCATGTCTACGTGATCCCGACCGACGAAGAGATGACCATTGCGCGCGATACCGCCGCGCTTGCGCTGTAAGCGAAATTCGTGTATAATCCCCAAAGAGAGATATTGTTTCGGAGGAATTCAGCCATGAAGCATATTCAGACTATTCAGAAGCCCTGCATCAAGGCGGGCAAAAACACCGCGTGCGGCGAGTGCCAGGCGAGCTGCCAGTCGGCATGCAAAACCTCCTGCACAGTTGCCAACCAGAAGTGCGCGAAGGAAGAAAAGTAATCGTAGGCTATCTTTGATCAGCCGATCCGCAAAGAAAGGCCACTTCCGGCCTTTTTTTGTCTCTAAAAATAAGTCGATGTACCACAAGGAGAACTCACTTGATCCATTCGTTCCGATTTCAAAATCATAACGTGCTGCTCGATGTTGAAAGCGGCGCGATTCACACCGTTGACGACGCGGCGTTTGCCGTGGTTTCCGCGATGGAAAACGGGCAAGACCCATATGCCGTCGGCATAGACAAAGCAACCGTTGCGGAAGTACTTTCCGACTTAGAAGAACTCAAATCAGGCGGCGCGTTTGAAACCGAAACGCCCACCGCACCGGAGATTCTCGGCGGCAGTGCAATCAAGTCCATGTGCCTGCATGTGGCGCACGATTGCAACTTGCGTTGTCGCTATTGCTTCGCCGCGACAGGAGATTTTCACGGCGAACGTATGCTGATGTCCTTCGAAACCGGCAAGCGCGCGCTTGATCTCCTGATGGAGCGCAGTGGAACCCGGCAGCACCTTGAGGTTGACCTCTTTGGCGGCGAACCCCTGATGAACTGGGACGTTTGCAAGCAGCTTGTTGCATACGGCCGCGAATTGGAGAAGCAATACAACAAGATTATCCATTTTACGATCACTACCAATTGCGTGGCGCTGGACGACGAGAAGATCGACTTCATCAACCGCGAGATGCACAACGTGGTCATCAGCCTTGACGGGCGCAAGGAGATTCACGATGCGCTCCGCCCGACGGTTAACGGCAAGGGCTCGTTTGACATCATCCTCGACAACGCAAAGAAGCTTGTTGCGGGTCGCGGCGAGAAAGAATACTACATCCGCGGCACATTCACGCGCGAAAATCTTGATTTTCTGGAGGATGTGAAGGCACTGACCGGATTTGGATTTGACCAGATTTCGATTGAACCCGCCGTACTTCCGGATGATAGCCCGTATAGCCTGCTGCCGGAGCATCTGGCGCGAATTGACGCGGAATATGATGCGCTGGCGAAGTACTATATTGAAGCACGGAAAAACTCCGGCACGTGGTTTAACTTCTTCCACTTTATGTTTGATCCCGACGGCGGTCCTTGCCTGCGTAAACGCATCAACGGCTGCGGCGCAGGCACGGAATATGTCGCCATCACGCCGGAAGGGGATATCTATCCCTGCCATCAGTTCGTCGGCATGCAGGATTACAAACTCGGCACGCTCGATCGCCCGACTCTCAGAAGCGATTTGCAGGAAGCGTTCCTGGGCTGCAACGTCTGCACAAAGGACACCTGCAAAAATTGCTGGGCAAAATACTATTGCAGCGGTGGATGCATGGCAAATGCGGTTCTCTACGGCGGCGCGCTGGAAACGCCGCATGAGATCAGCTGCCATTTGATGAAGAAGCGCATTGAATGCGCCATCGGCATCTATCTGAGCGAACAATGAACAACCGGCTGATTGCGCGGGAGCCGACCCTTTGCGATCCGGCACTCGTTGAAACAATCGCATCTGCATGCAACTGTTCGCAGATAATTGCGCGGGCGCTGATTCGGCGCGGCGTATCCTCGGTTGAGGAAGCGCGGCGCTTTCTCAGCCCCGGGGAAAGCGATCTGCTCGACCCGTTCCTGCTGCCGGATATGCGGGCGGCAGCCGAACGCATCCGCCGTGCCATCGATGAAGGGGAGCACATCTGCGTCTTTGGCGACTATGACGCGGACGGCGTTTGTTCCACCGCGATGCTGGTGCAGCGCCTGAAGAAGATGGGTGCCAGCGTGGAATACTACATTCCGCACCGTCACGGTGAAGGTTACGGGATGTCGCCCGATGCGGTGCGCACGCTGCATGCGCACGGGGTCAAGCTCATCGTAACCGTTGACAACGGCGTTTCTGCGTTTGACGAGGTTTCGCTCTGCGCGGCGCTGGGAATCGACGTGATTATTACCGACCACCACAGCGTCGGCAAATCGATCCCTGCGTGCGTCGCGGTCGTCGCCGCTTCGCGCAAGGACGCGACCTACCCGAACCGTTATCTATGCGGCGCTGGCGTTGCGCTCAAGCTCATTCAGGCGCTCAACGACGGAGAATACGCGCCGGAAGAACTCGCGCTCGCCGCGGTTGCAACCATTGCGGATGTGGTTTCGCTGACGGGGGAAAACCGCGTGATCGCGGCCTGCGGGCTAAAACACATCCAATCCCTGACCGGGTTTTCCGCGTTGCTTCGCGCGGCGGGGTTCAGCCAGCCGCGCGTGGACGAGATGACGGTTTCGTTCATGATTGCCCCGCGACTCAACGCGGCGGGGCGCATGGCGACCGCGCTGGAAGCGGTGCATCTGCTGCTTGGCGAAGAGATCGCTCGCGCGGACGAGATTGCGTCCACACTCAACGAATACAACCAAAAACGACGCGACACGGAGAATGAAATCCTCGAAGAAGCGGAGCGGCAAATAGCCGCGCGCGGACAGATCGGGAAAGCGATTCTCCTCGCGCATGATAGCTGGAACGCCGGGGTGATCGGCATCGTCGCCTCCCGCTTGTGTGAAAAATATCATCTGCCTGTGATCCTCTTTGCCGATCAAAACGGGGTGCTCACCGGCTCCGGTCGCAGCATAGCGGGAATTGACCTCTTTGAAAATCTCAGCGTGTTTTCGCAGATGTTCATCCGCTTTGGCGGACATGCGCGCGCGGCGGGCGTGACCATATCCAAAGAGCGTTATGAAGAGTTTCGCCTGGCGTTTGAAGCGCATATCGCAGAAAGTTACCGTGCGGAGGATTTTTACCCTTCGTATACTTATGATGAAGCGGTGCTGTTGAGTGAACTCACCAGTGTGCGCGTCAAGGAGCTTCGAATGCTCGCACCGTATGGCGAGGGGAACGCGGAACCTGCTTTTCGTATCAACGGAGTCCGGTTTGCCTCGCTTCGTACCATTGGCAAGGACGACAAACACTTCTGTGCAAGCGTGGTGCAGGCGGATCATGTCATGCGTTTGGTCGCGTTTGGTAAGAGTGAGTTGCTGGAGCCGCTGAATACGGCGGCGGATTGGGACCTTCTTGCCCGACCGACGATCAACGAATATCGCGGCAGCGAAAGCGTGGAACTCTTCTGGATCTGCGCAAATGCCTCCGAAGAAAAAGTTGCTTTTTTTAATGCTTTTTTTCAGCAAAGACTGTATAATGGAGACTGTTCGGATGGTAAAATTACCGAATGGTATGGTTCGCATGGTGGACGCTTTCAGGCAGAGCTGGATGACACAGGCATGCGAAAACATTACAGACGGCTCCAAAGCGCGCTCAGTGAAGGCTCCATTCCGCTGTTTGCGCTGATTCGGGCATTGCGAAACGAGGAACTGCTGGCACTTTGCGTGTTTACGCAACTTTCGTTTTTTGCCTACGATCCGGACACGGAGAGGATTCTCCCAAACGCCGGCTGCACGCCGCGTACGCTTGGAGAAAGTCCGCTCTATCGAATGTTAAACGACCGACAGGAGGCGTAACATGGACTTAAAAGAGAAGATTCGCAGCATCCCGGATTTCCCGATAAAGGGCGTTTTGTTTCGCGACATCACCACGCTGCTCAAGGATAAAGATGGCTATCATGCACTGATTGAGAACATTGCGGATTCCCTGCGGGATCGTCAGGTCGATCTCGTCATCGGACCCGAAGCGCGCGGTTTCGTCATCGGCGCGGCGCTTGCCTATGCACTTGGCGCAGGCTTTGTGCTCGCACGCAAACCGGGCAAGCTGCCCTGCAAGACCATGCGTTATGAGTATGGACTTGAGTATGGCGCAGACGTGCTGGAAATCCACACGGATTCTATTCAGCCGGGGCAGAAAGTCGTCATCGTAGACGATCTGTTGGCGACCGGTGGCACCGCCTTGGCGACCGTCAAGCTCGTCGAGCAGGCGGGCGGCGAAGTGGTCGGCCTGCGGTTTGCCATTGAGCTGAGTTCGGAGTTTGACGGACGCACACCGCTGGCAGGGTATGATGTGCAGTCTGTGATGCAGTATTAAAAAAAGCCAACAGGCAGAAAGATCAACGGTTCGCCGTTGATTTTTTCTACTTATGGAAGCCAGCCAGGCGAAAATAAGGCTGGTGCGATTTTCGGGGTTTTTTGTCCGCAGGTGCTTGCAGGAAAAGACGCTTCTGTTGAAAAGAATTCGACCGATTGCGAAGGAATTCTGAAATTTTCCCTGCGATGGTTGACTTGCGGCAGGAAAAGGCGGTATTCTATAGCCTAATTCCCAGTGTGTTTGGGTTTACCCGCTAAGCGTAATAAAGCGGGAGGAGGTGTGTTGAACAATGGATATGCAAGAGCTGGTTCAAGAGTTTTCCAAGAAATATTCTCCGGAACAGACGGAGGTGTTTCGCCGTGCGGTCGATTTTGCATATCAAACACACTCGACGCAGCTGCGTGAATCCGGCGAACCGTATGTGGTGCACCCACTGGAGGTCGCGCGCCTCGTCATGGACATGGGCATGGACGCGTCCAGCGTCACCGCCGCCGTGCTGCACGACGTGGTGGAGGACGGGGACAACATCACCGTTGCCGATATCGAAGAGCAGTTTGGCGCGGAAGTAGCCAAGCTGGTTGACGGCGTCACGAAGCTGACCAAGAGCGGACAACAGACGTATATTACCAAAAAACAGGAGCAATCGGAAAATCTTCGAAAGCTCTTTCTTGCGATCGCGGCGGATGTACGCGTCGTGATTATCAAACTTGCCGACCGCCTGCACAACATGCGAACTTTGGCGTACTGTAACCCGTATAAGCGCATGCGAAAGGCAAAGGAAACACTGGAGGTCTACGCTCCCCTCGCGCACCGTTTCGGCATGGGCGCGATCAAAGGCGAGTTGGAGGACCTCTCTTTTATGTACCTCATGCCGGAAGAGTATGCGGACATCAGCCGCCAATTCCGCGAAAAACAGGCGGAGCGGCAGGAGACGCTGGACAACGCGAAGCGTATCATCAAAGAAGAGCTTGCCGCGGCCGGCATCGAGTCCACCATCAGCGGCAGACCGAAGCATCTCTATAGCGTCTATAAGAAGATGCAACGCCAGAACAGCAGCATCGCGGAGATCTATGATCTGATCGCAATCCGCGTCATCGTTGAGTCCGTCAACGACTGCTATGCGGCGCTGGGCGTGATTCACGCGGGCTGGAAACCGCTTCCAGGCAGGTTTAAGGACTATATCGCAACCCCGAAGCCAAACATGTACCGCTCGCTGCATACCACGCTGCTGGCGCCAAACGGGATCCCGTTTGAGGTGCAGATTCGCACCAAAGAGATGCACAAAACGGCGGAATACGGCATCGCCGCGCACTGGATGTATAAAGAGGGGCGCAACGTGCAGAGCCTGCTCGATCGTAAGACCAGCTGGCTAAGACAGGTCATTGAAGCGCGGGATACCACCGAGGACAGTAAAGAATTCGTCGAGAGCATCATGAAGGATTTCCTTGGCGAGTATGTTTTCGTGCTCACGCCAAAGGGCGAGATCATCGACCTTCCGCGCGGCTCTACACCGCTGGACTTTGCCTATCGCATCCACACCAACATCGGACACCATACGCAGGGCTCGCGCATCAACGGCGCGCTTGTGCGGCTCGATTATAAGCTCAAGACGAATGACGTTGTGGAGATCATCACCTCTAACAATCAGGCGGGGCCAAGCCTCGACTGGCTTAAGATCGTTAAAACGCAGGCGGCGCGCAACAAGATTCGCCAATGGTTCAAAAAAGAGAACCGCGAAGGCAACGTTGCCCGTGGCAGAGAGATGCTGGAAGATTCCGCAAAACGGCAGAACTTTGTGCTGAGCGACTTAACCAAGCCGGAGTTTGTCAATCCGCTTGTCGAGCGGCTGAATGTCAGCGGAATCGAAGACATCTATGCTGCAATCGGCTTTGGCGGAATGTCCGCAAGCCAGGTGCTGCATAAGTTGCTGGAGCTGAAAAAGAAAGACGATAAAGCCGCCGAGATTGCGGAAAAAATCCGCACTGGTGGCGCGGAGGACACGGGTAAAACGCATGTGCCGGTCAACGGAATCATCGTCAAGGGTGATCCCGGCATGGCGGTGCGCTTTGGCAATTGCTGCAACCCGTTGCCCGGCGATCCAATCATTGGCTACGTCACGCGCGGCAGAGGGGTTTCCGTTCACCGCGCAAACTGTCCCAACGTTGCAAATCTGCAAAGCGATTTGGATCGCATCATCGAAGTTGAGTGGGCGATTAATACCAAGAGCGCGTTCAACGCGTCCCTCCAGATTGAGGGATTGAACCGCCCCGGCACGCTCTCGCAGATTTCACAACAGATTTCGAGCCTGAATGTGAGCATCCAGTCCATCAGTGGCAAACCGATGGCGGATGATCGCTATATCATCGACATGACGTTCGAGGTCGCCAACACGGAGCAACTCAACGTCATTATCCGAAATCTCAAGAAACTCAAGTGCGTTAGCGATGTCTATCGCATGAATAAATAATTGCAGTGGGCTTCCATCATGGCGGATTGGCAGCAAAACAGGAGAAACACAACACATGAGAGCCGTAGTACAGCGCACAACAGGCGCTTCGGTCACCGTAGAAGGAGCAATTGTCGGCGAGATCGGTCGCGGTCTCGTCGTATTTTTGGGCATTGAAGAGGGCGACACCGAACAGGATATGCTCTACATTTGCGATAAAGTAACGGGACTACGCGTGTTTGATGATGCAAATGAAATCCCCAATTTATCGGTTGCAGATATTTGTGGAAGCGTACTGCTGGTGTCCCAGTTTACACTCTGCGCAGATGCGCGAAAGGGCAAAAGGCCTAGTTACATCAAAGCCGCGCGACCGGAGCAGGCGATTCCGCTCTACGAGGCGGCGCTTGCGAAGATTTCCGAGACTGTTCCCGTTCAACACGGCGTGTTTCAGGCAAATATGCAGGTTCGCCTCGTCAACGACGGACCGCATACGATATTGCTGGATTCTAAAAAAATGTTCTAGCACTTGTGCTTGGGTTAATCTTATTTACGGATTTATAGAAATTGTTCTAGCTCCAGCGTTTGTGCTATTCTAAGAGTGCGGTGAACGATTTCTTGTTTTAGGAGTGAATGTCCCATGTATTTTCGGCAGATCACCAGCGGCTCGCTGGGCGAACATATCTACATTCTCGGTGCAGACGGCACAAATGACGTTGTGGTCATCGACCCCGGCGAGGCACAGCCCGCGCTGGACGCGCTGCAAAAGGACGGGCTTCGTTGCGTCGCAGTTCTGCTGACGCACGGGCATTTTGACCATATCGGCGGCGTGCGCGCGCTGAAGGAAGCATACGGGGCAACGATCTACATTCACGAAGCGGACGCAAATATGCTCAAGAGCAACCGCATGAGCCTTGCGGTGCTTACGGGCAGCCTTGTCAAACCCGCTGAGCCGGATGTTCTCCTGCACGGCGGCGAAACCTTGGCGCTCGCAGGGTTGACGCTGGACGTAATCCATACCCCGGGGCACACCAAGGGCGGCGTATGCTACGCACTCAAGAGTGAACGAAAACTCTTCGTCGGCGACACGCTCTTTCTGGAAGGCTCCGGCAGGACGGATTTCCCCGGCGGCAGCGAAAAAGAGCTGTATCATTCCATCGCGGACAGGCTTTTCCCGCTGGAAGGCGACTTTGACGTGTACTGCGGGCACGAGGAAGAAACCACGCTGGAACACGAACGCAATAACAATCCCTTTGTTGAGATTGGCCGCAGACGCGGCTGGTAAACCAGAATTATGATTGCGATTTCCACCAACCGAACGGAATACCGAAACGACATAGCCGAAGAAATTCGGCTGTTTCTCGGTTTGGCGGAAATCGTGTTACTGGAGGAGATCGATCCGGTTGCTGCCGAATTCGTTTTTGATCTGCAGCTTGTGCAGAACGGACTACACTATACCGCTTTTGCAAAAGCAAATGATGTTGAGTGTAAAGAAGAATTCGATCTTTCCGAGAACGCCTCTATTCTTTTAAAGAAAAAACTCGAAAAGCGAGCGCTGAAACTCGCTTGCTATCATCTGCTTAAGCGCATGTATCCCGACGTCGCAACTCCGTGGGGTTCACTCACCGGTATCCGCCCGACGAAGCTCTTTCGCGAGCTTTCGCAGGAGGGAGGGGAGCAAGCGGCGCGTGAGAATTTTCTGAACGTGTTCGACGTTTCGCCGGAAAAGACCGGCCTTGCCGCGCGCATCTGCGCCGTGCAGGAGCCGTTCATCCGATCCGTACTGCCCAATGAGATTGACATCTATGTCGGCATTCCGTTTTGCAAGACGAAGTGCCTGTATTGCTCATTTCCGAGCGAAGTGCTGGGGAAACAGGATCGCTTGACACAATATCTGGACGTGCTAAAGCGCGACATCGCGACGGGCGCGACGTTGACTCGTGAACACGGGCTTTCGGTTCGCTCGTTCTATATGGGCGGCGGCACGCCGACCGCGCTCAGCGCGGGACAGATGGACGAGCTGCTTACGTTCATCCGCGCGCAATACGACAGTTTTGGTATCGAGGCGACGGTGGAAGCAGGCAGACCGGACACCATCGACCGAGAGAAGCTACTGATGCTCAAATCGCACGGCATCGGACGCATCTCAATCAATCCGCAGACGATGAACGATGAAACGCTCCGGCGCGTCGGCAGGAGCCACACGCGCGCGGACATCGTGCGGGTGTATGAACTTGCGCGTGAAATCGGTTTTGATTCGATCAATATGGATCTCATCGCAGGCCTGCCCGGCGAGACGGCGGACGATATGCAGCGGAGCTGCAACGCAATCGCAGAATTGCGCCCGGACAACCTGACCGTGCATTCGCTTGCCATCAAGCGCTCGTCCACGCTCAAGAAGGAACTCGACGAGCACGCGCTCTCCAGCGCGGCGGAGGCGGAGGAGATGACGCGCATCGGCGCGGCTTGCGCGGCTCAAATGGGCATGCAACCATATTATATGTACCGGCAAAAGTACATGAGCGGAAATCTGGAAAACGTCGGCTATGCTCTGCCGGGCAAAGAGTGCGTCTACAACATCGACATGATGGAGGAGACCGCAAGCATTCTTTCCCACGGCGCGGGGACGATGACAAAGCGCGTCTTTCACGGGCAAAACCGGATTGAACGCCTGCCGAGCCCGAAGGATGTTCCGACGTATCTCGCCAAGCTGGATCGACTGATCGAAGATAAACGGACGTTTTTCGCTTAACACAGGCAAAAAGCGCCGTTTACGTGCCGGAAACGATTGACAGCGGGAACGCGCGTCGTTATAATGTGCTAGAAACAGGTTGAGAACGGGAGAGTAGTCCGCACGCAATCGCCTAAGAGAGTGAAACGGTTGGTGAGAGTTTCGCAAACGAGCGTTGGATGAACGGCACCCGCGAACCGCGTGGCCAAACGGCAAGCTGATTTGCCTAAAGTTGCGACGTACCTCCGGCGTTAACGGAACATGAGCGGAAGGAACGCGGCAAAGACAGCCGGTTCGTTCAATCAGGGTGGCACCGCGGGTTTCCCGTCCCTAGAGGATCGGAACCTGCTTTTTTTATACCGTTTTCTGGTATAATAGAGGAAATAAAGAGGTTTAACGAAACACGGAGGACAGATATGGCAGCCTATAAGGCCCCGAAGGGAACCAAAGATGTACTCCCCGAGCAAAGCTACCAATGGCAGTTTTTGGAAGCACGGATTCGGGAGATCGTCAAAAAATACGGATTTTTAGAAGTACGTACACCTGTGTTTGAGCATACAGAACTCTTCCTGCGCGGCGTTGGCGAAACCACGGACATCGTGCAGAAGGAGATGTACACTTTCGTAGATAAAGGCGAACGCTCCGTCACCCTCAAACCGGAAGGCACGGCGGGAGTGGTACGCATGTTTGTGGAGAACAATCTCTTTGGCGAATCGCAGCCGACAAAGATGTTTTACCTTTATAGCCCGACGTTTCGTTATGAGCGCCCGCAGGCGGGAAGATTGCGTGAGCACCATCAGTTCGGGGTGGAGTTTTTCGGCTCCACAAAGCCAAGCGCAGACGCGGAATGCATCGCAGTTGCGACCGAACTGCTCTCCAGCCTCGGCTGCGGCGGGCTGACCGTTCGCCTCAACAGCATCGGCGATCCTTCCTGCCGTCCGCAGTATCACGAAGCACTCAAGAGCTACCTGCGCGGGCACTATGACGAACTCTGTGAAACCTGCAAGGTGCGCCTGGAAACGAACCCGCTTCGTGTGCTGGATTGCAAGGTGGAGAGCTGCCAGAAGATCGCAAACGGCGCGCCGATCATCGGCGACTATCTCTGCGACGAGTGCAAGGATCACCAAGAGCACCTGCTCAAGCTGCTCGACGGCATGGGGATTCGCTATGTCATCGACCCGCGGCTGGTGCGCGGACTGGATTACTACACCAAGACCGTGTTTGAGATCACCTCGGATAGCATCGGCTCCCAGAGCGCGGTCTGCGGCGGCGGACGATATGACGGGCTTGTGGAGGAGATCGGTGGGCCGCACACGCCTGCTGTCGGCTTCGGTCTCGGCATGGAGCGGTTGCTACTCGTGCTGGAAAACACCGGCTACCAGATCGAGAAACCCGTGCGCTACGACCTCTATATCGCCTCCATGGGCGAGGAGGCGGAGGAGAAGGCATTTATACTGGCAAACAGCCTGCGCAAGGGCGGCGCGAAGGTGGAGATCGACCACATCGGGCGCAGCGTCAAGGCGCAGATGAAGTTTGCGGACAAGATCGGTGCGCGCTATGTCCTCGTGCTCGGCGGCGATGAGCTGGCCAAAGGGGAGGCAAAGCTCAAGCGCATGAGCGACGGAAACGAGACCACAACCGCGCTGGACGCGGATAGCATTCTGAAATTGATGATTTGAGGAGCGAAAACAGTATGAGCGAACTATTGGGCGGCTGGAAACGAACCAAATATTGCGGCGACTTTACCAAGGACGACGCGGGCAAGGAAGTCATCCTTATGGGCTGGGCAAACGTGCGCCGCGATCTGGGCGCGCTGGTGTTTGTGCAGCTGCGCGACCGCACGGGGCTGATGCAGATTGTCTTCAACAGCAACACTATGAGCGAGGCGGATTTTGCGCGCGCCTGCACGATCCGTTCGGAATTCGTGCTTGCCGTGCGCGGACAGCTCGTGCTCCGCACGGGCGACATGATCAACAAAAACATGGCGACGGGCGAACTCGAAGTGCTGGTGAGCGAATTCAAAATCCTCAGCAAGAGCGAGACCACGCCGTTTGAAATCACCGACGATTGCAAGGCGAACGAGCTGCTGCGGCTCAAATACCGCTATCTCGACCTGCGCCGCCCCGCGATGCAGAAAAACCTCATCATGCGGCATAAGATCGCGTTTACCGCACGGGAGTATTTCGACTCCCAGAACTTCCTCGAAATCGAAACACCGATTCTCACCAAGAGCACGCCGGAAGGCGCGCGCGA
>DLGD01000030.1:346-1048 GCA_002482505.1 Christensenella sp. UBA7703 | reverse complement strand
CCGCAGCTCTTTAAGCAGCTGCTGATGCTTGCAGGATACGACCGCTATTTCCAGATTGCCCGTTGCTTCCGCGACGAAGATTTACGCGCGGATCGCCAGCCAGATTTCACGCAGATCGACATCGAGATGTCGTTTGTGGAGGAGGTCGACGTCCAGAGCGTCAATGAGGGTTTCCTCAAACGGCTCTTCAAGGATACGCTGAATGTGGATATCGAACTGCCGCTGCCAAGGCTGAAATATGCGGACGCGATGGCGCGCTATGGTTCCGACAAGCCGGATACCCGCTTTGATCTGGAACTCGTTGACCTAAGCGAAATCTTCAAAAACAGTGAATTTAGCGTGTTCCAGAATGCGCTCAACAACGGCGGAAGCATCCGCGCGGTCAACGCAAAGGGCGCAAGCGAGCGTTTCTCCCGCAAGGAACTCGACGCGATGGGTGAGTTTGTGAAAACCTACCGTGCAAAGGGGCTCATCTGGATGAACGACAAGGCGGAAGGGCTTGCCTCTCCCGTGCTCAAGTTCCTCACGGAAGATGAGATCGCCGCTGTGCGCAAGGCAGCAAACTTTGAGCAGGGCGACGTACTGTTCCTCGTTGCGGACGAAAACAAGACCGTGTTTGCCTCGCTTGGCGCGCTTCGACTGAAGCTCGCGGAGAAGCTTGATTTAATCCCGAAAGACAAATTCAATCTCCTGTGGGTCACA
>DLGD01000030.1:0-320 GCA_002482505.1 Christensenella sp. UBA7703 | reverse complement strand
TTCACCAGCCCCATGGACGAGGATCTCGAAAAGCTCGACACCGACCCCGGCAACGTCCGCGCGAAGGCATACGATATCGTGCTCAACGGCGTGGAGATCGGCGGCGGTTCCATCCGTATTCACTCGCAGGAACTGCAAAAGAAGATGTTCCGTGCGCTCGGCTTTACGGACGAGCAGGCGGAATACCGCTTCGGTTTCCTGATGGATGCCTTCCGCTTTGGCCCGCCGCCGCACGGTGGAATGGCGTACGGCCTCGACCGTCTTGCGATGCTCATCACTGGCTCGCCGAGCATTCGAGATGTCATCGCCTTCCCGAAGGT
>DLGD01000021.1:95292-95487 GCA_002482505.1 Christensenella sp. UBA7703 | reverse complement strand
GCCGCCGTTTGAGATCGAGGGCGATACCGCGGTGCGCGAGGAGCTGCGTTTGAAATACCGCTTCCTGGATCTGCGCCGCCCGACGATGCAGCGCAACCTCCTGGTGCGCAGCCGCATTGCCGCCGCCGCGCGGGACTATCTGGTCAGCAACGGCTTCATCGATATCGAGACGCCGATGCTGACCAAGAGCACGCC
>DLGD01000021.1:0-95172 GCA_002482505.1 Christensenella sp. UBA7703 | reverse complement strand
TGCTTCCGCGACGAGGACCTGCGGGCGGACCGCCAGCCGGAGTTCACGCAAATCGATATCGAGATGTCGTTCGTGGACGTGGACGACATACTGACGATGAACGAGGGACTCATCGCGCATGTGTTCAAGCAGGTGATGGATGTGGACGTGCAGCTGCCGCTGCGCCGCCTGCCCTATAAGGAGGCGATGGACCGCTTCGGCTCCGACAAGCCGGACACGCGCTTCGGGCTGGAGCTGGTGAACGTCAGCGACATCGTGGAGAACAGCGGCTTTCAGGTGTTCTCGTCCGTCGTGAAAAACGGCGGCAGCGTCCGCGCGATCAACGCCAAGGGCTGCGTGGAAAAGTTCGCCCGCCGCGAGATCGACGCGCTGGTAGACTTTGTGAAGATATACGGCGCGAAGGGCATGGCGTGGATATCGATGAAGGAGGACGGCATGCAGTCGCCCATCACCAAGTTCTTCACGGATGACGAGATGGCCGGACTGCTGAAGCGCACGGGCGCGGAGACGGGCGACATCATATTCTTCGTGGGCGACAAGGACAAGGTGGTCTACGACTCGCTGGGCGCGCTGCGCCTGAAGCTGGCGAAGAAGCTGGAGCTGATCGACGAGAGCCAATGGGACCTGCTGTGGGTGGTGGATTTCCCGGAATTTGAATACAGCGAGGAAGAGAAGCGTTACGTGGCCATGCACCATCCGTTCACATCGCCCAAGGACGAGGATCTGGACAAGCTGGAAACGGATCCGGGCAGCGTATACGCCAAGGCCTACGATATCGTGCTGAACGGCAACGAGATAGGCGGCGGCAGCATCCGCAACCATGCGATGGAGGTGCAGGAGCGCATGCTGAAAGCTCTGGGTTTCTCGCAGGAGGACGCGTGGGAAAACTTCGGTTTCCTGCTCGAGGCTTTGAAATACGGCGCGCCGCCGCACGGCGGTATCGCGTTCGGACTGGACCGGCTGGCGATGCTGCTGCTGGGCTGCTCATCCATCCGCGATGTCATCGCCTTCCCGAAGGTGCAAAACGCGTCCTGCCCGATGACGGGCGCGCCGGATTTCGTGGACGACAAGCAGCTTCGTGAACTCAACATCGCCTGCACCAAGGTAGAGGAATAACGCCTTGGAAAACGCGGGCGCACACATCGGCCTCGTGACGGCAATTACAGACGGAACCGCGAAGATTCGCTTTCTGCGCGGCTCCGCCTGTGCGCATTGCGGCGCATGCCTGACGGTTGGGGAAAGCGAGATGCAGATTTCGCTGCCCAATACGCTCGGCGCAAAAGAGGGCGACCGCGTTGCGGTCGATCTTTCGCCAAAGCGTGTCGTGCAGGCGAGTTTGCTTGCCTATGCCGTGCCGCTGCTTCTGCTGATTGCAGGCGTGCTCATCGGCAGCCAAATTGCGGACTGGGCAGGGCTTGCGCTCGGCGTTGCGGCCTGTGGCATCGGCTATCTGATTTTGCGCATTGTAGAGAAGAAGAGCGCAAAGAAAAAGAGCTTTCAACCGCGTATGACGCGGATTCTGGACGATTGGGAGTGAGCAAGAGCGTAATCGCGAGGAAGCGGCGTTGTTGCATAATAATTGGAATCGACCGCTGCCGCGCTTGATCACCGCGGCAAATTGGGCGAAAATAAAAATGAGGAACAGGAAACAGCCATCATGAATTTTGCAGAGTCTCACGCTTTTGTATCGCAGTTTGACCCGGAAATCGGCAACGCCATGGCGTTGGAGCTTGGCCGCCAGCGCGACCACATCGAGCTCATCGCCTCGGAAAACTTCGTTTCGCCTGCTGTGCTCGCTGCGATGGGCAGTCCGCTGACCAACAAGTATGCGGAAGGATATCCGGGTAAACGCTATTATGGCGGTTGTGAATATGTGGACATGGTGGAGACCATCGCCATTGAACGCGCAAAGAAGCTCTTCGGCGCGGATCATGCCAACGTGCAGCCGCACGCGGGCGCGCAGGCAAACCTCGCCGCCTATCAGGCGCTGATCCAGCCGGGGGACACCGTTCTTGCGATGAACCTCAACCACGGCGGGCACCTGACGCACGGACACAAGGTCAACGAGAGCGGCAGGCTGTATCATTTTGTGCAGTATGGCGTGCGTGAAGACACGGGCTATATCGACTATGACGAGATGGAACGTTTGGCGCACGAGCACCAGCCGAAGCTGATTGTAGCCGGAGCGAGCGCGTATTCCCGCATCATCGATTTTGAACGCTTTGGCAAGGTGGCAAAGGATGTCGGCGCGTATTTCATGGTGGACATGGCGCATATCTCCGGCCTGATTGCGGCGGGAGAACATCCCAACCCGTTTCCGTATGCGGACATCGTCACCAGTACGACGCACAAGACCCTGCGCGGTGCGCGCGGCGGGCTGATCCTCTGCAAAGAGGAGTTTGCATCAAAGGTTGACAAAGCAGTGTTCCCGGGCATGCAGGGAGGGCCTCTGATGCACGTAATCGCCGCAAAAGCAATCTGCTTCTATGAGGCGATGCAACCCGCATTCAAGGAATATCAACATCAGGTTGTGCTCAATGCGGCGGAACTGAGCAAAACATTGCAGGAAAACGGGCTGAAAATTTTCTCCGGTGGTACGGACAACCATCTGATGCTGGTCGATCTGCGAGAGCTGGATGTCACAGGTCAACGCGTGCAGACGCTGCTGGATTTCGCAAAAATCACGGCAAATCGAAACGCGATTCCGTTCGACACGCGAAACAAACAGGAGACCAGCGGCATGCGCTTCGGCACGCCCGCCTCGACTACGCGGGGCATGAAGGAGCCGGAGATGCGGCAGATCGGCAACATGATTGCAAAAATCATCAAAGAAGGTGAATCCGCTATCCCGTCCGTCAAGGAAGAGGTTCTGGAAATCTGCAAACGGTTTCCGCTGTATCAGTAATAAGACAAGTGAAGGGCGCACCGTACGGTGCGCCCTTTGACAAGTTTGTTGAATCGTAAGCTTTTCGTTGACTCGTTTCTTCGGCATTATGGCTTAGGCGCTTCCTGTTCTGCCGTTCCGTCGTCCTCTGCCGCGGCGGCGATGCTGATTTGCATGGAACTGCAGATGATGGTTTGCAGCATTTTATCCCGGTTTTTGTCATTGCTGAATCGGCAAAGAAGATCCACGGACGATAAGAACCGTTGGTCTTCATGCAGCGATTTGTGATAGAAGTTCAACTGCTTGAGAGAACTTCTGTACACGATCAATGTCGTGCCGGCGAATAACTCTGTCGCCACGCCGCCAATTGCCGTTAAGATTGCCTGATCCAACGCAAATTTTCCAAGCACGGCAAACACGAACGAAAGCACAATCAGCACAATGCCGACGATACAGGAGCCGGCGGCAACCCCAAAGATAATCTTTGCTTGTGTGAGGCTCCACTCAAAATAGTCGTGCATGTTATTCAGGTTCAATTGAATGATAGAAAGAGCGTTCGCGGGTTCCGTGGGAATTTCTTCGACGTCGGCCAGTTGAATTCGTCTCCCTGACAAAAAGTCTTCTTTGCCAAGTTTTTGCGCAATTTCTTTGTTCCGGACTTCCACAATCGAGTTGAGTTTCTGAATGTAGTCATCGCTTTGTCCTGTTCTCATACGCATTCTCCTTTCAAATTGGGCGAACAGGTCTTGGATCGTTATTCCAGAAAAAAGATGGCAGAAGTTATGCGGTTGTCGGTTCGTTGGAAAGAATTTTATCAAACACTCTGGTACCAAACAAAACAGTTGACAGCACGTGGAAAAGCAAAACAAGTCAAATAAAATCAGGGAATAGATCTAGTGAAAAACGTGAATACACTGTTATAATATCACCCTAAAATCAAAAAGCAAGAATAATATATGAAGCAGGATGCTCTCTTGTTTATCGTCGGGTTATCATGAATGACACGATAGGAAAGCATGACTCATTTGGTTTTGCAAAGTCATTTGTGTCGAACCTTAACTTTTTTTGAATTTCGTGTATAATACAGATAATTCCAATCAGGAGAAAATCAGTGGACCCATCCAAACTATACGTCGAATATTACGCCAAGCTCCACACCGACCGCGCCATGAAACTCTGGCCATTCTTCCTCAAAAAGAGCGAACGCCCGGACTTCATCAGTAAGCACGGCGAACTCGGCATAGAGGTCACCCGCGCCGCCATCGAAGAATGGGCGCAGCAGGAGGCGGACATGAACCGCCACTTTGGCGACGAGATGCCCGGCGAGGCGGTCGAGCAAAGCATTCTTTCGGATTGTGACTGTGATGACGCAATCGCCAACGGTGCGGAGGACGGCGAGGGGGAAGGCCTCTTTGAACTCCCGCGGGATGTCAAGGAGATGCACATCGGCCGCATCATTGAGCGCATAGAAGACAAGACCAAGGCGCTCAAAGAATACCGTCTCTGCCGCGAAAACTGGCTCTATATCTTCAGCGAAACAACCGGCTTGGAACGAACCGACCTGCTCCGGGTGCAGGCGTTTTTTGATGAACAAGAGGGCACACCTCTGTTTGACAAGGTGCTGGTCAAGGTCGGCTGCCAACTCTATGTGCTTGTTCGCGGAGAAGAACTCAGCGAAATTACGCTGCGCTCGCGCGCGCTGCTTGCGATGCATCGGCGGGCAAGGTGGCTTTCACTTCGCGATTCGAAAAAGAAGGCTTAGCACATTTCCTGCACAACAGTGCAACGGAATCCAGCTGGAAGTGTGCGTTTTAGTCGATTAGGGGAAGAAGTATGCTACCGCAAGAGAAACTACAGAGTCTGTTTGATCGATGGATTGACACGCTCCGCTTGAAAAACCAATGGGATATTCGACTGGAGCTTGTAAGCGACCCTTCATTCAAAAAGACCGGGGATTTCAAGATCGATTGCGACGACCGAAAGGCGATCCTGCTACTCAACGCATGCAATCCAAAACAGGAGAATCTTGAGGAAGTCATCGTTCATGAACTACTGCATCTCAAACTCTATCCGCTGGATCAATTGACGGAAGGATTGATTGACGCGCACTATCCGCAGGAGACACCAGCGCGTGACGTGATCTATACGCAGTTTATGATGATGCTGGAGCAGACGGTTGAAGAGTTGACGAAATGCTATCTAGGCGCATTTGGCGAAAACAAGAACCTATCTTTCGGCAGATGCCAGACGATGAAGAGCTTTAATGAGTTGTATGACGGGCTAAAGCCACTGGAATAAAGAGAATACATGAATTAGACATAACAAAAAACGCCCCGGTTGGGACGTTTTTCTCGTTTGGTGGAGCTTACCGGATTCGAACCGGTGATCTCTACACTGCCAGTGTAGCGCGATAGCCAACTTCGCTAAAGCCCCAGACGCAAGTGCTATTATAGTAGAAAGCCGCAAGTTTGTAAAGACAAAATTTCTCGATTTTGAGATTGTTTTTTCGGGCTGAATGGTTCTGCATACGGTGCTGCACGGCGGACTCATATACACAATCAAAACTGATTTTACGTCTTTGCGGAGGATAAATTCCCACTTATGCATCGAAAATGGCGGAAAGTATGAACTTTTTGCGGCTTTCATGCATGCCGTTGGCGGGCTATGCTATAATAGCCACGAATTCTTTTAAGGTGAATGATCGGATGACAAACAGCAATCCGTTCTTCCGGCTGGAGCAGCAGGGGAACGACACCGCAAAAACAAATCACAGTCCGGAAGAAAATCAACCGCTCTTTACCGAGCGAAAAAAGCCGCATTCGTTTTTACTCGGCGTTGTATTTACTTCGCTGAAAATGACGGTGCTGGCGTTTATTGTCGTATGCTTCATCGGTATGGGGCTTTTGCTTGGCGTGGTGAAGGCATACGTGGAGACAACGCCGACGCTGGATGTTGCGCAGCTCACGATTTCGGATTATACCAGCTATCTCTATGACATGAACGGCAACCTCATCAGCTCGATTGCGGATGTGGAATACCGCGATTGGGTGGATATTGAGAATATCCCGGACATGCTGAAAAACGCGTTTATCTCCGTGGAGGACGTGCGCTTTTACAAGCACAGCGGCGTGGACTTTAAACGCCTGTTTTCCGCTGCGCTGGAGATCCTCGGCAACAGCAACTCCTCCGGCGGCAGTACGATTACCCAGCAACTCATTAAAAACAAAGTGCTTGGCGCACAGAGAAACTATAAACGCAAGATTCAGGAAGCGTATCTCGCGCTGGAACTTGAAACGATGGTCGACAAGGACACGATCCTCGAGGCATACCTCAACGACGTTGACCTCGGCGAGAGCAACTATGGCGTTAAGAGCGGCGCGAAGGATTATTTCGGCAAGGAACTCTCCGAACTGACCGTCCGTGAATGCGCGATGCTGGCCGGCTTGACACAGGCTCCATATCGCTATGACCCGCGCAGAAACATGTACCAGCGCGACAAGATGGAAGTCACCGACGAGCGTACCAATCAGGTGCTCTCCAGAATGTATCAGGCGGGCTTCATCACAAAGGAACAGTATAATACAGCGTTGACCGAACAGGTGCATATCATCGAAGTCAGCGAACAAAAGCAGATGTATGACATGGCTTATTTTGTTGAGTATGCAATCAGCGACGTGGTGACACACCTTCTTGAAAAGCGCGGGTTGAGCAACACCACCGCAAACCGCAACGCGGTAGAGAACGAACTGCGCACAAGCGGCTACCAAATCTATACCACCGTCGATCCAACGATTCAAAAGACCGTGCAGGATACGATCAGCGGATGGGAGAATTATCCCTCGCTCGCGGATACGTCGAAATCCCTGATGGTTGAAACGAAAGAGGACGGCACCGTCATTGAGACGGTTGAACCGCAGGCAGCTGCCGTTATTATGGACTATCACACGGGCGAACTAAGGGCCATCATCGGCGGCAGAAACGAGCCGACAGTGCGAAAAGGGCTCAACCGCGCGTCCCAGAGTTACACGGAGGTGGGTTCGTCGATCAAGCCGCTTGCGGTCTATGGCCCGGCGCTCGACCTCGGTTATTCTCCGGGCAGCATCACGTATAACATGGACGGCCCGATCCCCGGATGGAATACCGAGAAAGGCTACCCGTCCGGCGGACTGGATTCGCGCTATGGACCGGTGACGTTCCGTCGCGCCATCGTGAGCTCGCTCAACGTACCGGCGGCGCACATCCTGATGGACGACGTGACGCCCGCTATTGCGGCGCAATATCTCTATCAGCTTGGCGCAACGGAGAATAAGATCAATGTCGACGGTGCAGGCCTCGCGCTTGGCACATCCGGCCTGACCCCGATTCAGATGGCGGCAGCATATGCAACCATCGCAAACGAAGGCGTGTATCAAGAGCCGCTCTCGTTTACCAAAGTGCTAGATGCACAGGGCAACGTCGTTCTCGATGCAGACGAAGTGCGGGACACCCGCCGCGTCTTCCAACAGAGCACGGCTTGGCTCCTCGTGGACATGATGACCGATGCGGTGAAGACCGGAACGGGTACCAAGGCGAAGATCGACGATATAACGGTTGCCGGAAAAACGGGCACCAACTCGGACTACGCGAGCGTTTACTTTGCCGGCATGACGCCGTACTATGTCTCCACCCTCTGGGTTGGGCACGATTATCCGGCGAACAAGCTAAAGAAAGGCTCTTCCGGCGGAAACGAAGCGGCCCCGCTCTGGCAGGCATATATGGCGAAGATTCACGAAGGGCTGACTGACAAGCCGATTATCGACGCTGACCCGACCTCGCTGGGCCTTGTCAAGAGAACGATCTGCCCGGTCTCCGGCCTGCTTGCGACGGACGCCTGCAAGAATGATGAAGAACACAAGCCGGTGACGGAATGGTATCTTTCTGACAAAGCACCGACGGAGTATTGCGATATGCACGTGACACTGAGCATCTGCACGGCGGAAGGTGCGCTGGCGACCGAATTCTGCCCGCCGGATTCCGTACAGCAGGTGAGCTATATCCTCATTCGTCCGGATAATCCGCTGTATCTGTTTGACGATGAGTATCTGCTCAAAGCTTTGCCAACCGCGGTTCGAACGGAACTGACGACGGATGAATTCATCGACAGCATGAAGACCTGCACGGTGCATGCGGATGGTTCGCTCTCCATCTTTGCGCTCAAGACGCAATCTCAGGACCTGGTCCAGCAGGTGACGGATTATCTCGGGAGTGCAAAGAATGTTCCGACAGAGATGAGCAACGCGCTCAAGGACGACATTGCAAACCTTCAAGTCGCATTGAGTGGATACCAGTACTCGGAGATTGAGCCGCTGTATCAAAAGCTCAACACCGACTTTGCGGCGCTACAAAACTTTATGGCACAGCAGACGCAGAACGGCAACGGAGGTTGACGCGCAATGACGATGGGTGAAGTACCGGGGAAATGCGCGCTGGAAGAAGCGTATACAAAAGAGCGGACAAGGCTGTTTTCTCTCGCGGCAAAAGATGAGCCGCAGGGGGAATACCGCAAGCCGGTCTTCGGCGAAGGGAAGCCGGGCGCACAGATCTTGTTGATCGGCGAAGCGCCGGGCGCAGAGGAAACAAAGCTTGGCCATCCGTTTGTCGGCAAGGCGGGCAAGCAGCTTGATGCGCTCTTCTGCCGCTTTGGCGTAATGCGCGAGGATGCGTTCATCACCAACGTCGTCAAGTATCGTCCGGTTGTACGCTCCGAAAAGAGCACCCGAAACCGCACGCCGCAACCTGCAGAGGTGACGGCATCCCTGCCGCTCTTGAAAACGGAGCTGCTGCATCTTTCGCCGAAGCTGATCCTCACGCTCGGCAACACGCCGCTCAAAGCCGTGTTCGCCCTTGCGGGGGAGAAACCGCCCGTCATTGGAAGCGCGCATGGGAAAATACACACTCTCTTGATGGAAGGTGTTTCGTTCTCGCTGATCCCTCTCTATCATCCCGCAAGCGGAATCTACAATCGTGCTTTGGTCGAGGTGATGGAGCAGGACGCTGCATTTGTAGGAAGCGTTGTTCATGCGATGAAGGCTTAAGGCAAGAGAGCCAAACCGGCAATACTATACGGTATACATGGAACTGTGGTATACTGAACAATAGAATGGTTCACAACGAAGATTGAAATGATACAAGGAGCAAACTATGGCGCAGAAGGTATTAATTGCAGACGACGATCAGGTCGTACACGAGGCGCTGGGCATCTATCTCAAGGCGGAAGGCTTTGAGGTTGTCGATGCATATGACGGCGTTTCCGCAATCGAAAGCATCACGCCGGAGGTCGTTCTCTGCGTGCTTGACATCATGATGCCGAAGATGAGCGGAATTGAAGTCTGCCGTGAGATTCGCAAAACCTCTCAACTACCCATCCTCATGCTCACCGCAAAGGGAGAAGAGATCGACCGCATCGTCGGCCTTGAGTTGGGTGCGGACGATTATATCGTCAAGCCTTTCAGCCCGCGCGAGGTGGTCGCCCGCATCAAGGCGGTGCTTCGCAGAGCGAGCGAGCAGCCAAAGAGTGACACGAGCGTGATCACCTACAACGGGCTCACGATTGACCTCAAGAGCTATACGGTTACGCTGCGCAACCAGCCCGTGATCTGCACGCCGAAAGAAATCGAAATTTTGCACATGCTTGCCTCCAACCCGGGGCAGGTGTTTACGCGCGAGCAGCTTCTTTCCCGCGTTTGGGGATATGACTTTGCCGGCGAAACGCGCACGGTGGATACCCACATCAAGCGCATCCGCGCAAAGCTGGACTCGACCGGCCTTGGCTGGAGCATCAAGACCATCTACGGCGTCGGCTATAAGTTTGAAACCGAGTAACATCGGATCGATTTCATGCGGAGCGTCTTTTACTGGCGAATTTTAATCGTATCGATCATTGCATTGCTGCTGGCAAATGTTATTTTGCTGGCGGCTTATACGTATGTCGGAAAAAACACCTATATCTCCATCGAGATGGCAAATCTTGAGCCGGAGGCGGAGGTCACCCGGCAGATCTATGAAGAGTATAAGAACGGCAACGTGACCGAGGATGCGCTGCTGCGGTATATCGACAAGCAAACGCTTGCAAGTGAATCCGCGATCATGATTGCGGATGAACTCGGCAAACCATTGATCGTACGCAACATCGGAAGCACGGTCGAGATGCAGGATTTCGGCGAGTACTATCGCGCGGAGATTCAAAATATTTTGCGCGGGCGCACCGTGGAAAACAACGACCTCAAGCTGCTCAATGGCGAATCCGCGGTCTCCGTCGGCATACCGGTGCACGATTCAAACGGAAATGTGACGGGTTGCATCCTTGTCATCAAGCAGATTCAACGTATTCAGAGCGCGTTTAACCAGCTTAATAATGTGCTCACAGGCACGATTTTTGCGATTATGCCGGTGGTTATGCTGCTGGTCGCCTTCAGCACAAACCGCCTCAGCAAGCCGCTGCACGACATGAGCAACGCCGCAATCGAAATGTCCAAGGGACGATTCAACGTCCGCGCAAACGAGCGGGCATCCGGCGAAATCGGCATCCTCGCGCGCGCGCTCAACACATTATGCGACAATCTGGCGCAGACGATCTACCAGTTGCAGAGCGAAAAACGGCAGCTCAATCAACTGCTTTCGAGCTTTACGGACGGCGTGGCAGCCATCGACAACATCGGATGCCTGACACACTACAACCCGGCGCTGATGAAGATGTTTGGCGCGGTCGAAGTCAAGGTGCCGATGGATCTTGTTCCGGATGAGTCGATTTGGGACTTGTTTCGTTCTGTTTACGATTCGTTGGAACCGGCAAGTATACACTATGCGCTGCCAAACGATCGCTCACTCTGGATCACGATTGTGCCTGTTACCGATGAAAACGGCGAGTGCATCGGCGTCGTCGGGCTCTTCAAGGATGTGACCGATCTGGAGCGGCTCGAAAAGACACGCAGGGATTATGTCGCAAACGTCAGCCATGAACTCAGGACGCCGTTGACCGCCGTACGCGGTCTGCTCGAACCGCTCAGCGACGGCATGATCACGGATGAGGAAACGAGGCAGCGGTATTATCGTATCATGCTGCGCGAGGTGGTTCGCCTTTCGCGCTTGATCACGGATATGCTGCAGCTTTCGCGTTTGCAATCCGGAACGGAGCATATGGAACTGCATGCGGTCGATCTTGCGGAGCTGCTGCAGGACACGCGGCAAAACTACGCAAACGAGGCGGCGCAGCGCGGTATCCTACTCAAGCTTGATCTGGAAGAAATCCCGTTTGCGATGACGGATGAAGACCGCGTCGAGCAATTGCTCGTGATTTTGATCGACAACGCGATGCGTTATACGCCGGAAGGAGGAAGCATCACGATTTCCGCCGCGGAAACGACCGGCGATCGTATTCTTGTGACGGTTTCGGACACGGGCTGCGGCATTGCGCCGGAAGACCTGCCGCATATCTTTGAGCGGTTCTTCAAGACCGATCGCTCCCGAAAGGAAGGCGGAACCGGCCTCGGGCTTTCGATTGCGAAGCAGATCATCGACAAGCTTGGCGAGAATATCTACGTGGAAAGCAATCCCGACACAGGAACGAGCTTCCACTTTACGCTCAAGAAATACATCAGCAACGCGATTGCGCTTGGCCCGGTTGGCGCAGGCGTGGTGATTCACGAAGAAACGCCGAACCTGCAGCAGGCAAGAGGTTCGCAGGACGCGCCGTATGAGGTGCTGCCGAATAAGCACGACAAAAAGACGGGCAAAAGCGAACAAAGCAAGAGATATCAAGGCGACAAAAAAACAAAGAAACGATAATTTTCAAGCGGCACGTCAAAACGTGCCGTTTCTTGATCAAACCATCCCGTCAATCCGGTGAAAAATGACCGTAAATCGAGAAAATACCATCGATCTTGTACGAATCGTGTACAATTTCGACAGACTGCCGCTGAGTGTTGAATTGTGGCAAAGCGCATACTATAATCAATTCAAACAGGAGGGATTACTATGCAAAAGAGTGCGCATATTTTGATTTGTGACGACCAGCCGATCATCCATGAATCACTGGGTGTCTATCTCGAGAGCGAAGGCTTTACGCATGCGTCCGCGTTCAATGGCGTACAAGCGGTCAAGATGGCGGAGAGCGAAGCGCCCGATTTGATTTTGATGGACTTGATGATGCCGGAAAAGAACGGTATGGATGCCTGCCGTGAAATTCGGCAGAAAAGCTCCGTCCCGATCATCATGCTTACGGCAAAGGGCGAGGAGATTGACCGCGTGGTCGGTCTCGAAATCGGTGCGGATGATTATATCGTAAAACCGTTTTCCGCGCGGGAACTCATTGCGCGGATCAAGGCGGTGCTCCGCCGCATCTCCAGCGAACCGGAAGTGGAAGGGAAGACCATCCGGCTGGAAGACCTGGAAATCAGCCTTAACAACTATGAAGTAAAGATCAAGGGAAAGCCCGTGGACTTCACGCCCAAGGAAGTGGAGATTCTATACTTGCTGGCGTCGCACCCCGGCCGCGTATTTGACCGCGAACAGATTCTCTCCAAGATTTGGGGGTACGACTATTTTGGCGATACCCGCGCGGTGGACACGCAGATTAAACGCATCCGCCAGAAGATCCCCGACGAGGGATTGAGCTGGGGCATCCGCACCGTCTACGGTGTCGGCTATAAATTTGGCGCAAGCGATGCGTAGGCATAGGAGCGCCTGGGCGACACGAAATCATCCATTTGACGAACAAGCGCAGACAGGGCCGCGCAGAAGAATAACATGAAACAAATGATCGTTTGGCGCGGCAGGAAAAGCGCACCGCCAGAAGAAAAAAACGGATCGATCTTCGAAAAATTTCTCTTTTACCTGATCTTTGGATGTGTGCTCACCTCCGTGATCGCGGTATTGGTGTATTTACTCACGGGCGCAAGCGTACATGCGCGCCGCATCGCGGAAGAGATGCTTCCGCGCGCGCAGTCGATGTCGCGCTTGGCAACTCGTCTGCAATCCGGGCAGATTTCATATGACTCGTTCCTTGATTTCACGCTGAAAGGCCAGCAGGACTCGCGTGTCTATATCTTTGACGAGAAGGCGACGCTGATTGCCTATACGGCGGAAAGCAATGCGGTTGAGGTTCATATCAGCCAATCCATACTCGACTATGGCGCGCAGGTGGTCAAGAGCGGCGAAGAGCTGATCTCCACCAAATGGCGCTCTGCCGACGGCGTTGTCGTTGGGGTTCCGATTGTTGACAACCTCCAGCGCGTGACAGGCGCAATCCTTGTGACGCGTCCTTCGGTTGAGGTGTATAGTTCGCTGATGAGCTTTGTGCGCGCGCTGATGCTGAGCTCCCTCGTGGCTTCCGTGTTCATGGTGATTCCGGCCTACTTCATCTCGCGACGGATGGCAAAGCCGATTCGCACGATGACGCGCGCTTCCGCCGCGATGGCGAGCGGGAACTTTACCGTCCGTGCGGACGAGAGCCGGGATGATGAGATCGGCCAACTTGGCGCCGCTCTGAACCATCTTTCGACGCAGTTGCAGGAGAACATCAGTAATCTTATCCTTGCCCGCAACCGTCTGCATGTGATTCTCGACGGGCTTCATGAGGGGGTTGTCGCGCTGGAGGCGGATCATTCGCCGGTCTATCACAACCAGGCGGCCTGCCAATTGCTCGGTGTATGCGCGGATGCGGATGTGATGGGCGTGCTCGCCCCCGCGTTGCCGCTCTGCGACATGGTACAGGAAAGCGGCGAATCAAAAACGATGACGCTGGAAGTTGGCGAACGCAAGCTGCTTCTCGTGGTGTCCCGTTCACAGGAGACGAGCGAGCTTGCGCCGGGTACGGTCATCGTTGCGCAGGATGTGACTGCGGCGGAGCGGCTGGAGCAGACGCGACGGGATTATGTTGCGAACGTCAGCCATGAGCTGCGCACGCCGATTGCCTCGATTCGGAGCCTCGCTGAAGCGCTCAACGACGGTTTGGTCAAGAAGGAAGACGACCGCACGCGCTATTACGGCTATATTCTGCGCGAATCGATGCGCTTGAGTCGGCTGATCAACGATCTCCTGGAACTCTCCCGCCTACAATCCGGCGCGGTTGCGCTGGAAAAGGGCGACTTTCACTTGGACAACATCACAAGAGAAGTCGTGGAGCAGACAAGCCTAGTCGCATCCTATAGCGGAATCCGTGTGCAGGAACGCTGGCACTGTGAAAAGCCGCTGCTGGTGCACTCCAACAGCGACCGGATCGAACAGGTGCTGATTGCGCTGATCGACAATGCGATCAAGTTTGCTTCCGACGACGGTGAGATCATACTCGATGTGAAGAAAACGGATGACAACGCGCACGCAATCGTCTCCGTGATGAACACGGGCCACATACCGGAGCAGCACCTTCCGCATATCTTCGAGCGCTTCTATAAGGCGGATACGGCGCATACGGACAGCGGAACCGGGCTTGGGCTCGCGATTGTACACGAAGTTCTCACGCACCTTGGCGAAGCGATCGAGGCACAAAACGAAGGCGAATTTGCTGTTTTCCGTTTTACAGTGACAATCTCAAGCGCTGTGTAAACAAACGAGCGTGCTGTTGAAAGAAAACAAAAAAAGATCGAAAACAGTCTTAATGCAACGTGAACAGACGAGCATATTGCTGAAAACAATCGAAAAAGGGATTGAATAAACAGCATAGATGAACTATGAACAAATGAATAACGTCTTGAAAACAAGACAAAAACAGAGTGAAGAAACCGTGCCTGCCGCATTGTTTCTTCTCTTTTTTCGTGGTATATTTGGTTGAGCGCAGAAGCAGATGTGTTTCGTGCGCAAAAGAGAAAGAAGAGACACACAAACGGAGGAAACCCAAAATGGAACGCAACGTATACGATGTGCTGGAAGAGCGCGGCTTTTTGAAGCAATGCTCTCATCCCGAAGAACTGCGCGAGCTGCTCGGCAAAGAGAAAGTCACGTTTTATATTGGCTTTGACCCTACGGCGGACAGCCTTCACATCGGTCACTACGTACAGCTGATGTCCATGGCGCATATGCAGCGCGCGGGGCATAAGCCGATCGCGCTCCTTGGAAACGGAACCGCGTTCATCGGCGATCCTTCCGGCAAAACGGACATGCGCTCGCTGATGAGCCGGGAACAGCTCTCCCACAACGCCGCGTGTTTTCAAAAGCAGATGTCGAGGCTTCTGGACTTTTCTGAGGGAGGCGCACAGATCGTTTATAACGGAGACTGGCTCTACCCGTTGAACTTCCTCGATTTTATGCGCGAAATTGGCGTGCATTTTTCAGTGAACCGCATGCTCGCCGCAGACTGCTACAAAAACCGCCTGGAGCGCGGGCTCACCTTCTTTGAGATGGGCTACATGCTCATGCAGGGCTATGACTTCCTGGAACTCAATCGCCGCCATAACTGCGTCTTACAGATGGGCGGAGACGATCAGTGGAGCAATATTCTCGGCGGCGCGGACCTCATCCGCAAGAAGGAGCAGAAGCCCGCGTTTGCGCTGACCACAGCACTGCTGACCACGAGCGACGGAAGAAAAATGGGAAAGACCGAGAAGGGCGCTGTCTGGCTCGACAAAGAAAAGTGCAGCGTATTCGATTTCTACCAATACTGGCGTAACGTTGGCGACGAGGACGTGAAGATGTGCCTCTCACTGTTAACCTTCCTGCCGATGGAAGAAGTCAACCGCTTGGGTTCGCTTCCGGGCGAACAGATTAACGAAGCAAAGCGCGTGCTTGCCTACACGCTCACCGCGCAGGTGCATGGCGAGGAAGAGGCGAAGATCGCGCAGACCTCCGCCGAAGGCTTGTTTGCGGGCGGCTCGGATTTGAGCAACATCCCGACCTGCGAGCTGACCGACGCCATGATCGAGGAGAGCGGGCTGCGCATTCCCGACCTGATGGTGATGAGCAAGCTTGCCGTGAGCAAGAGCGACGCGCGCAGGCTCATCGAAGGCGGCGGCGTGTTCGTTGGCGAGGACAAAGTCACTTCAACAAGCGCCGCACTGACAGCGAAGCAAATTGAAGGGGACGGGATTATCCTGCGGAAAGGGAAGAAGAGCTTTTGCCGGATTCGCAAAGCCTAAAACCGTATCAAACGATTCAGAAAGCCGGAGAGAGCGAGATTGTGATCAGCAAATCCTGCTTTCTCGGCTACTGTGTATCGGTTTCAAACGAACAGCAAGCGCAGGAAGCGCTTGCGCAGATTCGCAAGAAACACTATGACGCGCGGCACTGCTGCTATGCTGTTCGGCTGCACGAAGGAGGAATCGCCCGCTCATCGGACGACGGGGAACCTTCCGGCACGGCAGGCGCGCCGATTCTCGGCGTACTATCCGGTGCTGGTGTAGAGAACGTGCTCTGCGCGGTCGTGCGGTATTTCGGTGGCGTGCTCCTCGGCACGGGCGGGCTAGTCCGCGCCTATGGCAAGGCGGCAAGTGAAGCGCTGGCGAAGGCTGGAACAGTGCAGATACGTGTTTGCGTGCGATTGCGGGTCACGGTTTCGTATTCTTCCTACAACCTGCTGGAGCCGATGCTTCGGCAAAAGGGATATCCTTGCGAGACTGCGTTTACGGATCAGGTGGCGCTGACGCTGCTGCTCCCCGCGGAGGAGGGCGAAGCGCTGATTGCCGCGATTACGGAAAAGACCGACGGCAGCGCGCAGATTGTGATGTTGGACCAGTCGCTGGAAGAATATCGTCCAACCAACTGAGACATCAGGTCGGAATTCCAATATACAAGGAGAAGCGGAATGAAGCAAAGGAAGACTGCAAACGCGTTTCTGGCAAGGCTGCTTGGTGCAGCCGTTGCGCTTGTTTGCGTTTTCGCTTTTATTCCAACCGCGCATGCGGAAGAGGCGCGCATCAACATCAACGCAAATCCATCAGAGCTTACAGATGCGGGCAATGTGACATTTACGTTTGAAATTGCCAACTATAACGCAGACTACCCCATGAGCGATGTCGGGATTACCTATAATGGCAAGCTCTACGATGTACTCCACGGCGCGCAGATTCCGCCGAGCGGCAGCGCGCGGGATATCGCGCTCAACCTTGCGGTGCCTCAAAGTCAGCTTGGCAAACCTATCACGTTTTTAATCACATGGACGCGAAACGGTGAGCCGATGAGTCAGGAAGCGCAATATACGGTTGCGCAGGCGGAAAACCCGATCATTACGGTTACGCGGACGGCGCATAAGACGAATGCAAAGCCCGGCGATAAGGTGACTGTCACCTACACGATCAAGAACACCACGAAGTTTGACATGACGGATATCACGCTGATCGACGAGAACATCAGCGACCAGCCGATTTTTCAGAACGAAACGCTCCGCGCAAGCCGCACGACATCCTATGACTTTGCGTACACGATGGGCGATCAGAGCGTGACAAGCACACCGATTGTTACCTACACCGTCAACGGAAAGGCAAAGACATTTTCTTCACTCGAACCGTTGGAGCTCGTGATGGTGCGCATCCAGCTCGACATGCGCGTGCAGGCGGGAACGCCGACCTCAACCGGGGTTACGTTTACCATCGACGTCACCAACAGCGGCACGCAGGCAATCAGCAGCATTTCGATTGTCGATGAACGCGGAAATCCGGTGAACGACGCGCCGTTCAACCTTGCACCTGGCGAGAACCGAAGCCTTTCCTATATTGTCGTACCGCTCATGACAGAGCCGCTTCGAAATGTGCAATTCAAGCTGACAGGAACCGACCCGTTCGCGCAGCCGTATGAACTAGCGCCCGCGGACATCTATGAAGTATATCCCTATGTGGATGCATCGCAGATCAATGTTTCTGTTCGCGCGGAGACGGTGACTCCCTGGACGCAGGAGAGCGGGAAGCTCACCGCACGCATTACGATCACCAACCACAGCACGGTTGAACTCACGGGAATCACGGTTTCGGAAACGGTCATTGGCGTCATCAAAAACTACGACCTCCTTCCGGTCGGGGAAACGACATTTGACCAGGAGATTCAACTTGGTTCGCCGCGAAACCTGAACATTACGGTCAAAGGATATGACCCGACGGGAACGAACCGCGCGCTGGCAAACTGCGTGATGCCCGTAGCCTACGGAACCGAAACGGCAGCGCCCGCAACCCCGACGCCGCAGCAGACAGCGGGGAGAGAGTTTAACATCTTTGGCGGAATCAATAACGGGATTGCGATCATTCTGATCATCCTCGGTGTATTGATGGTGTTGTCGGTTATCATTCTCGTTGCTCTGACCGCGATGGAACGTGCGCGCGCGCCGAAAATCGATTTGGACGACGATGACGACGACTTTTTTGAGCAACAGCATACGCATCATGCAACGAGGCCGATGTATCACGACGCACCGGACCCCGAGGAGATCAGCTATACACAGCGAATGTTTGCGGTGAAGGACGAGGAACCGTTTGTTCCGAAACAGGAACCGATTCGCTTGCCTCCGCCACCGGTCGTGAAACCATCCGAGCAGCCGCATGTCGTCTTTGCACCGCCGCCGAGGCAGCCGGAGCCGGTTTCCCCGCGCGCGGACGAGCTGGCGCAGCGGCTTGTTGAGACGGCGCGCACGCGCTATACCGAGGCGCAGAGCACGGCAGAATATCGCCCGGTCAGCGAGGAAGTAAAACCATATGTGCCCCAAGCGCAGCAAAAGGCGCAGGCGGCGGCGCCGCGTGTATTTGACTATAAAAAACAACCAAAACCACAGTCCGCACATAAACAGCCGGTCATGCGCATTCAAAAGGGCTTTGCGGAAGCGGACGACGAGGAGTAGAACCGTGTTTCAGGGATTGAATGAAGACACATACCAGTTTTTCTGGGAGATTGCGTTCCAAAATGAATTGTCTTTCTACGAGGCAAACAAGGAGCGCTATAAAAAGAATGTATACGAACCGCTAAAAGAGCTAGCAATTACGATTACACCCGCAGCGCAGGAGATCGACAGTTCATTCAACATTCGCCCGTCCAGCATCGTCTCCCGTATTCGCCGGGACACGCGCTATTCCCGCGATAAGACGATGTTTCGCGACCATGCGTGGCTGGGTTTTCGCAGGCCCGGCGGCATGCTCAGCGAAAGCCTCGTCGTCTACGCGGAGTTTGAACGGGAGGTCTACGGATACGGCATGGGCATGTATGGCGCGAATCCCGCGCTGATGCGGGAGATCCGGCCGCGCATCCTAGCAAAACCGCAGAAATTTCTTTCTCTCGTAGAGGATCCGAAGTTTACCGAGCGGTTTGTGGTCGTAGGAGACCTGTTTAAGCGTCCGAAGTTTACAGATGCGCCGGAGGGGGTATTGCCGTATCTCAACCGGAAAGGGCTATCCTTTTGCTTCTCTTCGCCAAATTTAAAAAAGACGCTTTCGCCTGAGATTGCGGATGAAATCATCGAAGGGTTTCAACTGCTCAAGCCGGTCTATCGCCTCTTGATGGGGCTGGATGAATAACCGAGGAATGCTGCTTTACAATATTTGAAAGGAGAAAGAATGTTATGGAAATGTTTATCGATCAAAAGCCCGACAAGAAGCAAACCTACACAGGCGTGATGGTCGTGCTTGTGCTGCTGTTTGTGCTGGGTCTTGTGCTCGTGCTCACGTCTGCGACGATCGGTCTTTCAACCGCGAGCGCAGAGCTGGCGAAAAACGGCGGAAGTATGGACATGACAATGTATCAATACATCATGTCCAACACGGCGGAGAGCTATCGCATCGTCGGTGCGATTCTCGCCATCATTACCGGCGTTGGCGCGCTGATGGCAGGGTTTGCCGGATACAAGCAAAAGCAAGCATAATAGAATAACCCAATAAAGACAAAAAAGCCTCCGCAGTCATCTTACAAACGTAAGATTGAATTGCGGAGGTTTTTATTCTATCAAGTGATCAGGAATGAACGCTATAGATGGTCACGGTTTCGTTTTGAAAAAACACAGGGAAGCGATCTGCAAAATAGGCAAGATCGACGGTATAGTTCGCCAGTTCACTGGAGCCGATGAATACGTAATCGATGTCATACTGCTTGGCATAGGCACTGAAATAGGTGGAGGGTTCTTCATACAGCAGCGGCAGCGCATTTTCACGCGCGGAATAGTCCACACCGTGGAAGAATAGATAGGAGCCCGTCCCGCAGACGATGTTTCGTCCCGTCAGGGCCGCGATGCAGTTATTGTGGTTGTTGTAGGTTAAAAATGTCGCGTCCGGCGCGGCGTTCTCTTTCACATACTCTGCTGCTGCAACCTGATCGGCATCGATCAACTGATATTCCGAAACGTACTCCCGCCCGAGTGTCAGCGCACCGGAGAGGAACAGCGTTGCGCAGACCATTGCGGAGAGCAGCGCGATGCTCAGGCGGTTTCGCGCAGCGCCGCGCGTGAGCCTGTCCTTTGCGTCAAAAAGCCAGTTGGCAACAAGACCGCAAGCGTATAAGAAAGCGATGAAGAGCAGCTTGTTGTTGTCATACGGATTCGGTTGAAATTGAACGAACTCCGCAATCGCAAAGATCAACAGCGCACCGCCTACAATGCCTTTTTCCTCACGGTTGGCGGCAAGGAACGCAACGGGAAACAGGAGCGCGATCAACCCGAAATTCTTGATATAGAACCAGAAGTAGTTGTCCGCTTCATTTGCCCAGTTGAAATGAAACTTCAGGAAGCTGCCGGACTGCTTGAACGTGAAAAAGATCAACTGCGGCAGAGCAAGCAATAGCACGATGCCAAGATATTTGGCAAAGCCGATCCACTGTGCTTTTCCTTCCTTTCGCGCAAAGGAGCGAATCAGATAAAACCCGCTGATGATACCAAGCGCAAGGAAGGAATGTGTATGAATCAGCGGCAGGGTGCCCGCAAGGACACCCAGCGGGAGAAACGCGCTTGTTTCACGCTGAATCGCCGCGCGGTGCAGCAAGAATAGACAGGGAAACAGCAGCGACCAGCCAAAGAGCAACGCGCGCTGCGGGATCATCATGTCCGCAATCGGATTGACCCAGCGAAGCCCGTTTGAGACAAAGTTGGTCGGCGTCTCATAAAACGCAGTGAAGAGGCGGGAGAGATTTTCAGGGTTCGCTTTCAGCAGATCAAAGAAATACCAGAACCCAAACCCACCGCCGACGAAGAAGAGCAGCATCGCAAAGATCGACTTGCGCGTTTCCCCCAGCCACTGTTGGAAGAAGCAATAAACGCCAACGATCACGAGCAGAATGGCGTACGCAGCCGTCAGCATCGTAGCAAAGCGCAGGCTGGTTCCGAACAGATAGATCGTTGAGCCGACGCTTTCACTCAGAAACGGATAGCAGACAGGCTTGTCGGGACAGATGGAATACATCGGCGGAAAAGTGCCCTGGGTCGCAATGCTGGAGATAAAACCTAAGTGCATCGCCAGATCGCCAAACGTGGATTGACCGACGTAGAGCGCGCCATCCCGTTCCACGATGGTGTGCGTGGAGAGCAGCA
This sequence comes from Christensenella sp. UBA7703, assembly GCA_002482505.1. Classification (GTDB taxonomy): domain Bacteria; phylum Bacillota; class Clostridia; order Christensenellales; family CAG-138; genus UBA7703. Next base: position 73,831 of record DLGD01000021.1, on the reverse strand, counting down.
CGAGGCACAGAACGAGCAGCGCGCCACCGGCGACAAAGAACGGTATCTCCGCTTTCCATGGGGAAGCGGTCAGCGTGCGTTTTCGCGAAAAGAAGAAGCCGGCAGCACCCGCGAGGCAGGCAAACAGCAAGCCAAGCAGCTGCGCGGCTAGATGGAACCCCAGCGCGAATGAAAACAGCGCGGGAAGCCAGATGAACATTGCCATACCCATCGCAAGCCCAAGCCAGATTCGAACGAGCGGCTTCTCGCGATGGAACAGCAACCGGGATAGTCCAATGCCGGATGTCGCAAACAGGGCGACGTAGAGAATCGATAATAGTTCCGTCATAACGGATGAAGGTCTCCTTATACAACAACTTAATAGATTCAGATCACTTGGGCATGAAAAAGCGGGCAGAGTTTGCCCGCAAATTGCCTTTCTTTATCTCTTGCCAAACAGCTTTGCAAGCGGCTCCACGGTGGCGTTGAGGTTCGCTATTGCAGTATTCAGGGTTTCGATATCCAACTTGGAGAAGGATTCCACACCCATCTTCAATTCTGCAATGGTTGCGTTGAGGGACTGCATATCCAGACCGTTGAGCACCTTGACCGCTTCGCCGACCGAGACAAATGTATCATTTGCCTGTACGGCAAGCTCATCGATATTCGTCGTGATCGACTTGACATCCACCTGCTGCACCGTGGTGAGAGCTTTATTCGCTTCCGTAACCGTGGTCAGCAGCGGGGGGACAAGCCCCGCAGCGCTGACGAGGACGACCAGCGCGATACCGGAAAGCAACCCGACGCAAACGCGCATGAGCTTGACTTTCTTCTGCTCCAACTTCTTTTGCTCTTCTGAATTTAAAAAGAGCTCGCGCACATAATCGATGACTTCGAACGATTCGTTCTTGCCGGATTCCTGCGCTGTTTCTACCGTCTCCAAGGCAAGCTTTTCAATCGCATCTTCCATGTTTCGTTGTCCGTCCTTTCAAAAGTGTCCGTAGAAGGTTGGCCGCCCGAAGGCACACATACTTACGTAAATTTAAGGTGCTATATTTTTGCTCAGTATACCACACATCGTTTATAATAAAAAGAAACACGTGGGCAAGCGTAAAGGAGCAGAAGATAATGAAGGGCAAGCAACCGCTAGAAACGTCTTTGGTGGAACATGTCATGGTAGATACTCCGATCGGCAGGCTGATTATCTCCGCAAAAAACGGGTCGGTCTATTCGATTCGTCTTGCACGGGAGGATGAACGGGCGATTGCGCAAGACGGAAAAACACAACCTGTTTTGAACATCGCCATACGGGAGCTGCGCGAGTACTTTGCAGGCGCGCGAACAACGTTTTCGTTTCCGATGGATGGAGAAGGAACGCCGTTTCAAAAGAACGTGTGGCAGGCGCTGCTGCAAATCCCTTTTGGCGAAACGCGGACATATGGCGAAATTGCCTTTGTGGTCAATAATCCGAAGGGTTCCCGTGCTGTCGGGATGGCCTGCAACAAAAACCCGATCATGATCGCGGTGCCTTGCCATCGCGTCGTCGGCGCGGGCGGCAAACTCACCGGCTATGCCTACGGAACGGACATGAAACAGCAACTGCTTGCGTTGGAGCAGCAGGAGCAGCATGAGTAGATTGGAATCACCTGAAAAAGATGAAACAGCATGCTTGACAATAGACTAGTGAAATGCTATCCTATGCACGTAAGGCAACTAAATTACTAGGGATTGTGAAAACGGTTCCAGAAAGGCACGCAATGAAACTCTCCACGCGCAGCAGATACGGGCTGAAAGCGGTGATCGACCTCGCCATTGCATATGGCACCGGGCCGGTCTCTCTTCCTGTTTTGGCCGGGTCGCAGGGGATTTCGGAAGGCTACCTGGAACAACTTCTTCGTGAGCTGAAAAAAGGCAGCGTGGTGGACACCGTCCGTGGCGCGCAGGGCGGGTATGAACTCACTTGCGATCCTGCTCAGCTCAGTGTGCAGCGGGTACTAAATCTGCTCGAAGGTTCAACAGCGATTGTCGATTGCGTCGGAACACTCCACCACAACTGCACAAGCGCCTGCTCCTGCTCGGCTCGGCCGCTCTTTCTCAAACTGCAAACGCGCATCAATGATGTGTTGGAGCGCACGACCATCCGCGAGCTTGCGGATGATTATCTGCAACAAAAAGCACGCGGGATTCCCTGCAAAAATGTTTGTGATCAAAAGTTTAGTTGATCCAAAGTTTGGCATATTGACTTTTCAAATGAATCGATAAAGAGGAATAGAGTATGAAGGTATATCTCGACAACGCCGCAACGACCATGGTGCGAAAAGAAGTAGTGGATGCGATGATTCCCGCGTTTACGACCTACTACGGAAATCCGTCCAGCCTGCATGAATACGCGCGTGAGGCAGAGCAACTGCTCGATGCCGCACGTAAAGACGTCGCAAGTATCATCGGCGCGAAACCGGACGAGATCGTCTTTACCGGCGGCGGGTCGGAGAGCGATAATATGGCTCTGCGTGGCGCGGTTGCCGCAAACAAAAAGAAGGGCAAGCACGTCATCACCTCTGCAGTGGAACACCATGCGGTGCTCTACACGCTTCAGGCGATGGAGCGTGAAGGACTGATCGACCTGACAATCCTTCCGGTGGACGAATACGCCGTTGTGAGCGCAGAGAGCGTTGCAGCAGCCATTCGGGAAGATACCGTATTGGTCTCCATCATGTTTGCCAACAACGAGGTGGGCACGATTAACCCCATTGCAGAGATCGGCAAGGTTTGCCGCGATAAGGGCTTACTGTTCCATACGGACGCAGTACAGGCGACAGGGCATGTGCCGATTGACGTGGTCAAGATGAACATCGACATGCTCTCGATCTCCGCGCATAAGTTCCACGGCCCGAAGGGCGTCGGCGTGCTGTATATCCGCAAAGGGGTTCGCATTCCTTCCTTAATCATCGGCGGCGGACAGGAAAAAAAGCGGCGCGCCGGGACTGAAAACGTGCCCGGCATCGTTGGACTTGCTACCGCGCTGAAGCTCGCCAACGAGCACATGGCAGAGAATGCCGCCCGGGTCGGTGCACTGCGTGACAAGCTTCTCAAAGGTATTGCTGAGCGCATTCCGGATGTGAAGCTCAACGGACACCCGACCAAACGCCTGCCGAACAACGTCAACTATAGCATCCGCTATATCGAAGGCGAGAGCATCCTACTGATGCTCGACATCAACGGCATCGCGGCCTCCAGCGGCTCCGCCTGCACAAGCGGTTCACTCGATCCTTCGCATGTGCTGCTCGCGATGGGCTTGCCGCACGAGATTGCGCATGGATCACTCCGGCTGACGCTTTCGGAGTTCACAACGGAAGAGGAGATCGACTATGTGTTGGATCTTCTGCCGCAGATTGTGCAGAGGCTCCGCGATATGTCCCCGTTGTACCCGAAACAGAAATAAGTAATAAGGAACAATCACCGACGCAACGGACTCTGCTGCGCCAGATGAACAAGAGAAATCAAACGATTTGGTAAGGAGATAGGAATATATGTATACCGAAAAAGTGATGGATCACTTTAAGAATCCCAGAAACGTCGGTGAGATTGAAGGGGCAAGCGGCGTTGGAACCGTTGGCAACGCGAAATGCGGGGACATCATGCAGATCTTCCTCGATATCGACGAAAACGAGATCATTCGCGATGTGAAGTTTAAAACATTTGGCTGTGGCGCTGCCGTTGCGACAAGCTCCATGGCGACCGAGATGATCAAAGGGAAAAGCGTGGATGAGGCGCTGAAGATTACGAACGCAGCGGTCGTAGAAGCACTAGAAGGGTTGCCGCCGGCGAAGATTCATTGTAGTGTGCTCGCGGAAGAAGCGGTGAAGGCCGCCATTGAAGACTATATGAAAAAGCGTGACGAAGCGAAATAATCCGAATACAGGATTTTTAAAAGAGGTGATAACAAGCCTCTTTTCTTTGTTTTTCGTCAAATCGTGCTTTTCAACACGCGGAATCGCTTGTTTTGCATAATTGACACAATCGTAACTCTTGACGGAATATGCGCGATACGATAGACTAAATCTGACTTTTTAAGAAGGGTATAGGTTTTTTAGAATATGAGTGCAAGCTTTACCGAAGGTTTTTCCAGCTTTTTCAGCAGCTATGGTATTCTCATCGTCCTCATGGTTGCAATGTTTGCCATCATGATCATCCCGCAGCGCCGCCGCGACAAGAAGGTCAAGGACATGCTCGGCAACCTCAAAGCAGGCGACCGCGTCCGCACCATTGGCGGTATTTACGGCACTATCTCTACCATCAAGGATGACACCATCATTCTGCTCGTCGGGCCCGACAAAGTGAAGCTCGTGTTTGCCCGCGGCGCAATTGCGCAGGTGGAAGACGCCGGCGTGGAAAACGAAATGACGCAGGAAGTCGTCAAATAATTTTCGGATTCATTTCCGGGATTCATTTTTGAAGCTTTGGAGCGCCTGCTGGATTCAGCGGGCGTTCTTTGCTTTCTAAAACTTGCATAAACAGCACAAGAGCGGACGATTTGAAGGACGGAGAACGATTCCAATCTGCGTGTCTGGTTACCCGCGTGAACAGCACAAGAACACAATGTGAACGAACGGCAAAATCGGCAAAAGAGCTCGAAAGGGCTGTTACTTTGAGCGCATTTTTGGTATAATTCCCATGAGGTGAACTCAAATGGATGATAGAAGAGATACACAGCAATTCGAACTCCCGAGGGAGAAGCGCAGCCCGCGCGATACGCTGATCAGCGTATATGCCGCGATGCGCGAAAAAGGGTATGACCCGGTGAACCAGATCGTAGGCTATCTGCTTTCCGGCGATCCAACCTACATCACGAGCCACAACAACGCACGTTACCTGATTTCCCGCATCGAACGCGACGAACTGCTTGAAGAACTGGTTCGCGCCTACGTGGAAGGGAAATATTGACGCATGCTTCGAATCTTGGCTTTTGATGTTGGCGAAAAGCGCATCGGCGTCGCCGTAAGCGACCCCTTGGGCATCACCGCGCAGGGGATTGAAACCTATCACCGCACGGATGATCTGGAGCAGGATGTTGCGCACTTGATCAAACTTGCAAACGGCTACAAACCCGTGAAGCTTGTCTTTGGCCTGCCGCGCAATATGGACGGCAGCTATGGCTTTCAGGCGCAGATTACGCGCGAGTTTGCGGAGGCTGTCCTTGCAAAGTGGGATGGCGATCACGCCTTTCAGGATGAACGGCTGACCACGGCCAGTGCGCGGCGCGTTCTGATCGAAGCGGACGTCAGCCGCGACAAGCGCAAGCAGGTAATCGACAAAGTCGCAGCCGTCGTGATTTTGCAGGGCTATCTGGACGCGCACGGAAACACCTGATTCAAATCCACAAACAAAAAGAAAGCAGGAACATATGGAAGAGCAGAATACCATCATCGAACTGATCGACGAGAGCGGGAACACCGTAAAATTTGATCTCGTGATGACATTTGATTATGAAGGAAAGCGCTATGCCGCGCTGCTGCCCATCGACGAGGTGGAAAACGTCGGCGACGATGAAGTGGTTCTGCTTGAAGTCGTGAAAGACAAAAACGGCGATAATTTTGTCTCCATCGACAATCCTGTTTTGTTGGATGAAGTGTTCAATGAGTTCATTGAGCTCTTTGACGAGATGGCAGACGGGGACGATGGGGACGATGACGAATAAAGCGTTCACTTTTTCGCGAAAATGACGCATAAATCGTAATTTTAACCGCAAGATCAGACGATTTTACTTGCATAGGCAAAAACGCCTATGCTATAATTCTCGAGGTATCACGCACCGGTGCGGATTCCACGGCTCGTGCCTGTCCATTCGGCAGGTTACCGGGGAAAAAGAAACACCGGGAAGAAAAGAACGAGGAGGTTACTTATCATGTCCGTGATTTCCATGAAACAACTGTTGGAGGCCGGTGTACACTTCGGCCATCAGACCCGCCGCTGGAACCCGAAGATGAAAGAATACATCTTTACGGAGCGCAACGGCATCTACATCATCGACCTGCAGAAAACCGTAAAAAAGATTGAAGAGGCTTATAATTTCGTGCGCAGCGTTGCCGAAAATAATCAGTCTGTTCTTTTTGTCGGCACGAAGAAGCAGGCGCAGGAGTCCATCGAGCAGGAAGCAAAGCGTTGCGACATGTACTATGTCAACCAGCGTTGGCTCGGCGGCATGCTCACCAACTTCAAAACCATCCAGGGCCGCATCGCGCGTCTGCGCCAGATCGAGACCATGGAAGCCAATGGTGACTTTGACCTACTGCCCAAGAAGGAAGTCATCCAGCTGCGCGGCGAGCAGGAAAAGCTCATCAAAAACCTCGGCGGCATCAAAGAGATGAAGAAACTGCCCAGCGCGCTGTTCGTTGTTGACCCGCGCAAGGAGCATATCGCAATCGCCGAAGCGCGCACGCTCAAGATCCCGATCGTTGCAATCATCGACACCAACTGCGATCCGGACGAGATCGATTACCCGATCCCGGGCAATGACGACGCGATCCGCGCAGTCAAACTCATCACCGCCAAGATCGCGGATGCCATCATCGAAGGCCGTCAGGGCGAACAGATGACCGATGCACCCGCTGCCCCGGCGAGCGAAGAAGTAGAAGAAGTCAACGAGTAACGCTTCAGCGAAGGAGAACACACACCATGTTTACAGCAAAAGACGTAATGGCGCTGCGCGAACTGACGCAGGCCGGCATGATGGATTGCAAAAAAGCGCTCACCGAGTGTGAGGGTGATTTTGAAAAAGCCAAAGATTATCTGCGCGAAAAAGGCCTTGCAGCAGCCGCGAAGAAAGCCAGCCGTATTGCGGCGGAAGGCATCGTCAGCAGCTACCTGTGCACCGATTGCGGTGTTGGCGTAATCATCGAAGTCAACTGCGAAACCGACTTTGTCGCAAAGACTGACGATTTCCACGCGTATGTCGACAAGCTCGCCGAGCAGGTTGGCAAATTCAGCCCCGCGGATGTGGACGCGCTGTTGACGCAGGACGCATTCTTTGCGCCGGGCCTCAAGGTCAGCGATACGCTCAACGAGTTGGTCGCCAAGATCGGCGAAAAGATCAGCATTCGCAGATTCGCACGCTACGAGGGCGTTGTAGACACCTACATCCATCTCGGCGGCCGCATCGGCGTCCTGGTCGATTTCGACGCACCCGCGAGCCTGAAGGACAACGCGGAACTCAAGAAGGTTGCGCATGACATCGCGATGCATATCGCAGCGGCGCGCCCGACCTACCTCACCCGTGAGGAAGTCCCGGAAGCAGAGCTTGAGCACGAGAAAGAAATTAACCGCAACATCGCGCTCAACGAAGAGAAGCCGAAACCCGCCGCCGTCATCGAGAAAATGCTCGTTGGTCGTATTGAGAAGTTCTACAAGGAAATCTGCCTGCTTGAGCAGTTGTTCGTCAAGGACACCGCGCTTTCGATCACGCAGGTTCTGGAAAAGGCTTCCAAAGACCTCGGCGCAAAGGTGGGCATCAAGCGCTTCACCCGCTACGAGATGGGCGAAGGTCTGCAAAAGCGTGAAAACAACTTTGCAGAAGAAGTCATGAGCCAGACCAAAGCGTAAGTGCCACAAAGGAACACGGCAACGTGTTCCTTTTTTTAGGCGAAATTTCGGATGATTTGCAAAATACCATATTTATAAAAATCACGAAAGGCGAGTATTGCACCATGTATCATCGCGTATTGCTCAAAATCAGCGGAGAAGCACTCTCTTCCGAACAATCCGTCATCTGCCGTGAAACCGTACTTAGCACGGTCGAAAAGATCAAAGCCGTCCGGAGTAAGGGCGTTGAGATCGGTATCGTCGTCGGCGGTGGAAACATCATGCGCGGCAGAAGCGCGGAGGGAATGGAGCGAAACCGCGCGGATCATATGGGCATGCTGGCAACGGCGATTAACTCGCTTGCACTGCAGGACGCGCTGGAGCAGACGGGGGTACCTTGCGTGGTGCAGTCCGCTGTGGATATGGATCGCTTTTGCGATTCGTTTTCCGCTCGGAGTGCAAAGCAGGCGCTTTCGGAAGGAAAGGTCGTCGTCTTTGCCTGCGGCAGCGGATGCCCGTTTTTCTCAACGGATACGGCGGCGGCGCTGCGCGCAGCGGAGATCGGCGCAGATGCGCTCCTGCTTGCGAAAAATATCGACGCGATCTATTCCGCAGATCCGAAGCAGGACCCGAATGCGATCCGATACAGCCGCATCAGCTATGACCGCGTCGTTGCGGAAAACCTCCGCGCGACTGACCTGACGGCAATCACACTCTGCAAGGAACAAAAAATCCCGATTCGTGCGTTCGCGCTCTCTCAGATTGAGCAGGTTTTCGAGGATGAGTCGATCGGTACCCATATCGTCGAAAAAGCGTAAAACCTGCCTGAATTCCGCCTTGGAGAGTGTGTTTCAACGCTTTGCAAGGCGGTTTCCGTTTTGGAATGTATAGGTGTGATTGAAGATCATGCTTGAATCAGTGGTATCAACTATAGTAGAATAAAAGACGTACAGGAGGAATGGAACATGGCAAGTGATATTTTAGAAAGCACGAAAGAACGGATGCATAAGACCATTGCCGTGCTCAAGACAGAGCTCGGCGGGCTTCGCGCAGGACGCGCAAACGCGCAACTGCTCGACCGAATCTTGGTAGACTATTACGGAACGCCGACACCGATTCCACAGCTCGGCAACGTCTCCACACCCGAACCGCGGATGCTGCTGATCTCCCTTTGGGACAGCAAGTCGATCCCGGCGGTGGAGAAGGCGATTCAAAAGTCCGATTTGGGCATCAATCCTTCCAACGACGGTAAAGTGATTCGCCTGCTCTTCCCGGAGCTGAACGAAGAACGCAGAAAAGAGCTCGTCAAGGTCGTCAAGAAAAAGGGCGAGGAGAGCAAGGTTGCAATCCGCGCCATTCGCAGAGACGCAAACGAGCAGATCAAAAAAGAAGAAAAAGATAAGCTGATTACCGAAGATGATCGGAAATCCCTCGACGACAAGGTACAAAAGCTCACGGATGATCTGATCAAAGAGATCGATGTGCTGCTTGCCGCCAAGGAAAAGGAGATTCTCGCGGTTTGATCAGCGTACTCGGGCTGCCGCTTGCGCGTGCAAAGGAGTTGCTCGCTGCCAAATGCGCTGTGATTACAATCACGGAGGCGCGCTCCAAAAAAGGAGTGCCGGGCGGATCGGATGCCCGCGTGATCCGGCAGACGCAGACGGGAGAAGCTGCATGCACACTTGTTTACTCGGTTTTTCGAATAGAACCGGAGGAACCGGAAGCGCAGCAATAGCTTTTCCCAACGAAACTGAAGATTGGAACACACGATTGAGGTGCAGGGTGCTATCGCGCTGCACCTTAATCTGTACGGGGGAACATGGCAAACTACAGCGAAGAGGAAATCCGCGCGTTCGGGCTCGTCAAAGAGGCGCTGCCCAAACATGTTGCGGTCATCATGGACGGAAACGGACGCTGGGCAAAGGCGAAGAAGCTCTCGCGCAGCGCGGGCCATCGCGCCGGGGTGGATCGACTCCGCGGGATCATTCGCTTGTCTTCCGATCTGGGGATTACTTCGCTGACGCTCTATGCCTTTTCCACGGAGAACTGGAAGCGCCCGTCCGACGAGGTCGGCACCTTAATGGCGCTTTTAATCGAGTATTTTACCAAAGAGATCGACGAACTGTTTGCAAACAATGTCCGCATTCGCATCATCGGTGCTTACGAAGAGTTTGCGCCGACCGTTCGCAACGTGATTGAACGCGCGATGAAACGTACCGAAAACAACACAGGGCTTAACCTGAATATTGCGCTCAACTACGGCAGCCGCGCGGAGATTTTACGCGCCGCAAACCTCGCCATGCGGCAGGCGATTGCCCAAGGGAAGAGCGAGATCACGGCGGACATGCTGGAGCAAAACCTCTACACGGCTGGCCAGCCGGAGGTCGATCTTGTGATTCGCACCAGCGGGGAACAGCGGTTTTCCAACTTTTTGCTGTACCAGATTTCTTATGCAGAGTTTCTGTTTCCCAAAGAGTATTGGCCGGATTTCTCGGATGAAGCATTTATCGATGCTCTGCGCGTGTATCAAAGCCGCTCCCGTCGATTTGGCGGGCTGGAGGGGAACGCATGAAAACAAGAATTCTCGTCGGAATCGTGCTGGTTTTGATGCTGATTGCCGTGTTATTCTTTGGCGGCTTTTTGCTGCTGAGCGTACTCGCGTTGTTTTCGCTTGCCGCGATCTATGAGATGGGGCAAACGTTTCGCAAAAAGAGCTACGACCCGCTCTTGATTCCGGCGTATGTGTTCGCAATCGGGTATCCGTTTGTCTATTTTTACCTTGGCATGCTGCCGATGTTTATCTTCTATCTTGCGACCGTGATGTCGACGATGATCTGGTCACTCTTTACCAAGCGGCACACGACGAACGACATCATACCATCGTTATTTATCCTGAATTATCCGACGCTGTTTTTGATGTGTATGATGCTCGTCTACTACAGCTTTGGCAGGCCGGTGGCTCTCGTTGCAGCCGGTATGGCGTATGCCGCGCCGGAGTGTTCGGATACGTTTGCGTATTTTGGCGGCACTTTCCTCGGAAAACACAAGCTTTGCCCAACCATCAGCCCGAAAAAAACGGTGGAAGGCGCGGTGTTTGCGCTCATCGGCGGCACGGTGTTTGGCGTTGGGATGTTTTACCTGCAGCGGCTCTGGGGTGCGAATATCAATCTGCTGGTGCTGGTGCTACTCGGCTTGGGCTGCGGGTTGTTTTCGCAGTTTGGAGACCTGTTTGCTTCGCTGTTGAAACGCTGGGCGGGCGTGAAAGATTTTTCCAGCGTTTTCCCTGGGCATGGCGGCGTGATTGACCGCATCGACAGCATTATGTTCTGTACACCGCTCGTACTCTGCGTGTTTCTCATCATGCAGAAGCTTGCAGCATTTTAAAGAAAACGCGGTGGTTTGATTTTGACAAACGCCGCATTGGGTATTGTATGACAAAGCAAATCTCGGTGCTGGGATGCACCGGCTCTATCGGAAGGCAATCTCTGGACGTCATCGCTTCCCATCCGGAGGAGATGACGCTCTTTGGCATTGCGGCAAAGAGCGATGTAGAGACACTGATTTCACAGTCAAACACCTATCAACCGCGCGTTGCCGCCTGCGAGACGGAGTTTGACGCGTCCCGCCTACCCAAAGGCACGATTGCAATCATGGGAAAAGGCGCAACAGAGCAGCTGGCCGCTATGCCGGAAGCAGATGTTGTGGTTAACGGGGTAAGCGGCTTTGCTGCGCTTGCACCGCTGGTTGCTTCACTCAAGATGGGTAAGCGCGTGGCCTTGGCGAACAAAGAAAGCATCGTCTGCGGAAAGAGCCTGATCGATCGCATCCTGCAAGAGTATCACGGTGAGATCCTGCCCGTGGACAGCGAACAGAGCGCGATCTTCCAGTGCCTGCAAAACGGGCGCAAAGAAGAAGTTGACAAGCTGATCCTCACCGCGTCCGGCGGGCCATTTTGGCGAAAGGGCAGGGAAGAGCTTGCCGGGATTACGCCGGAAGAAGCGCTCGCACATCCAACCTGGAACATGGGGAAAAAGATCACGATTGATTCCGCCACGCTTTTCAACAAAGGGCTTGAGGTAATGGAAGCGGCCTATCTGTTCGATCTGCCGGCGGAGCAGATCGAGGTTGTGATCCATCCGCAGTCCATCGTGCACTCGATGGTGAGCTATATCGACGGCACCTGCATGGCAAACATGAGCAAGCCCGATATGCGCCTGCCGATTCAGTATGCAATCACCTATCCTGCGCGCACGGCTTCCTCCTGCCAGACGCTTGCTCTATTCAATGAGCAACCGCTTACATTTCACAAGCCGGATTTTGCGCGGTTTCATTCACTGAAGATGGCGTTTGACGCGCTGAAATCGGGGCTTTCCTGCCCGCTTGTGTATAATGGCGCAAATGAGGCAGCGGTGGAAGCATTTTGTAGCGGGCGCATCGGCTTTCTGGACATCGAGCGAGTGGTAGACTATACTTTAAATCAACACGCTCCTGTTGCGCTCTCTGCGCTGGAGGAGATTATGGAAGCGGATCGACTGGCGCGGGATGTAGCGAACGGCTGGATTGTGCGCATCAGTCAGGAAAGGCGGAACCGGCATTGAGCACGGCACTCTCCATCTTAGCGGCGCTGTTGCTGCTCTCGCTGCTTGTGATGATTCACGAGCTTGGACACTATTTTGCAGGACGCGCGCTTGGGTTTTCGATTTTGGAATTTTCCATCGGCATGGGTCCAAAGCTGCTGAAAAAGAAAGATAAACACGGGACGGAGTTTTCCCTTCGTGCGTTTCCCATCGGCGGCATGTGCCGCTTTGAGGGAGAAGACGAAAACGTTGTCAACGAAAAAAGCTTTAACGCGCAGAAGGTTTGGAAACGGATCATCGTCGTCCTCGCTGGACCAATTACAAACCTTGTGTTTGCAATCTTGCTTGCGTTTGTGACGCTCTCGGCCTTTGGCGACTTTATGCCCGCGATCTACGAGGTGAACCAGAGTTCCCCCGCGGAGGCTGCCGGGATGCAAGCCGGAGACGTGATCACCGAGATCGACGGAAAGCCAGTTCGGTTTTATTTTCAAACGGTCGATATGATTCTCGCGGTAGAATCAAAAGATCTGACCATCGGAGTACTCCGAAACGGAGCGGAAAAAGAACTCTATCTCAAGAATATTTATAACGAAGCGCAGGGCAAAAACCTGATCGGAGTCACCATCACCACCGAACGCATGAAGTTTGGTGCGGGAGAAAGCGCGCTTCGCTCCGTCAACTATGTAACCGCGACACTGGTGGAGACGTTCCGTTTTCTCGGCAGAGCATTGCAGGGCAACGCCAGCAGCTCGGACGCGGCAGGACCTGTTGCAATTGTCGCGATAATCAGCGAGGCGGTGCGCTCCAGCGGAGAAACCGTATTGCGACAGCTTGTGCTCATCAGCGCGAGCTTGGGAATTATGAACCTTCTGCCGATTCCCGCAATGGATGGCGGAAGATTGGTGTTCATGATCATCGAGGTGATTCGCGGCAAGGCGATCTCGCAGGAAAAAGAGGGAATGGTGCACTTTGTGGGACTGATTCTGCTCTTTGGGTTGATCATATTCTTGACGTTTAACGATGTATCGAATCTGCTTAAAGGAACCTTTGGTTGAACCGATTGCAGTCGATTCGACCAGGCACACAAACCCATTATGAGGAACAGATAACACGATGACGAAACAAATTCTGGTCGGCGGGGTACCCGTCGGCGGAGGAGCGCCGGTTTCGGTGCAGTCCATGACAAACACGGACACGCGGGATGTGGAAGCCACGGTAGCGCAGATTGAGCGGCTCACCGAGGCGGGCTGCAACATTGTGCGTTCTTCCGTCTACGACATGGCTTGCGCAAAAGCTCTTTTACAGATTAAGAACCGCATTCGTATCCCGATTGTGGCGGATATTCACTTCGACTATCGCCTCGCCATCGCTGCGATGGAAAACGGCGCGGACAAGCTCCGCTTTAACCCCGGCAACATCGGCGACGAAAGCCGCGTGCGCGCCGTGGTGGACTGCGCAAAAGCGCACCACACTCCCATTCGGATCGGGGTGAACGCAGGTTCCATCGAGCCAATTCTGCGGCAGAAATACGGCGGGCCGACAACCGAGGCAATGATCGAAAGCGCAATGAAACACGTTGTGCTGTTGGAGCGCGAAGGGTTTACGGATATCGTATTATCGCTGAAGGCATCGAATGTGCGGGACACGGTGGACGCTTACCGTGCGATCAGCAAGCGCGTGGACTATCCTCTTCACGTAGGTGTGACAGAGACAGGGGATGTCGCAAGCGGCATCATCAAATCCGCCGCGGGGATCGGGTCTTTGCTGCTCGACGGCATCGGAGATACGATTCGTGTTTCGTTGACCGATGATCCCGTTCACGAGGTTGAAACCGGGCTCAAAATTCTCCGCGCGGTTGGGCTTTTGCGGGATGATATCGAACTTGTGAGTTGCCCGACGTGCGGCAGAACGCGCGTGGACGTGATGAAGATGGTGGAGCTCGTGAATACCCGCCTACCGCATAAAAAAGGGTATCTCAAGATCGCCGTCATGGGATGCGCGGTCAACGGGCCCGGCGAAGCGCGCGATGCGGACATTGGTGTTGCATTTGGCGACGGGAATGGCATTCTTTTTGAAAAAGGCCAGCAGGTATACCACGGTGCGGCGGAGGATGTTGTTGAGCACCTCATCGCGCGCGCGGGTGAGCTGCTTGCTGCCAATCAAAAGTAAGTATTGATCAAAGAAGAGCACTACACCGGAGGTTTGGGAGCATTGCAGGAGGAATTGTTTGCCACGCTGGCGCGCGTTGGCATTTCGGATGAATCCATCCAACTCGAAAACGTGGTACTCAGCCGTGAGCAAAACATGCTGACGGTCTTTTTTCGTTGCAAGCGGGAACCGTCGATTGAATTATCGCAACTCCTGACCGATTCGCTGGAAGAACGCTTGGGCGGTACGCGCGTGCGTGTTGTTTGGCTCAGCGAGGAATACTATCAGGAACTGGAGTCGGAAGATGAGGCGGCGCAGTTTGCAACACGGCAGCAGGGCGCGGCAACAGGCACAACGGCTCCTTCCGGCAAACGCTCTGTTTATGGCGGCTTTGTACCCAGCGGAAAGTCTACGCCCATCCGCGCGCTCAAAAGCGGCAAGGATAAGTGCATCATCGAAGGTACGGTTGTGTCGATCAACGAGCGCAATTCGTTTAAAAACAAGCGTCGAAAGGATGCGGTGAGCTTCCCGCTGGATGTTTCGATTACCGACGGCACGGACAGCATCTATTGTTCGCTTCTTCTGGATGACGAAGAGCAGAAGAGCGCTATGATGGCGGAGTTTGAGACTGCAAAAAAGAATAAAGACCGCGTTCTTGCGCAAGGCGTTGCGAGAGAATCGCAGATGACAGGCGAACTGATGTTTTACGCAAACAACATCTGCCTTGTCCCCGGCGTACTTCGGCAAGACGAAAGCGAAGTGAAGCGCGTGGAGCTGCATCTGCACACACGCATGTCCACACAGGACGGAATCACCGAGGTTGGGGCTGCGTTTGAAACTGCAAAACGTTTTGGCCACAAAGCACTCGCCATCACCGACCACGGCGTGGTGCAGGCGTTCCCCGCGGCGGCGAAGGCCGCAAAAAAAGCCGGAGTGAAGCCAATCTTCGGCGTGGAAGGCTATCTGCTGCGCGAATCGGAACTCATCGGCATGGATCAAACATTCGTCGTGTTTGATTTGGAGACGACGGGTCTCAAGCCGGAACAATGTGAAATTATCGAAATCGGCGCGATCAAGCTCAAAGAGGGTGTGATCGTTGATCGATTCCAAACATTTGTCAATGACGGCGTCGTGATTCCGACCAATATCACCGAGCTTACAGGCATCACAACCGACATGCTGGCTGGCGCACCGAACACACGTGAAGTGCTCACGCAATTCCATGCGTTTTGCGAAGGCTGCTGCCTTGTTGCGCACAATGCTGAGTTTGATATGAGCTTTGTGCGCTATCATGCGGCGCGCTTTAACCTCGTCTTTGCCAATCAATATGCCGATACTCTGATGCTCGCGCGGGATTTGATGCACGATCTGATCAACCACAAGCTGGACACGCTCTGCGAAGCACTCGATGTGGTTTTAGAATCGCACCACCGCGCGACGGATGACGCGGCGGCAACGGGCGAAATCTTCCTCAAACTCCTGCAAAAAATCCGCGATCTGGGGCTGGATCAACTGCCCGTCCGCTCGGACGAAACCAAGCAGGAGCGCGGAAAGAAACGCTCCGCGACGAATCACATCATCATTCTCGCCAAGACACAAGCCGGCATGAAGAATCTCTACCGGATCGTGAGTTATGCGCACTTGGATCATTTTCACTACAACCCGATCATTCCGTTTAGCCTGCTTTCGCTCTATCGCGAAGGATTGATTCTCGGCTCCGCCTGTGAAGCGGGCGAGTTGTATCAAGCAATCTTGAAAGAAGCGGGAGAAGAGCGAATTGAGTATCTTGCCAGGACATATGACTTTCTAGAGATTCAGCCGCGCTGCAACAACGCCTTTTTGGTGCGTGAAAACAAGGCGACCGATGAACGGATTCTCGAGATCAACCGCGAGATCGTTGCGCTGGGCGACCGTCTGAAAATCCCGGTTGTTGCTACGGGAGACGTGCATTTTCTCGACCCGGAGGATGCGATCTACCGCGAAGTCATTCTCACAAAAAACGGGTTTGACGATGCTTCGTTTCAAGCTCCGCTGTATTTCAAGACCACGAAGGAGATGCTCGAAGAATTTGCCTATCTGGGCGAAGAGACTGCGTTGCGCGTCGTGGTGGAAGAACCCAACCGAATCGCAGAGTGCTGCGATCTGTTGAAGCCTTTTCCCGACGGGACACATGCGCCGACGATTGAGCACGCAGAGGATATTTTGCGTGATATGGCGGTCGGCAAAGCGCACGAAATTTACGGCGACCCGCTGCCGGAGGTGGTGCAGGCACGACTGGATCGCGAATTGAAGTCCATCATCGGCAACGGTTTTGCTTCGCTGTATCTCATGGCCCAGCGTCTCGTGCACAAGAGCAATTCGGATGGCTATCTGGTTGGTTCCCGTGGTTCGGTCGGTTCTTCGTTTGTCGCGACCATGGCGGGCATTACCGAAGTGAACCCGCTGCAGCCGCACTATGTTTGCCCAAACTGCAAACACAGCGATTTTGAGATCGACCGCATGCAGTACTTTTGTGGAATCGATATGCCAAACAAAGACTGTCCCGCTTGCGGCACGCGCTACAACAAGATGGGCTTCGATATTCCGTTTGAGGTTTTCCTAGGTTTTGATGGAGATAAAACGCCGGATATCGACCTGAACTTCTCCGGCGAATATCAGCCGACGGCGCATAAATACGTCGAAGAAATGTTTGGCCGCGGGCATGCGTTCCGTGCGGGAACGATCAGCGGCGTTGCGGAGCGTACGGCGTTTGACTATGTGCGCCAATATGAGGAGAAGACGGGGAAGGTCCTCCGAAAAGCGGAGCGCGAGAGAATTGCCCAAGGCTGTCAGGATGTAAAAGTGACCACGGGGCAACACCCCGGCGGCATTGTTATCGTGCCCAAAGAGGATGATATTCTCGACTATACGCCGATTCAGTACCCAGCGGATAAATCAAACAAGAACACGATCACGACCCATTTCGACTTCCACGCGATGGATGACCGTCTCGTGAAACTCGATATTCTTGGACACGACGACCCGACCGCGCTGAGAATGCTGCAGGACATGACGGGGCTCGATCCGGTCAGTATTCCGCTGGACGACCCGGACACGATGCGCATCTATATTGCAAGCGATTCGCTCAAGGTTGATCTCTCCGCAATCGACTGCAAGGTTGGGTCTCTCGGCACGCCGGAATTCGGCACGGGTTTCGTGCGCGGCGTCTTGGACGCGACACAACCGACCACGATGGAGGAGTTGGTTCGCATCTCCGGCCTCACCCATGGAACGGACGTTTGGCTCGGCAACGCAGAGCCGCTAGTCATCAATAAGATCGCCAAACTCAATGAGGTCATCTGCACGCGCGACGACATCATGAACTATCTGATTGCGCACGGCGTGGATGCGTCCAGCTCGTTTAAAATTATGGAATCCGTCCGAAAAGGCAAGGGGCTTAAGCCGGAGATGGAGCAAAAGCTGCTGGATAACGAAATTCCGGCCTGGTACATCGACTCCTGCAAGAAGATCAAATACATGTTCCCGCGCGGGCACGCTGTTGCATATACGATGATGAGCTTCCGTGTGGCATATTATAAAGTGCATTACCCGCTGGAGTTCTACAGCGTTTATTATACCGTGCGCGCGGACTTGTTCGATGTTTCTCTGGCGACCGGCGGCGCGGAGCGTGTGTTGGAGACAATTCATGAGCTGGAGCGTGCGGCGGCAAAGATGACAGACTCGGAAAAAGGCCGCACAAAGGACATCATCACGATATTGGAAGTCGTATATGAGATGAATATGCGCGGAATCGAGCTGCTTCCGGTCGATCTCTATAAGTCCGATGCAAAACAGTTCTTAATCGAAGATGGCGCGATTCGGCCGCCTTTTAACGCGATCCCCGGCTTGGGCACAAACGCTGCCGTCGCGATGGTTGAAAACCGCAAAGGGAAAGTATTTCACACGGTCGAGGAGTTTCGTGCGGCGACAAAGGCAAACAGTGCGGTTGTCACGGCCATGGAGAAATGTGGATGTTTTGATGGTATGGAGAAGACTGCGCAGATTTCGCTGTTTTAAGCGCGATTTACAATTGCAATTTATGGCGGATTGGAGATTCGGCTGTTCTTTTAAAATCGGGTGAATCCAGCAGAAAACGCGATAAAAAATCGCAATAATTGCCCGTAACCCCCCATATATTGTCAATTTCCCTTGACGCACAACAATCCCTGATATATACTTTTCAAGTAATCCTGCACTCTTATGGTGTGTTCATAATAGATTGTTTGTTTGAAGCTGGAGCGCAACGTGCAATTGGCTCAAATTGCGGATAAATTATGAAGTGACCGTGCAGAGATGTGCGGTTACATTTTTTTTATAGATCGGAGAAACATCATATGTGGTGGCTCTACACAGTCATCGGCATCTTGGGTTTGCTCTCCGGTTTCCTCGTTGGTTATGCTTACCGCCGCAATATTGCGGAAGCAAAGGTGGCAAAGGCGGAGGACGCCGTAAAGAAACTCTATGACGATGCCCAGCGCAAAGCCGAAGAGATCAAAAAAGAAAAGGTCTTGGAAGCAAAAGAAGAAGTATTTAAAATTCGCTCCGAAGCGGAAAGAGAAAACCGCGAGCGCCGCGGAGAGATTCAAAGAAACGAAAGGCGCATTTTTCAAAGAGAGGAGATCCTCGACAAGAAAACGGATTCGCTCGATAAGCGCGAAGCCGCAATCGCAAATCGTGAAGCGGAGATTGACGGCGTAGAAGCAACGGTAAAGACGCTCTACGAACAGCAGATTCGCGAACTTGAAAAGATCTCGAGCCTCTCCATGGAAGACGCCCGCAACATGTTGCTTGCCAACGTTGAGCGGGAAACCCGGCACGAAGCCGCTATCCTCATCCGCGACATCGAGTCCAAGACGAAGGAAGAAGCGGACAAACGTGCAAGGAACATCATCACGTTGGCGATTCAGCGCTGCGCCGCGGATCATGTTGCGGAAGCAACCGTCTCCGTAGTCGCTCTGCCGAATGACGACATGAAGGGACGCATCATCGGCCGCGAGGGACGTAACATCCG
Source organism: Christensenella sp. UBA7703 (assembly GCA_002482505.1). Classification (GTDB taxonomy): domain Bacteria; phylum Bacillota; class Clostridia; order Christensenellales; family CAG-138; genus UBA7703. The sequence goes on along the minus strand of DLGD01000021.1, from coordinate 54,499 downwards.
CGCGCTGGAAACAGCGACGGGCGTGGACCTCATCATCGACGATACGCCGGAAGCGGTCATTCTCTCGAGCTTTGATCCTGTCCGCCGCGAGGTGGCGCGAATTGCGCTTGAGAAGCTTATTCTCGACGGGCGCATTCACCCCACGCGCATCGAGGAAATGGTCGAAAAAGCGCGCAAGGAAGTCGATACCGCAATTCGCGAAGCAGGCGAAGCCGCTGTTCTCGAAGTCGGTGTCAACGGGCTGCATCACGAGATCGTCCGTTACCTTGGCCGCATGAGGTACCGTACCAGCTATGGCCAGAACGTGCTGAAGCACTCCATCGAGGTTGCGCATCTTGCGGGCATCATGGCGGCTGAGCTCGGCGCAAACGTGGCGCTTGCCAAACGCGCAGGCCTTCTGCATGACCTTGGCAAGTCCATCGATCACGAGGTCGAAGGATCACATGCGCAGATTGGCGCCGACCTCGCAAAGAAATTCCGCGAGAACAACGCCATTATCCACGCTATCATGGCGCACCACGGCGATGTAGAACCGCAGACGGTCGAGGCAATCCTCGTTCAGGCTGCCGACGCAATCTCTGCTGCGCGCCCCGGCGCCCGGCGTGAGACGCTGGAAAGCTACATCAAACGCCTCGAGAAGCTGGAAGAGATTGCGAACTCCTTTGACGGCGTGGACACGTCCTTTGCCATCCAGGCGGGGCGCGAAATCCGCATCATCGTCAAACCGGATCGCGTGAGCGACAGCGACGCGGTGATCCTTGCCAAGGACATCGCCAAGCGGATTGAAGGCGAACTCGAATACCCCGGCCAGATCAAGGTCAGCGTGATTCGCGAAACGCGCACGGTCGACTACGCAAAGTAAGACAATCGAATACAGATCGGGGCATGGTTCGCCATGCCCCGTTTGTTGACATCGCGCTTACGAAAGCATTACACGAAATCAGTTCAGTTCTGTTTGTCCGCGGTTGAACACGGTCAGACACATGGAGGGCACCCCTATGTTTCCTGTTGCGGACGGGCATTGTGATTATCTTTATGGTGCGGTACAGTCCGGCTATGACCTGAAAAAACCCAAGCGGGAGCAGACAATCCGTCTGGACGATCTTCTGCAAGGCGGAGTCGCGATGCAGTTTTTTGCCTGCTGGATCGACACGGCGCTTGATGCTCCGCCGCTGCACCAGTGCGTTGCGATGATCGATGCTTATGAGCGTATGCTGGACGCACACAGCGAACTTGTGCCGCTGACGCGGGAGTTCACGCCGGAAAACGGAAAGATTGCAACTGTACTCACGGTTGAAGGCGGGGAAGCGGTGGATGGCAGCATGGCGATTCTACGCGTGCTGTATCGCCTCGGCGTGCGCGCGATAACGCTCACATGGAACGAAAACAACGAGTTGGCGGGCGCCGCGATGGGACGTGGAAACAAGGGCTTGAGCGCAATCGGCAGAGACATCATCGATGAGATGTGTGCGCTCGGCGTGGCGATTGATGTATCTCACCTGAGTGACAAGGGAATTGATCAGGTACTTGCCCGCGCAACGCGGCCTGTGTTTGCTTCGCATTCCAATGCGCGGAGTATGCATGAGCACCCGCGCTCGCTGAGCGACGAACTCATTCGAGAGATCGCGAAACAAGGCGGCACGGTCGGCATCAATTTTTATTATCAGCAACTCACAAAGAATAACGTTGCGACGATTGACGATATCGTGCGCCATATCTGCCGTGTGGTGGAAATCGGCGGAATCGGCTGCTGCGCCATCGGTTCCGACCTGGACGGCATGCAACAGTATCCGAAGGATTTTAAGACGAGCCGTGATTTTCCGGCGTTGTTTGAGGCGCTTCTCAAACGCGGATTTTCGGAGGCGGATGTCTATCGCATCGCCTATCAAAATTTGCGCGATTATATCGTTCAATTTGTTTGACAATGGGTCGGGCGTTTTGCTATAATACGCTTGCTGACCAAATTAGGGGCATGATGTAATGGTAACATAGCGGTCTCCAAAACCGTTCTTCTGGGTTCGAGTCCTAGTGCCCCTGCCAAAAGAAATGACCACCCGACGGGTGGTCATTTCTTTTGCATTTGTTCCGGTAGGACTCGAAGTCGCGTCAAGAAAACGCCGCAGTGCGGCGTTTTTAGCGGCAGGGGAGCGCCGCCACGAGGCAGCGCCGCGCGAAGCGCAAGATGTCCGCAGGCGAAGTGGAGAGTCCTAGTGCCCCTGTTAAAGTAAAACCATCCGTTTGCAGATGGTTTTTTGTACGAAATTGGTTGTGCACGATTATGTGAAGTATGATACGATACTTTCGCAACCGCTACTTGACTAACTCAGCCAAAACGCCACCGAAGCACGGTGGAGTTGCGAAGTAAAACCCGATATCATTTTTTACATCAAATTGAGAGGAAGCGCACATATGAGTTTCGGAACGAATTTGCAATACCTTCGTCACATGCGTGATTCAATGACGCAGGAATCTCTCGCGGAAAAATTGGATGTGTCGCGGCAAACTATTTCAAAGTGGGAATCGGACGAAGCATATCCAGTCATCGAAAAAATCTTTGAACTCTGTGATTTCTTTTCCTGCACGATGGACCAACTACTCCGCAGCGACATGACGCGCCGGAAAGACGCCTACTCTGAGGTACGGATTGAATCCCTCGAGCGCTTCCGCATGGCGCGGCACGTGGTCATCAGCGCCACACCGGAGGACGATTCGATTCTTCTGATGAAAAACTGGGCGGAAAAGAACGGCCTTGCTGCACTACCGAACCATAAACTTGAGTTGATTGGTTGGGATTTTCCGTTTCTTTCGCAGGAACAGATCAATGTCTTTAATCTGCGCGGGTATGTTTCCGCTTGCATCGTTCCTGCCGATTTTGCTCCTACCTGCGAGGGGGCTGAGCTTGTTTGGCAGGAAGCGGGGAAGTATGCCGCAATAACGATTACAGAGCCGATGAGTGCAGCGTTTCAACTCATTCCCAACGGATACAAAAACCTATTGCGCTATATAAAAGAAAACAAGCTTGCCATGAAAGCCGAAAACCAGCAGGAGACGATTTGTTTTGAAAAGGTCTATATCAAAGACGGTGTGGAGTATATGGATGTGTACATCGCGCTAGCTTGATGCGTCAGACAAAAATTACAAGTATGACAAGCCAGAAAGGGAAAAAAAAGAACCGCCCTCAAACGAGAGCGGTTCTTTGCGTCTGTTTTGTTTACTCCGGTTTTGCAGCGCCGCAGTTGGAGCAGAATTTGCCGGTATTTCCGGTTTGTCCGCACTTGGCACAGGTCCAGCCCGCTTCGGGTCTCGGCGCGCCGCAGTTGGAACAGAACTTGCCGGTGTTGCCGGTCTGCCCGCACTTCGCGCAGGTCCAGCCGGAAGCCGCCTGCTGCGCTTGCTGCTGCTGTCCCATGCCAAAGAGCGTTGCCGCGTTGGTTCCGCCTGCGTTCTGCGCGGCGTTCATGCCGGCAAACGCCATAAACGCGCCGTTTTCGTTCTTTGCCGCGTCCTGCATCGCCTGCGCCTGCGCGCTGGCAAGTACGGCTGCCGCCATGGTCGGGTCTTTGAGCGCCGCCGCCTGCTGGAGCTGCTTGATGCGCTCTTCGTCTTCCGGAGAAGCCGTGACGGAGCTGACGCCAAAGGAGGCGATCTCGATGCCGCGGAGCTCTTTCCAGTCAGCAGAAAGCTCCAGATTCAGCGCATTTGCAATCTCTTTTGCGTGGCCGGGCAGCGCGCTGTAGCGAAGGCCCATCTCACTGATTCTCGCAAACGCGGGCTGCAGAGCGGTCATGAGCTCGCTCTTGAGCTGGCTGTCGATCTGATCCCTGGTGTATTCGCTTTCCACATTGCCGCAGACGTTTTTATAGAACAGAATCGGATCGACAAACTTATAGGAATATTCGCCATAGCAGCGAATCGCAATGTCGATATCGAGTCCCACGTTCTTATCCACGATGCGGAAGGGGACGGGGTTCGCCGTGCCATATTTGTTGCCAAGAATTTCTTTGGTGTTGAAGAAATAGACGCGCTGATCCTTTGCCGTGTCTCCGCCAAAGGTGAATCTGCGCCCGATGATCTTCAGCGATTCCAGAATCCCCTTGCCGAAGCCGCCGTAGAACAGCGAAGGCTCGGTCGACTTGTCGTATACATACTCGCCAGACTCAGCGGTGAAATCCACGACCTTACCCTGTTCCACAATCATCATGAATTGTCCGTCATTGACGGCGATGATGGAACCGTTGGTGATGATGTTGTCGGAAGCCTTGGTGTTCGAGCTGCGTTTTTCATTGATACGTTTCTGCCCTTTGGAGACAAGAACGTCCGCTCCCATGGCCTCGCAGTAAAAATACTCTCTCCATTGATCAGCCAACACGCCGCTGATTGCGCCGGTGGCGGCGGATAACAAACCCATCGCACTAACCTCCATATCTGTAATACAAACATTATACCAACGCTATCTTTGTTTGTCGAGATGCTCAGACACAGCGAAAATGACGCGGGCGAGAACAGGCGAAAAGATGACATAGGGTAGGAAAGGTGGTATAATATCGCCATCGCGGCGCTGCCTGCGAAACGATTACACAAAGAATGAACGCGAGCAATATCGCATCAATAAAGGAATTGGAAGCATGGCAAAAAACAACAATAAGGCATTTGTCAAAGGCGCATTTATCCTCGGAATCGCCGGGTTGATCTGCAAGGTCATCGGCGCGTTTTTCCGTATTCCGCTTTACAATATGCTTGGCGATGGCATGCAGTATTATGAGGCGGTGTATCCGTATTATTCCACATTGCTTGTCATCAGCTCCGCCGGGTTGCCAACCGCGATTTCGCGCATGGTAGCGGAGCGCACGGCGATTGGCGATATCGCCGGCGCAAAACGCGTGTTCCGCAAGTCGCAGTTGTTACTCAGCAGCATCGGTATCGTAACCACCGCTTTGATGTATTTTGGCGCAGATATTCTTGCGCGCATGACTGTTGGCCCGCTGGCGGCTCCATCGTTTCGCGTGATGGCGCCCGCGTTGCTGATTGTCTCCGTGATGTGTTCCTATCGCGGTTATCTGCAGGGCTTGCAAAAGATGACGGGTACCGCGATGTCCCAGCTTGCGGAACAGGCGGGCAAACTTGCGATCGGTCTTTACTTGGCGGCGCGCTGGATGCCGCGTGGACTGGAATATGGCGCGATGGGCGCAGTTGCCGGCGTGACGATTTCGGAACTGCTGGCGTTGATCGTCGTTGGTGCGTTCTATCTCTTCCGCAAACGTGATATTGAGTTGGGAGAATCCGCATTAAGCGAGCACACCGGTGACAGGGGGATCATTCGAGGGCTGCTTGCAATCGCGATTCCCGTCACCATCGGCGCTTCGATTATGCCGATTACGGGTATTGTTGACGCGTCTCTCATCAAGAGCACGCTCATGAGTATTGGCTTTAGCGAAGCGGCAGCCTCCATGCGATATGTCGCGCTGAGAAGCAACGTCACCAACATCATCAACATGCCGGCGGTGCTGACAATAGCGCTTGCCATGAGCCTTGTTCCGGCGATCTCTGCCGCGCGCACAGCAAAGGATCAAAAGGCGATCCATACCGTCTCTGCGATGGGGATCAAGCTTGCCATGTTTATCGGTATTCCGTGCGCAGTAGGACTGTTTGCGCTCTCCGCGCCGGTCATCGACCTGCTGTACAAGATCGACGACCAGCGCCTTGCAATCGCGAGCGCGCTGATGCGCACATCCGCAATCGGCGTGATCTTTCTTTCCCTGGTGCAAACGCTCACCGGCATCCTTCAGGGCGCAGGCAAGCAGCACATTCCTGTGGTCAATCTCTTTATCGGCGGTGTGGTCAAGGTTGTGCTGATGTTGACCTTGATGAGGAACCCGGCAATCGAGATTCAGGGCGCTGCAATCTCGACGACCGCATGCTATATCGTTGCGGGTGTTCTCGACGCGATCTATCTGATCCGCTTTACAAAACTCAAGCTCAACGTACTGGATACGTTCATCAAGCCAACCGTTGCCGCGCTGATCATGGGCGGTGCTGCTTACTTTAGCTACGGGCTGATTCATGCAAAGATCTCTTCCAATACGGTTGCGACGGCGGGCGCAATCTTGATCGGCATTGTGCTGTATCTCATCGGTGTGCTCTGGATGCGTATGTTCTCGGAGGAAGACCTCGCGTTCATCCCCGGCGGTTCGATTCTTGCAAAGCTCCAGTTCCGCCGTAAATAAACCCAAGGAAAGGCAACGCATGCAAACCATTACCATCGTTCTATTGCCTGCGCCTGCGGCGCTTACGCTTGCGCAGCAGCAAACGCTCACAAGGGGGTTGCCGCTGTTTTTGCAAACGGAAAAGCACCCATCTGCGAAGGTTTTGCTTGACCTACATCTTGCCTATACAGCAATGGACGACCTGTTTGATTCGTCCGAAGATTTTGACATACTCAACGCCGCGGTTGCAAAGCGGCTTTGTGACGCAGGAGATTGTGTCTATCTCGCAACAGGCAGCATCCAAAACAGTCAACTACCTGCTATCCGACAGGGGGCGCAGACGCGTAAAATTCGCGTGGATGTACTGCCGCATATGAGCGCGGGAGCGGTCGCTTTCCCGGATCGTGAACCCGCAATTGTCATCTCCGCGCATGACCTGGCGGAGCAGATCGACCCGGAGCAAAGCTATGTGGTCGAGGAAATCGACTCCCGGATGATTGCAGGTGAAGCAAAGCTGTTTTTAAGCGAGTTTTTTCCGGATGAATCGCCGGCAACGCTCGCTTCGATTGGCACAGACGGAGTATATGGTTCGTATGATATTAAGCTCTGTGAACTGGATCGTCAGAATCATTATGATGCAACGACGATACTCTATGTTTGCAGAACAGATTACGAAACCCGGACGCAGCACGGATTTGACGATGTGATGCGCATTGTGCGCAGACTTCGTGCGCCAAACGGCTGTCCCTGGGATCGGGAACAAACACACGAGTCGCTCAAGAACGCGCTGCTAGAGGAAAGCTATGAGCTCATCGACGCAATTGACGAAGATGACGACGCGCATATCTGCGAAGAGATGGGCGACGTACTTCTGCAGTTTGCGCTGCATGCGGCGATTGCGGAAGAACAGAGCGCCTTTACCGCGCGGGATGCGTGCACAGAGCTGGTTGAAAAGCTCATCTATCGTCACCCGCACGTCTTTGGCGATATCCGCGTCAGTGGCTCGGACGAAGTGCTGAAGAACTGGGACGCACTGAAAATGTCTCAACGAAAGCAAACCACACAGACCGAAGTGCTTAAGAGTGTGCCAAAGAGCTTTCCCGCGCTATTACGCAGCAGAAAAGTGCAAAAAAAAGCAGCGGATGTAGGGTTTGACTGGGAGAGTGCGCAACAAGCGTTTTTTAAGATTGCTGAGGAGACAGAAGAGCTGCGTGAGGCAATGGAGCAGGGGAGCCATATTGAAGAAGAGATGGGCGACCTGCTGTTTGCGGTTGTCAATGTAGCAAGATTGCTCAAGCTTGAGCCGGAATTCTTGCTCATGCAGGCGACAGATAAATTCATCAACCGGTTTGAAACCATGGAATCTCTCGCCAAATCGCGCGGGAACGAGTTGAAAGATCTGACGTTTTCTGAGCAGGATCAACTTTGGGATGAAGCCAAAAAGTGCCGAATTACGGAATAAATTCACAATTTAAGGCTTGCCATTCGTCGCCAAGATTGATACAATGTTCCAGCAACGAAAAATTCATGGAGGTTATTTTACAATGAATAAAACCGATTTGATCGCGGCCGTCGCGGAGAAGAGTGAACTCTCGAAAAAAGATGCAGAAAAAGCGGTCGTCGCATTTCTGAGTGCTGTCGAAGAGTCCCTTAAGGCTGGCGACAAGGTTTCCATCGTTGGCTTTGGCACCTTTGAGGCGAAGGTTCGCCCCGCCCGCAAAGGCCACAACCCGCAGACCCGCAAGGAGATCGACATCCCCGCGTCCAAGCTGCCCACCTTTAAGGCCGGCAAAGCGCTCAAGGATTCGCTCAACTAAACAGAATCGTGTTTCTTACGCCGCAAGGAGCTTCCCTGCGGCGTTTCTTATTACACGAGTGATAACAGTAGGAAAGCGCACAAAAACGGGACTCAGAAGCTGTATTCGACTACTTTTGACGAAATTTGCGTAAAAACTTGATTCCGTTCGTGATTTGCGCGATAATGGACGCATTATTTGGAAGAGATGGGAGTTGGTGCAGAATGAAGCAGTTGCAGGATCGAATTCGCGCCGAGGGGCGTGTGCTTCCCGGAAACATCATAAAGGTTGATGGCTTTTTGAACCACCGCGTGGATACGGCGCTGATGCGCAACATGGCGAAGGAGTTCAAAAAGCTTTTTGATTTAAACGGACTCACGGCAGTGTTGACGGTCGAGGCCTCCGGCATCGCACTTGCGACGATTTGTGCGGAGGAATTTGGTGTGCCGCTCGTTTTCGCAAAGAAAGCAAAGTCGGACAACATTGAAGGTGGACTGTATAAGAGCGACATCTATTCCTACACCTATAAAAAGCACGTAACCCTCATCGTCGCAAGCCAATGGCTCAGTGCCAGCGACAAAGTGTTCGTTGTGGACGATTTTCTCGCAAACGGCGAGGCTCTGCGCGGCCTCGTCGAGATTGTGGAGGAAGCGGGTGCGGAACTCTTAGGCATCGGCGTTGCGATTGAAAAAGGATTTCAGCCGGGTGGTCAACGCCTGCGCGATGCGGGGGTTCACCTCGAATCGCTTGCCATCATCGAACAGGCAGACGAAAACGGCGTCGTCTTCCGCGGGGAGTAAGGTATGCGGGAACGTGTTGTAGTCCTCGATTTTGGCGGGCAGTATAACCAGCTTATCGCGCGCCGCGTGCGCGAGGCGGGGGTGTATAGCGAGCTGATCCCGCACGATGCGCCAATCGAACGCATCAAGGGAGAAACGCTCAGCGCGATCATCATGACCGGAGGGCCGGACAGCGCCTATGAAGAAGGCGCCAAGGCCTGCGACAACGCCGTGTTTTCACTCGGCGTTCCGGTGCTTGGAATTTGCTACGGCATGCAGTATATCGCGAAGGTGTTTGGCGGAGCGATTGCCTCCGCACCGATTCGCGAATATGGGCACACAAAGATTCGTTTTACAGAGCATCCGCTCTTTGCGGGGCTTGGCGGTGTGGTGTGGATGAACCACAACGATTCCGTCACGCGCGCGCCGAAGGGGTTTGCTGCGATTGCGTCGACTGATGCGTGCCCAGTCGCGGCGTTTGCGGACGAAGAGCGCAAGGTGTATGGAATTCAGTTCCATGCGGAAGTAACGCATACGCAAAACGGTCAGAAACTCTTTGAAAACTTCCTCAAGAGCGTTTGTAACCTTCGCTGTGACTACAGCGCGGCAAACCTCAAGGAGGAGCTGATCGCGAGCATCCGCGCGCAGGTTGGAGACAAACGTGTGATCGGCGCGCTCTCCGGCGGGGTAGATTCTTCCGTCGCGAGTGTGTTGGTTCATGAGGCGGTCGGCAGCCAGATGACCTGCATATTCGTTGACCACGGCCTTTTACGTGAGAACGAAGCGGAAGAAGTCATGCAGGTCTATCACGATACGCTTTCGCTCAACATCATCAAGGTGGATGCGCGGGAACGCTTCCTCAGCAAACTCGCGGGTGTGACAGAGCCGGAAAGAAAGCGCAAGATCATCGGTGAAGAGTTTATCCGTGTGTTTGAGGAGGAATCGAAAAAGCTCGGTGGCGCGGAGTTCCTGCTGCAAGGAACGATCTACCCGGACGTAATCGAGAGCGGCACGAGCAGCGCGAGCACGATCAAGAGTCACCATAACGTCGGCGGCTTACCTAAGGATATTGGGTTTATCGGGCTCGTTGAGCCGCTCAGAATGCTGTTTAAGGACGAAGTGCGTGCGCTTGGCGAATCACTCGGTATTCCGCATGAGCTTGTCTGGCGGCAGCCGTTTCCGGGACCGGGGCTTGCTATCCGCGTTCTGGGCGACGTGACGGAGGATAAGCTGGCCATCCTGCGCAAAAGCGACTATATCTTCCGTGAAGAAGTGAAGAACGCGGGGCTTGCAGAAGCGATCTGGCAGTATTTCACGGTGTTTACCGGCATGCGCACTGTCGGCGTGATGGGCGATCAGCGCACCTATGACTACATCATCGGCGTGCGCGCGGTGACGTCTACCGACGCGATGACCGTTGAATGGGCGGAGATACCGTATCCGGTTCTGCGGCGCATCAGCGAGCGAATTATTGCCGAGGTGCCGCATGTGAACCGTGTGGTTTACGACATCACCAGCAAACCGCCGGGAACGATTGAGTGGGAATAACAAAGTGGAGCCAATAAACCCTGTATTCATGCGGGTTTGCGGATTCTTGATACCATCCGTGGCAACGTTTTGGCAACATTGATTGTATTATTCATAGGAAAAGAGCCAACTGATTTTTCAAAGTCAGTTGGCTCTTTTTTTGTTTAACACGGAAACCCATAATCACGATTGCTAATTCTTACATCCGTTTTTGTCACAAGTAACAGATTGAGAAGTCTTTACCCAATCTTGCGGATTATCATCGATTCGAGCACCACAACCTGTGTAATTGCCATTTTGGACGTGGATTTTCCCGTTTTCAGATTTTTTCGTATCGTTTCCAATGTACTTGATGTTCATAGCGGTCACCTCCTTTGCTTATGGGTTTAGCGGGTTCTTCGGTTTCCGGTTAATACGCAGTTATTCAGTCAGTTTTCGACTGGTCATTAAAGGAAAAGACAATAAAATCACTCAATTCCTGAGAAGGAACTTTTGCCCACCACTGCGTAGTATCAAACTCAGGATATCGATAGCGCCACTGGTCGTATTGCTCTTTGGTGATTTCTCCGGCCTTGAGCTTTGCGGCCTGTTCCTGCCAACAGATAGACAAGCAAAAATGCAGGTGAGAGCAGGGGGAGAAACATAAGCACGAGCGTAAGTGCAATGCGCAAGAGCGTGATCGTATTTGGAACATGTCTTTTTAAAAACAGACCCAGATTCATGCGCCGCACCTCAATTCTGCGCTTGCAACTCAAGCAATAATTTTGCACCCATTACCGTCGCGGGGATTCGATAATCCGGCGCAAGATTGGTTAAAATCACGACCGCGATCTGCCGCTGCGGATCAAATCCCATGTAGGAGGAAAAATGGCTCGTACCGCCGTTGTGCCAGACGATGCCATGTTCGCCGTCAATCATCCATGCAGCTCCGGCGGAATCCATGCGGATGCCGAGGCTTGCGAGTTGGTCCGAAGTTGCGTTGATCTTCGCGAGCGCATTTTGGGCGGTACCCAGAAACTCCGGCGAACCCGCAAGCATCGCGCGCGCATAGATTGCCATATCGTCCGCAGTAGAAATCAACCCGCCAGCGGGGAGATAGGCGTCGTCCTGAGCCCAGCGCCAGTAGCCGGAAAGATTGCCGTCCCCGTCGGAGATATGTGTGTGCTGCATACCTAGCTCCTGCTGCACAAACGAGTCGGCAAGATCGGTATAGCTCTGCTGATAGATATCCTCTAGGATGAGGCCCAGCACGGAAAAACCGAAATTGGAGTAGAGGAACGGATAATCCTTATCCTGCAGATGCACCTTTCCCAAACGGCGGCGCAGCATACCACGGGAAACCTGATAAAAATTGTTTCCGCCGGAAAAGAAATTTTCGATCATCGGCTGCTCAAAATAAAAGCTCTTATAACCGGACTGGTGCGTCAAAATCCGTTCAATACTCGGATAATATGCTTGCGCAGGCAGTTTTAGAAAACGATTGATGGGATCGGAAAGAGATAATGTCCCGTCCGCCTCGGCACGCATCATGAGCGCTGCCGTAATCGTCTTGGTCAGAGACCCGATCTCGAATTCATAACCGTCATACGGGATCTGCTTGGCGTTGTTTCCGTAAAAAGAGATGTTCGCTGCTCCGTTTTGCAGCACGACAACGCCAACCGTTGCCTCTGGGGTATCCTTGGTTGTATACGCGAGACAATCTTGAAAACTCATACTGGCCACGGGGTTCTCCTTTGGCGTGCGAAGCAAAAAGAAAGCAACAACAGCGATCGCGATCAACACAACAGCGATCAAAATTGCCCAGACTATGCGTCGCTTCTTTCGGTTATCGCTTGAATTCATGTGACTGCTCCTCGAAATTGGTTATTGTCATTATACCACCGAAACAAGTTATAAAAAACTCTATTTCAACACAGCAGCGATTGTTCACAAAAGGTTTGGCACCTGTGTTTCCGCCAGTATTTTGATACTGGAACCATTCTCCGCTGGAATTGTTTTATGCTATAATATTCGCATGGTATTTTCGAGCCTAACATTCTTGCTGCTGTTTTTGCCCGCCATGCTTGCGGTCTATTTTGCCTGCCGAGGCGTTCGCCTGAGAAACGCAGTGCTGCTGATTGGCTCGCTGATCTTCTACGCTTGGGGAGAGCCGGTCTTCGTGCTCGTTATGGCGTTTGTCACACTTGTGGTCTATGCGGGCACGCTTGCGTTTAGCGCTGCAAAGAAGAACACGACAAAGCGGCTGCTGTTTGCTGTTACGCTGATTGTTTCGCTCGCTGCGCTTGCCTATTTTAAATATGCCGCATTCTTTGTCAACCAAATCGCTGGTTTGTTTGGCTTGTCCTATGTGATGCAAACACCGCGCTTACCAATCGGGATTTCGTTTTTCACGTTTCAGGCGATTTCATATGCTGTGGATGCATATCGTGGCAATGTTCGCGTGCAAAAGAAATTTTCGCACCTTTTGCTGTATGTTTCCTGCTTTCCGCAACTGATCGCTGGGCCGATTGTGCAATATGCCGACATCGAGTTTGAGTTGGAAGAACGGCAGACCACGCTAGATGATTTCACCGGCGGAATGCGCAGATTCGCAATTGGGCTTTGCAAAAAAGTGCTCGTGGCAAATATTCTCGGCGAAATGCTTTCGGCGCTGCCGGACGCGGGGGCTTCCTTCTCCGCGGGGTGGATGACCAGTATCGTTTTCGCGCTCCAGATCTATTTTGATTTTTCCGCATATTCCGATATGGCGATTGGGCTTGGGCGTGTGCTCGGGTTTCGCTATCAGGAAAACTTCCGCTATCCTTACATCTCCCGCTCGGTCTCTGAATTCTGGCGCAGATGGCATATTTCGCTTGGACAATTCTTCCGCGAATATGTCTATTTCCCGCTGGGCGGCAGCAGAAAGGGCAGACACCGTACCACGCTAAACCTCCTTTTGGTCTGGACGCTGACCGGACTTTGGCACGGCGCGAGTTGGAATTTTGTACTTTGGGGATTGTATTACGGTGTTTTGATCGCGCTGGAGCACGGCGTATTTCGATATGTCGTCAAACGAACGCCGAAACCGATTGGCATCCTGCTGACGTTGATCGCGGTGCTCGTTGGTTGGGCGCTGTTTTATCAAACCGACCTTGCTGCCTGCGCGCGGCAACTGCTTGCAATGCTGGGTATCGCGCATCAGAACGGCGCAATCGCATTTGCCGGATGGATCGATGCAGAAACACTGCATGTATTGCGCACCTACACCGTTTTTCCGCTTGTAGCCGGAGTGCTGAGCCTGCCGATCCTGCCTGCGCTGGACAGGCTTTTGCGCCAGAGAATACGACTGCAACGAACGGCGCAACTGCTATCCGTATTGCTACTGACGGCAGGTGTCGTGCTGAGCATTATGAACCTTGTTTCGGATAGTTACAATCCGTTTCTCTATTTTCGGTTTTAGGCGTACTGGTAACGCTTAAACCCAGACAAGACTGAACAGGAAAGGAGCAAACAATGCGGCGTAAACTTTCGTTTCTGGTGACGCTTTGGTGGATCATTCTCTGTGGTGCGGCCGGCGCATGCATGCTCCTTTTTGCGAACCGCGTGCCCATATTGTCCGAGCAGGAGAACCGAATTCTCTCCGGCATGCCTGCCTTTACGCTGGATGCGATGAAAAAAGGTGAAATCAGTGAATCGTTTGAGAGTTTTTTGACCGATCAGTTTTTTCTTCGCTCAGAGTTGGTTGACGGCGTGAATACGCTCAAGCACCTTTTTTCCGCACTCACAGTAGAAGAGCTACTGGACGCGGAAGGGGAAGAGGTTTTTGTTCCTGTAAATCCGGCTAATCAAGAGACCCAGCAGCAGGAAGAAACGACAGACGAAGGAACAACAGAGCAGGCAGCGCAACAGGATGAAGCGGAGCAACAGGATCCCTCTTTGCCGGCAGCCGCGTCGGGTGACTCCGTAAACGTCTGGCTCAACCACAAAGACGGAACGAGAACCGCGTTGTTTACGTACGAAGAAAAAGACATGGAGAAAGCGGCCAGCGTTTTGAACGCGTATGCGGCGCTCCTCCCGGTCGGCGGGAAACTGCATGTATTGTTTGCCCCACGCGCGCAGACGGCGAATAAATTAGCGCTCCATCTGGGCAGCGAGAGCGGCTGGACAAGCGAGATGGAGAGCAGCCTGCAGTCGCTCGTTTCGAGCAATGTTGTGGTGCACAACGCGTATGATATTTTTCAAGACGATCTATTAAACGGGGATTATCTCTATTTTCGGACAGATCATCATTGGACGACGCGCGGAGCCTATCTCGCGGCTGATGCGATGCTAAGGGGCGAAGGCCATCAGACCGTTCCTCTTGCGGACTATCGAGAAAAAACAATAGAAGGATACCTTGGTTCGATTTATCTGCACGGCAGAAACGCGAAACTAAAGGAACTTGCGGATACGATAGAGGTATACTATCCGTTGCTTCCGGCGCAATCGTTTCGCGTTTCCAACGCGTATAAGAAAGGTGAATTGCCGGTTATTGACGAGACGCAGACCAACTATCTCGTTTTCCTCGGCGGAACAGCGGGGCCTTATCGCATGATTGAGGGTGGCTATCATACGGGGCGCAATATGCTCATGGTGTGCGATTCGTTTGGCAACAGCATTGCTCCGTTCTTCCTGCCATATTACGATGATGTGTATATGGTCGATTTTCGGGATGAATACTACACGCGTGAGGATGCGCGCGGTGGGGTTAAGGATTATGTTCGCCGTTTGAACATCGATGATATCTATATCGTGCTTTCAGAGACAAATGGAATCGGGTCCCTCTATCTCAACCAACTGATGCCGGCGAATATCAACTAGTAATAAGGCAGAGACAAGAGAAACAAAACAAGCATGAACGAGCAAAACGGAAACAAACACGAGATCATTCGTCAAACAGAATCGCGCGAAAACACCACGCGCATCTGGCGCACGCAAGGGGAACCGCTTGGTTCCGCGGTACTTGCGGGGGATCGCCGGTTTGTTTGGCGCGCGCTGTTCTTCTCCGGCATTGCGATCGTCCTGCTCGCGGTTGCCGGATTTTTTGCGTTTCAAAACGCTGGTTCCGTCAAAGAGACATATGCGTCACTCCTGATTACACAGTCCCGCTTTCAGCAGGCGCAACAGGTGATTCAGTCTATCGAAAACGAAACGGCGCAGACTGAGCTGCAAAAGAAATTGTACTATTCCGTTGCGGAATCCTATGTGGCAAGCGGAAGGACTGCTGATGCCGTGCCGCTCTATCAGGCGGCGGGAGACTATCCCGGCGCTGTTGCCGCGCTGCAAAAAACGGGCTATGCGCTTGCGCAGATGTATGAAGCAGACGGCGATTATCAGGAAGCGAGCCAAACCTATACCGCACTAGGCGATTATCTTGACGCGGTGGAAAAAAGCGAAGCCTGCAGCTATGCCTATGCGCAGGAACGCCTGGAATATGGCTATTATGAGGAAGCAATGCGTCTGTTCTACGCGCTTGGCAGTTATGAGAATGCAGAGGATTATGCAAAGCAGGCGGCATCGGAGCTTTCACAAAACGAAGGCGCGGGTGACTTGGTCTCGCTGCTTGTCGGGCTCAATGACGCGCAACTGACCGAGCGCGCGCGACTCAAGGCGGCGCGGGATGCGCTTCCTGCCGGCATGATTGCCACAGGATATAAACACACTGTCGCGAGGACGGAGGCAGGAACGGTGCTTGCCACGGGCTCTAATCTCTCCGGTCAATGCAACACAAAGGATTGGACGGACATCGTTGCTGTTGCAGCCGGCGCCTATCATACGATTGGGCTGTGCGCGGACGGAACCGTCGTCGCTACAGGGATGAACACCTATCATCAGTGCGACGTCGGCAAATGGACGAATGTTGCCGCAATCTATGCCGGAGCATACAACACCATCGCCATCACGCGAGACGGCAAGATCCTCGTGGCGGGATACCAAAACTGGAATATCCTCAAGTGGCGCGATGTCGCCTCACTTTCGATTGGCGATTATGCGCTCTGCGGTGTGATGAAAAACGGGCAGCCGCTCACGACCAGCGGGGAATTGGTCTCGAGTGAATACTATGATCTTGTCGCAATGGATGCGGCGACTGCTAACAGCGCGGGTTTAAAGGCGGACGGAACCGTCGTTGCCAACGGGCTCGATGTGTCCCCCTTCAAAAACATTCTCGCGATTGACTGCACGCCAAACGGAGTTTTCGCGCTGGACGACAGCGGACACGTGCTCTCCCGCGCATTCTCCTTTGCGCATTTGCCGGATGTATCCGACTGGCAGAACATCGTCGCCATCTCCGCCAGCGCCACGCACATCGTCGGCATAACAGCGGATGGCAGGGTTCTTTCGCGAGGGGAGAGCGACATGGGGCAATGCGACACGCAGGACTGGGTGCTCTTTACACCCGCACCCACACCGGAGCCATCTGAAACGCCGGAGAATACACCAGCACCGTAAAAAGAGAAAAGAGATCACGCAAAAAATAAGCCCCGCTGAAGCGGGGCTATTGTGTTAGCGTTCGGGGAAGTGTTTTTCGCTTTCACTCAGGTCGAAACCGAGCGTTCCGCCGGGGTTCATGATGTTGTCCGGATCAAAGTGGTTTTTGAGTGTACGCAGAACATCATATTCTTTCTTCCCAAGAGACCCTTCCAGCCAGGGGGCAAACATCTTGCCGATGCCGTGATGGTGGCTCATCGCCGCGCCGGACTGCTGAATGGCGGAGAGGATTCCCGCATGATAGGCGCGGAACGCCTCCGGGTCGCTCTCCTTGATGATGAAGATGAAGTATAGGTTAGCACCTTGCGGATAGACATGGGACATATGCGTCATGCAGATCGTATCCGGGCGGGACTTGCAAAACGCGCGTACATCGGCATGCACCTTGCCCATATTGCTCCAGTTGACGGAGCACTCCATCGTATCGGTGACAATCCCGAAATCCTGCATCGTGTCTCGCATGTATGGGTCGTTGAAACGTCCTTTTTCCCAGCCACGCGTGACATAACCCGTCAAACTCATACCACCGAATCTGCGCGCAACACGGTGAACATTCTTTGCGGCATTGCGTGAAAATCCGTTTTCGCCGTTGGTGAAGCCGAGGAAGAGGCACATCTCGTTTTCTTTGAATCCGCGAAGGCCAAACAGATGCTTCAGCGGGGAATCCATCACACCGTAAAGATGCAGCATCACGCTGGTCTCTTCCGGATCGGACAGACGGAAGACAGAGGGGAAGCCGGCCTCGCTCTGCATGATTTCGCGCGCGGCTGCCTGCGCCGTTTCCCAGTCCTTGAACATATAGGAGAAACGGCGGATCGTCTCCGGCATATGCCGAAACACCTTAAGCGTGACGAGGGTAAGCACGCCGTAGGTGCCTTCTCCGCCCATCAGAATCTGCCCGAGATCGCTTCCGGTCGCCTTGCGCGGATAGCTGTCCGTTTTAATGTTTCCGATGGGGGTTGCGTATTCCTGCGCCATCACGAGATCGGAGATGCAGCCGTAATAGGTCGAATTCTGGCCTGCGCCACGCGTGACCACCCAGCCGCCGACGGAAGAGTACTCAAAGCTCTGCGGGAAATGTCCGCAGGTATACGCGCGTTTTGCGCCAAAGAGAGACTGCGCATTGTTGAGCGTTTCTTCCAGCTTCGGTCCGCTCATGCCCGCCTCAACCGTGATGGTCTGATCGACCTCGTTAAACGAAACAACTTTGTTAAACCGCAGGCGCAGATCCAGCGAGATGCCGCCTTTGACGCACTCCACCCCGCGCGTCACGGAAGAACCGCCGCCGTAGACATAAACAGGGATTTTCTTTTCCGCGCAGTAGGCGACGATGCGCTCAATCTGTTCCTTGGTGTCGGGGTAGAGCACAGCATCCGGCACGTTTTCGACGATCTTGTTGCGCAGCCGCAGCAGGTCGTACATCGTCTTGCCATATGCAACCGAGAGGCGCGCATAATCGTCCGTGCGGACAAAATCACTGCCAACGATCTCGGAAAACGCGCGCAAATCCTCGCTTGTCAGCCGGATGGGTAGATCAAACGATACTGCGTCAAAGCCGATATCTTCGCGATAATCCCGAAAGTCCTCATCGGTTAGATGAAATTTCTCTTTCATGAGCTTATAGAGCGATTCTCTTGGCGCTTTGATCTCAAGAGGAGCACCCCACTTGAAGATGGAACGATAGCTGTCCTTGGGGAATTCGCCGTTGACCCACTTGGGCTCAAAATCTTTATACGGATGAGACATGATGTTGCTCCTTTCGTCTTGCGTTACTGCTGATGCATGAGCCGATCGCTCGTACAGATGACGTTGACCCCCGTGCCGCAGATGTTTTCGGCAACGACATCGCCTGTGTGAATCCTTGTTTTGACCAACACTTTGCCCAGTGCTTTGGATACATCCATAAGCTTCGATTTGTCAATTTCGCCTGCTGTCCGAACGCTGACAACGGGGGAGTCGGGGAAGATTGTGCGGACGCTTGTTGTGAGCGTTCGCATTGGATGCGTCAGCTCCGCGGTTGCATACGCCTCGCCGCGCTTGCATTTTTGTCCGCTGCAGTGGATTCCATCCGCAGCTTTTGTGCAAGAGATGCGGCACCCGTTCGGGCAGACGATGCAGATAATTTCTTTTGCCTGATTGGTGTTGCCATTGTCATTCATGATCCAATTCCTCCAGATGAAACCGAAGTGGCTCATTTCCGAAGAGCTGCTCCGGCGTGAGCAGAACGGGCAGACGCTCCATCTCCGGCGGGCGAAGATGCGAAAACCGCTTCGAAAAGAGCAGGTTCCCGCCCTTGGTGATGGTCAGCATCGCGTTGTCCATATCTTTTGCGGAGCGGAAGAAGAACACACGCTCCTGCATTTCTGCATTGCGCGAGATGCGCTGCGGAACGATATAAAGAAGCGACTGGTCGCACTCGACGGGCACAAGCCCGCGGCATTTTTTCTCTTTCGATGCGGCGGCGGCACCTGCAATCTCTCCGCTTTCGGAAACGTAATCGACAAGGTCGTTGACATGCAGCGCATTTCCACAGGCGAACACCCCGCGCAGAAGCGTCTCGTTTCGCTCGTCCACAACAGCGCCCTTTGTCTTGCTGTCAAGCGGGACCCCGATGGACTCCGCAAGCTCATTTTCGGGAATAAGGCCGACGGAGAGGATCAGAGCGTCGCAGGGGATGATTTCCTCCGTTCCGGCAATCGGGCACATGCACGGGTCAACGCTTGCGATTTCAACCGCGGTGAGCCGCGCGTCGCCAAAAACGCGGGTGACGGTTTTACTCGTGTGGAGCGGAATTTCAAAATCCCAGAGGCATTGGCTTACGTTGCGGGTCAGTCCGCTTGGCGTTGGTTTCGCTTCGTAAACGCCGACGACCTGTGCGCCCTCTAGCGTCAGCCGTCGCGCCATGATTAGCCCGATATCTCCGCTGCCGAGGATGACACAGCGCTTTGTGGGAAGCTCGCCCAGAATGTTTGTGTAATATTGCGCCGTTCCCGCTGTAAAAACCCCCGCGCAGTGCCGCCCGTGCACGCCGATTTGGCGGGAGGTGCGCTCCCGGCAGCCGGTTGCGAAGATCAACGCATGCGTGCGGATTCGGCGGATGCCTTCGCGTGTGATCACGGTGAGGATGCTGTCGTCCTGCTCCCGCTGAATTGCGCTGACGAACGAGAGTGTCCAAACCGTTACGTCGCTGTTTGGGAGCCGGTCGATGAAACGCGCGGCATATTCCGGGCCGGAGAGCTTTTCACCAAAGCGCACCAAACCGAACCCATCGTGAATGCACTGTTTGAGGATGCCGCCGGGGCGGGTCTCCCGCTCGATAAGCAGCGTCTTTGCACCCGCTTTGTCGGCGGTGAGCGACGCGGCAAGACCCGCAGGTCCCGCTCCGATGACGGTTACGTCAAACTGAAGCTCCTCCATCACGGCATCACCTCCTTGATTGCGCCCATGAGCAGTTCACCGCCAGGCGCACTTTTATCGATCTGCTGCAATTCTTTTCCGGTTTCTTCCGCGATAATCTGCAGCACCAGCGGCCCGCAGAAACCACCCTGGCAGCGCCCCATGCCGGGGCGTACGCGCCGCTTGACTCCGTCGATCGTATCACAGGGGATACTTCGATGGAGCGCATCTTTGATTTCACCGCGGCTGATCTCTTCACAGCGGCAAACGATCTCACCATAGTCGGGGTTTTCGCGGATCAACGCATCCCGCGCGGGAAGATCCAGTTCGCTCGCGCGGATGACTCCCGTTCGGATCGGGTTAAAGCTTTCGTTTGACCGGACGATACGCGATTTTGATAGCAGCTCCGCCGCCATACGGCTCACGTCTACGGCGATGGCAGGCGCCGCCGTCAACCCCGGAGACTGTATGCCGGCTGCATGGACGATGTTCTTTGTCCATTTCCCCTTGCGAATCACAAAATCTTCTTCATAGGTTGCCGCGCGCACACCGGAAAAATAGGTGATTGCGTCGCGGATGTTCAGCGCGGTATCCGTCTTTCGCTGCGCATCAAACACAAAAGCAACATTCTCCGGTGCTGTCGTAAAATCCTCTTTTTGATAGGTCTCAACCGCATCGGGCCCAACCAGCGTATTGTCGTCGATGGTTTTGACCAGACCGCCGCCTTTCGTGTGGCGCTTTTTGGTGGAAGAAGTGCCAAAGGAGGAAACGATGGTATGCATGCGTTTGGATGCCTTATGGTCGAGAATCGTATTTGTGCCCTTTCGGGGGTGAATGGAGAAGAAACGATCCTGCGCCAACTTCGCAATTTCTTCCGCGAAGACGCCCGCTGCGTTGATCACGACCTTGGGATAGATCGTCCCGCGGTTGGTACGAACGGACGTGATCACTCCCTCCGAAACCGTCATATTCAGCACGGCTGTGTCCAGCGAAACCTGCACGCCGTTGTCAGCGGCATTTTCTGCATACGCAATCGCAAGCCCGTAAGGGGAGACCACGCCCGCGTCGGGGAAGAAAAGGGCTGCGGAGATCGCGGGATTCATGTTCGGCTCACGCTGAAAAAACGCTTTTTTGCGAAGATAGGTCACACGCGGCCCAATGAGCTTGTAATAGAGTTGCCCAAAGAAGGCGGCAAATGCAAGCTTTTTGCCACGGAAACAGATATATTGACCGGATCGGCGAAATGGGACATCAAGCTGCTTGCAGATTTCGTCGTACATCCGGTTACCGCGCCTATTATAATGGCGCTTGACCTGCCCGGGAATCAGATCGACTCCCGGATGAACCATGCCGTCGTTGCGGCTGGTGGTCTGCATCGCGATATCGTGTTCTTTTTCGACCAGCAGGATGCGCACGTCATATTTGGCGCATTCGCGCGCGATGGCACAGCCGACGATTCCGCCGCCGATGACGAGCACATCCGGCGCTGCCCCATCCAGCACGGTATCCGTGACCTTCGGCAATCGCATGGGCGGAATTTCACCGCCGGTAAAGCGGATGTCGTTGACGAGGCCATCATACTTCTTGTGATTGACGGCCAGCAAACCCGCAGCTACGACGTCATCCCAGCGATCCAGCTCGCCTTCCAGATAGAGCACCCTGTCTTGTTCCCGCGCGGTAACACGCCCGCCAAAGCGAGCAAAGAGCGTTTGATTGATTCTCTTGCAATATGACATTTTCTTGCTCCAAATTGGTTCATCAAACGGATTTGATTTAGTCGGTCAAACGACCGACTTAACAATTTGAGCGTATCATTGCATTACAGATTTGTCAAGCCTTCTGCAGGAATCTACCGGTTTTTGGTTTTGCCAAAATAAAAAACGCACCCAAAGATGCGTTTCATGATTCGATTCGGATTGTGAGGTATGCGTTTCAAATCAACTTCTGAAAATTCTTCGCCATCCATTCGATGAAGGCGTTGACGTCCATGCCCTCGTTTTGCATGGTGCTTTGCACCATGAGACCGTCGACCAGCGTCAGGAGAAGCCAGGCAAGCTGCTCTCCGTCCGCGCCGGGCGCGCGTTCCAGAATACGAGATTTGAGAATGTTTTTAAAATGCGCATATTGCTCGTTGAGTCGCTCGCGAATCAGGCTTTCCTCCTCGCCGGCAATCGATTCGACAAACAGGCGCAGGCGAAGCTGCCCGCTTTCGTCAAATGTACCGCGCAAGAAAGTATAGCGCACAAGGCGGGGCAAAGAGGTGTCCTTTTCTCGGTTGTCGACCCAGGTAAGCAGATCTTCCGAAAGCTTGCTCCAATACCGTTCGCCAAGATCAAGATAGATTTCCGCCTTGCTGCGATAATGGTAAAACAGCGTACCTTTGCTCACGTTTGCGGCTTTTGCAATCTCAGCAAGCGAGACATCGTGCTGCTCCTGAAACAGGAGCGTTGCGGCGTCCAGAATCTGCTGCTTGACGTTGTCGTTTTTGGGTGCTGCCATACGCGGGCGCCTTCTTTCTTTTAGCAAGGCTGATAGGGGAATGTTTATACTTTTTTATTCAACAAATAGCGCGCAAACTCCTTTGCGCCGTTGACCGCCTGCTTTGTTTGGAACGATGCAATGTCGTCCACATCCCGCACGGAATACATACCGTCATAGCGCATGCGGTAGTGCTCACACATACGCTGAATGCCGATCACAAACGGGTCTGCCGCATAGGCCGCATCGTAGCCGTGCGTGGCAAGAATCGCGATGCGCTTGCCCTCCACAAAGTTGCCTTCAGCCGAACGATAGTATTTTGCAAGACCATAGAAGCGATCCAGAACCGCCTTTAACTCCGTCGTGCAATACCACGAATAGATCGGCGTGACCAACACAATCAGATCACTTTCGATGATCGAAGATGCAACCTTGGTCATGTCATCCTTTTGATAACAACCATACTCGCCGGACACATCCTGGCAATGATAGCAGCCTTTACAGGAAGCGATGTCCATTTGCGCAAGCGTATAGCTCGTAAGCGCTGCATTTCCGGTGCTCAATTCCTGAAGAAACGGTTTGGCAAGCTCCGCTGTGTTGCCATTTAGGCGCGGGCTGCCGTTGAGAATGCAAATCTGCATAAGGCATTCCTTCCGTCGAACGTTATTTTCGATTGGAGTTAAAGTGAAACCGGAATTATGCGCCGAGGCGGGCAAAGACCGCGCGGGAGATTGCTTCCGCCTCTGCGGTGTGTTTTTGTAATAGCGTGTTTGCCCGCGCGTTGAGCGAGGCGGCATACGCTTGATCCAGCATGCCTTGCGTATTGATGAACACATTCAGGCTCGCGCTTTCCAGCGCGACGCGGCACAGCGAGGCCGCAACGCCCGCATCGCTGACGGCGACGATACTGCCTTTTTCCGCGCAGAGCGCAATGATGGGCAGCGCTTGCGCGCAGGTTTCCATAATCGCAATCGGCGGTTGAACGGCGCTCTTGAGCGCGGCTTCCATACGAAGTGATTTTTCCGCTTTCTCCGCTTCCGTCTCTTTTGGCAGGCGATAGGCTTGCGCAAGCGGCTCAAACGCTTCCGCGTCTTCGTCCATCAGCGCGAGAAAACGGTTTGTAAGCGTTTCCGCTGTTTTCAGCAATTCGTTCATTTCCGTTTCGACAGCGGCATATTTTGGTTTGCCGACGGTGAGCGCGGCGACCATATGCGCCAGCGAAGCGGAAAGAGCGCCGACAAGCGCGCTTGCGCCGCCGCCGCCGGGAATCGGCGCCTTGGAAGAAAGTTGTTGCAGGAATGCATCGATCGTTTGGTCGCGAAATGCCATGAGTGCCTCCAGTTCTGTATGATCAGCAAAGTTCGGTTCCGGTGTTATTTACGACTGCGTTCGTTTACCGAGCGCCAAGCAGCGCACGTACATCGCCCAGCAGATACAATGACCCGAGCGCGCACACGATGCCGTCCGTTCCCGCAAGCTCAATGGCAAGACGAACGCCTTCCTCCACGCTTCCGCGCGAGGTTGCAGTAAGCCCGCGCTCCACGAGCATTCCGGCGAGCACATCCGCGCTCAACGCACGGGGATTGTCCGGCGTAACGGTGATAAACTCTTGTGTCAGCGGGGCAAGCTGTTCGATCATCTGCGGAATGTCCTTGTCCGCCATGATTCCGATTAAAAACGTGATTTTTCGGGCGGGGAAGTGCTTCTTTAAACTCTCCGCAACGGCTGCAATCCCTTGCGGGTTGTGCCCGCCGTCCGCAATGAAGATCGGGTTTTGTTGCAGGAGTTCAAACCGCGCGGGCCAGCGGACGCTGCGCAATCCGTCCCTGATGTGCTGCTCGGTCATATTCCAGCCCTTTTGCTGCAACAACTCAAGCGCTGTAATCGCGACCGCTGCGTTCTTTGCCTGATAGGTTCCGACAAGCCCGCACGTCATCGCGCCATAGGGGATACAATCAAACGACAGTGCCGCAAGCGAAGCAGAAACATTGGAAATCCGGTTATGGTCGGTGATGTGAAGCCGCGCGCCGCGAGAAAGGCAGGCGTTTGCAAACACTTCGTCCGCTTCCGGATTCTGGTCGTAGATCAATACATCGCCGTCCGGCTTAATGATGCCCGCTTTTGCTTTTGCAATGTCGGTGATGGTCGGCCCGAGTTCGCGCGTGTGGTCGAGACCGATATTGGTAATCACCGCGAGTTCCGGTGTGTCGATGACATTGGTAGAGTCCAGCTCACCGCCCATGCCGACCTCCAGCACGACGATATCTGCCTTACAGCGCAGGAAGTATTCAAACGCGATGACGGTGATGAGCTCAAACTCGGTCGGGTGATCCGCCATCGCCTCCGCGTGCGGACGGACGAACGCGGTAATTTCGGCAAGCAGCTCGTCGGAAATTGGCTCGCCGTTGAGCTGCATGCGCTCATTGAAGCGGTTGATGAACGGCGAGATATAGAGCCCTGTTCGATACCCTGCGAGCGTGAGCGCTTTTGCAATCATTGCGCAGGTGGAGCCTTTTCCGTTGGTTCCGGCGACGTGAACAAACTTGAGTTTGCGTTGCGGGTTTCCGACGCGCTCGAGCAGTTCGCTCGTTCGTTCAAGACCAAGCCTGCTGCCACGCCAAGTGACGTGATGGATATAATCCATTGCTTCGCCATAGGTCATGGTATCAAGCAAAGATGCGTCACTTGATGAAATTTTCTTGCCTTGCGCGGGTTCACGTAAAGCTTTTTCGCCCAGTGTGCGGTCGAGAAGCGCAACCAGCATCGTATTTGCGATCATCACAATTGCAACGGGCAGCGCACGCGCCGCGAGCAACACGGAAAACGGAGCGCCGACCAGAAACGACAACGCAAAGCTTTTAAACAGGTATGACCCGACGATTTCGGAGGGGATGACGATGAGCGCGATCCGAAGCAGCGGCTGCTTGACCTTGACCACGCGCGAGAGAATACCCGCCGTGAGGCCGATGAGCAAAAAAGCTACGGTCAACGGCGGAAAATAGGCTCCGGCGGTGGGGAACAGGAGCGTTCCGAGAAAGTCCGAAAGAGTACCCACGAGCGCGCCGGCAAGCGGACCAAACCAAAGGCCTGCGAGCAAAATCGGCACGCTGTCGATGCTCAATCGCACGGACGGCGCAAGCTGTAACATCAAAAACTTGGAAAGAACGATTTGCAGGGCGATGAACATCGCCAGCAGGGAAAGGCGTTTTGGGGTGATTGACTTCATATGAAATTCCTCCTTTTGTTTGCGCTGCACAAAAATGCAGGATCGCCTCAAAAAGAGGGAGCTTCCCGTTTTGGTGCAGTAGCGGACGCGATATTGCACCGCAAGCGCGATGGCGCTTTTCGTGCAGCGGCGACTTCCCATCCAACTGCCACTTAACGCGCAATATCTACTCTACCTTGGATATCCGTTTTCCTCATCAAACGACGAGGAATGCAATGATTATAACGTATAACAGGATAAACGCAAAGCGAAACATAGCGACTATGCTTTTGCGCGGATTCCTGCATCGAATACCAGATTTGCAACATCTTCGAACCGGTTCAACGTATAAAGATGGATGCCGCTTGAACCTTCCTGAATTAGACGCTGCACGAGCGAAACGGTGAATGCATGCCCTGCGGTACGGAAACTTTCCTCGCTCTCGCCATAACGTCCGACGAGCGCGGCAACCTCCGCCGGAATGGAGCAGCCGTTGCTCAGCGTCATGCGCACAAGCCCATCTTTTTTAAGTAGCGGAAGAACACCCGCAACGATTGGCAGCGTAATCCTGCGCTTTCTTGCGCGGTCGATAAAACGCAAATAGTTCTCCACGCTATAGCAAAGCTGCGTCATCAGAAACGCGGCTCCCGCGTCCTGCTTCTTTTTCAGCGCATTGATATCCGCGTCCATCGATTCCGCGAGCAGATGCTTTTCCGGATAACATGCGGCGGCGAGGGAGAAACGATCCGTCCGGGATCGAATAAACGAAATCAGTTCGTTCGCATGCGAAAAATCCCCGTTTGTTTGCATGGCGCCTGCGGGGAAATCTCCTCGTAGCGCGAGCAGGTTTTCAACCCCAACGGATTCATAATCTCGAAGTGCAGCCAGCACATCGTCCTTGCTGTTGCCAACGCAGGTGTAGTGTGAGAGCGCTTCGGACCTGCCGCTCTGCTGAATGCTCTTTACAACTTCCAGATTGCGCCCTTTGTTGGAGCCCATCGCGCCATAGGTACAGCTGATGAAGTCCGGAGACAACGTATAGAGCTGTTCCAGCGTGGCAAGCAGCGGGTCTAGGGGCTTATCCGATTTGGGCGGGAACACCTCAAACGAGAGCGTGAGCCCGGATTGAATGCGGTCGATGATCTTCATATGCGATAGCCTGATTCTTTCTGAAGATTGCGCGACTAGTGCGCTTCGGGAAACGACATCGCGTCGATGTAGTAATTCGTAAACGCTGCGGAAAGAGATAGCTCGATATATTCTGTTCCGCGTGCGAGGGGCTCGCTTTCTTGAAACAGCTCAAAATTTCTTACATACAGTTTTGCGCCTTCGCCAGCGGCATTGCCTATGCTCTCCACTTTGCCTCGAAATGCCTCCGGCAGCAAACCGATGTCGCAGAGTGCGTCCGGCGAAAGATGGCTTCCGAATGCGCCCGCGAGGAGTACGCGCGTGATCTGCGATTCCTGAAGCGAAAGCGATTCCAGCAACACCGAGATGCCCGCGCGAATGGCGGCTTTGCCAAGCTGTAATTCCCGTACATCTTTTTGCGAAAGCGTGATCGGCAAATGATCCTGCGCCATCAAAAAAAAGGTTTTGCCATCGCTATCCGTGAACAAATGAGAGGACAATGATGCGTCAGAGCAAAACTTGCCTGTTTCGTTGATTGTGCCTGCTTTCACAAGCAGCGCAATCAGCTCGATCAGCCCGCTGCCGCAGATGCCGCGCGCGGGTGAATCCCCGATTGTAGAAAAGCGAAAGCAATCATCTTCCAGCCAAACATGATCGATCGCGCCGCTTTCCGCGCGCATGCCGCAGGAGATATTCGCGCCTTCAAACGCGGGGCCTGCCGCCGTGGAACAGCAAACGCGGCGCGTGCCGTTTGTGCAGACGAGCTCACCGTTTGTGCCGATATCCAACAGTAGCGCGGGTTCAAGATTCTGTTCAAAAGCGGTAGCGCTGAGGCAAGCGACCGTATCCGCGCCGACGAATCCGCCGATGACCGGCGCAACAAATACCCATGCCGCGGAATGGACGGCCAAGCCGAGTTCTGCCGCTGGGAGTATACGTTTCTCGCATGAGAACGGTAGATACGGCGCGCGGACGAGCCGACCAAGCGGCAGATCAAGCAGGATGTGATGCATAACCGTGTTGCCGACGATGCTGATGCGCGCCACCTGGGTCGCGGTTCTTCTTGCTTGCGCAGCGGCGGTTGCAATCAGTTCGTTGAGCGCGCGGATCACAATTGTGCGCAGAGCATGTGGCTTGTTGCTGGTGAGTACATAATTCGCTCTCGCGATCACATCCGCGCCAAATGCGGACTGCGGGTTTTGCATGCCAACGGTAGCGAGCTGTTCGCCTGTTTTGCCATCCAGCAGATAGCAGACGATGCTGGTTGTGCCAAGGTCGATTGCCGCGAAGCATGCTCCGGCAACCACCGTGTGCTCCGGCTGATACGGCGCAAACGGAATGTTGCGTTCTGTTCCACTTTGCAGGGTGGTGAGGCTGCTTGCGTGTTCCAGGGAGACGGTGCAGTCCCGGTCGATTGCCGTCTGGCAGGCGAGCACGCGTTCCTGCTTGCCGTCTTGTGAGAGGAGAATCGTGCATTTGCCGCAGGTGCCGTTGCCGCCGCAGGGGGAGTCGATAAACACGCCGGCGGTTCTTGCCGCGCTCGAAACAAGCGTACCGTTTGGCACACAAACTTCTATCTCGCTTGGTAAAAACAGAACACGGCAGGACATAATCGATGGTCTCCTTAACTGGCGAGGGATTTGGCAAGCGCGGCCGCGGCTGCGGCATCGGGCGAGTATCCGTCCGCGCCGATTTGCCGCGCGAACTCTTCCGTGATCGGCGCACCGCCAACCATGATACGAAACGAGTCGCGGTTTTCCAGCGCGTTGAGCCCGGCGACAATCTGTTTCATCGCGGGCATGGTCGTCGTCAGCAGCGTGGAGAGCGCGACGATGCGCACATTGGGATGCGCCGCAATCGCCTCGACAAACTGCTCCAGCGGAACGTCTACCTCCAGATCGACCACCTCAAACCCGGCGCTTTCAATCATCATTGCAACAAGGTTCTTGCCGATGTCGTGCATATCTCCCTGTACGGTGCCGATGATGGCGGTGCCGAGGCTGTTGACCGCGTCCTTCGCCAAATAGGGTTTGAGCACCTCAACCCCTTTTTTCATCGTGCGTGCGGAGATCAGCATCTCCGGCACAAAGGCTTCACCGCGGCTGAATCGCTCGCCGATGACGCTCATCGCGGACACCATACCGCGGTTGAGAATCTCCATCGGGTCTTCGCCTGCGTCGATGGCGGACTGTACAAGTTCGGCAATGATCTTCGCCTTGCCGGTTTCGACTGCGGAAAATACTTCGTCAATTTTACTCATAACAACCTCTATCTGATACTTGATCTCAAATCAGTCTTTTTTCGGGCCAATGCGCCCTTCGCGAAACGCCGTGATGTAGTCCATACAGTATTCGTCCTCACCAAGAAGCGCGTTTGTCGCGTGCAGGAGCCCGACCATCTCGCGATCCAGCACATCCATGATTGCGGCATCCATGCCTGCCTGCATGGCGAGAACGAGGAACGCATGGTTGATCACCGATCGCGCGGGTAAACCGAAGGAGATATTGGAAAGTCCGCTGACCACATGCGTGCTTTTTGCGCGTGCGCGGATTTCTCTGGCGCAGGCGGCAAAGGTGGATAGAGATTGTTCATCGGTGGAAAGCGTGTGTACGATCGGGTCGATCAAGAGGCGGTTTTCGGCGACTCCATATTCCTTTGCAGCGGTGCGAATCTGCTCAAAGATCGCAAGGCGGCCTTCCGCGCTCTCAGGCACGCCAGAATTGGAGCAGGTCAGCGCGATAACCTTCCAATCGGTGTTTGCAATCAGTGGAAAGATCGTCTCGATTTTTCCATTTTCCATGGAGACGGAGTTCACGATGCCCGCGCGTTTGCAATGCGGCAGAACGCTCGCAAGCACGCTCGGATTCGGCGAATCGATACAGAGTGGCAGAGAAGAGGCATCCTCTGCAAGCTGCGCCAGCCAGAGGAGTGTTTCCGCCTCCACCTCGGCGTCTACCGCGGCACAAACGTCCAAATAATCCGCGCCTGCTTCTTCTTGACGGACGGCAAGATCGCGCAGGAATGCATCATCCCGTTCGCGAATTGCCTTTCCGACAGAAGGTATGAATCCATTTAGCTTTTCTCCAATGATGATCATAGCAATACTCCTTCGCGCAAACATGCGAAAATGTCAAATTAAGTAACATCATAACAGATCATATATCATTTCGGAATCCAACACAAGATTGACAATTTCCATTTATAATCCTACACTATGTAGGAACCGGTATTTTTATCTTGAGAACAAGCGAAGGGCTATCTATATGATACAAAAAGAGTTTATCCGTAACGAGCTGCGCTATCGCTACCCAGACCTCACCGATAGCATTCGCGAGCCGCAGCAAGCAGTCGGCCGACCACTGTTGTTTGAAGGCGGCAGCCGGAAGTTCGGCACGCGCATCATCATCTGTAGTAGCGAGGACTTCAATACACTCAGGGCAGAGGAGCAGAAAGAGCCGCTGTTTTTATGCATTGGCATGCCAAGCAAGGAACTGTTGCGCAAATATGACGTCTGTGTCCTCTCGAAAGATGAGCAAGCGAGTGCGGTATTGAATTTTGTGCAGCGGTTATTTGATCGATTGGACGATTGGACGCAAAGCCTGCGCCAGGCTGCCGAGGCGGGAGAAGGGGCAGAGGAACTGCTTTGTCGTGCGTCGGATATGCTCCAAAACCCTGTGCTGTTGTTTGATGCGCGTGGGCATATCGTTGCGCAATCCACGTTTATAGAGACTGCTGCAACGTTAGAACATATCATCTCAGACAAATTGCTGGAAAAAGACGGCGAATTTGGTCGCGTCATAAAAATCGGAAACGGTTCCGTTCCGGAAGCGATGTTCATTCGTTTAGAGGCAAATGACGGGAGCTACACAATTGTTTGTCCGGCAAGTGAACGTCCGCTTTATGCAAGCGATGAAATTGTGCTCGAATCACTCGCTGGATTTCTGCGGTTGATGCTCACCGAGCGTACGCTGCATCTTGGTGCGCAGAGAATGCATCGCGAAAACGAACCAGTCGCAAGGTCGTTTCAAGCTCTATTCCATAATGAAGACTCGGCGAAAAATACCATCGAAGCATTGCAAACGCTTGGTTGGAGTGCGTCGGATGAATATGCTGTAATCGCGATCGAACCAGCTGATCGCGACTTGCGCGCAGCGCAGGCGGACGCGATTTGTGACTTGCTGGAGGACGAACTTGATCACTGCTGTGCGTTTCCGTTTTTGCCGGTTGTGGCGGCGGTTGTGAAGACGAACTTGCTGGAGATCGATTTGCTCAAAAATAAGCTCCGTGATCTGGCAAACAAGAATGAAATCAAAATTGGAATGTGTGAATCGTTTGCCGGATTTTTGTTATTCCCGGAGCGGCTGGATCAGGCGAAAACGGCTCTCAATTATGCGGATGAATTCTCTGGTGCGGCTGGATTTTCGGATGTATTCGAATACGAACTCTCCGCGCAGTTACAACACGAAGCCCCCAAAGCACTTTTGTGTATGCGCTCTGTTCTCGCGCTCGCCAAATACGACAAAGAGCACGAGACAAACTATCTCGACACAGCAGAAGCATATGAGAAGAACCGTTTCAACGCGGTGCGGACGGCAGGAGAACTCTTTATTCACAGAAGCACGTTTTTATATCGGTTGGAGCGGATCAAAGCGCAGTTCGGTTTGGATTTGGATGATAGAAGCCTGTCCCTGCTGCACCTGTTATACTCACTTCAAATCGTGAAAGAGCTCTAGACGAGCGTTTGCAGATAACGCACAAAAAAACCGCCCGAAGGCGGTAAGGGGTTATCACTATTTTCCGTTGCGAAGCTGCCCGCTGCGCACTGTGCGTTCCAGATAGCCGCCGCGCTGCGTCTTGATGTCCGTGACGGTTACAACAGCGCCGTTGCACTGCTTTTCCAGAATTGCGAGCGCTTCCGGAAGACGCTTGCGCTGCATGGTCATAATCAGTATGCTACGGTCGTTGTCCCGTCCGTGTGCGTCAACAGTCGTCATGCCAAAGCCCTTTGCGCGCAGGCAGGCTTCCGCTTCCTTGGCAGAAGCAAGGTCGGGTAAGACAACCTGCATGGAACTCAAACCAAACGCAAGCAACTCGTCCAGCCAACTTCCGATATAGTTGCCGCAGGCGAACGCAACCGCATAGACGATTCCTTTGAGAAAGTCGTCTTTAAAGCCGGTGAGTACACTGCTTGCAATAACGAGCCAGAGCGTGATTTCGATGACCGCAATGAAAGCGCCGATTGTGCGCTCGCCACGGTTGATCAATACGATACGGAGCGTGCCAAAAGACACTTCCAGAATCTTTCCGAAGAAAATGAAGAGATAAACCCAAATTGTTGAACCTTGGGCGAATGTTTCTATCGCCTGAAGGAATTCATTCATGGTTCAACCTCCTTTCAGCTTGCCGATTATACTGTAGTGGTGTTACGATTGTCAACGTAAGCAAATGTGAACCAACGTGAAGCAAAAGCAAACGGGATATTGTAATGAGTGAAACAGGGATCAAAGCGGTTTCTTACGGCGGCGGGGTCAATTGGAACCCCTGGCACGGTTGCCACAAAATCTCAGCAGGTTGTCAAAACTGCTATGTCTACCGCGCAGATGCACGACACGGCAAGGACGCAAGCGCGGTTGTTAAGACGAACGGCTTTTATCTGCCGATTGCGCATGCGCGGGATGGTTCCTATAAAATACCACCGGGCAGTTTTTTCTGGACGTGCTTTACGTCGGATTTTTTGCTTGCGGATGCAGATGCTTGGCGCAGCGAGGCTTGGCGCATGATCCGCGAACGAAGCGATTGCGAGTTTCTGTTCATTACGAAGCGGATCACCCGCTTTGAAAAATGTCTGCCGGACGATTGGGGCATTGGGTATGCAAATGTTTCCATCTGCAGCACGGTCGAAAACCAATCCAAGGCAGACGAGCGTTTGCCCATATTCAAGCAAGCCCCAATTTGCCACAAGATGATCGTCTGCGAACCGCTTCTGGAGCGGATTGACCTTTCGCCATATCTCGGGGACTGGGTGGAGAGCGTGACCGTCGGGGGTGAATCCGGCGACGAAGCGCGGTTGTGCGAGTATGACTGGATTCTGGATATTCGCAGACAATGCATGGAGGCGGATGTGCCGTTTCGATTTAAGCAGACCGGCGCCAACTTTCAAAAAGACGGAAAGCTCTATCGCATCCCGCGAAAGCTGCAGCATGCGCAGGCGCGCAAAGCAAACATCAACACCGAAAAGCACACACGGGATCAACTCTCTGGGACATACTCCGAGACATAAACGCCTTTGATCTTGGAGTTGCTGTCGCACTCCGCCGTCTCGCTGAAGCTCTCGCCAACGGTAATTGGTGTATCAAACGTTTCCTGGATGATGGTGGTTGCGATGGTTTTCCCATCGGCATCGATGAACTCGACTTGCGCTTCAATGGAGGTAAGATCCTCAGAACCAAGGTTGAGAAAACGGATGCGTGCGGATGTTTTGCCGCCGTCTACCTTCAACTCGCGAACGGTGGTTTCGATTTGGCTTCCGCCATAAAAGATTTTTGAACTTGTATTGAGCGTCGTGGACGATTCCGTTTTGCAGCCGGAAAGCAGCACGAGAACCGAAAGAACCGCCAGGGTTGTAACAACAAGTTTTCGCATGAGGTTGCGTCATCCTCCAGTTGGTTGCGCAAGTGATCTGCGCTTCATATCTCCCATTATAGGGAGAATTCTTGATAACTGCAATGAATTCCCGGAGACATCTTGGGAGTTTCACAATTGCGCCAAATATGCCCGCAATCGTCTTGTATATGGGATGAGCGGGGAAGACGGTTTTCATATATTCTTGGAAGTATGGTTCAACTATGATTCAGGCGTTGACAATTGTTTGGTGAATTTGCTATACTTCTCTAGGTGCAAATCTTGGAGAGATGTCCGAGTGGTTTATGGAGCTGGTCTTGAAAACCAGTGATGCTGAAAGGCACCGGGGGTTCGAATCCCTCTCTCTCCGCCAAAAACGGAGAAATTGAATATGGAGAAGTACCCAAGTGGCTGTAAGGGGCTCCCCTGCTAAGGGAGTAGACTGGGGTAACTGGTGCGAGGGTTCGAATCCCTCCTTCTCCGCCACAAAAGAGCATTCGAAAGAGTGCTTTTTTGCATATGCTTGATTGTTTCTTATCTTAATAAAGCTCTGAGAACTTATACTCTCAATTGACGATTGTGCTGTGCTGTGATAACGTGTTTTCTATAGAGAGCGATAATTCACCTGTGGCGGAGGGATTAATGAACTACCGAAATGCAACGATTGCGGATATTCCGCAGATAGAAGAATTACAAAAACGATACCACGTTTCTTCGATCTCTGAAGACGAAAAGAAGAACGGATTTGTCACCACGCTCTTTACCGCGGAGCAACTGCGGGAGCTGATCGAAACAGAGGACGGCATTTCGCTTGCCTGCCAAGGAGATGCGATTGCTGCCTATGCCATGGCGGGCAGTTGGCAGTTCTGGAGTAAATGGCCGCTGTTTCAACACATGATTGCGGATCTTCCGTATACGGAATATCTTGGACAAACACTTAACACGGAAAATTCCTATCAATACGGCCCGGTCTGCATCGATATGGCATATCGCGGGAAGGGTGTTTTAGAAAACCTGTTTGCCTATTCCGCGCGTCAGATGAACCGCCGTTATCGCCTCCTGATTACGTTTATCAACCATATCAACGCGCGCTCGTTTGCGGCGCACACGCAAAAAGTCGGAATGGATGTCATAAAAAGTTTCACCTTTAACGGTAACAACTATTATGAGCTGGGCTACGACACGTCGCGTGCCCTGACGGATAAAACGACAGTGAATCCTTCATAATCATCAAAAGAGGAGCGCAAAAACGCGCTCTTTTGCATCGAAAGCTGCAAAAATTCGCAAAAAGGCGAGTCGTTTCATGAAAAATTGACATTTCCGCCCTTGATGATGCCTATTTCGAGTAGTATGATAAACGGATTGTTTGTGACAGTGTAAGCAAGAGGAGAAATGATCATGAGAAAAACAAAAATCGTCTGCACCATTGGGCCTTCGTGCGAATCGGAAGAGATCCTTGCCGAAATGTGCCGTGCAGGCATGAATACGGCGAGGCTGAATTTTTCACACGGAACGCATGAAGACCACCATACCCGCATCGAGCGAATCAAGAAGGTTCGCGAGGAACTGGATATGCCGGTCGCCATCATGCAGGACACAAAGGGACCGGAGTTTCGGATTAAAACTTTTAAGAACGGGAAAATCACGCTGAATGAAGGAGACACCTTTACGTTCACGACCAAGGATGTACAGGGCTCAAAAGAACGCGTCTCGGTCAACTTTGCCGGGCTTGCCTGTTCTCTGGAGATCGGCGATCGAATCCTCGTCAACAATGGTCTTCTCATATTTGAGGTTACGGAACTGACCGATACCGACGCGATCTGCGTTGTGATTGCAGGCGGGGAACTTTCTGACCGGAAGAGCATGAGCTTTCCGAACAAGTTGATTAGCCAGGAGTACCTCAGCGAGCAGGACAAGGCGGATTTGCTGTTTGGTATTCAAAACGACGTGGATTACATTGCGGCATCGTTTGTTTCCACACGGCAAAATTTAATTGACCTCAAAGCGTTTTTGAAGGAAAATGGCGGGGAAGACATCGCGATCATCGCAAAAATTGAAAACCGCACGGGCATCAATAACATTCATGAGATCTGCGAAGAGTGCGAGGGAATCATGATCGGCCGCGGCGACCTCGGCGTGGAGATTCCGTTTGAGGAGCTGCCGTATATTCAAAAATATCTTGTGACGGAGTGTCGCCTTTTAGGCAAACGCGTCATCACTGCAACGGAGATGCTCGAGAGCATGATCCACAGCCCGCGCCCCACCCGTGCGGAGATTTCGGACGTTGCAAACGCGGTCTACGACGGTACCAGCGCTGTTATGCTCTCCGGCGAGACAGCCGCAGGCAAATACCCTGTTGAGTCACTCAAAACGATGGCGAAAATTGCGGAAGAAACCGAGAAGCATATCCACTTCATCAAACGCTTCCGCAACACGGAGTTTCATATTAAAAATACGGTGGACGCGATTTCGCACGCAACCTGCGGCATGGCGATTGACCTCGATGCAAAAGCGATTGTCGCCTGCACGCTGACGGGAATCACCGCGCGGATGATTTCGCGCTTCCGCCCGCCGATGGATATCATCGGCCTCACTACAAGCCGCAAGGTTTGGTACAAACTCGCGCTGAGCTGGGGTGTAATCCCTGTGATGAGCGGAACATTTACCTCGACCGACGTGCTGTTTTATCACGCGACGGAGACGGCGAAGAAGCTGTTTGACCTACAAAACGGCGATCATATCATCATCACCGGCGGTCATGTCAGCGGGGTTTCCGGCAACACGAGCTTGATCAAGGTGGAGACGGTGTAAACAAGACTAGGGTCAAATAGTCAGAAGGGAGTGCAATATGCACTCTCTTTTTGCGATTATTGCAAGCTTTGTCTTCTTATAATGGAAGTTTATGCGTATATCGCGAATATAAAAGAAAAAGCCTTGACAGAATTGAAACACATATGGTATATTATCCGAAATTCAGATATATACATGCGATGAAAGAGACATGCTGATCGCAAGTTCATCTTTAGAGAGCCGGTGTTTGGTGCAAACCGGTGGCGACGCGGGCAGCGGATCCCTCCCGAGCAGAGACGCTGAAGCATAGTAAGCGTATTACGGCAGGCACCGTTAACAGCCAGGGTTTGATAGAACCCGTTAAAAGAGGATCAGTGCGTTTTCGGCGTATCAACAATACGTAAGAAAACACCGGATCAATTTGAGTGGTACCGCGAGGATGAATCCGTCCCCGTCTCAATGATGAGACGGGGACTTTTTTTATAGTCAAAAGGCGATTGGATTCACTATGAACCGAATCAACGGGCTTTAAAAGCGTTATTTGATGGATAGCAGGAGGCTAGGGCATGAACAAGGTATATTTGCTGGATTCCACGCTGCGCGACGGCGCGCAGAGCGTTGGCATCTCCTTTTCCGTACAGGATAAAATCAAAATTGCGCGCATTCTCGACGAGCTTCAGGTCGATTATATCGAGGCGGGCAACCCCGGCTCCAACCCGAAGGACATGGAGTTCTTTGAGCTGCTGCAACAAAACCCGCTCAAGCACGCAAAGGTAACCGCCTTTGGCGCCACGCGCAAGAAGAATATCGCTGTAGAGGACGACGCAAACATCAGATCCCTGCTCTCTGCCAACACCGAATGTGTGACGATCTTCGGTAAATCCTGGGACATCCATGTTACCGACATTCTCCGCGCGGAGCTGCCCGAAAACCTCACGATGATTCGGGACACCGTGCGTTTTCTCAAAGCGCAGGGCAAAGAAGTGGTCTACGATGCGGAGCATTTCTTCGACGGCTACCGTGCCAACCCGGACTATGCCCTCAGCACGCTGGAAGCGGCCTATCAAAGCGGCGCGGATTGCCTTTGCCTTTGCGACACAAACGGCGGGAGCTTCCCGGACTATGTAGAGAGCGTAACGAAGCTGGTGAAGCAGCGTTTTCCCGTCTCGGTTGGTATTCATGCGCATGACGATGCAGGCATGGCGGCAGCAAACAGCGTACTCGCGGTAACCGCAGGCGCCACACATGTGCAGGGCACGCTGGCAGGATTTGGCGAACGCTGCGGCAACGCGAATCTCTCTACGGTGCTGGCAAGCCTGCAACTCAAGCTCGGTTACGATTGCGTACCCGCCGAGGCGCTGGAACGATTGACCAGTACGGTCCATGAGGTGGCCGATATTTCCAACATCAGCGTGGGCAAAAACATGCCGTATGTCGGCGCAAACGCCTTTGCGCATAAGGGTGGGATGCATGTTGACGGCGTGATGAAGAACTCTCTTACGTTTGAACACGTTTCTCCTTCCGCGGTGGGCAACAGCCGCCGGGTGATGATGTCCGAGGTCGCAGGCAGAAGCGCAATCCTCGAAAAGGTAAAAGGATTTTATCCCGAAATCAAGAAGGATTCCGAGGAAGCCACCAAGATCATAGACATGGTCAAGCAGATGGAACATCAAGGGTATCAGTTTGAAGGCGCGGAAGCTTCCTTTGAATTGGAGGTGCGAAAGCTGCTCGGGGTTCGTCCGAAGTTCTTTGAGCTACAGATGCTCAGCGTGGTAGACGAACCGCAGTCCGAAATCCGCAAAAAACCGTCGCTCGCTTCGATTAAAGTACTGGTAGGCGAACGGCTGGAGATTACGGCGGCGGAAGGGCTTGGGCCTGTGAACGCGATTGACGCAGCATTACGAAAAGCGCTGGAGGTATTTTATCCCGAAATCGGAGAAATCCGGTTGACGGATTACAAGGTACGTGTGCTGGACAGCGAGAGCGCAACCGCGGCAAAGGTTCGCGTACTCATCGAATCCACCGACGGGCACGCATACTGGACGACGGTAGGCGTCGCGGTAGACATTATGCAGGCGAGCACACGCGCGCTGATGGACTCCATCGAATACAAACTGCTCAAGTCCAACGCGCAGTCGAACTGTCTCGAAGCGCAGGGCGAAAGCGCATAACAACAAGATTGACCTGAGATCGAAAGGGGTAAGATATATGAAACTCACCGGCTCACAGATTTTGATCGAATGCCTCGTGGAGCAGGGAGTCGACACCGTGTTCGGCTACCCGGGCGGCTCCGTACTGAATATCTATGACGAGCTCTATAAAAACAGCGACCGCATCCATCATATTCTGACTGCGCATGAGCAAGGTGCTTCGCACGCGGCGGATGGCTATGCACGCGCAAGCGGCAAGGTCGGCGTTTGCATCGCGACCAGCGGGCCGGGGGCAACCAACCTCGTCACCGGCATCGCGACGGCATACCTTGACAGCGTGCCTGTCGTGTTCATCACGGGAAACGTCAACGTCAACCTGATCGGGAAGGACAGCTTTCAGGAGGCGGACATCGCGGGCATCACAACGCCGATCACGAAGCACAACTTTATCGTTAAGGACGTGAAGGATTTGGCGAAAATCCTGCGCGAGGCGTTTGAAATCGCGCGAACGGGAAGGCCCGGCCCGGTGCTCGTCGATATCCCGAAAAACGTGACGGCGGAAACGGCAGAGTATACGCCGGAAACAATTGATACCAGCAAGAAAGAAACCCCGGTGAGCGCAGAAGCGGAAGCGGATATCGAAACGCTTGCGGACATGATCCGTTCCAGCAACAAGGTGTTCCTGCTCTGTGGCGGCGGGGCGCTGCTCTCCGGCGCGAGCGAGGAAATCCATCGTCTCGCCGAGTTGATCAAAGCCCCGGTTGGCTGCACGCTGATGGGCGCGGGCGCATTCCCCGCGACACACCCGAATTTTACCGGCATGATCGGCATGCACGGCACGCGCGCCACAAACGTCGCCGTTTCGGAAAGCGAACTGTTTCTCGCGCTTGGAAGCCGCTTTAACGACCGCGTGACGGGCGACGTGAATAAATTTTGCAAGAGTGCGAAGATCGTCCAGATTGACATCGACGCAGCGGAGATCAACAAAAACGTGCGCACCGCGCATCATATCCTAGGCGATGTGAAGAGTGTTTTGAAACGCCTACTGCAACGATTGGAATCCACGCCGATTGAAACAAGCGAACGCGAGGAATGGCTCAAGACGATTCAAGCGCTCAAAATGCCTGTGCGCGCGCAAAAATTCGAAGGGTTCACGCCCAAAGCAATCATCTCGCATGTGCAACAGCACCTGCCGCAGGACGCGCTGATCGTGACCGACGTGGGACAACACCAAATGTGGGCAGCGCGATATTATAATTATGAACTACCGGGTACTTTCATCACCTCCGGTGGATTTGGTACGATGGGGTATGGAGCGGGCGCGTCCATGGGAGCCGCTGTTGCAAGACCGGATCGCAAAGTCGTGCTGATCACAGGCGACGGGTGCTTCCGTATGAACAGCAACGAGCTTGCGACGATGCAGCACTACGGCATCCCCGTCGTCATCCTCGTGATGAACAACGGCGTGCTTGGCATGGTGCGCCAGTGGCAAACCGTGTTTTACGGCAAACGCTATTCGCAGACCAATCTTGACCGCGGGCCGGATTTTTCCAAGCTGGCGGATGCATACGGCCTCAAAGGCTACACGGTCTGCTCTCTGGAGCAGTTCGACGAAGCATTTGCCAAGTCAATTGATTCCGGCGAGGCGGTCGTGATTGATTGCCGCATCGGTTGCGACGAAACCATCGCGCCGATGGTTGCGCCGGGCAAACCGATCACGGAGTTTGTGCTGCACGAGCATGAATCCCCGGAACAAAAATAAGAAGGGAAGACGAGTTTATGCGCAGCGATGAAGTCACGAAAAATGCGGAGCGCGCGCCGCACCGCTCCCTGTTTAAAGCCATGGGGTATACCGATGAAGAACTCAACCGTCCGCTGATCGGTATCGCAAATCCCAGAAATGAGATTGTACCGGGGCACTTCAACCTCGATCAACTGTCCGAGGCCGTCAAGGCGGGCATCCGCATGGCGGGCGGAACCCCGATTGAGTTTGGCACCATCGGCGTATGCGACGGCATCGCGATGGGTCACGAAGGCATGCACTATTCGCTTGCCAGCCGCGAAATCATTGCGGATGAATGCGAGATTATGGCGCAAGCACATCGCTTCGACGGTATGGTGTTTTTGCCAGGCTGCGACAAGATCATTCCCGGCATGCTGATGGCGGCGGCGCGGCTCGATTTGCCCGCGGTGTTTGTCACGGCGGGACCAATGCTCTCCTACCAAGGCGGCGGCAAGAACCTTGACCTCAACAGTGTGTTTGAAGCAGTCGGTGCGTTCAAAGCCGGAAAAGCGACGCAGGAAGAGCTCGACTTTTGCGAAAACAACGCGTGTCCCGGCTGCGGCTCCTGTTCCGGCATGTTCACGGCAAACTCCATGTCCTGTCTGAGCGAGGCAATCGGTATGGCGCTGCCCGGCAACGGCACAATTCCCGCGGTCTATGCGGAACGCTTGCGGCTGGCAAAACACGCGGGGATGCAGGTAGTTGAGCTGGTCAAAAAAGACATTCGCCCGTCGCAGATTCTCACCGAGACCGCGTTTGCAAACGCGCTTGCGGTGGATATGGCGCTCGGCTGCTCCACCAACAGCGTGCTGCACCTAACCGCAATCGCGCGGGAAGCGGGCGTTACGCTCAATCTGGATCTCATCAACGAGATCAGCGCGCGTGTACCGAACCTTTGCCGCCTCGCGCCGTCCGGCCCGCACCATGTGGAAGACCTCTATCACGCAGGCGGGGTTTCTGCTGTGGTGAACGAGCTGATT
The DNA here is from genome assembly GCA_002482505.1 of Christensenella sp. UBA7703. GTDB lineage: Bacteria > Bacillota > Clostridia > Christensenellales > CAG-138 > UBA7703. The sequence continues at coordinate 13,156 of DLGD01000021.1, read as the reverse complement.
CAAAACGGATATTATGACGGCTTTACAATGACGGTTCTCGGCGTTTCCATGGCGGAAGCGGTCAAGAACACGAAGATCCGTAATAGTAACGTGATTCGCTCCTGCAAGGAGCCGTATTCCAAGACCGGCGGCATCCAGATTCTCAAAGGCAACATTGCGCCGGACGGAGCCGTCGTCAAACGCGCTGCCGTTCTGGACAGCATGATGGTGCACAGCGGGAAAGCCAAAGTGTTCGACTCGGAAGAGCAGGCGATCAAGGCGATCTACGACATGCAGATTGAAGCGGGAGACGTGGTTGTCATTCGCTATGAGGGGCCGAAGGGCGGGCCGGGCATGCGCGAGATGCTGGGGCCGACATCCGCAATCGCGGGCATGAGCCTCGACAGCACGGTTGCGCTCATCACGGATGGTCGATTCTCCGGCGCATCACGCGGAGCCGCAATCGGCCACGTTTCGCCGGAGGCGGCGCGCGGCGGCAACATTGCGCTGATCCAAAACGGGGACAGGATCGACATCGACATTCCGGCGGGCACGCTGAATGTCCGCGTCAGCGAAGAAGAGCTCAGCGAACGCAAAAAGAGCTGGCAACCGCCCGAACCGAAGATTAAAAAAGGGTATCTTGCGCGCTATGAACGCATGGTCTCCTCGGCTTCGGAAGGAGCGGTCGTCAAATAAGACCGCCGCTTGAGGAAGCGAAGATGAGACAGATTCAACTGTTTGACACCACCCTGCGGGACGGCGAGCAGTCCCCGGGGTGCAGCATGAATATAAAAGAAAAGATCGACATGGCGCGCCAGCTCGAATCTCTCGGTGTGGATGTCATCGAGGCGGGAATTGCCTCCGCTTCACAAGCGGATTTCAACTCTGTCCGTGCGGTTGCAAAAGAATTGCGACAGGCAAAGGTGACAAGCCTTGTTCGCGCACTGGCAAAGGACATCGACAACACATGGGAAGCCTTGCGCCACGCAAAACACCCGCGTATACATCTATTGATTCCGACTTCGGATATCCTCTTGGAACAGCGGCTGAAAAAATCGCGTCAAGAGGTGCTGGAGCAGACGGCTCAGATGGTTCGTTACGCGAAAAGACTCTGTGAGGACGTTCAGTTTTCCGCAGAGGACGCGACCAGAAGCGATCCGGCCTTTCTCGCCAAGGTGTGCGAAGCGGCAATCACTTCCGGCGCGACCATCATCAACCTGCCGGATTCGATGGGATACAGCACACCGGAGGAATACGCAAACCTATTTCGGCTTCTGCGTGGTTCGGTCAAGGGGGCGGAACATGTTGCGTTTTCCGCACATTGCCACAACGACCTTGGGCTAGCAGTTGCCAATTCGCTCTCGGCGGTTCGCGCAGGAGCGGATCAGGTGGAATGCACGATCAACGGCATCGGCGAGCGCGCGGGTAACACGGCGCTTGAAGAAATCGCTATGAACCTGTATATGCGTGGTGATGTTTATGGCGCACAAACCAACATCGATACCACGCAGCTCTACAAGACAAGCAGGCTATTGACGGCGATTACGGGCGTGAAGGTTCAGCCAAACAAAGCCATCGTCGGCGAAAACGCCTTTGTGCAGGAGGTAGGAACCCTCCCGCAGGACACATGTGAAAATCAGTTTTACGAGGCGATGCGCCCGGAGATGGTCGGGCTGACCACAAGCAAGATGTTGCTCGGCAAGCATTCCGGCAGGCATGCCTTCAACGAGCGGGTGCGGGAGCTTGGCTACAGTGTCGATCTTGACTTATCCAATACGCTCTTTAAGCGATTCAAGGAGCTTGCGGATAAGAAGAAGACTGTTTCGGATCGGGATATCGAGGCGCTGGTGCGCAGCATCCTCGCGCAGGAGATCAGGAAGAGCTATGCGCTGGAGCGCTATGTGATCAACTCCGGCAATACGATCACCCCGACCTCCAGCATTGCGCTCACGGGCACGGACGGGGCACGCGTAGAAAAGGTTGCAATCGGTTTCGGGCCTGTAGACGCGTCGTTCAACGCGATCAACAAGATCGTGGGTCGCTCGGTCAAGCTAGAGGAATACTCCATTGGTGCGGTCACGGAAGGGCGGGACGCACAGGGCGAGGTCAGCGTCAAGATCAGCAGCGAAGGCGCAACGGCGAAGGGCTATGGACTCAGCACCGACGTGATCGAGGCGAGTATTCTCGCTTACATCAACGCAATCAACAACCTGATCTATGAGACGACGCGGGAAGAGCAAGCATAGTGGATATATCTGCGCGAAAAGCGCAGCAAGATATGGATTACAGAACGCAGGAGGAGCAAGAACAGTATGGGAATGACAATGACGCAAAAGATACTCGCAAGCCACGCGGGGATGGATCACGTCAGCGCAGGGCAGCTGATCCGCGCGAAGGTCGATCTGGTGCTCGGCAACGACATCACCGCGCCGGTCGCCATCATCGAATTTGAAAAAGCGGGGCTGGAGAAGGTGTTCGACCGCGACAAGATCGCGCTCGTGATGGATCACTTCACACCCAACAAGGATATCAAGGCGGCGGAGCAGTGCAAAACCGTCCGCACATTTGCCAAGAAACACCAGATCACGAACTTCTTCGACGTTGGCAAAGTCGGCGTGGAGCACGCGCTCTTGCCGGAGATGGGTCTCGTGAAACCCGGCGATCTGATCATCGGTGCGGATTCGCATACCTGCACCTATGGCGCGCTCGGTGCCTTCTCCACGGGTGTCGGCAGCACGGATATGGCGGCGGGCATGGCGACAGGGCTTTGCTGGCTGAAGGTGCCGACGGCGATGCGCTTCATCCTAAAAGGCAAGCTCAAAGAGTGGGTATCCGGCAAGGATGTCATCCTACAGATCATCGGCATGATCGGCGTGGACGGCGCACTCTATCAATCGATGGAGTTCACGGGCGAGGGGCTTGCCAGCCTCACGATGGAAGACCGTCTTTGCATGGCGAACATGGCGATTGAAGCCGGCGCGAAAAACGGCGCGTTTGAATATGACGAGAAGACCGAGCAGTTTGCAAAAGAGCACAACTGCGCGCCCTGGACGGTCTATCAAGCGGACGAAGATGCGGAATACACAAAGACGTTTGAGATCGACCTCTCCGCGATCGAGCCGACCGTATCCCTGCCACATCTGCCTGAGAACGCAAAGCCCGTCTCCGAAGTCGGTGAGATCACCATCGATCAGGCGGTCATCGGCAGCTGCACCAACGGCAGAATCGAAGACCTGCGAGTAGCAGCCAAGATTTTTGAAGGCAGGCAGGTGCACGACGGCGTGCGTTGCATCGTGATCCCCGCCACGCAAAAGATCATGCTGCAGGCGATGGAAGAGGGCCTCGTGAAGACGTTTATCGACGCGGGCTGCGCGGTTAGCACTCCCACCTGCGGGCCGTGCCTCGGCGGGCACATGGGCATTCTTGCCAAAGGCGAGCGCGCGGTAGCCACCACCAATCGCAACTTCGTCGGGCGTATGGGGCACACAGGATCTGAAGTGTATCTCGCTTCTCCAGCCGTTGCCGCCGCATCCGCCATCGCAGGCAAACTCGTCACACCCGAATCCGTGTTAGGAGGCAAAGTATGAAGGCAACAGGCAACGCCATCAAATATGGCGACAACATTGATACCGACGTGATCATCCCCGCGCGTTATCTCAACACCACCGATCCCAAAGAGCTCGCACCCCATTGCATGGAGGACATCGACAAAGATTTCTCCAAGCGGGTGCAGGCGGGCGATGTGATGGTCGGCGGCAAAAACTTCGGCTGCGGCAGCTCGCGTGAGCACGCGCCGATCGCGATCAAAGAAAGCGGCATCTCCTGTGTCATCGCGGCGACGTTTGCGCGCATCTTTTATCGCAACGCGATCAACATCGGGCTTCCGATCGTGGAATGTCCCGAAGCGAGCGAAAAGATTCAAGCGGGGGACAAGATCAGCGTAGACTTTGACACGGGCGTGATCACGAACCTCACCCGAAATGAGAGCTATCAGGGCGAGCCCTTCCCGGCGTTCATTCAGGGAATCATCTCCGCTGGCGGACTGATGAACGCCATCAAAGCGGGAAAGCTGTAGGGGGGAACGGACGATGAATTATAATATTGCGGTCATTCGCGGAGATGGAATCGGCCCCGAGATCGTCGGAGAAGCCATCAAGGCGCTAAACGTTGCGGCGAAGCGGTTTGGCTTTGCGCTGAGTTTTCACGATGTGCTGATGGGTGGTTGCGCCATTGACGCTCTCGGCTTTCCGCTGCCGGAGGAGACCATTCGCGTCTGCAAAGCCAGCAGCGCGGTTCTGCTCGGCGCGGTTGGCGGGCCGAAGTGGGAGACGCTGCCGGGGCACCTGCGCCCGGAGGCGGGGCTATTGGGTATCCGCGCGGCGCTGGGGCTCTATGCAAACCTTCGCCCGGCGGTGCTGTTTGATTCTCTCAAGGATGCCTGCCCGCTCAAAGCGGAGATCGTTCAAAACGGGCTCGATATCCTGATGGTACGCGAGCTCACGGGCGGCATCTACTTCGGTGAGCGCGGACGAAGCCGCGGCGAACACGGGGAAGAAGCCTACGACACCGAGCGTTACTCCGTCATGGAAGTCGAACGCATCGGCAGAATCGGTTTTGAAGCTGCAAGAAAACGCGGTAGCAAGCTCACCAGCGTGGATAAGGCGAACGTGCTCGAAAGCTCCCGCCTCTGGCGCGAGACGATGCACAGGCTTGCCAAGGAATACTCCGACGTTGCCTATGACGATATGCTCGTCGACAACGCGGCGATGCAGCTGGTTCGCAATCCCGCCCGATTTGACGTGGTTGTCACGAGCAACATGTTTGGCGACATCCTCTCGGACGAAGCGAGCATGATTACGGGCTCCATCGGCATGTTGCCCTCCGCTTCGCTGGGCGACGGCACGCTGGGGCTGTATGAACCGATCCACGGTTCCGCGCCGGATATCGCAGGCACGGGCACTGCCAACCCGCTTGCAACGATCCTCTCCTGCGCGATGCTGCTTCGCTATTCGCTCAACCAGCAGGAGGCGGCGAACGCGATTGAACGCGCGGTGCAGCTTGCCCTCGAAGAAGGCTGGCGTACGGCCGACATTGCAGCGGGCAAGGAATCCATCTCAACCCAGCAGATGGGAGACATCGTCTGCCGCCTGATTGAGACGGCGTAAGAAAGGAGTTCATATGGAAGGAAAGCCCATGAAACTCACCATGTCTGTCCTCGTGAAGAACCACGCGGGTATCCTGTATAAAGTCGTTGGTTTGTTTTCACGCAGGGCGTATAATATCCATAGTTTGGCGGTTGGAACCACGAGCGATCCTGCCGTTTCACGTATGACGATCGTAGTCGACGGAGACGAGGAGATTTTCGATCAGGTCGAAAAACAGCTCTGCAAGCTCATCGACGTCATCGAAGTTAAAATTTTGACCGAAGGCGAGTTCATCAACCGCGAACTGATCCTGCTCAAGGTCAACGCGACCTCGGAAAACCGCTCGGATCTGTTGCAGATCACGAAGATCTTCGGCGCAAAGGTCATTGACGTGTCGCATGAGATGCTCATCGTCGAGTATGCCGACACGTCTGATCAGGTGCGCAGACTGGAGCAGATGCTGGAGCGCTATGGCATCCGTGAGACGGTGCGAACCGGCACCATCGCGATTGAAAACGCGCATGTGATGGCGGTCAAACAGGACTGATTTGCGATTTTGAGTTCCACGGCATTTGTCGTAATAGATTCATATTATTTGGAGGATGAACGAAATGGCTAAGATGTATTATGAGAGCGATTGTAACCTCGCGCACCTCAAGAACAAGACCGTTGCCATCATTGGCTACGGCAGTCAGGGGCATGCCCATGCGCTGAATCTCAAAGAGAGCGGCGTGAATGTCATCGTCGGTCTCTATCAGGGGAGCAAATCCTGGAAATTGGCGGAAGAAGCAGGCTTGAAGGTCTACACCGCAAAAGACGCGGCGAAGCTTGCGGATGTCATCATGATTCTCGTCAACGACGAAAAGCAGGCCGCGCTCTATACCGATAGCATCGCGGACGGTCTTGTGGAGGGCAACACACTCGTCTTTGCACACGGTTTCAACATTCATTACGGCCAGATCATGCCGCCTGCCAATGTGGACGTGATCATGGTCGCGCCAAAAGGCCCCGGACATACAGTCCGCAGCGAGTATCAGCGCGGCGCAGGCGTTCCGAATCTGATCGCCGTCTATCAAGACTTCACCGGCAAGGCGAAGGAAACAGCTCTGGCATATGCGGCCGGTATCGGCGGCGCGCGTGCAGGCATCCTAGAGACCACCTTCCGCGAAGAGACCGAGACCGACCTCTTTGGAGAGCAGGCGGTACTCTGCGGCGGCGTGACAGAGCTCATGCTGGCTGGCTTCGAGACGCTGGTTGCCGCAGGCTACGCGCCGGAGAATGCATACTTTGAGTGCATCCACGAGATGAAGCTCATCGTCGACCTGATCTATGCCGGCGGATTCGAGCGCATGCGCTATTCCATCAGCGACACGGCGGAATATGGCGACTATGTCACCGGCAAGCGCATCATCACCGAGGAAACACGCAAAGAGATGAAGAAAGTGCTCACCGAGATTCAGGACGGCACCTTTGCTCGCAACTGGATTCTCGAAAACCGCGTTGGCCGCCCGCATTTCAATGCCATGAAGCGTCACGGCGCAGAAACGCAGCTCGTCAAGGTCGGTCAGCAGCTCAGAAGCCAGATGACCTTCCTGAAGAAATAAGTCGGTAGAATAAAAGGAGCAACTTTGAACGATCTCAACGCGGTAAGCTTGCAACTGAATTCCTTGACGGTTTACCGTTCGATTTTAGAAGACGCCACGGTTTCCCGCTTTGCGCACGTGCTCAAAAGCGCGCAGAGCGGGGATGCCGCTTCGTTTTGCGAGCAGTATGGCGCATTTTTACAAAGCCTGAGCCTTGCGAATGATTCGCTCGACTTTACGGCTCATCTGGAGCAGCTTCTGCGCTATGATGACAACGCCTTTTCCCGTGCGGCGGCAAGCGGAAACACGCGTGAATCTTATCCTGCGTTGAAGAAAGCCGCATCATTTGATTTGGAAGCGATTGCTTCTGTTGCGAGTGCTTCTGCTTCACAACTGAAAAACGCACTGCTTGAAACAAGCGGAGGGGAACACAAAGAGCTGATTTCGCGTTTGCCGGAGTATGCAAACCTGAGCCCCTTTTTTCGCGTTGGAGTCAAGGCTTCGCTCAATGAACTGGAATCATTCTATCGGCGAAACGGCTACGGCGTGTTTGCGCGCTTTGGTGCGTTCCGATGGGATCATTCACTCATCGGTATTCAGAATCCCGACCCTGTTCGCCTCAGCAACCTCAAATCGTATGAATACGAGCGCGGGCTTGTTGCGGCGAACACGCGGGACTTTGTCGAAGGGCGCGGCGGCGGAAACATGCTGCTCTACGGTGACCGAGGAACGGGCAAAAGCAGCACGATCAAGGCGCTTGCAAACGAATACCGTGCAAACGGGCTTCGCATTGTCGAGGTAACCAAGGAGTGCATTCCTTCGTTTCCCGCGATTATGGAACAACTGCGGAAGGTACCGCTTCGCTTTATCCTCTTTCTGGATGATCTTTCGTTTTCAACGGACGATGCGGCGTTTTCCGCACTCAAATCCGTTCTGGAAGGCGGCGTGGTTGCGCGGCCGGAGAACTGCCGGATTTACGCAACAAGCAACCGCCGACACCTTGTGAAAGAGACGTTTTCAGAGCGCAGTGTCGACGTGGACGATGTGAACGCGGGCGACACGAAGCAGGAAAAGCTTTCACTCTATGATCGCTTTGATCAAACCGTGAACTTCTTTGCACCCGATCAGGCACAGTACCTTTCGATCATCCGCGCCATTGCGCAGGAGAAATTGCTGAGCGTTCCGCAAGAGGAACTGGAGCTTGGCGCGGTTCGATGGGCGATTCGCGCAGGCGGAAGATCGCCAAGGGCTGCCAAGCAGTTTGTCGAATGGGCTGTTGTGCAAAGCAGGAAAGGCGCTTCGATTCTGGATGAATGAGCCGGAATCCAGCTGTGAAAGGGATCGATTTGAAAAATCTGCAAGGCAACCGGCGGCGATCACCCGTCGGCTGTTTTGTATTTCGTCTTGATTGAAAAAACGAGGAGTTGTAACATTGGATATCGCGAGAAAGAAAAAGTTTTCTCAAGCGCTCACTGCAGCGTTTCCGCATACTTTGCCTGTTTTAGCCGGTTTTCTGGTGCTGGGCATCGCATACGGCATGCTGATGCTGGAGAAAGGCTATGGCCCGCAGTGGTCTGTTTTGATGAGCGCGGTCGCCTTCTGCGGCAGCATGCAGTTTGTGGCAATCACGCTTCTCACGACGGCATTTCACCCGCTGGAAGCGTTGATTTTGAGCCTGTTGGTGAACGCAAGGCATTTATTTTACGGTCTGTCGATGCTGGAAAAATACAAGGGATTTGGCAAAGCAAAAGCGTTTTTGATCTATACCCTTTGCGACGAAACGTTTTCCATCGTCTCGTCGGTCACTCCGCCGGAGGGCGTTGAAGCGAAATACTTCTATTTGAGCATATCCCTGCTCGACTATCTGTATTGGGTCTTTGGCACACTTCTGGGTGGGTTGCTTGGCGAGCTGATGCCGTTTGACATGAAGGGGCTGGACTTTGCGCTGACAGCATTGTTTGTCGTGCTGTTTTTAGAGCAGATTAAAAAGAAGGGCAATTGGATTCTGGGTCTGATCGGGGTTGCGTGCGCGATGCTTTCGCGTGTGATCTTCGGTGCTGAGAACATGGTCTTACCCGCACTTGCAATCATATTAATCGCGTTGCTCGCGGGGAGGAAGAAACTATGCAGCTAACGCCGGTTCAAATCATTTTAACTATCCTTGCGGTAGCGCTTGGAGCAATAGCGACGCGATTAACTCCGTTTGTACTTTTTCCGGACGGCAAGCGCCCGCCGGAGGTAGTCACGTATCTTGGCAATGTGCTTCCGCCGGTGATGATGGGGTTGCTTGTCGTGTATTGCTTGAAAAGTGTTCCGATTCTGTCATACCCGCACGGTTTGCCGGAACTGATTTCGATTGCGTTTATCGTAGTCCTCCATCTTTGGCGTAAAAACGTGCTCTTGAGCATCGGTTGCGGAACTGCGCTTTATATGTTTCTCGTGCAGGCTGTGTTTGTTTCATAGTAAAATGATACCGTTTATGCATGCTGCGCAGGTTACGTGTGTTTCAAAGTTGAAAGAAGAAAGGGAATTTATGGAAGAGATTAAAATTGGTCGCTATCGTCATTTCAAAGGTAACGAATATGAGGTGCTTTATCTTGCGAAGCACTCGGAAACGCTTGAACCGATGGTCGTGTATCGTGCACTCTATGGAGAACATGGCGTTTGGGTGCGCCCTGCAAGCATGTGGAATGAGACGGTTGAACGAGATGGTATGACGCACATTCGCTTCACCTACATCGGAGAAGAAGCGGACTAGACCGTATCGATTCTGTACGGATAGTCGAAATTAGGATTGCATAAAATGTGACAAAAAGATATGATAATGATGTTGTGTAATACAACAGTGACCCTTAAAAAAACGTCTCAATGAAAGCGATAACAACGGGGAGATGCAGATGAAACAAACCGACGGCATGCGAGCGAACAAACCCGGAAGCGCTCTGAACAGATCGCTTTTCGTCACTGCTGTTTATGCGCTTGTTGGATACATCTGGATCATCGCAACAGAGTTGGCTGTTATCAGCACGCATCCGGAAAGCCCGGAAGTATTCATGATTAGCATCTCCAAGGGAATGATCTTTGTAACGCTTACGGCAATCTTGATTTTTATATTGGTGTTTACCAATCTTCGTAAAATTATTCGTGAGACAAATGACCGGTTAAAGAACGAATCTGCGTTGAAAGAAGCGCAACGCCTTGCGCACATCGGCAGCTTTTCATTTCACACAGACAAAGGGGCGTTTCAGTTTTCGGAGGAAGCCGCTCGCATTCTAGAATTGGACGATACCTCTTCTATCTCGAGCGTTGAATCCTTGCTTCGTCATGTCCATATCGACGATCGCGAGCGCGTTTTTTCGCTTGCAAAAGAGGCGGTGTTTCGCGGAGACGACGTCTTTTTTGATTGCCGGATTCTTCAGATGCATGCACCCGAGCGGACGGTTCAGGTGCGGCTGCAATCCGTTTTAATTAAAACAACCGGGCGGCCCTTTATCTTTGGGACGCTGCAGGACATTACCGAGCGCGTTGTTGCTGAGCAAGCAGCAAGGGAATATGAAGCAATCTACAAAACATTGCTCAATTCCAGCTACGATCTGATCTATCTCAAGGATAGTTCGCTTAAGTATATTGCGCTCAATACAAATATGCAGCACTATTACGGGGTTTCGGAAGCGCAACTGATCGGTAAACAACTCAGCGACATCAAGCCTAACGCGGAAGCGAGACTCTGGGAATCGCGCGACAGGAGTGTTTTGCTCAGCGGGAAACCACTCTATATCGAAGATACGAGCGGGGAGCAAGCGTTTGAGACCATCATTTTTCCGGTTGAAATTGCGGCACATAAGCGTGGCGTCGGTGGTATCTCACGCGATATTACCCAGAGGAAAGAATCGGAAGCGATCGTAATTCAGGAGAGGGATCGTGCGCAGACTTATTTTGACATTGCAGCGGTGCTGTTTGTAGCGTTTGACCGGGAAGGGTATGCTACAATGATCAACCGAACAGGATGCGACACGCTGGGGCTTGCAAAAGAAGAGATCGTCGGTAAACAATGGATGGAAAACTTTGTGCCGGAGCAGGATCGCGCAGGTGTTTATGAAGTGATGCGGCGTATCTACGACGGCACGGTTAAGCCAACCGATATCAACGAAAACGGCATTATCAACGCAAACAACGAGGTGCGCCAGATTGAATGGCGCAATGTGGTTTTGCGTGATGTAAATGGAGAGATTTCTGGTGTTCTTTCTGCCGGAGTAGATGTAACGAACCTTCGCAAAACCAATGAAGCACTACGTGAGAGCGAACGAAGCAAGAGCGTGCTGCTATCAAACTTGCCGGGCATGGCATACCGTTGCGCATATGATCGCAACTGGACGATGCAGTTTGTCTCAACCGGCTGCTTTGAACTGACGGGTTATCTGCCGGACGAACTGATCGACAACGCGGCGATTGCATTCAACGACATCATCTGTCCGGAGTATCGTGAACCTGTTTGGGAGGAAAGCTTCGCGCATCTTTCCGCGCACGAAAGTAACCAATATGAGTATGAAATCCTGACCGCAGCAGGCGAACGGAAATGGGTACTTGACATCAACCAAGGCGTTTTGGGTGAGTCGGGGGATGTTGTCGCGCTCGAAGGGATTATCGTTGACATTACAAAATCCAAACTGCAGTTCTTACAGATTCAGTATTTGAGCAATCACGATCAGCTCACGGGCCTTCATAACCGGCAATACTATGACAATGCGAAAAAGTCACTTGATCAAACGGCATCCTTGCCGCTCTCCGTCGTGTTTGTCGATATCAATGGATTGAAGCTTGTCAACGACGCATTTGGATATGATATCGGGGATCACATGATTCAAACAACCGCCGCTGTGCTCAAAGCCAGCGTGCTCCCAAATGAGATCATCGCACGCATTGGCGGCGATGAGTTTGGCTTGCTGTTGCCGAACACGGATGCGCGTGCCTGCGCAGAGCGCATGCTGGCGTTTAAAGAAGCGTTTGACGCGCATAACGCAAAGCTATTGGATCGCACTTTGATCATTAATCTATCGATCGGTGGAAGCACAAAGACCTCCGACAGAGATGATTTGGCTCAGGTCGTAAAAGATGCTGAGGCTAATATGGCGCGACGTAAGCTCTTTGACCAAAAGAGCCATCACAATGCGGTTCTATCCTCCATTATGGCAACGTTGTTTGAGAGGAGCTTTGAGACTGAGGAACACGCGGAACGCATTGGTGCCTTCTGCGCGAACATCGGCGAACGGCTGGGCCTTTCGCATGACGACATCGATCGATTAAAACTCTTTGCCTATCTGCATGATATTGGCAAAATCGGAATCAGCGATCAAATCTTAAATAAACCTGCGGCGCTCAACGAGGAAGAACTGATCGTGATGAAGACGCATCCAGAGATCGGCTATCGCATCGCGATGGCGTCGCCGGATTTTGCGCCGATTGCGGAGTTGATTTTGACGCACCATGAACGTTGGGATGGAACCGGATATCCAAACCGGATCGCGGGCGAGAGAATCCCGCTTCTGTCGCGGATTCTCGCCGTTGCCGACGCATACGATGCGATGACGGAAGACCGCGTATACCGAAAAGCGCTCCCGCGCGAGGTTGCAATGAACGAAATCCGCAAAAACGCAGGAACACAATTTGATCCGTACATTGCGGAGGTATTCCTAGAGATCATCGAGCGCGATGATTTGTAGCACGATACACGAGCAGAGGAGATTGGATGAACGATTATCAGCGTTGCATTTCGTTCTGGGACTCCATATTTTTGGATGAAAATAGCGCTGTCCCACAGAACTCTTCGTCCGGCAATACCGCGCTGGATGATGCGATCGGCTGGCTATCGAAGGATTCAGAATGTATTCTTGATTTTGGGTGCGGAAATGGTAGCTTGCTCTTTTATTGCTCTCTGCATGGAACGAAATCGCATTTGGGGATCGATCTTTCCAAACAGGCGATTATCACTGCACAAAGAAGGACGGCAAATATGCCGTGCGGCGACTTTGAATTTCGACAAGGCGGATTGGAGATATTGACGGATGTTCCGGATATGTCGTATGACGCGGTAATACTCTCCAATATCATTGACAATCTGTATCCAGACGACGCGATGAAGCTACTTCACGCGTGTGTGCGAATCTTGAAAGAATACGGAAAAATATTCGTAAAGCTAAACCCTTATATCACACAAGAGCAAATCATTGATTGGAAGATCAAAACGATTTCCGGCAATCTTTTAGACGATGGGCTTTTGTTATGGAACCAAACAACTGAGCAATGGCGAGTGCTTTTTCAGGAACACTTTTCGATCATACAGGAGAACGAAATTTACTATCCCGAACATGACCAGACGAATCGTGTCTTTCATCTGATGAAATACTGAGATCGAAAAAAAGGCGGCGAGGTGAACTGCACCCCTAAAGTTAG
>DLGD01000039.1 GCA_002482505.1 Christensenella sp. UBA7703 | reverse complement strand
TAATCAACGGGGTTCAGTTCAAATACCCGATCTTTTATTTTTGTAAGCGTTTGATAAATTAGAAAAGCTTAAACACGTTTGTGTTAAACCAAGTAAAACCAAGATCGTAGAACGGAATCCATTGCATCGTCATCGCAACACCGACAACCACCCAGAGCAACAAGAGGCTTACGATGATCAGCAGGAAGATGGAGAATGCATGTCCGCCGCTCTTGGATTTTTTGTTGTAGGGTTCATCGAAGATTTCGTCCCGGACGCTGTCTTTGTGTGCGCGCGGTTCCTGCTTCTTTCCGCGTTCCTTGCGGCGGGCTTTCTCCGGCTTTTGCGGCGGAAGCGGTTCTTGCTGTTCGCGCCAGACGAACGGTTCTGCTTCCGGTTCCGGCTCCGGTTTGCGTTGCTGGGTCGGTTCTGCTTCCGGCCGCCAGATGAAGGAGTCGGACTCGGCGGCTTGTTTGGCAGATGCAGTTGCGGGCGCGCAAAGAGAAGCATTGCTCACGATCTCATGATCCAATTCGGATTCAATCGTACGCATATCGGTGCTGATTTGCGCATAGGTGGAGATATTTCGCTCAATCAGGTCGCCAAACCAGAGATTCCAGCCATCGTCCTCCTGCTGCTGTTGCACAATTGCAACAAACTGCCCGAAGGTTTGGCGTGCGGCTTCACGCGCGAGGTCTTTGTCCCCCGTGCGCTCAAAGGCGCGTTGATAGACCGCGCTGCCATATGTGGCAACAAGCTCCTTGACGGCTTCTTTTTCGCCGCTACGGATGCGGCGGACCAATTCTGATAGCTGCATGCCTAAGGCGCTCCCTGTATACAAGATATTTCATTATACCATGCTTTCCGGTGGCTGAAAAGAGCGGAGGAGAAGACACGATGATTTCAGGTTTTATTTGACAAATTGCGCTTTTTCTGGTAAAAATATTACTTTGTTGGTTGGTGCGCGCGGGCGGGGTTTCCGTCATGGGCGCACCGAAAAACCGGAACAAGCAGAACCGAAACTGATTTGGGAGGAATACACATGCAGACAGACGTTGTGATCGTTGGCGCAGGCCCTTCGGGGATTTTTACCGCACTTGAAATGATCAAGCGCGGCGCAAAACAGCGCATCGTCATCGTGGAAAAAGGCCTCGCGGTGGAACAGCGTCGTTGCCCGAAGGCCGTGACCGGCCGCTGCGTCAACTGCAAGCCATATTGCCATATCACGACCGGGTTTTCCGGCGCGGGTGCGTTTTCGGACGGCAAGCTTTCGCTCTCCTTTGAAGTAGGCGGCGATTTGCCGAGCCTGATCGGACCCGACAAGGCGCAGTCCGCGATTGATTATACCGACGGCATCTATCTGGAGTTTGGTGCGGACGACCACATCGAGGGCATCAACAACACCGTCGCGGTCAAAGAGATCCGTCGCCGGGCGATTCAGGCGGGGCTCAAGCTAGTCGATTGCCCGATTCGCCACCTCGGCACCGAAAAGGCGCAGGACATCTATTACGCCATCGAGCAATACCTGCTGCAAAACGGCGTGGAGATGCTTTTCGGTCATGCTTGCGAGAACCTGATCCTTGAAAACAACGTTTGCAAAGGCGTTTTGCTCAACGACGGCAAACAGGGATTTGAGCTCTTTGCCAAGACGGTTGTGATCGCGACCGGTCGGCGCGGCGCGGACTGGCTGGAAAACATCTGCGCGGAGCACAGCATTGCGCATCAGCCCGGTACCGTGGATATCGGCGTGCGCGTCGAGGTGCGAAACGAGGTCATGGAGACCGTCAACGAAGTGCTCTATGAAAGCAAGCTCATCGGCTATCCGCAGCCGTTTCGCAACAAGGTTCGTACCTTCTGCCAAAACCCCGGCGGATTTGTCAGCCAGGAAAACTATGACAACGACCTTGCCGTGGTCAACGGGCACGCATATAAAGAGAAGAAGTCCAACAACACCAATTTGGCGATTCTTTGCTCCCATAATTTCAACGTACCGTTCGATCAGCCGATTGCCTATGCGCAGAAGGTTGGCGAGCTGACCAATATGCTGGGAGCTGGGCATATTCTCGTGCAGCGCTATGGCGACATTCTCGACGGCAAGCGCACCTGGCAGCGGGAACTCTCGTTCTCCAACGTGGTGCCGACACTGCCGGACGCGATCGCTGGGGATATCACGGCGGCGATGCCGTATCGTGCGATGACGAATATCATCAACTTCATTCAGGCGGTCGATCAGGTTGTCCCCGGCTTTGCCGCGGCGGAGACCCTGCTCTATTCGCCGGAGTTGAAGTTCTACAGCAACCGCGTGAAGATGGACGAAAACTTCACGACCAATATACAGGGGTTCTATTCGCTGGGCGATTCCAGCGGCTGGACGCGTGGGTTGATGATGGCCTCCGTCATGGGCGTGCTCATGGGACGCAGGCTTGCCACGGAAGAAAAATAAGACAAGCGTACTTTGCCCGCCTCACGGCGGGCTTTTTGTACGGGAGAGTATGGACATGAGCGTGTTTTCGGAAATGGAATTGCGGGAAGCTGCACGGGCGATCGCGTCCACGCGGATGAAGAGCGAAAAAGCGATTCTGAAGCTGAAGGATGGTTCCGCGCAGCAGCGTCTGACCGCGCGCGGGATCGCGGCGTATTCGCTCGCGCTTTTGTTGATTGCCCGGGAGCTTGGGGAAACGCAGGAGTCAATAGCTTCCTCACACGAAGAATTGGAACAGGCGTTGGAAGCATTCGCGTTTGCAACCATCCGCGTGGAAAGCATTCTGCCGAAATTTGCCGTCGGTACGCCGCAGCACACGCTCGCCGTGCGCAGGCTTCGGGCGTTTGCGATTGCGCAGGTGTTGATCAATCAGGAGTACGCGGCAAATTCATGAGGAAACATGCCGTTACCGGCAAGAAAATGGTGCTGTTCAGTTGAATATCGATGATTTCTTGCCGATCGATTTTGTATAAAAGAACGTTCACGCAAAAGTGCCCGCCATATGGCGGGCACTTTGTGGTGCGTGCTGTTTGCTGTTGTTGAAAGGTTATTGCTTGGCTACATAATTGCGGAAGTGATCCATAATTGCTTGCCAGCCCTGCTGTTGCATCTCGACGGAGTTTTCGCCTTCCGCTTCAAATGTTTCGACGATTCTGGTTCCTGCGGGCACAGGTTCAAACGAAACATGCACTTTCCGCCCGTCTCCAAGCGTGGAGGCTAGGATGCGGTGCGGGTCCACCTCGTCGTAAATGCCCCAGAAGTCAAAGCCGAATTTGCCGTCTTTCGATTCCATGCGGGAGGTGAACTTTCCGCCGGCGCGCAGGTCGTTTTCCGCGCGTAGCGTGTGCCAGTCTTCGGAAGCCTGATTCCATTGGGTGATGTGCCGGGGTTCCGTCCAATACTCCCATGCCAGCTCCGGCGAAACGGGAACCGTCGTCTCGACGGTGATGCGGACGCGTTCTTGCTGTTCCATCGTTCATACCGCCTTCTTGCAAGTTTGGTTCGGTTGTTGTACTCTGCCATCGCGCCAATATCGCGGGTGCTTTTAATCCAAAAAGTCAAACTCCCATTCGCCGAGGCGGATGCTGTCGCCGTCCTTCGCGCCCATCTCACGCAGCGCCGATATAATGCCGTTTTTGATGAGCAACTGCTGGAATCTGCGCATCGAAAGCTCGTCGTCCGGATTGGTGGAATCCAGCAGCTTTTCAATCTCGCCGCCGGAGACATCAAACACGCCGTCGTCTCCGCGCTCAATATGGAAGCCCGACTCATACCCCGTGCTCTCGGCAAGATCCGTTTCCTCATATCGCAACACCGGCGGCAGGGTGTCGAGCACCTGCACCACACGATCTAAAAGCGCCTCAAACCCCTGTGCGGTTGCCGCCGAAACGGGGAAGACTTCTACGTTTGGATAGGCTTCTTTGAATCGTGCGAGGTTTTCATCCGATTCCGGCAGGTCGGTCTTGTTTGCAGCGACCAGTTGCGGAATCTCTGCCAGCAGCGGCGAAAACTTGCTGAGTTCGTCGTTGATCTTCTGAAAATCTTCCACAGGATCGCGCATTTCACTGCCGGAGATGTCTACGACATGCACCAGCATACGCGTGCGTTCAATGTGCCGCAAGAAATCGTGCCCGAGGCCCGCGCCTTCCGCCGCACCCTCAATCAAGCCCGGAATATCCGCGAGCACGAACGAGCGGTTGTGGCGGGACGCCACGCCGAGGTTGGGCGAAAGCGTGGTGAAATGATACGCCGCAATCTTCGGCTTTGCAGCGGTGAGTACGGAGAGAATGGTCGATTTTCCGACGGAAGGCAGGCCGACAAGCCCGACATCCGCAATCGATTTGAGCTCCAGCTCGACCTCATACTCCGCCGTTTTGATGCCCGGTTGAGAAAAGCGCGGTGCCTGATGCGTCGGCGTTGCAAACTTTGCGTTGCCCTTGCCGCCGCGTCCACCGCGGAGGATGATCCGCTCCTTGTTTCCCTCGCTCATGTCCGCGAGGATGGCGCCGCTCTCCACGTCCCGCACAATGGTACCGACGGGGACGCGAATCACCAACGGTTTGCCGTTTTTGCCCGTGCTGAGCTCCGGCTTGCCCGGCTCACCGTTTTCCGCGCGGTAGAATCGCTGAAACTTAAAATCCAGCAGTGTGGACATATGCGGATCGGCAAAAAACACGAGGTCGCCGCCGCGCCCGCCGTCTCCGCCATCCGGCCCGCCCATCTGTACATATTTTTCACGGTGAAAGGAGGCGTGCCCGTCTCCGCCGTTTCCGGCTTTCACGACGATGCGCGCTTTATCGACAAATTGCATGGTGTAACCTAATCTTTCTGTTTTGTATTACTTGCCGCGGGCTTCTTCTTGTCTCCTGCCGCAAGCTTCTATTTTGTTTTGCTTGCCGCAGGCTTCTTCTTTGTGGTTGATGCCGCAGATTTTTTCGCGGCGGCTTTCTTGCCGTCCTGATAATAGAGGCAAATATGGCTCAGCGGGCAGATTTCGCATTTCGGCTTTCTCGCGTCGCAAACCTGCCGCCCGTGATAGATGAGCCAGTGGTGCGCCGCGGTCCAATCTTCACGCGGAATCGCTTTTTGCAGCTGCTCCTCGGTTTTTTCCACATTTTTTGCGGCGGCTAAGCCGATGCGGTTGCTCACGCGGAATACATGGGTGTCCACCGCGATGGCGGGGATGCCAAAGGCGTTGCTGGCGACCACGTTCGCGGTCTTTCTTCCTACACCCGGCAGGGTTTGGAGTGTTTCAATGCTTGCGGGCACCTTGCCGCCATATTGGGCAACGAGGATGCGCGCGGTCTCGAGGATATGCCGTCCTTTCGTGTTGAAAAAGCCGCAGCGTTTGATATAGGGGAATAGTTCCTCCTCCGTCATGGCGGCAATCTGCTCCGGCGTGTTGGCGACGGGGAATAGCTCCTGTGTGCACTTATTCACCATCACGTCCGTGCTCTGCGCGGAGAGGATGGTTGCCACCAACAACTCAAACGGGGACGTGAAATCCAGCGCGGGTTTCGCGTTTGGATACGTCGCATGTAGAATGGCGAGGGCTTCCGTTTTTTGTGCTTTCGTCAACATTTCAGTGCAGTTTTCCAATCCAATCGAGTTTGCCTGTTCCAAGGCGGGAATCGTCAGGTGCGAATCTTTCCGTTGTATTTGCGCACGATGATGTGCGCCAGCGAGAGCGCCTGATCGAGGATCGACTTTTCATCTTGTCCTTCGATCATGATGCGCACGAGCGGCTCTGTGCCGCTGGCGCGGATCAGCACGCGTCCGTTTTTGCCGAGCTTGTTCTCAATTTCTTTTGTGAGCGCGCTGAGTTCATCATCCGCCAGCGCGTCGGCCTTCTTCTCGTTGTCCACGATGACGTTGACCAGAACCTGTGGATATTGCTCAATGCGCGCGGCGAGCTTGCTCAAGCGCTTTTTCGACTCCGCGACCACGCCAAGCAGCGCGATTGCGCTCATCATGCCGTCTCCCGTGGTATTTTTGCTCAAGAGGATGATGTGCCCGCTCTGTTCGCCGCCGATGGAGTAGCCGTTTGCCAGCATGCTCTCGAGCACGTAGCGATCGCCAACCTTTGTTTCCACAATGCTCACGCCCGCTTCCTTGAGCGCGTTCTTAAGTCCCAGATTGCTCATCACGGTCAGCACCAGCGTGTCCTTTGCCAGCGTGCCCTTGCTGTGCATATGCAGCGCGAGGATGCCCATCGCCTGGTCGCCGTCTACGATGTTGCCGTATTCGTCGCAGGAGATCAAGCGATCCGCGTCGCCGTCAAACGCGAAGCCGAGGTCCGCGCCGTAATTGACCACCATTTCCTGCAGGCGCTCGGGGTGCGTGCTCCCGCAGTGGTCGTTGATGTTGATGCCGTCCGGCGCGCAGGATTTTGCGATGACTTCCGCGCCGAGGCGTTCGAATACTTCCTTTGCAATAAAGGACGACGAACCATGCGCGCAGTCCAGCACGATCCTTAACCCCTCAAAGCGATAATCGGATTGCTCCACAAGATAGTCGCAATAGTCCTTCTTCGCGCGGACGGCGGAGATCACGCGACCGACATCGCGCCCTTCCGGACGGGGCAGCTCTTCGCCGCTTTGTATGATGGATTCGATGCGGTCTTCAATTTCGTCGAGCAGTTTGAAACCGTTCTTGTCAAACCATTTGATGCCGTTGTATTCCATCGTGTTGTGGGAGGCGGAGATCATCACCGCCGCGTCCGCTTCGTACAGACGCACAAGATACGCCATTGCGGGAGTCGGCAGAATGCCGACATCCAGCACGTCTCCGCCGACGGAGCAGATGCCCGCCGAAAGCGCGGCGCCCAGCATGGTGCCGGACTTTCGCGTGTCCATGCCAACAAGGATGCGCGGGGAATGCACTTCGTTGGTGAGCACAAATGCGCCGACCGCGCCGATTTTGAACGCCAGAGTGCAGTCCAGGTCACGGTTTGCGATGCCGCGAACGCCGTCCGTTCCAAAAAGTCTACCCATAGAGCAGTTGATTCTCCTGTCTGGTTGGTTGAGTTCGAAAGGATGCGCTCAGTGGCAGGAGATGAACTCCAGCGCGCTGGTTGCGGCAACCGCGCCGTCCGCGCAGGCGGTAATCACCTGCCGAAGCGGCGTGTTGCGGATATCACCGGCTGCATACACACCGGGGATGTTGGTCTTCATCAGTTCGTCGGTGAGGATGCTGCCGCCTTCGTTCATCGTGACCACGCCTTTGACCAGCGCGCTCTGCGGCGTGATGCCGACCGCGACGAACACGCCGGAGACGGACAGCATGCGGGGAACGGATGTCTTGAGGTCCATGATTTCAAGCCCTTCGACATGGGTGTCTCCCGCGAGACTGAGCGGGACGCAGGACAGCGCAAAATGGATGTTGGGGACGGATTTCGCTTTTTCGACCAGTACTGCTGCCGCGCGGAACTCGTCCCGGCGGTGCACGACCGTCACGCTTGTGCAAAAGCGGGACAGATACAGTGCGTCCGAAATCGCCGTGTCTCCGCCGCCGACTACCGCGACCGCCTTTTCTTTAAAGAACGCGCCGTCGCAGGTCGCGCAATAGCTCACCCCCGCACCCGTGAGCGCGTCTTCCCGCGGGACGCCGAGGGAACGGGCATGCGCGCCCATGCAGAGGATGACGGCTTTTGCCGTGTCTTCGCGATCCGGCAGGACGATGCGCTTCGGGTTTTCGTTGAGCACGAGGGCGGTTGCGCCCGCGTATTCCACCTTTAGGCCGAACTTTTCCGCCTGTTTTTGCAGCAGGGAACCGACTTCATAGCCGACCACGCCGTCCGGAAAACCGGGATAGTTTTCCACCAATGGCGTTTTTGCAATCTGTCCGCCGGGGAAGAGCTCTTCATAGAGGGTGACGCTTGCGCCGCCACGCGCGGCATACAAGCCCGCGGTTAACCCGGCAGGTCCGCCGCCGATGATTGCGATATCCGAATGCATACGAAAAAAACCTCCACGATTCACTCTAAAAAGTACTTATTAGTATAACGAAGCTTTGGTAAAAAAGCAATTCGCGCGCGTTTTTGCCCGCGTGACTTGCGCACAGACGGGGGGCAAAGACAACGTTTGACGCTGAGAGGCAGTATCTCGTATACTACGGGCATACGGTCTCGTGAGCAGAGCGATAAAGGAGTGGCGCATGCGCCCAAACAGTCTTTTTTTTGACCGGGGCGGAAAACAGGGGTTCGTCCGGCTGATGTCCATGATCGTCACGCTTGGGTTCCTTGTGCTGACGGGATATATCATCATTCGCTACAAACACTTTGCCTATCTTCTGCGCGGGGAACTGCTGACCACGCCGCGCTTTGCCTGGCTGTTGGTTGGCTATTTTGCGCTTGCGCTTTGTGCGGTGTTTTGCATTCGTTGGGCAAACTGCCGGGTGCGGCGCATGCCCGCGCTCTGGGTGGTTGCGATTTTTCTCGTTGCGCTGCTGCAGCGTGCGCTGGTGCTTCTTGCTGTGCGCGCGCCTGCGTTCGGCGGCGGCGTGTTTGCGCGGTTGAACCTTGCCGCGTTCTTTTTGCCGGAGAATCTGCCTGCGCTGCTGCTTTGCGCGGTCGCCTCGCTCAGCGCCGTGGTGGTCTATCTGATCGCGCGCCGGCTGGACGACGGCAGCGCGCCCGCGGCTGGGCTTCTCTTTGCGCTGTATCCGGCGGGTATTTTTCTGAGTTTGGAGCAGCCAATGATGCAGGTTGTGGTGCTGCTGGCGCTGCTTGCCGTTTTGTTTGCGCTGGTTTCGCTCTCCGCGCTCCGGCGCGGGCGCGCGGTGGCGTTTGCCGCGCTGGGTGGGCTTTCGCTCGCGCTCTCGGGCGCGGCGCTTGCCTCCGTTTGGGTCATCGCGCTTGCGTTCGGCGTATTCTGGCTTGTCTTGCTGTTGGGTTCGTTCAAAATCGAAAAAGAGCCCGTGCGGCTTCTCCTGATCGCGCTCGCGTTTTGCGCCGTGATAATCTCGCTCCGCGCGCTTACGCCTTCCCTTTCGGGTGCGGGTATGATCGACGGCAACCTGCCTGACGCAACCGCCGCGGGTGCCGCAGCGCAGGCGCGGGATGGGGAAGCAATCCTGGATGCGTTGCATTGGGACACGCTGCAAAAAGGATATGACCTGCAGGGCAGGCCCGTGCGGCTCGACCAAAACCTCACCAAACTTTGGCTGGAGAAAGACGCGGCGCTGTCCGCCGCAACCGAAACAATCTCGTTTTCCGCCTCTGCGTTTGCGCCCTATCGTGAGGGAATCCGCCTGCTGGACTTCTTCTACATCGCGGGTATTCTGCTTTTTGCGTGGATCGGCGGTTTGCTCCGGCGGCGCGGCGGCGCGGGAGACCTGCTGCTTTGGGTATTTCTTGCGTGGGCGGTGGCGCATCTCTTCAGCGACCGGCAGATGATCACCCGCGCAATCGGGATGCCGATTTTGATGATCTTTGCGGCATATGGCGTGTTTGCGATGATCGGCACTCAGCCGCGCGCTAAGGAACGCTCCAAATACGATGCCTGCGTCAATCGCGGGGCGCTCAACCTTGGCGACATTCCGGCAACGGACGCGGGGCTGGACTGCGCGGGCGCGTTCCATCCGGCGAATGCGGGATGCGTGCATCAAGACCACGCCCGCAGCGGCCTGTATGCGCAGATGGAGGCAGATATTGCCCGGAAAAAGCAAGATCAGGTACAAGAGTAAGCAAGTTCCAGTATAAATCGAAAAAAGAAACGAAATAAAGAAACGAAATTCGGAGAATCAAGATATGAGTGAAAATTATCAGGACATCAATGCAAAAACCATCGACCGTTGGGTCGAGAACGGCTGGGAATGGGGCAGACCCATTACGCACGAGCAGTATCTCGCAGCAAAAGAAGGCTCCTGGAGCATCGTGCTCACGCCAACCAAGCCCGTTCCGGCGGAGTGGTTTCCCGATCTCAAGGGAAAGTCGCTGCTTGGGCTTGCCTGCGGCGGCGGGCAGCAGATGCCGCTGTTTGCGGCGGCGGGCGCCGTCTGCACCGTGCTGGACTATTCCGAGCGGCAGCTGGAGAGCGAACGCATGGTATCCGAGCGGGAAGGATACCAGATCAACATCGTCCGCGCGGATATGTCCAAGCCGTTGCCGTTTGCAGACGGGAGCTTCGACATCATCGTGCATCCTGTGTCCAATTGCTATATCCGCGAGGTGGAGCCGCTCTGGCGCGAATGCTTCCGCGTCCTCAAGCCCGGTGGGGTGCTGCTTGCGGGGCTCGACAACGGCATCAATTATATCTTTGACAACGAGGAGACGGAACTCAAGCACAGCCTCCCGTTTGACCCGCTCAGCGATCCCGAACTGATGGAGGAGCTGCAAAAAACCGACGACGGCGTACAGTTTTCCCATACGCTTGAGGAGCAGGTCGGCGGCCAGCTCAAGGCGGGGTTTGTGCTCACACATTTGTTTGAGGATGTCAACGGATACGGTAAGCTGCACGAGATGAATATTCCAACCTTTGTCGCCACCCGTGCGGTGAAGCCCGAATCAATCAAAGCTTCCGTGTAGGCAACACAATACCGTACAGCGCAAAAGCCGCCGTTTACACGGTGGCTTTTTTGTGCAGTTCTGACTCTTTCAAAACATGATACCCGTCCTTGCGCTTCTCCAACACACCCTCTTCACAAAGCGCTTTGAGCGCGCGCAACAGATGGCGATAACTCACCCCGAGCTGCTCGGCAACGTCGATCAAACGCTCGGAGAACACCCCTCCCTGCGCGCTCTGCAACAGATAGCTGCTTAAGCGTGCCTCGAACGGACGCAGGATGATTTCCGACGTGCTCGCGACGCTGTCGTGCAGCTTGATGGCGAGCCCTTTTGCCGCGCGGAGCACAAACGGAAGGTGTGAAAACAGCGCGGGTGCGTAGACGCTCAGCGGCAAACCGATGCATTCGACCGCGGAGACGGCCTGCACGGCGGAGATCGCCTCGTGCCGTCCCATCATCAGCTCCACGTCGCCCATGATCCCTTCCGAAACATAATAGCAAAGCAGCAGATTTCGTCCGCTTGCGTCGCTCATGCAGACCTTTGCTTTGCCGGAAAGCATCACATACAGATAGGAAATCTCCTGCTCGGCAAGCAGCATCCATTCGCAGCGCTCAAAACGGATCAGCACCGCGGCGGAAAGATCCAGCCAATCCAGCGCGTATTCCGCCAGAGCGGGCGCGTATTTCGCGGGTAGTTTTTGCTTTTGCATGCGTTTCCTCACAGCGTATTGTTTTATTCTTAGTGTGACATATGTCATATGCCGCGTCAAGACCGCGCTCTATACTCAGAGTGTCATCCATCGCGGCGGGCGCAGAAAACCAGCTCCGCCAAGGCGAACATTGACCCGGAGAAACCCAACGCATGTACTATTTTGCATCTCTGATGATCGGAATCCTTGTCGCCGTGATGATCGCCGTCAACGGCGGGCTGACCACGCTCTACGGCATGTATTCCGCAACGGTCATCATCCATATCGTAGGCCTCATCCTCATCGGGGGGATTATCCTCGCGCGGCGCGAAAAGCCGTTTGCAAAGCGATTGCCGTGGTATCTGTATATCGGCGGTGTGCTCGGTGTTGCAACCACCGCGAGCGTCAACTTCGCCTTTGGCAAAATCAGCCTCTCGGCCATCCTCGCGCTCGGGTTGCTTGGGCAGAGCATCGCCGGTGCGCTGGTGGATCAGTTCGGCTGGTTCGGCATGAAGAAACACCCGTTTCGCGCCTATCAAATTCCCGGCATCCTGCTGGTTGCGGGTGGAATCGGCTGGATGATGGGCGGCGGGTTCGCGCTCTGGCCCGTGCTTGCGGTGTTTCTCTCCGGCGTGTTGCTGGTGATCTCCCGCTCCTACAATGCGCGCCTGGCGGACGAAACCAGCGTGTATATCAGCACCTTTTTCAACTATGTCTGCGGACTTGCCACGGCGGTTCCCGTGTTTTTGCTCTTTGGCAGAAACGAAGCGATCTGGGCGGGGCTTGTGCTTTTGCCAAACTGGTGGATTTACCTTGGCGGCGCAATCGGCGTGGTCACGGTTTGGCTAAGCAACATCGTTGTGGTGAAGATTCCGCAGCTCTATATCACGCTCCTGATGTTTGTTGGTCAGGTGTTTACGGGCGTGATGATCGATGCGCTCCTCGACGGCGCGTTTTCTACCGCGAATATCATCGGCGGGGTATTGGTTGCCCTTGGCCTTGCACTGAATCTGCTGTTTGAGCGGCGCGCCTCCCGGCGGCTGACGGCGGAGCGCAACGCCGAGGCGGAATAACTCCGCAAGCAGAAAAAAGCCGACGCGTTTGTACCAACGCGCCGGCTTTTTTGATTACCCGAAAGCAAGATAAATCATTTATCCATTGGCCTCAATACCCCGCCAGAATATCTCCGATGTGGTTCTTGAGGAATTTATCCTTCGTATAGACAAAGTTTTGCGAGACGATGTAGGTGTTACCGTCGTCCCAGAGGATGGTTTCGGTCTTGTCCTCCGGGTTTGCGCGCCCGGTCACGGTCGTCGCGCGGTTGTGGATGCGGTTCGCGAGCAAAATCATAAACTGGTTTTTCTCTGGATCGACGGAGAAATGATTGCCCGTAAAGCCGTTGAGCGCGATGGTCTTTTCCCCGAAATACGCGGGTACTTCGCTGAAGGTCTGCACCGGCTGCTTGGAATAGCATAGATAGCCCATATATTGCGAATCGCTGCCGTCCGGCAGCTTGCCGCCCGTGCGGTTCACGCCGATTTCGAGCAGGGTTTTGCGGCTCAGCAGCGCGCCGCCAAGCAGCCCCCGCGCAAGCTTCGTCATGTCGTCGAGGCTCGCGAACAACCCCGCGTGTCCGCAGGGCGCCGGGCGGGCGGTGTTGAGCAGACGCGCTTTGGGGTCGTGCACCGTGCCCGGCGGGCAGTCGGTGTCCAGCCAGAATTTGCCGCCCACAATCCGCCGTTCATAGTTGCAGTCCACGGTTTGCGGCAGGAGCGATGCGGGTACCTTGGCAAACGTTCGCGCCATACCGAGCGGAAGAATGATGTTCTCCTGCAGAAAATCCCAAAAGAGCGTATCGGAAGTGGATTCGACGATGTATTTGAGCACCATTGCGCCCATGTCGGTATAAAACTTTCGCACGGGCGGCGCGCCAAGGCGAATATCAAACAGCAATTGCTCCGCTTCTTCGGCGGTGGCAGCCGCGTCCATCCGCATGGTGGTTTGCAGGTTTGCGCGGAAACAGAGCAACTCTTCGATGGAAACATCCGCAATATGCGAAAAGCGCTTATCTACACTGCCGACGGTTTGATCGAGCCGGAGCTTGCCGCGCTCGATAAGTTGCAGCACGGCGATACAGGTAAAGAGCTTGCTCACCGAGGCAAGGTCGAAGACGGAATCGTTCTCCAGCAGGGCTGCATCCGGTATAAAAACGCCGTTTTCAAGGCGCACCTCCCGCAGATTTCCGCGGGAAAACGCCTCGCCTTGCGCAAGATCGCCATAGGACACCGCGATGCCGCTGATGATCTTTCGCTCCTCCACCAGATGGGAAATTCCCTCTTCCAGCCGTTGTCTCGGGTCAATCGTCATGCTTTGCTTTCTGACTCCTGTGTGTTTTGTTGTGCGGCGGGCGTAAACGCCGCGTTCTTTTTCTGCCAGTTTTTCGCGAACGCCTTCTTCATCGGCGCTGCGGCAAACGTGCAGGGGTCAAATTTTGCATAGAAGGCGGCTTCCTCGGCAATCGCGCGGGAGAGCAGCTCGTCCATCGCGTTTGCGTCGGAGGAAACATCCCTTTGCCAGCTTTGTTCCAGCGCGTCCCGCTCCGCGTAAAACTCCGCGGGTACGATCTTGCCGATCAGTTGGCGGCGAAACGCTTCTGCTTCGCGCCAGTAGCGCGCGCCTGCTTCGTCGCCGGGCTGAATCACGGGCAGCCGCGCGGGGTTGCCGAAACGATAGGGTTTATAGAGCGAGACACACGGGGTAGAGCTTCCCGTGAGATAGACCGTAGGCGCATTGTCGTCGAGGCGGATGACCATGCTCGCGGTCGTGTGGTCGCCCACCATGCCGCCAAAGTGCATGCAGCAGCTCGAAACAGACCCTTCGGCAAACGGGTTGGCAACCTTCGCGTTGTGCCCTCTGAGCGCGCGCATGAGATCGGCTTCTGTGGTTGCGGTTGGCAGGGCGCAGGCGCTGGCTTCCTTTCGCTGTTTGCTGCCGGAAAAATAGGAATACAGCGGGTCGGAATACGTCTTTGCAAAATCGCAAACGCCGCCGCCGTAGCGCTCCCCGTCCGCACCAATCGAAAGCCGGTTGCTGATAGAAGCTTTTTGATAGCTTTTTACCACCCAGTTTTTGCGGCAGGTTTCGAGGACGAAGAGACTGCTTTTGTCCTGAATCAGGAAGGCGTTGTCATAATAAAACGTGTGGTCAAAGCCGCAGTTGCCGCCCTGGCCATAGGTTTCGAGCAGCTCGATGATCACGTTGACCGCGCGCTCCGCGCTCTCCGCGCGTTCCAGCGCGAGGCGCAGCAGATCCATACCCGTCAGCGAAGGCGCTCCGTATTTCCCCTTGGTGAACACCGCCTCGTTGCCGATGGCGACACCCGCTTCGTTGACGCCAATCTCCGCACCCCACATCCAAACCGGACGCGAGAGCAGCACGCTCAGCGTCTCGCGTGCCTGCGGAATCAGTCGATAGGTGCAGGCGACCTCGCCGCCGTCATAGACGCGCGCGGGGTAAAGCTCCGTCACCTGCGTTTCATTCGGGCTGCGGTCGCTGTTTTTGCCAAAGAGCGCATAGGAGCCGTGGAGCACGCCAAGCGTATCGCACATAGGGTTTCTGCCTCCTGACGGTGAATTTGATTTGCCGTAATCGCTAGAACAGGAAGATTCGTTTCTATTAGAGCGTGTTTCTAAAAGCACGGTGGCTCAGATCCGGTGTCCTTTTCACCACTTTGTCGTCACTGCAACCTTGAAATAGCGCTGCTATTCCAGCGGTTTTGTTCCTCAAAACGGCAAAAAATCCACTCGGCCTGAACTCACCGCATTTTAGAAACACACTCTAGTATATCATATGCGCATGAGCAGGGTAAACGAGACCGAAAACGCTTTTTATACGCGCAGAGCGCGGCGAAACAACGACGCGCAAGGTTGTCGCAACCCGTCAGGTATGATACAATACCCTGCGGAAAGAACAGGAGGCAGCGTATGGATTTGGACCCGTTGGCAATCCGCAACTTGCTGCTTTGGATTGCGTTTGCGCTCGGCAGTACCATCCTGCTCGGCGGCGTGCCAAGCTGGATTCGCGGCGCTGCCCGCCGCGCGGACCCTTCCGCGGCTGCTGCCGTATTTGCGCTGCTGCTCACGGCATGCTGTGTGGGGCTGTTGCAGCTTTCGGGCGGTATTTCGCGCGTGCTGCAGGTCACCACGACGCAACTGGTCTGGATATGCGTATGCGGCTTTTTATCCGCGCTTTCCTGGCTGAGCCTGTTTACCGCGCTGACAGGGGGAAAGGTCAGCAAGGTGTTGCCGGTATTCCTTCTCTCCCAGCTTCTCACGCTTGCGGCGTCCCATTTTCTCTTTGGCGCGCCGATGGGGCTTTGGAAGATTTGCTGCATGGTGCTGATGCTGCTCGGCATCGTGTTTATCGAGAGCAGCACGCCGCAGTTGCAGAGCCAGCTTTGGTTTGTCTATGCGCTGATTGCGGTGTTTGCCGCAACGGGGTCGCAGCTTGTGCAGCGCGGCATGGTTGGGGAGACGTTTGATTCCGCTGTGTTTGCGTTCTGGCGTGCGGCGTTTGCGGCGGTGTTCCTCTGGCTCTTCGTCTTTGTACGCGGAAAGCAGAAAACGCTGGGGGATTTTTCGCCCCGCGCGTGGCTTGGGGTGCTGTTTGCCGCCGTATTTCTCGCGGGAAGCTGGGTTTTGACGTATTATGCGTCGCTGCGCGGGGATATGAGCGAGCTTGCGCCCATCGGCGTGCTCACGAGCGTGTTTGTGATGCTCTTTGCGCGCATGTTTCAAAAGGAAAAGCAACCCGGTGCTTCCGTCTTTGGCACGCTGCTGGTCATCCTCGGCCAGTTTGGCATACTGATGGGGCTATAGAGGGGATTTGCGCCTTCGGCGCAGGATATCCCTGAATTCCATCGAAAAACAGTTCGATCAAGAACAAGAAGGATAAGAAGAAACAATCATGGTAAAGCTCTGCGTATTTGACCTTGACGGCACGCTCGTCAACACACTCCATGACCTCACCGACAGCCTCAATTTTGCGCTGGCTACCTGCGGTTTTCCCGCGCTGTCCGAGTCCCGCGTGGCGGCGATCGTCGGGCACAGCGTCAACTACATGTGCGAACACGCCGTCCCGCCGGAACACAAAGATCAGGCGGACAAGGTGTTGAAACTCTATACCGAACATTACAAGGAGCACAGCCTCGACCGTTCGCATGCCTACGACGGAATGATTGAGGCGGTGGAGGCGATCAAGCGCGCCGGTGTTACGGTTGCCATCGCGTCCAACAAGCCGCATGCGGACACGGTCAAGGTGGTGGAGACGCTCTACCCCAAAGACCTGTTCTCTATCGTGCTCGGACGCATGGACAAGTTTGCCATCAAGCCTGCGCCGGACGTGCTGCGCTTCATCATGGACTTCTTCAAGATCACACCGGAAGAATCGGTCTATGTCGGGGACTCGGACGTGGATGTGCAGTTTGCCCACAACGCGGGCATGCGCTGTGTCTCCGTCAACTGGGGGTTCCGCTCGGAGGAGGAGATTCTCTCGGCGGGGGCTACCTGCATTACGGGAGACCCGAATCGGGTGCCGGAACTGGTGCTTCATGACCCGGGCATGTGTGGCGGCTGCTGAAAATGTATGCCGCAGCCCGCGCCAACGCGACGCTGTCTGCCGGGGCCGATGCGCGGCTTTTTCCGGGGAAGGGGTTTTGCTTGCTGAGAAACGTTTACGATTTTGATAATACGATCTATCGCGGGGATTCCAGCGTGGACTTCTTCCGCCATTGCGCCGCAAAGTATCCGCGCGCGTATTTAAGCGCACTTGCCGCGCTGCCGTTCCTGTTGCTGATGCAGCTGAAGCTGGCGAAAAAAACGTATGTGAAACAGCGTTTCTATCGCTATTTGCGGCACGTGCCGGATGTGCTGGAAGAGGTGGAGCGCTTCTGGCTTACGCACGATCAAAACCTCAAGGACTGGTACTTTGCGCAAAAGCGCGACGATGATCTGATCATCTCCGCCTCGCCGGAGTTTTTGCTCGAGCCCTTGCTCAAACGCTTGGGGCTTGCGATGATCGCCTCTCGTGTTGCGCCGCAGACCGGGGTCTATGACGGGCAAAACTGCCACGGGGAAGAAAAAGTGCGCCGCATGCGGGAGCAGTATCCGGAGCTGCAGATTGAAGAATTCTATTCCGACAGCAGGAGCGATACCCCGCTTGCAAGGCTTGCGCGCAAGGCGTATATGGTCAAAGGAGACGCGCTCTCGCCGTTTCCGATGGACTGATTGGCAACAAGAGAACCCAACGACAGAAAAAGGAGCAACGCAGATGAAAGTGATCGCAATCAACGGCAGCCCGCGCGTGAATGGCAACACAAGCATGGCGCTTCGGGCAATGACGGAAGAGCTGGAACGCCAGGGGATTGAGACCGAGACGATTCAGATCGGAAACAAGAGTATCCGCGGTTGCATCGCCTGCGGGCACTGTGGACTGTCGGAAGGGAATCGCTGCGTTTTTGCGGACGACGGCGTGAATGAGATCGCCCAGAAGATGCGCGAGGCGGATGGGTTCATCCTCGGCTGCCCGACGTATTATGCGGGGATTCCGGGCACAATGAAGTCGTTTCTGGATCGCGTGTTCTATTCCAGCTCGCGCTATTTCCGCCTGAAGGTGGCGACGAGTTGCGCGGTTGTCCGCCGCGCGGGCGGCGTGGACGTCGTCCACCAGCTCAACAATTATCTCAACCTTGCGCAAACCGTGATTCCGCCTTCGCAATATTGGACGATTGCCTACGGGCGGGACAAGGGTGAGGTTGCGGGAGACGGCGAAGGCATGCAGACCCTCGTGAAAAACGCGGCATGTATGGCGTGGCTGCTCAAGCTCATCGAAGCGGGCAAGGACACCGTGCCGCCGCCGGAGAACGAAAAACGGATCATGACGAATTTCATACGATAAAACTGTTTTTCAATACCACGCTGAGCGTGGTATTTTTTATATGGAATCATATATTTGCGCGTTTTTCACACAATGCATAAAATAACTGATAGAATAGACCTATGCGTTGAAAGGCGCGAGATTCTGTGGGGTTTTTACAATTGAAGCAAAACAAAGAATGGTTTTATACGCTTCAAAAGAAAGACGGGCAGGCAGTGCCCGAAAAAAGAATCCCCACATCAGGAGGAATGACATGAACTCTCCCATTCGGGTGAAAAGTGAGGTCGGCAAACTCCGGCGCGTGCTGCTGCACCGTCCGGGGCAGGAACTGGAAAACCTCATGCCGCAATATCTCTCCCGCCAGCTCTTCGAGGACATTCCCTATCTGGTGCATGCCCGCGAGGAACACGACCAGTTTGCGCAAACCCTGCGTGAAAGCGGGGTGGAGGTCTGCTATCTGTTGGATCTCGTGGCGGAGGCGGTCGCCGAGCCCAGCGTACAGGAGCAGTTCGTTTCGGACTTTATCGCGGAGATCGGTCTTTCCGTGCGCGGGATGGAGGACGAGGTACGGGAGTATCTTTTGAGCTTGCCCGTGCCGCAGATGCTTGCGAACATGGTGCGCGGCGTACGAAAGAGCGACCTTGGCCAACAGGAGCCACGGCACCTGGTGGATTATATTGACGATGCATATCCCTTCTTCGTCGATCCGATGCCCAACCTCTATTTCACGCGCGATCCGTTTTTCATGGTAGACGGCGGGGTTTGCATCTCCAGCATGGCAAATGCCGTGCGTGCGCGGGAAACGCTCTTCGGGCAATATCTCTTTACGCACCATCCACTCTATCAAAACACGCCGATGCTGCACGCCAGAATCGACCCGTTTTCCATCGAAGGCGGAGACGTGCTCGTGCTCTCGCCGGAGGTGGTCGCCGTCGGCATTTCCCAACGCACCGATCCGCACGCGGTGGAAGCGCTCGCCCAGCGGCTGATCTGCGAGGAAACAGGGATATCCCGCGTGCTCGCGATCGATATCCCCAAGACGCGATCCTATATGCACCTCGATACGGTGATGACGATGGTGGATGCGGATAAATTCACGATTCATCCGTCGATCCTGCCCGCTGTACGCACGTTTTCGCTCACGAAGAAAAACGGCGCACTCGCCATCGAGCCGGAGAAGCGTAAACTTGCGGAGTCTCTTGCGGACGCGCTGCACGTGGAAAAAGTCACGATGATTCATTGCGGCGGCACGAGTGCAATCGACGCCGCGCGGGAACAATGGAACGACGGAACAAACACCCTCGCGGTTGCGCCCGGCGAAGTGATCGCTTTTTCGCGCAACTACGTGACAAACGGCATCCTGCGTGAGCACGGCGTGACCGTGCACGAAATCCCCTCGGCGGAGCTGTCCCGCGGGCGCGGCGGGCCAAGATGTATGAGCATGCCCCTCTGGCGGGAGTAAACGCAACTATCCAGAGAATGACAGATGCATATGCCGCTCTGGAGAGGTTGGGTTCCGGTGGATTTTTCGAAATGACGTTTAGCAAAATCGCTTACAATAAGAAATTTTTGGAGGAAATGTATGAACCTGCGCGGAAGAAGCTTCTTGACCCTGCTCGATTATTCCCCCGAAGAGATTCGCCATCTGCTCGATTTGAGCCATTCGCTGAAAAAAGAAAAAGCCGCGCGTGTGTTCCCGGAGCGGCTCAAACACAGAAACATCGTGCTGATTTTCGACAAGACCAGCACCCGCACGCGCTGCGCGTTTGAAGTTGCCGCGCTGGACGAGGGCGCACATGTGACATATCTGAGCAACAGCCAGATGGGCAAAAAGGAATCGCTGGAGGACACGGCGAAGGTGCTTGGGCGTTATTATGACGCGATTGAGTACCGTGGCTTCGGGCAGGAGATTGTGGAAGACCTCGCGCGCTATTCCTGCGTGCCGGTCTGGAACGGGCTCACGGACACAGATCACCCGACGCAGATTCTCGCGGACTTCATGACCATTGAAGAACACGCAAAGAAGCCGCTGCAGGAGATTCACCTGTGCTATGTGGGAGACGCGCGCAACAACATGGGCAATAGCCTGATGATCGGCTGCGCGAAGATGGGCATGGCGTTCACCGCAATTGCGCCGCGCGCGCTCTGGCCGGAAGAGGAGCTGACCGCGCGGATGCAGGAGCTTTCGAAAACCACGGGCGCAAAGATCGCGTTTTCGGAATCGCTGGACGCAGCGGCAGGCGCGGATGTCGTCTATACCGACGTTTGGGTGTCGATGGGTGAAGAGGCGCAGTATGCAGAGCGCATCAAACTGCTGGAACCGTATCGCGTGACGATGGAGCTGCTGAAGAAGACCGGCAATCCCGACGTGCTGTTCTTGCATTGCCTGCCGAGTTTTCATGATCTTGAGACGGCCGTCGGCAAAGAAATCTTCGAAAAATATGGCTTGAAAGAGATGGAAGTCAGTGACGAAGTATTCCGTTCCAAACATAGCGTGGTCTTCGACGAGGCGGAAAACCGTATGCATACGATCAAGGCGGTCATGGTCGCAACGCTCGGCGAATAAAGGCTTTTTCGGAGTATATGCTGTAGAATATGCAGATAGATCGAATAAATCTGCAGAACGGGCTATTTTCCGATAGATATTATTGAAAGCAAAAAAAATATAAGGTATAATACCCGCATTACGTTAAAAAACGGAACGATGCCGCGTGTATTCGGAGGAGCGACCGAACGCGGCAAGCAATAAAACATGGATTTAAGAGGGGTAAGAAAGATTATGGAAGACCGGTATCGTAACGACGTTGCGGTGCAAGTGCCGCGCGTATTACTGCCGAAAAAGGGCACGGACTATTACAAGTGGGCGGTTGTCGCCTGCGACCAGTTCACTTCCCAGCCTGCCTATTGGGAAGATGCCAAGCGCATCGTCGGCAAAGCGCCGTCCACGCTGGAGCTCATCCTGCCGGAAGCCTACCTGGAAAAGCCCGGCGAAGAGGAGCGCATTGTGAGCATCAAGCAGCACATGCGCGAGTACCTCGACAAAGGCGTTCTTGAAGAGAAACCGCAGGGCTTCGTGCTCGTCACCCGCACGGTTGGCGGAGCCACGCGCACCGGACTCGTGATGGCGCTGGATCTTGAAGCCTATGATTATTCCAAGGGTTCCACCACGCTGATCCGTGCGACGGAGGGAACGATTGTTTCCCGTATTCCGCCGCGTCTGAAAATCCGCGAAGGCGCGCCCATCGAGCTGCCGCATATCCTCGTGCTGATCGACGATCCGGACAAGACGGTTATCGAGCCGCTCGCACTGAAAAAAACGAAGCTCACAAAGCTGTATGATACCGATCTCATGCTCGAAGGCGGGCATATTTCGGGGCATCTTGTGGATGGTGAGGACGACATCAACGGCGTTCTGCTGGCGCTCGGCATGCTCAAAGACGAAAAGCGTTTCTCTGAGAAATATGGTGACCGCGCGCCGATGCTCTTTGCCATGGGCGACGGCAACCACAGCTTTGCAACCGCGAAAGCCAACTGGGAAAAGATCAAGGCAGCCCTTCCGGAGAGCGAGCGCGCGGATCATCCCGCCCGCTATGCGCTGGTCGAGGTGGAAAACGTACATGACGACGGAATCGTGTTTGAGCCGATTCACCGCGTGGTGTTTGGAGCCTCCGGCAACCGTGCAATCGAAACCATCCTCCGTCACTTCAAGGCGCAATATGCCTGCGTAAAGGTGGAGCTGGGCCGGATGCCCTGCGCACAGGGTGGGGACACGCATGTTCTGCCGTTCATCACAGGTGAGGTAGAGGGCGCGTTCATCGTGAGCTGCCCGACTTCTCAGCTAGCGGTCGGCACGCTGCAAGCCGCTCTGGATGAGGCGGTCAAGGAGATCTGCGGCGCGGAGATTGACTATATCCACGGCGCGGACGTGGTCAAAGAGCTCGCGAAAAAAGGCGGGGCGATCGGCTTTCTGCTGCCCGCGCTGAAAAAGAGCGAGTTTTTCTCCACCGTTATCTACGACGGCGCGCTGCCGAGAAAGACATTCTCCATGGGCGAAGCGAACGAGAAGCGCTATTATCTCGAATGCCGCTCGCTGGAGAAGAAATAAGCATTCGACACGAGCCGGTATCTCGCGGCGGGCCGCTCTTTGGCTGTTTGCCGTAACATACTATCGTCGGTATCTCACGGGAAGCCGCTCTTTGGGCTGTTTGCCGTAACATAGAAACGAGGGAAAACAAATGGCGGTCAAAACGGTAAAATTCGGCGGAAGCAGCCTCTGCAACGCCGAGAACTTCACAAAGGTCAAGAATATCATTCTGGCCGACAAGGCGCGAAAGTACGTTGTACCCTCCGCGCCGGGCAAACGCTTTCCCAGCGACGAGAAGATCACCGACTTGCTGTATCTTTGCTATGCCAAAAACTCCAACGGGCTTTCGTTTGACGACACGTATGAGCTGATTACCGAGCGCTACGTCGGCATCGAAACCGAGCTGGGGCTCAAGACCAACATCGCGCTGGAGCTCTCCGCGATCAAAAAGAACATTCTCACCGGCGCAAGCGAGGACTATATCGCAAGCCGCGGGGAATACCTCAGCGGGCTCTTGCTTGCGGACTATCTTGGGTTTGATTTCTACGACGCGGCGGAGCTCATCAGCTTCCATGCGGACGGAACCTATGACGACGAGACCACCCAGAAGTGGACGCAGAAGCTTGCGGAGACGCAAAACGTCGTCGTGCCCGGCTTCTATGGGCGTAAGCGCGATGGCAGCATCAAGACGTTTTCCCGCGGCGGAAGCGACATCACGGGCGCAATCGTTGCGCGCGCGGTGCAGTCGGATGTCTACGAAAACTGGACCGACGTGAGTGGATTCCTTATGGCGGACCCGCGCATCGTGGACAATCCAAAGGTCATCTCGGTGGTCACGTATTCCGAACTGCGGGAGCTGAGCTATATGGGCGCGACCGTGCTGCATGAGGATTCGATCTTCCCCGTGCGCCGCGCGCAGATTCCGATCAATGTGCGCAACACCAACCGCCCCGAGGACGAGGGCACGATGGTCATCCCCGACGCGTTTTTGAAGTATTACAAGCGCGACGGCGTGCTCACCGGCGTGGCAGGGCGAAAGGGATTCACCGTCATCTCGGTCTACAAAGACAACATGCACAACGAGGTCGGCTTCGGCTATCGCTTGCTGCGCGTGCTGGATCGCTACAACATCTCCTTTGAGCATGTGCCAAGCGGCATCGACACCATGAGCCTCGTGATCTCGGACATCAAGCTCAAGGAACATCTCGAGCAGGTGCTTAGAGAGATTCAGCGGGACTGCGAGCCGCAGAGCATCGAGGTGCATTCCAACATGGCGCTGGTCGCCACCGTTGGCAAGGGCATGATTCGCTCCCTCGGCGTTGCGGCGCGGCTCTTCGGCGCGTTGTACGAGGCGGGGGTCAACGTCCGCATGATCGACCAGGGCTCCTCGGAGATGAACATCATCGTCGGCATCGAAAACGACGACCTCAACGCCGCGGTCAAGGCGATCTACCGCGCGTTTGCGTAAACACAACTCACACATCGAAAGCTCCTCGGAAACGGGGAGCTTTTTTGCGCGAATAGGGTGCAGAGAACGCGGGCGGATGCTATCCGCCCCTACAGAACCCGCGCGGTTCGGCGGGTAAGTCTGTGAAAAAAAAGAATTTTCCACTACGCTTGTTTTGAGGATCGGTTCAAGCCGCCTGTAGGGGCGTATAGCATCCGCCCGCGCCTCGAATAACCACTCCTCAACAAATGCGCGAAAAAGCACCCACGTTAGGAGGTGCCTTCATCGGGGGTGCTTCGGAAAGGAGAGAGTTCTTTCTTACAAACTATCCCCGATATCTTTGCGGAATTTAGCGACGAGCTGTTCCTGCCAGTCTCCGATTGGCTCCAGCCGTCCGAAGAAGAAGCGAAGGGTTGCGGGTTCTTCCACGAAGTTCAACCCGCCGATGAGGTGGCGGTTTTCATAGAGCCAACCGATGCGGTCAACCGCGTAGAGCACCTGGCTCATCGTGAAGACGCGGCGCGGCAGCGCAAGACGCAGCAGTTCCATGCTTGCAATGGGCTCTGTGCCGTCCGGTTCGCGCTGCTCAGAGAGGGTCTCGCGCTCCATACCGCGCACACCGCCGGCGATGTAGACCGCCGATGCCAACGCTGCCGCTGGGTATTCATGGGCGTCCACATGCGAGAGAAATTTCCGCGCGTTGATGTGACAGCCGAGACCGCCCGCAGGGGTAACCACGGGTACACCGCGCTTTTGCAGCTCCGTCGCCATGAATTCGATGAACTGCGGGCCTTGTGAAATCACGGTTTCGTCCATGGTTTCTTCAAGGCCGACCGTCATCGCTTCCATCTCGCGCACGCTCATACCGCCATAGGTCAAGAACCCTTCGAACAACGGAATCAAGCCTTTCATGCGCTCGTAGTACTCGCGGTTGTTCATCGCGATGCCGCCGCCGCGCGCAAAGCCGAGTTTGCGGGCGGAGAAATAAATGATGTCTGCGTTGGCGCAGACCGCGCGCGTGATCTCGCGGATGGTCATGCCCTTGCAGGCGGCTTCGCGGGTTTTGATGAAGTGCAGGTTGTCCTGCAGGAGGCTCGCGTCCAGCACGACGGGGATGCCGTTTTCACGTGCGATTTGCGCGGTTTGCGTCATGTTCTCCAGCGAGACCGGTTGCCCGCCGATCAGGTTCGTGCCCGCCTCAATGCGGACAAACGCGATGTTCTCGCTTCCGTTTCGCGCGATGCATTCGCGGAGCTTGTCGAGGTCGATATTCCCTTTGAACGGCAGGTCGCTCTCCGGTATGAGCCCCGCGTCCGAAACCAGCTCCTCCACCCGTCCGCCAACGCGTGTGATGTGCGCTTTTGCGGTGGTGAAGTGGAAGTTCATCGGCACCACATTGCCCGGTTTGACGAATGTTTCGGCAAGGATGCTCTCGCAGGCGCGCCCCTGGTGCGCGGGGAGGAAATATTGCGTGCCAAACAGCTCGCAAATCTTGCTTTCCAGGCGGTAGTATGTCGCGCTGCCGGCGTAGCTGTCGTCCGCGACCATCATCGCGGCAACGGCCTGATCGCTCATCGCGTTGACGCCGCTGTCGGTCAGCATGTCTAAAAAGACATCCTCGTTTCGCAGCAGAAACGTGTTGTTGCCTGCCGCCGCCATCGCTTTTTGCCGCGACTCCACGGGCAGCAGGTTCAGCTTTTGCACTACGCGCACTTTGTGCATCTCGAGCGGGAGCTTTTCTCCCGAAAACAGTTTTACTTCGCTCATTGTAACGATTTCCTCCATTTGGTTATTTAAAATTTTTCTGCATACACACAAAACAGATCAAAAAAAGAGTAAAAAAACGCCCTCCTGCTGCTGCAAGAGGGCGAATGAGTATTCGCGGTACCACCTCGGTTTGCCGTGCCCTCGCGGGACGCGGCCTTTGCGGGTGCGGACAAAGCGAAAACGGGCTTTGTCGATACCCTGCCTTTGATAACGGGAGGAATCCCGGCACATCCCTACTCAAGCTGCCAAATAAAAAACTGGCATGCCCGTTCAGGCGGCGGCTGTTTGCGTGTATTCGCGGGCGTTCCCGTCTGCCTTGCACCAACCGGCAGCTCTCTTACGGGTTCGTTGGAGCGGGGATTAACCCGCTGCTTACCGTTACTTCTTCGCAGTCATAGCCTTTGTGTTTGTTTGGTTAAACCAAATCCCGGCTTTGGATGGGCAAATGTCGTCCACCAATCCGATTAACCAGAAGTATAGAATGGTATAAGATATATTGTCAAGCAGAAAATATCGGAGGCTGCATACGGTGCTTTCCGAACCACCTGTTACGAAAAGCGACGAATTTACCGAAAAGTTCACGAAATGTTCTTTGCACAGTCCATATGCGGGTTGTATAATAGTTGCGTTATATTGGTTGGACTATACGGTTGAGAATTTTCTCGCTTCAGAACGGAGGAAGTGGATAGATGGTATGCAAAGAATGCGGCTCGTATAATGCCGAGAATCTGAGCGTCTGCAAGGAGTGCGGTGCGAAGCTTCGCGATGACGATACGGCTGCCAACAGCGTGGAGCAGGTAACCACTGGCGACGAAGGAAGACCCTCGCGCGATTTTGTCAAGCCGCCGGCTTGGCCGAAGAGCGCATATGCAGGCGCACCCGAAAAAACCGCCAGCTCGGCTTCCGGCGACGCGCCCGCGCCCACCAGCGCGTTTCGTCCCACCATTCCGCCGCGCGCCGCGGCAAGCGCTCCCGCGCCGACCTGCCCGCATTGCGGCAAGCCGGTTGTTTCGGATGCGCCGTTTTGCGCCTATTGCGGTCAGCGTCTCGCCGGGGAAGCCCCCGCTGCAAGCGCGCCCGTTTCCGCGCGCCCCGCAGTAAAGCCCGCGCCTGCGCAGGCGCCGCGCGCAACCTATGCCGCAGCCGATTACGATGACGAAGACGACTATGACGACGAGGATGAGGACGACTATAAGCCCGCAAAGGCTGCCAAGCGTCCCGCCAAACTCGCGCGCCGTGGAAACGACGACCTCGACGAATATGACGAGGAAGACGAAGAAGAATACGACGAAGAATATGACGACGAAATGCCGCAAAAGCGCGGCAAGGGTACGACGATCCTCTTCTGGGGCTTGATCGCGCTGCTGCTGGCGCTCATCGCGGTGTTCGGCATGTATATCGCAAAGAAGAACTTCGATGGCGACGTGGGCAAGATGTTTGCCTCCATCGGTACGATCTTCAACAAAGGCAATTCGGACGACGTGAACGCGGACGATCCTTCCGCGACCATCGATCCCGAAAGCCAGATGTACACCGCGACCATCACGGAGTCGACCGACCCGACCACAAACGATGTTTGGTATGACATCGATATCGCCGCCCCAACGGGCAGCACAATCCGCGTGATCACGGACGCGACGCTGACGCAGGACACCGTAAAGGTTCCCGCTAACAACCGCGTAAAGATCCATATTGTGCGCGATGTGTTCATGCCCAACGCGCCGGTGGACAGCGAAACGCTGACCCTCCAGCCGAACATTCAGGCGATCTCGCCGGACGGGCAGACCATGCAGGTCGCCGTGCCGCCGATTACGGTCACCGTGCCTGCGCTCTCCATGAGCGTCACGGAGCCCGTGGGCGATAGTGTCAACGCAACGTTTGACAACAGCCCGATTGCCATCATCGGGCAGGTGAACAACTACGACGGCGAGATTGCCGTGTTTGTCAACGACCAACAGGTCTATGTGGACAGCACCGGCCTCTTCACCGCGAGCTATACACCCAAACAGACCGTTTCCGCTGCTCTGCCGACAAGTTCGCCGGAAGCAACGCTCGATCCTTCGGCCACACCGGATCCCGCCGCGAGCACGTCGCCCGCTGTGAGCACGTCGCCCGAGGTAAGCACCTCGCCGGAGGCAACCACCGAGGCAACCGAAGAACCCGTGACCGATGAAACCGGAACCGCCGAAGGTGCGGCGACTACGGGCAGCACGGAGACCATCGTGATCGAGGCGCGCAAAAAGAATTGCGTCACCGCAAGACAGGTCATCACGGTTCAGCCGTATGTGATGCAGACCATGTCGTTTACGATCGGCAACGATCTCAAGAGCCTCTCTTCCGACACGGGCAGCGTGACCATTACCGGCACCTGCACGCCCGGCGCTGTGATCACCGCGACCAGCACGTCCCCCGATGTCACCTTCGGCGAAGCGACCGTGACGGAGACGGGCACGTTCTCCATGGTGGCGACCATCGCGAAGGTTGGCGGTTTTGATGTCAACCTCGTCGGCAAGCTTCAGGGCTACTATGATGGCACGGCAACCACGATTGTGGAGCGTCCGCCGTCGGTCTCCTCCAGCGCGTTCAAGAAAGGCGCTGCCGATATTTCCAAGAATATGGATAAGATCAAAGCGGGTACGACCACGAGCGGAGACTTTGTCGTCACCGGCAGAATCACGGAGATTATCGCCAGCGAACCGTATACCATCTTCCGCGTACAGATTTCGGAAGGGGTGGAAGTGATCGTTTACAACCGCAGCGCGAAGTCCACGATCAACTCCTCCGACATCAAGGAGAAGAAGCAGATTGCGGGTACGCTCAAGGGCCTCTACACCGATGGAGCCACTCCGGTCCTCTGGGGTTGGTTCGTCTGGAACAAGTAAACGTGAGAATTTGGGCAAAGGTACTCAAACACCATAAGATCATGCAGGAGGCCGTGCGGGAATTTCCCGCGCGGCCTTTGGATGCAGAGGGTTGGGCGCGGTTGATTGCGGAACTCGCAAAGCCGCTGGACCTCGCCTGTCCGGTGCTGCTGAAGAAGCACGTTGAGGAGCTTGCGCGCTTCAACCGTACGTGGTTCACGCAGGCAGATTTCATCGAGAGCGTTCCGTTTGATCGCTTCGAACTTGAAATCTTTCCTGAAAAAAAGAAGGACAAAAAAATCGACTATATCTTCGGCGACGATTGAGATTGCATCAGGAGGGGATACACATGGATGTCAAGGCATTTTCTGCGTTATTGCCGCAGGCGACAGAGCAGCTTCCGCGCGGTGCGTTTTTAACCGCGGGCGGTGCGGTTTGGAACCCTATGACCATCGGCTGGGCGCAGTTTGGCGTGGTCTGGGCGCGCCCTGTCGTCACGGTGATGGTGCGAAAGAGCCGCTATACGCATTCGCTCATGGAGCAGGCGGAGGTGTTTACCGTCAGCTTTCCGCGCGCAAAGGAGATGGGCAAGGAGATTGCCTTTTGCGGCGCGCGTTCCGGGCGGGATTTCGACAAGGAAAAAGAAGCAGGGCTGAAGCGCCTTGCGCCGCGCGCAGGCGGGGCGGAAGCGGTTGCCGGCTGCGGTATCGTGATAGAATGCCGTATCGTGCAAAAGCAGCTTCTCGATCTGGACACGCTGGACCCCGATTTTCGCGCGAAGTATTACGGGGATAATCAGGCGCTGCCGGACGGCGACTCGCATGTGCTTTATGTCGGCGAGGTTCTCGCGGCATACGAAGTATAAGAAGTACGCGAGTGCGATAAAACAGCACCCCGTTGATGAAGCGGGGTGCTGTTTGCTGCTTGAAACAATAGTAGCGCGATGAAACGGGTTCTTCCCATCACGAGAAACGAATCACTTATGCAATTTTATTTATGAAGTCGATCTCGTTGCGGATGCCGGCGTGCGCGTCGTTCCAAACGCACTTGGTCAGCCGGATGCGCAGAAGAACGGTGTTCGTGTCTTCGTCGTTGTTGGCTTCGTCATACCATCCGGCGAAAATCGGGCGGATCTTGGCCATGAGTTCCGCGTTCTTCTCGTCGCAGACCCAGCCGAGATTCTCGCCAATACCGCTGGCGGTGAAGCTTTCCACGATGAAGCAAACGGCAACTTCTGGGTTTTTCGCGATCTGCTGCATTTTTGTCGAGGCCGCATTCGTAACGGAATAAAAGCAGCCGTCTTCATAAAACACGTTGACAATGCGGGCGGCGGGCACCGGACTGCCGTCTGCGTTGGGAGACTGCGCAATCGTGGAGAGAGAGATCAACGCGTCCTGATTGCCGAATTTTTCTTCCAGTACGCGCATTGCTTCGTCGAAATTGTTCATGATGGTCCTCCGGTTTCTCTGATAATTTGTAATCGTAACGGTTATTGTAACACAGAATGCTGTTGCAACTATCACACTATCCTATCGCAATAGAAGAGCCATGTTTCTTGCGCGAAAAAGAATTGACTTAAATCGTCGGGACACTGTCTTTCGTCCTTCTGGAGATCAACACGCCCAGCAGCACGATAAACAGCGGCGTGGTCATGGGTTGGGCGATGTTCACCGTGGCCTGCACCGCGTAGGCAACCACGGCGAGCGCCAGCCCGCGATAGAGCGGTTCAGAATTGCTGCGGCGGGTTCCCGACCAAACGGCGAACCCAAGCGTCGCAAGATAGCTCAGCAGCCCAAGCGCGCCGTTGGTGACAAGGTATTGCAGATATTCGTTATGTGCAGTGTCCAGCCCCGCGTCCGAGAACAGCGGGCTGACCGCGTCCGCATGAAACAGCGCGCCGGAGGATGCGCCGAAGAGTTGTTGCGCAAAGGGCAGGCGCGCATAGACGCGCAGCACGAACGTCCAAATCTTTCCCCGATCGGTTCCCCAGCTTTCGGAAAAGTGCACGTACCGTTCCAGCGGGCCCAGCGGAAGCTCCC
Source organism: Christensenella sp. UBA7703 (assembly GCA_002482505.1). Taxonomy (GTDB): domain Bacteria; phylum Bacillota; class Clostridia; order Christensenellales; family CAG-138; genus UBA7703. Next base: position 42,668 of record DLGD01000039.1, on the reverse strand, counting down.
GCAGCAGCGTGTTGAGCAGCACGAGCGCGATTGCTCCGGCAAGCAGCGCGCAAGAAAGCGTGACCGTATACGGGCGCTTTGCGCGCGAGATGCGCTCTGGCGAAACCCGCCAAAGCGTAAGCCAGAGCGCAAGGGAAACCCCTGCAAGCACGAGCGAAACAAAGGGCCTGCGCAGCGCGGCAAAGAACGCGGAAAGATAGGTTACAGACGTCCAGACCGACGAAAGCAACCCGAAAACAAACGCACACAGAAAGAAGATTGTCCAGCCAAGCGGCAGGCGGCGCAGAGACGCATGATCTGAAAACAGCAGTATCGGCACAAACGCAAACGCGGCAAGCAGGCCGAGCGCGGCGCTGTCGCTGCCCGCAACCAGCGTGCCAAACGAGACAATTGCGAGAACCAACACTGAGAGGATGCGCGCCCATACTGTTTTTGCGCGGAGGAAGAAGCCGAGCGAGACGCAGAACGCCAGCACAATGTAGCTCGCGTAGAAGTCTGCGTTCCCGATCGTGGAGAGAAACCGCCCGCGATCGCTTGCACGAAGATTTTGCGTAAAGCCCAGCGGGTCGATTCCATAGTGATGCAATACGCCCAAAAGGCTCACGATACATGCGCCAAGCAGGAATGCCCGCTCCGGCCATTTTAAATCGATCTCCCGCCGGGAGAGCGCAAAGACGAGGAAGGCATAGCAAAACAGCGTCAGGAGTCCTTGATAGCGATTATTTTCGCCGAAGAATACCTCGCCTGGGTAGCGGCTGAGGAGCCCGCCGACGAGGCTGACGGCAAAGAATGCAAACAGCGCAACAGCAGCCGGATGCAGCCGAAATTTCTCTCGTGCAACGCCGAAATCCGGCGGCAGCGCGATCCGCGCGAAGAGCAGTAGGAGTAGATAGACCCCACTCGCGATCAGAAAAAACGCCTGCTTCGTCTCTGTTATGTTGAAATAGTAGTTGCTGAATACCAACGGATGCCCGAGGAACACCGCGCAGAGATATGCCGTGGTCAGCAGCGCTGCCGCGCGGAGAAATCTCTGCTGGAGCGAGAGCGGAGAGGTGAGGGGTGTGCCGCTGCGCGGCCGGCTACCGTCTTCGTCGGAAGGCGTATTGTCCTTGTTTGGGTTGGGCAAAGTTGTGTTTTGCTGCATTTCAAAAATCCTTTGTTTACTCTCGGAAAAGTGTGTATCTTTTGTGAACCTTGCTCAAAAACGGGCGCTTTTGTTTGACAAACAGGATGATTTGGATTATCATGCATGTGTACTAACACATATAGTACACTTAGTGCGAGAAAAAAACAAGACATTCGGAGGGTAAGAACATGAAAAAGAGTATAATCCTGTTGGCAATGGTCGTGATGAGCGTTTTCTTCTTCACGGCATGCGGCCCGAAAGTTGCGTCCGGCGGCAATGCAATTGCATCCTTCGGCAACGTCGCTTCCGGCGGCAACGTCGCGTCCGCAGGCAACGCGGGCTAAGCAACACTTTGGTTTCATGGACGAAACAGAATCTGTGCTCGGGAGGCGCGGATTCGGAAGAAAGAATAAAGGATGTGGGTTTTTAAACACCACATCCTTTGTTTTTTAGTCCAGCAGCTTTTTGTCCGGATAGGCGCCCGCGTCCGTGAGGTCGTTGAGCGCCTGCATCACTTCCGGCTTGTCCTCGCGATAGGTCACGCCATACCAACGATCCGGCGAACTGAGCACGCGGACGCTTGCACGGCCAGCCTGCAACAGACGCCCGACCTCCTGCGGAATCAGGAATTCGCCCTTGAGCGGGTTCTTCTCCAGCGCCTCGGTGAGAAACTCCGGAAAACGTGCTTCCAGAGCGGGGAAGAGCGAGGGGGTGAAGCCGAAGAAGTTCATCGAGACGAGATTATCCTCCGGGAAATGGACAAACGTTTGTCCGTCGTCCTCGGTATAGGCGGGGCCTTCCGGCGTTTTAAAGATTTTCAAGCGTTCGACGATATCCACCAGCTCGCCGTTGTTGTCCACTTCGCAAACGCCGCGCGCGACTGAGCCGTGCTCGGTCAGCGTGTTTTTCGCGAGGTAACCCACCATCGAGAAGTCCGCCTTGCTGCCGTCTTTGGCGTTCTTGAGGTAATCATACAGCACGGAGAACGCGCGCTTGCCATAGTAGTCGTCCGCGTTGATTGCGGCAAACGGTTCGTTGACATCGTTCTTGCAGCAGAGCAGCGCATGCGCGGTACCCCAGGGTTTCACGCGGCCTTCCGGCACGGAAAATCCCGCGGGCAGCATGGCATCCGGCTGCTGGAAGACATAGCGCACTTCCAGGTGCTTCTCCGCGCGCCGGCCGATGACATCGTAAAAGTCCTGCTCAATCTTGCGGTTGATGATGAAGACGACCTTCTCAAAGCCTGCCTCCAGCGCGTCATAGAGCGAATAGTCCATGATGATTTCGCCGTGGCGGCCAACGGGGTCGATCTGCTTGAGCCCGCCGTAGCGGCTGCCCATTCCTGCTGCCATGACAACGAGAGCCGGTTTCTGCATATCCAATCTCCTTTGAAAACTCTAGAATCATATTTGGGGAATCGTTTTTCCTTTGCTATTGTAATCCATAGTACGGATTTTCAAAACGCGTTTCGCAAAAGAAGATAGTAAAAGGCAAACTTAAAGTAGAATTAGCCCTCAAAGCCGTTCGGGTTTTGAGACTGCCAGCGCCAGGCATCCGCGCACATACGCTCGATGCCGTATTCTGCGCGCCAACCGAGCTCTTTTGCTGCTTTCTCGGGGTCAGCGTAGCAGGCGGCAACGTCGCCCGCGCGGCGGCCGACCAGCTCATAGGCAAGCGTCTTGCCGCAGGCTTTCTCAAACGCATGCAGCACATCCAGCACAGAATAGCCCACGCCGGTGCCGAGGTTATAGGTGAGTACGCCCTTGGTGGTGTCAAGTTTTTTGAGTGCGGCGACGTGCCCTTTTGCAAGGTCGACAACATGGATATAGTCGCGTACGCCCGTGCCGTCGTGGGTTTTATAATCGCTGCCGAACACGCGCAGCGCGGGCAGTTTACCCACCGCAACCTGCGCAATATAGGGCATCAGGTTGTTCGGGATTCCGTTCGGGTCCTCGCCGATCTTGCCGGAGATATGTGCGCCGACGGGGTTGAAATAGCGCAGCAGGCAGATGCGAAGGTTGGGCTCCGCAACGGAAACATCGCGCAGCATATCTTCGATCATCAGCTTGGTGCGCCCGTAGGGGTTGGTGACAGAGAGGGCGAAATCCTCGCGGATCGGCACGCTGACCGGGTCGCCATAGACCGTAGCGCTGCTGGAGAAGACGAAGCGCTCCACGCCGTGCCGCTTCATCGAAAGCAGCAGGTTGAGGGTGGAGGTGAGATTGTTGCGATAGTATTCCAGCGGTTTTTGCACGCTCTCGCCGACGGCTTTGAGTCCCGCAAAATGAATCACCGCGTCGATGGCATAGCGGGAAAAGAGCGCATCCGTCGCGGCGGCATCCGTCAGGTCAACTTCTTCAAAATCGAACGGGCGGCTTGCCAGCGTGCGCAGGCGGTTGAGCGCCGCGGGCTTGCTGTTGACAAAATTGTCGGCAATCAGCACGTCGTATCCTGCGTCCAATAGTTCCAGCACGGTGTGGCTGCCTATGTATCCGGCGCCGCCGGTCACGAGAATTCGCATAAAGTCTTTGGGTCTCCTTTTCGGTTTTTATGCCTTTGTATGTGGCGTGATCGTTGACAATGGATGCCGCCTTCGCTCCCTTTCACGGAAGGAAAGCTTGGCACACACAAAAGTGAAGCCGCTTCACCGTTCACGCATCTCTATTATAGGCGTACGGGCAAAGTCTGTCAAAGGCGCGAATAAATACGTCATAATCGATAAAAGATGACGGATTTAGGGCTTAAAATCGATTTTCAGCTTTCCTAAATAATATTGCTATGGTATAATTCACCTTGGCTTAGACCGGCCTTTTGCCGGGTTTTTGAATCACGCCGAGGAGGAAGATTATGGCAAAGCAGAAAACTGTCGTTCCCTTTCGCGGAACGCAGGAGCAGGAAAAACAGCTTTTACAGATCATTGCGGACAACAAAGATGTTCCGGGTGCGTTGATGCCCGTGCTTCAGCAGGCGCAGGAGCTCTATGGCTATCTGCCCATCGAAGTGCAAACCAAGATTGCAGAAGGTCTTGGCATTTCGGTTGAGGAAGTCTATCAGGTCGTCACGTTTTATGCGCAGTTTTCGTTAAACCCCACCGGCAAGCACCGCGTTGCGGTCTGCCTCGGCACGGCTTGCTATGTCAAGGGTGCGCAAAATATCCTCGAAGAACTCGAAAAACAGCTCGGTATCAAAGCGGGCGGCACAACGGCGGACGGCGTCTTCACGCTGGAAGCAACGCGCTGCCTCGGTTGCTGCGGCCTTGCCCCGGTTATCGTGGTGGATGAGGACGTCTACGGCCGCCTCGTTCCTGCCGACATCAAGGGCATTCTCGCGAAATATAACTGAGCAAAGCCGCCCCGCGTGGGCGTGTTCTGCTCGCCCGATGGAACCCGAACGAAGGGACGGAATCGAATGAAGATTCGTGAAATCGCATCACTGCTCGGCGCGGATGTCCTCTGCGGAGAGGCTCTGCTCGACGAAGAGGTGCAGAGCGCCTGTGGAAGCGACATGATGAGCGACGTGCTCGCGTATGTCAAAGACCAGGGCGTGCTTGTCACCGGGCTTGTCAACCCGCAGGTGATCCGAACCGCCATGATGATGGACATGCGCTGCATCGTGTTTGTCCGCAGCAAGCGACCAACGCCGGAGATGCTGGATCTCGCGCGGGAGCATCACATTGCCGTGCTCGCCAGTGAAAGCCGGATGTATGAAGCCTGCGGCAGACTTTACGAAAGCGGACTGGGAAACGAGGCCTGCGCCAATGGCTGAGGCGCTTCGGTTCCACTACGACGTAGACGGGGATAACTTTACCTCCGCGGGCGCTGCTTCAGTGGAGGTCAAGCGTAAACTTCGTCAACTCGGCTTTGACGCGGAGACGATCCGCCGGGTGTCGATCGCCATGTATGAAGGCGAGATCAACATGGTTGTGCATGCGCGCGGCGGCAGCGCCGATGTCTATGTGGACAAGGATTGCATCACGATCATCCTCGCGGACAGCGGCCCCGGCATACCGGATATCGACCTCGCCATGCAGGAAGGCTATTCCACCGCGCCCGATAACATTCGCGCGCTGGGGTTTGGAGCCGGCATGGGGTTGCCGAATATGAAACGGTACACCGATGAAATGAAGATTGAAACCGTGCTTAAAAAAGGCACGACCGTGACCATGAAGGTCTATATCAACGCAGGAAAACTGAGTTAAAACACACACAAATCCCGTCTGGACGATACATTCGATTATCCATTTTGCCGCATACACAGGCGCGCGGAGGTAATAAAGCCAAAGCGTACCGGAAGAAAACGCAGACGAGCACCCGGCAACGGCGCCGGATCTTGGCGGGTCTGCGGAAAGGCGAAGAACGCGCGCATGAAGCAATACAAACATTCGGTTTCGCTCGATATCGAAAAATGTAAGGGCTGCACCAACTGCCTCAAGCGTTGCCCGACCGAAGCCATCCGCATTCGCGACGGACACGCGGTGATCAATTCGGATGTTTGCATCGACTGTGGCGAGTGCATCCGCCGCTGTCCGTATCAGGCGAAGAAAGCAAACTTTGACCGATTTGAGGAGATCGATGCGAACAAGTATCGCATCGCGCTGCCGGCACCCTCGCTTTACGGACAATTTGTCGATCTGGAAGACGTGGACTATGTGCTCCAGGGGCTTTTAGACATCGGCTTTGACGACGTGTTTGAGGTGGCCCGCGCCGCGGAGATCGTCACGGAATACACCCGCCGCTACATGCACGAGCAGAACATCAGCTATCCCGTGATCAATTCTGCATGTCCCGTGGTCGTCCGCCTCATTACGCTGCGCTTTCCATATCTTTGCGACCATGTGATCCCCATGATGCCGCCCATCGAGCTTGCGGGCAAGATGGCACGTCAGGAGGCAATCAAAAAGCATCCGGAACTCAAGCCGGAGGATATCGCGGTGGTGTTCATCTCCCCGTGCCCGGCAAAGGCGAGCTATGTAAAGAACGGATTCCTCGGCGAGAAGAGCCATGTGGACTATGTAGTATCCATGAGCGATATCTACTTCAAGCTCATCGCCGTCATGAAGAAGAATATAGCCCCGAAGACGGTCAGCCAGAGCGGCATGATCGGCATGAGCTGGGCGAGCACGGGCGGAGAGGCAAGCGCGCTTTTCAACGACAAGTATCTTGCTGCGGACGGTATTGAAAACGTCATCCGCGTGCTGGACGAAATCGAGACCGGACACTTTCCCATGTTGCAGTTTGTAGAGCTCAACGCCTGTCCCGGCGGCTGCGTTGGCGGGGTTGCAACGGTGGAAAACCCATACATTGCGCGGGTACGGCTGCAGGCGCTCAGACGCTATTTGCCGGTATCGCAGAATCGATTAAAAAAGGACGATACCGAAGGTTATCCGGAAGAAATTCTGTTTCCCAAAGACCTCGAATATCGACCGGTTGGAAAATTTGACGACGATTTGACCACGGCGATGCAGAAGATGAGCGAGATTGAATCCCTTGCGAGTTCTCTGCCCGCGCTGGACTGCGGCTCCTGCGGCGCGCCGACGTGCCGCGCGTTTGCCGAGGATGTTGTGCTCGGCGGGCGCAGCGTGGACGAGTGCATCGTCTACATGCGTGAGCGGATACAGGAGCTGGTTAAGTGCCCCGAGGAGGAACAAAAATGACGGTGCTCGGCCTGAAAGAAACGCTCAACCTCACCGCGTTTGCCCTGCCGCAAGAAGAGCGGCAAGTGCGCGGCGGATACGCGGGCGATCTTTTGAGCTGGGTGATGGGAAAAGCCGAGGCGGACGATGCCTGGCTGACCATCATGAGCAACGCGAACATCGTCGCCGTCGCGCTTCTTACGGACGTGAGCTGCATTATTCTCTGCGAAGGTGTCATGCCGGATGCAGGGGTTATAAGCCTGGCAGCCGAAAAGCAGATCAACCTGCTGGGCAGTGAAGATTCGGTCTTTGCGCTTGCGGCGCAAATCAGCCACCTGTTATGAGCGCGTTTTTCTGCGATCTGCATATCCATTCCTGCCTCTCGCCCTGCGCAGAGGAGGAGATGATGCCGGGTAACATTGCGGGTGTCGCCAAACTCAACGGTTTGGATATCGCCGCATTGACGGATCACAATACCTGCGGCAACTGCGCTTCCTTCTTTGCCGCGTGTGAGAATTATGGTGTGGTGCCTGTTGCGGGCATGGAGCTCACCACAAGCGAAGATGTGCATCTTGTGTGCCTCTTTTGCACGTTATCGGATGCAACCGCCTTTTCTGAGGCGGTGGATCATAGACGCATCAGGATCAAAAACAAGCCGGAGATCTTCGGCAGACAGCTTTTGATCGATCTGGACGACGAACCCTGCGGCGAGGAGGAACATCTCCTCATCAACGCAACTACCCTCTCGCTCGACGAAGCGGCGCAGTTGTGTAAAGACCATCGCGGCATCGCGATTCCCGCACACATTGACCGGGAAGCAAACGGCCTGCTCTCCACCCTCGGCGGCATGCCGGAGAAACCGGATTTTCCGACCATCGAGGTCAAGGATGCGGCTAGCCTCGTAAAGCTGGCACAGGAACACCCGATTTTGCATGCAAAGCGCGCAATCGTCTCTTCGGATGCGCATCGTCTCTGGGAGATTGCAGAACCGGGATACGCGCTGAACTTACCGTGCGACAAGCATGCCGGCGCACAGGAGGTGCGTGATCAATTGATCGACTACCTGAGCGGACAGCGCGGAGGACATATATGAAGGAACTCTCGCTGAACATCCTCGACATCGCGCAGAATTCGATCAAAGCCAACGCAAAACACGTGGAGATTTTGCTCAAGCGTGAGGGCGACCGGCTCACGATTCAGATCTCCGACGATGGAACGGGCATGAGCCCCGCGTTTGCGGCAGAGGCCGCAAACCCCTTTACGACAACGCGCACCACGCGAAAAGTCGGCATGGGGCTGCCGCTGTTCAAGATGGCGGCTGAGCAAACGGGCGGAACGTTCTCGCTTACATCCCGTCAGGCACAGTGGGAAGGGGATGCGCACGGTACAACCGTGACGGCAACCTTCGACACCGCACATGTGGACTGCGAACCATTAGGCGACATCACGGAGACGATCCTCACGCTGATTCAGGGCAACCCCGATCTTTCGCTGACATATGTCTATCATTCGCAAGCGGGGGAGCAGCGGCTCAGCACGGACGAAATGCGGGAGGTTCTTGGGGATGATGTTCCGCTGAACAGCCCCGAAGTGCTCGCCTGGGCAAGAGAGTATTTACAGGAAACCCCATAAAACAGTCAAGCATGAGCAGAATTGCTTTTTTATACAGTACCGCGCGGACAAATGCCTGCGTGGAAACGGCAGAAACTTTGGGATCAATCTTTGGATTATCATCAGTGAGGAAGGAACGAAGAACATGAAATCATTGCAGGAATTGGCAGAAATTCGCGAGAGAAGCAAGGGTAAGGTTGCGCTCCGTGAAGGGCACAACGAAATTCGCATCGTCGTCGGTATGGCGACCTGCGGTATCGCAGCAGGCGCACGTCCGGTGCTCAGCGCACTTGTGGAAGAGGTCGAAAAGCAGGGCGTAAGTGACAAGGCAACCGTTTCGCAGACGGGGTGCATCGGCATCTGCCGCCTTGAGCCTATCGTAGAAGTGTTTGAAGTGGGCAAGGAAAAAATTACCTATGTCAAGATGACGCCCGAAAAGGCAAAGCAGATTGTCAGCGAGCACATCAAAGGCGGCAAGCCTGTTTACGAATACACGATCGGTGAGAAATAAGCGGAGGAGTAACCAATGATTCGTTCACACGTATTAATCTGCGGCGGCACCGGCTGTACATCCAGCGGTAGCCCTGCGATTCGCGAGCACCTCGAAAAAGAGCTCAAAAAACAGGGTCTTGACGAAGAGATCAAGGTTGTTCAGACTGGATGCTTCGGCCTCTGTGCACTCGGCCCGATCATGATCGTCTACCCCGAAGGCACGTTTTACAGCCGCGTAACGGAAGAGGATGTCACGGAGATCGTCAGCGAGCACCTGCTCAAAGGCCGTCCCGTCGAGCGCCTTGTGTATAATCCCAAGACCGAGGATATGCCGCACGGCGTCACCTCGCTCTCCGAAACGCCGTTTTACAAGAGCCAGATGCGTATCGCCCTGCGCAACTGCGGCGTGATCAACCCCGAAGAAATCGACGAATACATCGCACTGGACGGCTATCTCGCGCTGGGCAAAGCCCTCACTGAGATGACCCCGCAGCAGGTGATCGACCTCATCAAAGCCAGCGGCCTGCGTGGACGCGGCGGTGCGGGTTTCCCGACCGGCACAAAATGGCAGTTTGCCGCCAACAACGCATCGGATGAAAAATACGTCATCTGCAACGCGGACGAAGGCGATCCCGGCGCATTCATGGATCGATCCGTGTTGGAAGGCGACCCGCACGCAGTGCTGGAAGCCATGGCCATCGCGGGCTATGCAATCGGCGGTACACACGGCTACATCTATGTCCGTGCGGAGTATCCCATCGCGGTCAAGCGCCTCAAGATTGCAATCAATCAGGCGCGCGAATATGGCCTGCTTGGCAAAAACATCTTTGGAACCGATTTCAGCTTTGACATCGATATCCGCCTCGGCGCGGGCGCGTTTGTCTGCGGCGAAGAAACCGCGCTGATGACCAGCATCGAGGGCAACCGCGGCGAGCCGCGCAACAAGCCCCCGTTCCCGGCGGTCAAGGGTCTCTTTGGCAAGCCAACGATCATCAATAACGTCGAAACGCTCGCAAACATTCCGCAGATCATCGTCCAAGGGCCGGAATGGTTCTCCGCGATGGGTACAGATTGCAGCAAGGGCACGAAGGTTTTTGCGCTCGGCGGCAAGATCAACAACACCGGCCTCGTCGAAATTCCGATGGGCACAACGCTTCGGCAGATTCTCTTCGAAATCGGCGGCGGCATCCCGGGCGGCAAGAAATTCAAAGCCGCGCAGACCGGCGGACCTTCGGGCGGATGCATCCCCACGGAGCACCTCGATACGCCGATCGACTATGAAAACCTCAAGGCCATCGGCTCTATGATGGGCAGCGGCGGCTTGATCGTCATGGACGAAGACAACTGCATGGTGGATATCGCCCGCTTCTTCCTCGAGTTTACTGTGGACGAGAGCTGCGGCAAGTGCACACCCTGCCGCATCGGCACGCGCCGCCTGCTTGAGATGCTCAACAAGATCATCGAAGGCAATGGCACGCTCGAAGACCTCGACAAGATGGAAGAGCTGTGTCACTATATCATGAACAATGCGCTTTGCGGCCTGGGTCAGACTGCTCCGAACCCCGTGCTCTCCACGCTGAAGTATTTCCGCGATGAATATGAAGCGCACGTGGTAGAAAAGCGCTGCCCGGCAGGCGTTTGCAAGAAACTCCTGCAATACGTGATCGATCCGAATAAGTGCACCGGCTGCACGCTCTGCGCGCGCAAGTGCCCGGTCAGCTGCATCGCCGGCAAGGTGAAGGAGCCGCACGTCATCGATCAGAGCAAGTGCATCAAATGCGGCGCGTGCATGGAAAACTGCAAGTTCAGCGCCATTTCCAAGAAGTAAGGAGGCAGGAACATGGATCAGGTAACAGTCAAGATAAACGGGATCGAAACAAAAGTTCCCGCCGATGCAACCATTCTGGAGGCGGCGCACGTCGCGGGGGTCAAGATCCCCACGCTTTGCTACCTTCGTGAAATCAACGCCATCGCAGCCTGCCGTATCTGCCTTGTGCAGGCAACGGGTGTGCGCGGTCACGCAGCCGCCTGTGTACAGAAGGTTGCCGATGGCATGGAGATTCAAACCAACACGCCGGGCCTGCGCGACGCAAGAAAGACCACGCTGGAGCTCATCCTGAGCAACCACCGCATGGACTGCTTGAGCTGCGAACGCAGCACGGACTGCGAACTGCAAACCCTTGCGCGCGAATATGGCGTGGATCAGTATAAATACATGGGCAATGAAGACCTCAAGCCCCAGTATGAGCGCAGCGCCCCTCACCTTGTGCGCGACAACAGCAAGTGCATTCTCTGCCGACGCTGCGTCGCGGTCTGCGGACACAACCAGCACGTTGCCGTCATCGGCACCAACGAGCGCGGCTTTGATACCCACGTCGGCAGCGCATTTGATATGCCGCTGAACGACACGAGCTGCATCAACTGCGGGCAATGCATCTCCGTCTGCCCGACCAGTGCATTGACCGAGCGCGACGACACCCACATCGTCTGGGATGCGCTCGCGGACAAGTCTAAGCACGTGATCGTGGCGCCTGCTCCCTCTGTGCGCGTGCAGCTTGGCGAATGCTTCGGCATGCCGATCGGCACCAATGTGCAGGGCAAGCTCGCCGCAGCGCTCCGCAGACTTGGCTTTGAGAAGGTGTTTGACGTGGACTTTGCCGCGGATGTCACCATCATGGAAGAGGGAACCGAGCTGCTCCACCGTCTGCAAAACGGCGGCAAGCTGCCGATGATTACCTCCTGCTCGCCGGGCTGGGTCAAGTTCTGCGAATACTATTTCCCGGAGATGACCGAGAACCTATCCAGCTGCAAGAGCCCACAGCAGATGTTTGGCGCGCTGGTGAAGACCTATTACGCCGAAAAGATGGGCATCGATCCCAAAGATCTGTTCGTTGTGTCCATCATGCCCTGCACCGCGAAGAAATTCGAGTGCACGCGTGACAACGAAGCCGCGGCGGGCGTGCCGGATATCGACGTTTCGCTCACCACGCGCGAGCTTGCGAATATGATCAAGCGCTCCGGTATTCGCTTTACCGACCTGCCGGATGAAGACTTTGATCCGATGCTGGGCGTCGCGTCCGGCGCGGGGCACATCTTCGGCGCGACCGGCGGCGTGATGGAAGCGGCGCTTCGCACCGTTGCCGAAATCGTCACCGGTAAACCGCTGGACAACCTGGACTTCACTGCTGTGCGCGGTGTGGAAGGCTGCAAGGAAGCGGAATATGACCTCGCGGGAACAAAGGTGCGCGTCGCCGTTACCAGCGGCACGGAAAACGCCTTCCGGCTCCTCGAGATGGTTAAAAAAGGCGAAGCGGACTATCACTTTATCGAAGTTATGGCCTGCCCGGGCGGCTGCGTCAACGGCGGCGGACAACCCCACCAGCCGGGCGAAGTGCGTAACTTCACCGACCTGCGCGCCGAGCGCGCCAAAGGTCTCTATGGTCAGGATAAGAACATGAAGCTCAGAAAGAGCCACGAGAACCCCTTCATCAAGGAACTGTACGACACCTACCTTGAAAAGCCCGGTTCCCACAAAGCGCACCACATCCTGCATACGACCTACGTCAAGCGCAAGGTGTATTGATTCCAATCAACCAAAGAAAGGCTCCTGCAACTCGTGTGCGGGAGCCTTTTTTTCTATCCATATGATAGGATTATCGCGCGAATTGTGGTATATCTGAGATCAGAAAAGTTTTTCAAAATAGAGTGCAATAAACACGAACGTTTTCCGTCTATTTAGTATCAGGGAAAGGAAATGGCGATGGAACAAGGCGAAAGTAACAGATGGTATGCATTCTTCACCCGTGACGGGGAGAAGCTCATTCGCTTTGTCAAAAGCCGTGCCCGCCGCATCAGCGAAATGGACGCGGAGGACATCGTGGCGGATGTGATGTTGAGTCTTGTCAGCCGCCTTGAAACCAACGGCCCTGTGGAAAACATCGCAGCCTATGCCTACCGCGCGGTGCGAAATAAGATTGCGGATCACGAGCGCAATAAGGCAAAGGAGACCAGCCTTGACGGCATGGCGGATGAAGACGGCGAGTTGCCGCTGCTGAACCTGATCGCCTCGCAAAACGAGGAGCCGTTTGCGGCGGAGGACCGGGCGGAACGCATGCACCGCCTGACGGATGCCATCGGCAAACTCGAACCCCGGCAGCGGGCAATCCTGATCGCGACCGAGCTCAAGGGAAAATCCTTTCGTGACCTCGCGGAGGAGTGGGGCGAACCCATCGGCACGCTGCTCTCCCGAAAAAGCCGCGCGGTGAAGACCCTCCGCAAACTGCTGGAGGAGGCAGAGATCTAGCTTCTTTCCGGAAACAAAAACTATTTTGAGAAAAAGAGGATAAATCGATGGATCATATCAAGAAACGCTGGGACAAGGTTCCCAATTGGGCGAAATATACGCTCTACACCGTCCTCGGCATTGCAGGCGCATTTCTGATGGGGTTGCTGTTTGGAAATCTGATCATGTGGCTCTGGAACTGGCTGATGCCGAAACTCTTCGGCCTGCCCGTGATCGGTTTCTGGGAAGGCCTTGGCCTCTTCCTGCTGGCGAAGATTCTGTTTGGCTTTGGCGGCTCCGGCAGCTCCGGCGACGGGGAAAAGAAACACCCGAAGCATGGCAAACGCCACCATCACTACGGCGAAGGAGAAACGCGCGACTGGAAAGACTGGGAGTATTATGACGATTGGTGGGAAGCGGATGGCAAAGAAGCATTTCACGCTTACGCCGAGAACATAAAGAAAGAGCCCAAAGACGAAACGGCAGACGAAAAGGCAGACAAGAAAGCAGAGTAATTCGTCAACGAACGAAGAATCAAATACTGTTCAACACAAAAGCGGATGCGCAAGCATCCGCTTTTGTTGTTTTATCTCGTCTTTCGATTCACCAATCTCGCCGCAAGATAGGCAAGGATTCCAAGCACGCCAAGCCCGCCGAATACCCAACCCCAGGGGAACGAACTGCTTTCATTTGCGGTTTCCAGCGTCGGTACAATCGTGCCTGCATCGCTGCTGAACGAAACCTTGGTGGAGGAGGATGCCGTGCGCGTGCGCCGCCCGCTCTGCTGATCCTGCTGCTGGGTTTGCACCTGCTCCTGCGAGGCCGCGTCCTGTTGCTGCTCCTGTGCGTCCTGCTGCGTGCCGCTGCTGCCGCTGCCACCGGCGCCGCCGCTCTGCCCGCCGCCCATACCGCCGCCAGTGGGCGATTCCACCCAAACGGCGAGGAAGGTAAGGTCCCCTTTCGTTCCTTCGGGGATCACCATCTTGTCCTGCGGCATGGTTACGCCGAGCTGCTCGCACGTCCAGCCAGCAAACACAAACCCATCCTTCGTCGGGTTGTTGAGCAGGATGGCGGAGTCGCTCGCGGTATAACGCACCGGATTGAGCGCGGCGAGATTCGCGCCCGTCAACCCGCCATAGGTGAGCGCATAGGCAAGCGAGAGCGTGTCGGTATATTTGCTTCCGAGGCGGAAGACGTTGCCGACATCGGTGACGACGGTCTCAATCACTTGATAGGAAGAATAGTTGGAACCGGTCATCTTCACATAGAGCGCCGCCGTTGCCGCGCGGGCAACATATGCGCTGGTGTCCGCGCTGGATTCGCCGGCATAGGAGACTGCCGTGATGCTCTCCGTGCTGGTTGGGCTGAGGTTTTCCAGCGCAAGCACCCGCGCGCCGCGCACCACGCCTGCGCCGCTTGTTGTGATGGTCGCGGTGATGCTACTGCCAAATTCGCGCAGTAGCGTGCCGCCGGAGACTTCCACCGCGCCGCCGATGATCGCACCCGCAACATCCAACATGCCGCCACTAGCCACGCGCAGCGTTCCGCCGCTCGTGCTCAGGTCGAGGGTTACATTGGAAGGAATTGCCGCAGACCCGCTGAGTTCAATCGCAGAGGTGCCCGCAGCATAGCGGATGATGGTCGTGTTTCCGCTTGCCGCGGCGTCGCTCAGCGCGGCCGTGAGTTCGTCCGCGCTTGCAACCAGCACCGTGTCTGTTGCGATCCCCGCAAATCCGAGGCTAAACAGGAATACGGCAAGCAGCAGTGCGGTAAGTACGCGGGGATAGGGGCTCTTCGTTTGCATTTTCATGTTTACACGCTCCAGAAACGTTTTTGCGCAACGCGATTGGACTTCTTTGTCAATCGTATCCGGTGATGTTGGCACAAACTTGGCAGAAAGTCGACGCTTTATCGGACAATGCAGACGGAATCGCTTACGCGTGATTCCTGTCGCAAAGGTACATATTTTTCGCTATGATGTGCCACGTTTGTGCCACAACCGACCAATATGATCAAAAACGAATAAAGTTGGAGGCGATAAAACAGTATGGAATCTTTCGACACATCGTTTACCGCAGCAAAGCAGAAGAAGAAAAAGCAGAAACGCACACGTAACATCATTCTCATCTGCGCGGCGGCGGTTCTATGCGCGGTCGGCACAATCGTCGTCGTGAACCTGACGAAGAACAGCAGTGACGGCACCAGTACGCTTTCCTATCGTGCAACCGCGGTATCGAGCGGCGAAATCAGCGCAACCGTCAGCGGCAGCGGCACGCTCTCGGCAGCACAGAGCCAGAGCGTCACCACCACGGCGGAAGCCACCGTGACGGCGGTCAACTTTGCACCCGGCGATGCAATCAAGGCGGGCGACGTGGTGATGACTATGCGCTCAACCGACGTGGAAAGCCAACTGAGCGATCTCAAGGATCAACTGAGCGACACGCGTGCCTCGCTTGCCAGCGCAAAGCAACTGCTCACCAACCTGAAAGTCACCGCGGGCAAAGGCGGAATCGTCAAGGATATTCAGGCTAAGGAAGGCAGCATTGTGGACGATATGGAGTATCTTTGCCGTATCGCGACGGACGGCAAGATGTCCGTGCTCCTTCCGGCAACCGACGCGATGGTGCAATATGATGCGGTCAGCGTCGTCATCGGCGAAGACACGCAGAAAGGCTATATCACGAAGATTGAATCGGGTGTGGCAACGGTTGTGTTCACCGACAACTACTATTCCGTCGGCACAAGCGCGAAGGTCTTGAGCCAGAGCGGAACCACGCTGGGCACCGGCACAATCGATGTAAATGAATTTGTGGACGTCACGGCAAACTCCGGCAAGATCGCCGCAATCAACGTGACCGATAACCAGAAGATCAGCAAGGGCTCCACGGTGTTCACCCTGGCGGAAGGTGCGCCGACGGCAACCTATACCACGCTGAAGAATACGGAGGCGGAGCTTTTGACCCAGATTACGGATCTGGAAGGCTTGCTGAGCGTGAAAGCCAAGACGGACTGCACGCTCACCGCGCTTTCAGTCAAGGCGGGCGATACCGTTGCCTCGGGTACTTCGATCTGCACACTCACCGGTACAAGCGGGTTTACCATCGCGCTGTCCATCGACGAGCTTGATATCGCTTCTGTGAAACTTGGTCAGAACGCAACCGTTACACTCGACGCGCTAACGGGTGAGTTCACGGGAACTGTCACCAACATCTCCTACTCCGGCAGCGGAAGCTATGTGACAAGCTATACCGCAACCATCACGACGGAGCCGATGGAAGGCGCCTATCCGGGGATGAGCGCTTCCGCCGAGATCATCACCGAAACCAGCGGGGAAACGCTGATTGTTCCCGTTGCTGCGGTGCAGTATGAAGGCGATTCTGCGTTTGTCTATCTGGCGGGGGACGGTGTGCAGGCGGGCGAAAGTCGCGCCGAGGGACAAATTGATCTCGATTCGCTTACAAAACTGACGGTTACCACAGGCATGTCGGATGGATCGTATATCGCGATAACGGCGGAAGGGCTTTCCGCGGGAGATATCGTCTGGGTGCCGGAGCGCACAAGCAAGGCAACCTATACGGAGGACAATACCTCCACGACGACAGGGTTTAGTTTCACCGGGCAGGGCGGCATGGCGGTGCCCGGCGGAGACAGCGGTAGCTTCCAGCCACCGAGCGGCATGGGCGGCAACAGCGGCTATGGTGGCAATAGCGGCGGCCCGATGGGCGGAAACTGAGGCACGTATGCGAACACGAATAAATCAAATGAACCCTTGTGTGAAAGGAGCGTGCCATGCTGCTACTGGAACACATCTTTAAAACCTACTATATCGGTGACGAAGTGGTGCGCGCGCTGGACGATGCCACCTTGCACGTCAAGCCAAAGGAATTTGTGGCGATCTGCGGGCCTTCCGGCTCGGGCAAGACGACGCTGATGAACGTGATGGGTTGTCTCGACCTGCCGGACTCCGGACGGTATATCCTTGACGGTGTCAACGTTGCAGAATGCACGGACAAAGAACTTTCGCTGATCCGCAGCGAAAAGATCGGCTTCGTGTTTCAACAGTTCAACCTGCTGGACTCCATGAGTGCGTTGGAAAATGTAGAGCTGCCGCTGATCTATCAAAAGCTCTCACAGAAAGAGCGATTGGAGCGCGCGAAGTCTGCGCTCGATCAGGTGGGGTTGAGTAAGCGTATGCAGCATCGTCCGAGCCAACTTTCCGGCGGCCAGCAGCAGCGCGTGGCAATTGCGCGAGCGCTTGCCAGCAACGCCCGTGTGATCCTTGCAGATGAACCCACAGGCAACCTCGACAGCAAGAGCGGTACGGACATCATGCGCCTGATCCATTCGCTTTCGGATGAGGGGCATACCATCGTGCTGATTACCCACAACGACGAGATTGCGCGGCAAGCGCAGCGCACGGTCTATGTGCGCGACGGACGATTGTTTCATTCTTGGGAGGAGGCGGAGCAGGCATGACGATGTTTCTGAATTCTCTTCGCCTCGCGATTCGCTCGACACTCGCGAACAAGATGCGCTCGTTTCTGACTATGCTCGGTATCATCATCGGTGTGATGAGCGTGATCATTTTAGTTTCGATTGCACAGAGTACGACAAGCAGCATCACCAGCGCAATTGCATCTATGGGATCGGATCTACTCACCATTTCTGTAACGGACGAGGATGTCAACCTTGATGTGGACGATTTCATGGGACTGAAGCAATATGACGCGATTGCGGGCGTCGCGCCGTATTTAACGGTGAGCAGCACGGCGCGCAGCGGGTCCACCTACACCAGCGTTTCCGCAATCGGTATCACGGAAGAGTACATGGGAATCGCGGGGGTAAAGATGGAGGCGGGACGTGAAATCGTAGCCTCCGATCTCGACTGGCGGACGTATACCGCAGTGGTCGGCACCGATATCGCGGGAAAGCTGTTCGAAAGTTACGATGTGATCGGCAAGACGTTCACGATGAGCGGACATACATTTACCATCGTGGGGCTCCTTGCCGAGACGGGATCGGACACCGATTCGCAGGTGCTGATTCCGCTGACCACAGCGCAACGGATTGCGGACAGCACCGCGATTACCACGGCGTATGTGAAAGCCTCGTCCACCAACACGGTGGATATCGCGCAGGCGCAGACAGAATATCACATGCTGCAATTGACGCGGAGCGAGGACAGCTACACGGTCTACAATATGAGCGAGATTCTGGACACGCTGGACGACGTGATGAGCACGCTTTCGCTGATGCTCGGCGGCATCGCGGCAATCTCGCTGCTGGTCGGCGGTATCGGAATCATGAACATCATGCTGGTCTCCGTGGCGGAGCGCACGCGGGAAATCGGCATCCGCAAAGCCATCGGCGCGCGCAGGAGCCACATCATGATGCAGTTTCTCATCGAGGCTTGCGTGCTCTCCATTCTCGGCGGGCTGATCGGGCTTGGACTCTCCGCGCTGGGGCTGCGAATCTTTGCGATGATCGCGGATATGACGATCGCGATCGAATGGCGTGCGGCGGTTGTCGCCCTGCTCTTCTGCGTGGTCATCGGCGTGGCATTCGGCAGCTATCCCGCCGCAAAGGCGAGCAAGATGACGCCGATTGAAGCCCTGCAGCGCAACTGAGTCAAATAGAATCCGAAAACACGGCAACAATCCCTCGCGGGCTCGTCTTCGCGGGGGATTCTTTTGTCTGGGAATGCTGCAGAACATGGAATATCCTTTTTTGACAGCCGCAATTCACAAAGGTATAATGGGACTATCGCAAAAAGGAGCATGGTTCCATGACGTATTCTGGCAAGTTTACCATCACCAAACAGGACAACATCCAATACAATTATTTTCGCATGAAACGGAAGCTTGCGGGGCTTGCGATCATGACGTTTATCATCCTTGGCGTTCTCGTGACGTTGATTCGCTATGGACAGGGCATCTCCGTGACGAACGCGGGTAGTATCGGCTTGATCGCCGCGTTTTCCGGTGCGCTGCTGCTGGTCGTTTTCAATCTCGTCTCGGTTGTGGTGCGCGTCAATAACAACTACAAATCCGGTAAGATGAGCGATTTTTCGGTGCAATATAGCATCGATCGAAACGGCGTGCACGCAAAGAGCGAGCGCGGGGACACAGACTTTACCTGGAAACAGATCTATCTTGCGCGCGAAACCAAGAACGCAATCTATCTCATCGCCGGAGAAAAGCGCGCGGTAGTCATCCCCAAGGCGCAGATCGCCAGCGAAAGCGAGCTGGAAACCCTCCGCTCGCTGCTGCGCAAATATGTCGTGGCGGGCAGGGCAAAGGTCGCATAACGGCAAACATTCACCAATTCAAACAAACCTGACATAGAAACTGTCAGGTTTTTGTTTTATACTGGAGCTATGAAGAACGATCGGCTGTTTCAAATTCTATACCTGCTGCTGGAAAAGGGCACGATGACCGCGCCGGAACTCAGCCGCGCGCTGGAGGTTTCCGTCCGGACGATCTATCGGGATATCGACGCGCTCTCGCTCGCGGGTGTGCCTGTTTACGCAACGCAGGGAAAAAACGGCGGCGTATCGCTCTTGCCCAACTATTCGTTTGATAAGGCGCTGCTGTCCGACGAGGAGCAGAACCAGATTCTTTACGCGATTCAAAGCCTTCGCGCGGTCGACCAACCGGTGGATGCGCTGCTGCGTAAGCTTGGCGGATTGTTCCAGAAGCAGAATACGAGTTGGATTGAGGTTGACTTTTCCCGTTGGGGCATGGCCAGCACGGACAGCGTGAAGTTTGAGCGGCTGAAGTCGGCGCTGATCGGCCGGCGCGCGCTGGAGATTGTCTATTGCTCCACCAGCGGGGAAACGAACCGCCGCGTGATACTGCCCATCAAGCTCATCTTCAAGGACAAAAGCTGGTATCTATATGCGTATTGCCGCATGCAGGAGGACTATCGTCTGTTTAAGGTGAGCAGAATCGTCGAAATGACGACGCTGGGAGAGCGGTTCGATGCGCTGCCGAGCGAGATTCCGCCGCTGGAGCAGAGCATATATGCGCAGCCTGCCATGCAGCCGATGCGTCTTTTATTCTCTTCCGCGGTCGCTTTTCGTGTCTATGATGAGTTTGAACGATCTGCGATTGAACAGCAGGCGGATGGCTCGCTGCTCGTGCGCGTATCGATGTCGCGGGATCATTGGGTGGAGAGCTATCTGCTCTCGTTCGGAACGGAGTTGTCGGTTCTTGAGCCGGACGATCTGCGTGCGCAACTCGCGGCTTATGCAAAGGCGATCTGGGCACAGCACGAAACATGACAGAAGACAGCTAAACATGACAGCTATTGTCAGGTTTATTCCGGTATAATTGCCCTATCAAATCATGCAGGAGGAGCAAGAACATGGAAGAACGTTATTGTCAAAGCTGCGGAATGCCGATGGGGCAGACGGACGAACTCTACGGCACAGAGGCGGACGGAACCAAGAACCATGATTACTGCAAATATTGCTATGAAAACGGCACGTTTACCGCGAACTGCACGATGGAGGAAATGATCGATTTTTGCGTGCAGCCGCTCCTGGAGAACATGCCGGGCATGACCGAAGCGGGCGCGCGGGAGATGATGAATGAGCATTTTCCGCTCTTGAAGCGCTGGCAGGCATAGCCGGACGACGTCTAGGACTACACCGGAATCGTAGTGAAAGGTAGGGACGGCTGATGAAACCGCCGGAAACGATCGATGAGAGTATGCTTGCCCCGTGCGGGCTGAATTGCATGCTTTGTTATCGCCACCTTGGCAAGAAGCCGTGCCCCGGTTGCCGCGCGCGAGAGAGCCAGCCGGATGAATATCAACGTAAATGCGTGATGCGCGCTTGTGTATCGGAGCGGGGGCTCTTCTCCTGTGCAGAGTGCCAGGAACGTCCTTGCAAGCGGGTGAAATCGTTTGACAAGCGCTATCGCGAAGGCTACGGGGTTGATCTTGCGTCCGACGCGGCGCGTCAGCGAGAAATTGGGGTAGCGGCGCTGCTGCGCGAGCAGATCAACACCCACACCTGTGATTCTTGCGGGCACCTGATCAATCTGCACGACGGCAGATGCAGCGGCTGCGGACGGCAGCACCCAATTGGAAAAGGGAGGACACTCGTTTGAATTGGTTTGAGGCATACCCGAAGGCACAGGAGCCGACGCTGGAGGAGATTGCATGCTTTATCGCAAGCCCGCTCTGGAACGGACTTTGCAAGTGGGCGGAAGGCGCCTATTCCATTGTGCCAAAGGTGGAATACAGCACCTGCAGCGGTGCGCCTGGCTGGAACGTGAAGTATAAGAAAAGCGGGCGCGCGCTCTGCACGCTCTATCCCGAAGCGGGGCAGTTTACCGCGCTGGTGACCATTGGCGCAAAGGAAGCCTCGCAGGCGGAGCTTCTCTTGCCCGTCTGCACGGACTATATCCGCGAGCTTTATGCGCGCACGCGGGAATTCAACGGCGCGCGCTGGCTGATGATCCGCGTGACGGACGCGCAGGTTTTGGAGGATGTCAAGCAACTCATCCGTTTGCGTGTTGCGCCAAAGGGATAAATCCCTGCGATTTTTATGCCGCTTGACCGCGCTTCTGCTATACTGGAAGAAAAAAGAAAACGGGGTGTGCAGCGCTTGATTCCGATTCAGAACTACGATGGATTTGTTCAAAACCTGCTGACCGCCGGCTTCTCCATGGGCGGCGGCAACGACGAGGGAATCTTCGCGCTGATTCCGTGGAGTTGGGATGAGCAGCCGCCGTATGAAACCCCCGTCCGCTGGCACACGGGCACGCCGGAGACAGACCCGTGGGAGTGGCGCATGCGCGTGCTGGATGAGCGGAATGACATTGCCTACGGCAAGGTGTTTTTCAAGAAAAGCGGGTTTATCACGAAACAGTGGGCGCCATATTTCCTCGCCGCGCGGCGCGGGGACGAGGCGTTTTCTCAGGCGTATGCGGACGGCACACTGAGCCATGCAGCAAAACGGATCTATAATACGATTCTTGAATACGGCACGCTACCGCTGCACGCCATCAAGCAACTTGCTTCGTTCGGCGCAGAGGAGAAAAGCCGCTTTGACAGCGCGCTGACAGAGTTGCAGATGCGGATGTTTCTGACCATGTGCGGTCGCCAGCAGAAGCTTTCACAAAAAGGGGAGGAATACGGCTGGTATTCCACCGTATTTTGCACAACCGAGCAGTTCTGGGGTGAGGCGATTTTTGCCGAGGCCGCAAAGATCAAAAAAGACGACGCGATACACGTCATCACAAAGCAAGTGCTTGTGTTGAATCCGCAGGCGGAAGAGAAGAAGATCAAGAAGTTTATTTTAGGCTGACAAACCTCTCACGAAACACAAAAGCGGGTATGTGCCCGCTTTTTGTTTACACGTTTGTTTGAATCAATTGAACACCAGGTAGCCGATTGCATACGAGGTTGTGCAGGAATAGTCATCGCTGTATGTCTCCGGCTGCACGCAGATTTCGTTGAACGTGATTGGATGGTCAAACTCAATGTCAAACTGCTTTCCAACGTTGTTTTCGAGGTAGATATCCCCTACGCGAACCCAAGTTGTGCCGTCCTCTCGCACCCAGACAGACCAACGGTCGGAGTTCAGCTTTCCATCGGTGAGTTCATATTCATAATAGATCGTAAAGCCGCTGCATTGCGGGACCATTTCGTCGGAAACGATGACATATCCGCTGGTGTATCCCTTCATCGTGCGCGGGGAGGACGACCAGCTGAAGATATAGTTATCCCCGCGTCCGGTGAGGACCGTGTAGGTCAAGGTTGACCCATTTTTGGTCTTTCCTGTGACCGTGAGCGCGTCGTTAAATTTTTCCTCGGGATCAACCTGATAGTTGCCCGCGGTGATTCGCCCGCGTGAGCTGCACAGAGTGCCCGCGTCATTGTCCTCGCAAAGCCAGTTGACTTCATCGTCGGCAACGGCGTACGGCAAATCGAAATCCGCTGTGGTGCATTGATAGGTTTCGCCATAGTCCAGATAGATCTCCACGGCAGCTTCGGCGGTGAAGGGCTCCGGCGCTGGTTCCGGCGTTGCCGTGGGGGCAGGGGTTTCTGCGGTTGCAGAGCCGCCGATTTCTCCAAGCGCGCCTTTTAGCGCAGCTTTTGTCTGCTGCGGGGCAGCAGCGGCTGAATCACCGGATGTCGGTTTCTGGAAGATAAGCACCAAAATCACGACCAGCAATATCGCCGCCACGCCGATGACTGCATATTTTACGATGGAACCAACCTTGGATTTGGCGGATACATTTGGGTTATAGCGTGCATTCCAATCCTGATTTGACTGACTTTGGCTGCCATAGAACAGCGGCGTGCCCGCGTTCGGGGTTGCGGGGGTTCGGTTTGCCGCCGCCGGATTTGGTGCGTTGCAATACGGGCAAATGATTTGATCGTCGAAGTTGGTCTTTTCACAATACTTGCATTTCCACATAAGTTCCCCTCCAAAGCCGTGTCTAGGCGGTTTAGCAGTCGGCTGGTTGCGTTTCATAGAAATTCATCAAACAATGGTATGCAATTTTGCAATCAAGCCGGTGAAACAGATATGCCTTCGTACATGGCTCATATGTTATAGTACAGAAATGATTCGTGTTTCACAAGGTGATTGGAGCTCTTTTTTTAATCAGGCAAATCATTTTACACGCAGCTCTGACGAATAAAACACAAAAAGCGGGCTTACGCCCGCTTTTTGTTGTGTGTGTTGGTTGCTTGGGATTAGCCGAGCTTTACGGTGGCAAGCACGGTGAAGTCGGCAAGCGAGATGACCGTGACGCCGGAGTCGCCGAGGACATAGAAATTGTCCCCGATGAACAGGCCGCGGAGGTTCCAGCTTGAGAGATCCGCCGTCATGTTGACACGTGCGGCAAGCTCAAACCCCTTGTCGGTATAGCGGTAGATGTAGTAGTTGCTATCCGCCGGGAAGGCGATCAGGTTCTTTTCCGCGTCCACAAGGATTGCCTTGTGGTTGCTGCTGACGACTGTCCAGCTTGCGTCCACCTTTGCGGTGTTGACTTCCTTGACGTTTGCCTTGTCCGATGTATCGAACATGGAGAGCTTCACGCCCTGCATCGCGCCTGTATTTTCATCCGCATTATAGCCGATGCCCAGCAGCAGGTTGTCCTTGAACACGTGGAGGTATTCCGAGAAGCCCGGAATCTTCAGCGTATCCAGAACGCGCGGGGAAGCGGGGTTGCTCAGGTCCACCGCAAAGAGCGGATCGACCTGACGGAAGGTCACAAAGTATCCGATGCTGCCGTCGAAGCGCACGCTCTTGACGAACTCGTCCTTGGCGAGGTTTTCGATCTTGCCGAGCACCTTCAGGTCGAGATCCAGCGTGTAGAGCGCGTTTGCGCTCGTGCTGTCGTACTCATAGGTGTCCACGCCGTCCGTAAAGATGCGCTGCTGCGAGTTGTTGAGCGTGGTCACGATGCGGAACACGTTCTTGTACTCGTCCATCGAGAACTGGTTGAGAAGGCTGCCGGGCACGTTGCCGCTGGCAAGCTTCGTAATCTGTCCTTCGGAGAGGCCCAGCAGCACGAGGTCCGTGTTGGTGGAACTGTTGGTGATCTGGACGTTTTTGCCGTCCTTGTCCGGCGCGATGGGAAGAGTTTCTTCCGAATAGCGCGAGAACACGAGCAGCAGGTGATCCGCGTTGGCGTAGAGCTCGCTCGTTCCACCGAAGACCGCCTTTGCGGAGGTGAAGTTTGCGCCGCTCTTGAGGTTGATCGAACCCACAACGGTGTAAGCCGCGTTCTGCGGGTTGCCGCCGATGTAGAGGTCGGTCGGCTGGAGCAGCTTGCTTTCCACGCCGTCGGTGGTTGCGGGGATATAGGTAATCGGCGTGCCCTTCACGGGGTTATAGATATACTGCGAGGTCACAAGGTAGACATAGTCCCCGATCATACGGGAACTGACATAGTTGCCGCTCTGCCCGAGGGAAACCACCTGAAGCGGTTTTTGCGGGCTGCTGATGTCGTAGATGACCGCGCTGGTCTGGTCGGTATTGGTCTGATAGCGTCCGCTTGCGTCGTTGACCCAGACGGTGTTGAAACTCTGCGTGATGATCATCAGCCGGTTGCCCAGCAGGAACATCTCGGAGTTATAGCCCCACCAGCTGTCCTCGCTGGAAAGCGCGGTGCTGGAGATGAGGCGGGTAGCGGCGCCGTCGGGCTTGAGGATGTTGAGCTGGTTGCCCGCCACATAATAGATGTAGCTTCCGTCGGTTTTCACGATGTCCGCTTCATCCACGCCCTTGACCTGCACGTTGGTTTCGGAATAATCCGTGTTACCTGCGTCGCTCACCGGTGATGCCGGTGCTTCGGCGGCGGCCTCCGTCTTGGCTCCGGCGGCAGGGGCTGCTACTGCGCTGTCCGCAGCCGCGCCTTCCATCATGACGCCGCCATTGTAGGTTGTGCCGTTTTGCATGGTTTCGATCATGCCGTAGATGTCGTCATAGCTCTCAATCGCGGTTACGGTGGGCTTGGCGCTCTCTGCTTGATCGCCCGTTGCGGACAGTGCCGCGTTTTGCGGCGTGGCCGAGCCGGGTTTGTTTGCGGTAATGATGCCGAATACGCTGACGGCCACGAGCAAGAATGCCGCGAAAACCGCCCCGTATCGGACGAACTTCTGCTTCGGCGTGAGGGCAATTTTCTCACGCGTGTTTTTTTCTTTGATTTCCATGAGCAACGTCTCCTTTGCTTTCAACTTGCCGTTGTCACGGATATACTGCTCTTTAAACATCCTGAAACTCCCCTTTCAACTGTTCCCGCAGCATATCGCGTGCGCGGAAGAGATGGGATTTCACCGTGTTCTCCGCCGTTCCCGTGATCTTTGCGATCTCGGAAACCTGGTATCCTTCGTAATAATACAGATGCACCACCGTGCGGTACTTCGGAGGAAGCGCCAGCACATAGGAGTAAACCTCGGTGGTCTCCTGCATCTCGGTCAGGAGATTTTCATTCTCGGGTACGGTGTTTCGCCGCCAGGCGGAGGTCAGCAGACTCTTTGTGCAGTTGATGGTTACCTTGATAAACCAGGCTTTCTGGTGTTCAAGGCTGTTCCACACAGGTTTTGCGCGCATAGCCCGGAGGAAAACCTCCTGTACGATGTCGTCCGCGTCTGTTCCGCTCTTGGTGCGCAGAAACGCGAGGCGGTATACCGTATTGGCATACTGCGCAAAGAGCGCGTCCACGTTGTCGGCCGGAATTGGCACGTTTGGCTTGGCCAGCTGTTCCATAAGCGCTTGGTACCTCTCTCTTCCACCCATAACACTCGGCATCTTGCGGTGAGGTTGCAGTGGAGGCAGAATTTTTGAACAAGTTTCAGTATCCGTTGTGGTTGCGTACAATTCAGTACAACTTAATTATAACATAACAAATATGGGTGTGTTCTGTGACAAAGGTATTTTTGACACTTCTTCGTTTTGGCGTTGACAATCGGTTGTTGTAGATGATATTTTTACTGAAGTGCATTTTCGATGTATTGCATTTATAGTAAAAGCGAGTATACAGAGGTAATTATGGACGTTACGGGTTTTTGGTCCTTACTTGGTATCGTGGCAGCAATTATCCTCGGCAGCGTATTTTATTTGGCACGCAATGATAAAGATAAGAAGATTATTGCTTGCATTCTCATGTTTATCGCAGCAGCGGTAATCATTTACATTCTAGCGAATTCGTTATCGTGCACACTAAACACAGCAACGGCCGCCGAAGCAACGGAAGTTGTGACTGATCTGGGAACGCCAGAGCCTACACCGGAAAGAGGAATCATCAAAGAAACTCGTCCACTTCAAGGGGTAATCGCGGCTGGCGATAACTTCACGATTGCGCTAACGGATGAAGGTAAAGTGCTCCGTATCGGTGGCGATGAAACGATCAATGTGGAGAATTGGGGAAATATTATTCAAGTAACCGCGCATGACCAGCATGCACTTGGTTTGAACCAAAACGGTACTGTCGTTTTTGCCGGCCAGAATTTCGCCGGCGAGAAAAATGTTACGAGCTGGACAAGCATTGTTCAAGTGGCAACCTGTTTCGAAGGATCACTCGGATTAACAAGCAAGGGAAGAATTCGCTTTGCTGGATATGATCTGAACGAAACCAGCCTCTGCGAGACTTGGACTGGAATTAAAAAACTATTTGAGGGAGAAAAGCATATTGTTGTGCTGGGAAGAAAGGGCGGAGTGGTTACTTCTGGCGATAACGGAGGCGGGGATGGACGGAGAAATACTTCGAATCTAGCCGGTGTAGTTGAAGGATGTGCTGCTAACGGAACAACGTTTTGTGTGTTTTCAGACGGGACGGTTACTGCGCTCGGTACGGACTATTGTGGCGAGGACGCGGTTGGCGGCTGGACTGACATTGTTGCAATTTGCGGTGGAGAGAAACATACTGTTGGCTTAAAAGCAGACGGCACTGTTGTTGCGGTTGGTGACGATCAATATGGACAATGCCAGGTGGGTGATTGGACGAACATCGTAGCAATTTGCGCGGGTCAATATCACACCGTCGGTTTAAAGTCGGATGGCACATTGGTTGCTATCGGGAAAAATAACCATCATCAGTGTGACGTAGATGGCATCGATCTTTGGTGAATACAAGAATATGAGATAATTTGGCAGGGAGTCTTGAATAAAGACTCTCTGTATTCTTTCTGAGTGGATAAAGCCCCTTAATATTGACAGAGCAAGTCAAAATTGCCTATAATGTCAATGAAATCTTTTTCAGGAGGACTCCGATGATTCGCTAAACACCTTGGTATTGATAAAAACCGCGGGAGCAGAGTTTTTTTGCGCCTGCTGTGATTTGCAATGCCAAATGTGTAAGTGAACCATCAACGGGTTCTTTTTTTGTTTGAAAAAAACGGGAAACCGTCCAAAGAACGGACAAGAGAGCAGCTGTTGGGAAAGACACGTTTGGTATTTTTGTTTTTCTTTGCGCAAACAGGAGGTTTCACATGTCCCAAATTCGTGTCAACGACCTGACCTTTCATTATGAAGGCAGCTACGACAATATCTTCGAACACACATCCTTTTCCATCGACACCGGCTGGAAGCTCGGCTTCGTCGGGCGAAACGGGCGCGGCAAAACCACGTTTCTCAAGCTCTTGATGGGCGAACTTGACTACGAGGGTATTATCTCCGCCTCCGTCGCGTTCGATTACTTCCCGTTCTCCGTGCCGGATGCGTCGCTCACTACGGAAGCGGTGTTCGCGTCGATTTCGGACGCGCCCAGATGGCGTCTGGAAAAGGAGCTGAATTTACTGGAAGTGGAGCCGGACGCGCTGGATCGCGCATTCTCTACCCTCAGCCCGGGAGAGCAGACCAAGGTGCTGCTTGCCGCGCTGTTTTCCCGTAGCGGGCATTTTCTTCTGATTGACGAACCCACCAACCATCTGGACATGGAGGCGCGCGCCGTCGTTAGCCGGTATTTAAACGGTAAGCAGGGATTCATACTTGTGTCCCATGACCGCGCGTTTCTCGACGGTTGTGTGGATCATATCCTCTCGATCAACCGCGCGAGTATCGAGGTGCAGAAGGGCTCCTTCTCCAGCTGGGAGGAAAACCGCAGGCGGCAGGACAATTATGAGCTCGCGGAAAACGAGCGGCTCTCGCGCGAGATCGACTCTCTTCGCGCCGCGGCAAAGCGGACGGCGGAATGGTCGGATCGTGTGGAGCGCAGCAAGATTGGTGAGCACGTGGCGGATCGCGGGTTCGTCGGCGCGCAGAGCGCGCGGATGATGAAGCGCGCAAAGGCCACCGAGCGGCGGCAGGACAACGCGGCAAAAGAGAAAGAGAAATTGCTGAAAGACATTGAGCGCAACGACACGCTGAAGGTTACACCTCTCAAGCATCACGCGGATATCCTGGTTGAAGCGCTTGATCTATCGATTGCATATGGGGAACGTATCGTTTGTGGCCCGCTCGACTTCACGCTCCGGCAAGGGGATCGCGCCGTGCTGCTGGGTAAAAACGGTAGCGGAAAGAGCAGCATCGTCAAGCTCCTGATGGGGCAGGACATCCCGCACACGGGCACGCTGCGCACGGCAAGCGGGCTCATCCTCTCCTATATGCCGCAGGATACGTCGTTTCTCTCCGGCACGGTAACGGATTTTGCAAAAGAAAACGGGCTGGACGAAACGCTGTTTATGACCATTCTGCGCAAGCTGGATTTTCCGCGCGTACAGTTTGAGAAGGACATGCGCTCGTTTTCCGGCGGGCAAAAGAAAAAAGCGCTTCTTGCGAAGACGCTTTCCGAGCGGGCGCATCTCTATGTTTGGGACGAGCCGCTGAACTTTGTGGATGTGCTCTCTAGAATGCAGATTCGCGATCTCCTGCTTGCCGCAAAACCCACGATGCTGTTTGTGGAACACGACAGAACCTTTGTGGACGAGATCGCCACGCGGGATATCAGGCTGTAGCGTTCGGCGGGTTTTTTTCCTCCGTTGCCTCGGCGGGTTGCGGCTGGGCTGGTTCCGGCAGCAGATAAAGCTGCTTGAGCAGCCGCTGTAGAAACGGGAGCTTGAGGATGCCAAAGACGATTAGCGTGCCCGCGAGGTTGAGGAGTACATCATCCACATCGCAACTTCCGCAGGCAAGCAGCAACTGCAGCGCCTCCACCGCAACCAGCAGCAGAAACATCGTAAGCGCAAAGAGCCAGAGCTTCTGCATCGGGCGAAACAGGCATGGCAGAAACACCGCCATCGGCATAAACAGCATCGCGTTGCCAACGAGATTGCTTAGCGGAATCTCCATGCCGATGTAGTTATATTTGATTGCGTTGATATACAGCCGCACGGTCTCAAGCGGGTTAAAATTCGTCATGAGGTCAAAGTTTTTCCAGTAGGCGGCCTTCGTCTCGGCAAAGGCTTGGTAGTCCACGCGGGAGATGATCAGCGCGCCCAATAGCACCGCGGCATAAAACACAAACAACGCGAAGAACGAGAAGCGCACGGCTTTGCGGCGATCTTCCCTTGCGGGCAATGCGCGGGTGTAGAGATAGGTTCCGAGCATCAGCGGCAGGCAGATGCCAACGATGAGCAGAAGTCCGTGGGTCACGTGCCGCATGCCCGTAAGATAGATTTGCACTACCTGCCAAAGCATCGCGGCAAACGCAGCGCTGACAAGGACGATCCCTGCGGTTTTCTTCAGCCGGGCGTGCGCAATGGCGTCCGCCTGATCGCCGGATTCGGTTTGGGAGTTGGTTGGTTCAAGATTTTCCATTCGGGTATTATAACACACTCGAAATGGTGCGTAAAATAGTCTGCTTCAGAAAACAAGCGTTTCATTATGCGGATACAACTCCAGCCGCGTTTCTTGCGTGCCTGCGATACGCGGGGTATAATGAAGCAAATCCAATTGATGATTCGCAGATCTGAAAAACAACAGCAGGAGGCAGCCGTCCATGCAGCATCTTCTTTCAAAAGGCCCACTTCTCGATCCGTCCGGCGTGCTCAGCGAGGCAGGCTATGCCACGGCACTTGTGAAAACCTATGACCGAAATGCGATTCGCGGCGGTAAGTCCCGCATCAAGGAATGGGACTATTATCTGATTCACAACGGCAAGTATGCGGTTGCCTTGACGATTGCGGACAATTCCTATATGGGTATGCTCTCCGCGTCGTTTCTGGATTTTGAGAACAGAACGGAGAAGACACTCTCTCCGATGTTCTGGCTGCCGTTTGGCAAGACGGGCTTTCCCGCGAGCTCGGATTCCGGCGACATCCAGAAAAGCATTTCGGGTGCATCCGGCTCCTTTACGCTGGAAAACGGCGCACGCAGACTGCGTTTTCATTTGGACAAGTTTGACGGGGACAGCGCGTTTGATTGCGACATTCTGCTCACAGACGTACCGCGGGACACGATGGTCATCGCGACGCCATTTGCTGAGAAGAAGACCGCGTTTTACTATAATCAAAAGATCATTGCGATGCGCGCCGCGGGTAGTTTCACGATTGGCGGCGTAACGCGTTCGTTTGATCCGGCGGATTCCTTCGGCCTGCTTGACTGGGGGCGCGGCGTCTGGACCTATGACAACACGTGGTACTGGGGTGCAGGGCAAGGCGTCGTGGACGGGCATGTGATCGGCTTTAACATCGGCTACGGCTTTGGCGATGTCTCCGCTGCATCCGAAAACATGCTGTTTGTTGATGGTGTGGCGCACAAGCTCGAGCGCTTGACCTTCAACATTCCACAGACGAACGGCAAGGAGGCCTATCTCTCGCCGTGGACATTCTCCTCCAGCGACGGACGGTTTGAAACCGGCTTTACGCCGATTCTCGACCGCGCGGCGTGCACCGCCGTTGGCCCGCTGCTCTCCGACCAGCATCAGGTGTTCGGGTATATGGACGGCACGCTCGTGCTGGACGATGGCAGCAAGATTTCACTCAACCACTTTTTGTGCTTTGCCGAAAAGGTGCACAATAAGTGGTAATCGATCGTTTGCCCGTAAAACGCGCGGGCGGAAACAGGTGATACCAAAATGAGTTTGACCCGAAACTATGATCTTGTGATCTGGGACTGGAACGGAACCCTGCTGGACGACACCGACATGTGCTATCGTATCGCAAACGAGATGCGACAGGAGCGGGGCATGCCGCTCATGCAGGGCGTGGAGGAATACCGCCGGTATTTCACCTTTCCCGTGGTCGATTACTATCGCCGGATGGGTTACACCTTTGAAACCGAACCGTTTGAGAACATCTCCCGGCAGTTTGTCGCGCTGTACGCCCAGCGCTTTCCCGTTTGCGCGCTGCAGCCTTGTGCAGAGGAGGCGCTCGCCGCCGTGCTGGAGACGGGTGCGCGGCAGGTGCTGCTCTCCGCAACCGGACAGGAGAAGTTGGACGAGCAGGTTGCGCATTTTCGCCTGAACGAATATTTTGAGCGCGTGATTGGCAACAGCAACAACCTTGCCCACGGAAAGGCGGACTATGCGAAGGAGTTTTTGCGTGAAAGCGGGGTGGACCCCGCGCGTGCGCTGTTCGTCGGGGATACGGATCATGACTTTGAGATTGCTTCGTCGATCGGCTGCGGCTGCGCGCTGCTCACCGCCGGGCACCAGACGAAGGAGCACCTTTTGTCTCTTGGCGCAACGCTGGTTTCCAGCCTGTGCGAGGTTGTGGGATTGCTGTAAGGGTACTTGGCGCAAAAAATCGGCACACTGGATTCAGTGTGCCGATTTTGCGTTTCTGTGCTTCTCTCTAATACTGAAAACGCTATTTCACGTTTCTGTCTTTCAACAGATTGCTCAAACTGCGGTCATAGGTCTTTTCGCCTTCTTTGGTGAAAAAACACGCGGGGAATTCCCCGTCGGCGCGATGATACGCCACGCATTCGCAGCATTTTCCGTGGCGCTTGCAGGCATAGGTGCAGGGGCAGGTTGCGGCATTGACGCAGTTGCTCATTTTGGCTCCTTCGAACAATCTTCGATTCTGTCGTTCCAATCCAGGATACGGACGATACCCTATCGTGTAGCTTTATGCAATCGCGGCGGTGTTCTTCTTTGCAGCCATTTTCAGGATGAAGATTACGACAATTCCGGAAAGCGCCGCGCTGACGGCAGGCGCGAGCATCATCGTGTTCAGGCTGGTCCAGCTGGCCAATGCGCCCATAAACAGCGGCGAAATGCTGTTTGTGGCGTAGATACTCACGAGGAATGACGACGCGATCAGCGAGGAACTGCCGGGGTTGTCCTCGGAGGCAACGCTGAGGATCATCGGCACACAGTGGCCGGAGACAAGCCCAATTGCTGCGCCGGCGATGCACATGATGACCGCACTGCCGGAGAGAACGCCAATTGCTTGAAACACGCAGGTCAGCACCACGCCAAGGAGGAACAGCACCAACGGGCGAATTTTTAAGCGCGGGGCAAAGACGCGGCTGATCGTGCCGAAAACCCAGTAGAGCGAGAGCGCGACGGAACCCAGTGATTCCGCGTTGTATTGCAGCGTCATATAGCGCACAATCCAAACCAGAAATCCGGTTTGGGAGGCTGCATAGAACACGGTCGCAAGCAGCATCAGCGCATTTTTGCGGTGGAAAAGGAATGCTTTGACGGCGGCAAACGTGAGCCGCTGCTCTTTTTCCGGCGCAGGGACGCCTTTTTTTGCCGCGGTGAGGAGAAAGAAGAAAACGATGACGGCAGCTGCAATCAGCGCGCCCATCAGATAACTCACTGTGTGCCAACTTACAGCGGCAAGCAGCGCACCGATGAGAAGCGGCGCAAGCAGGCCGCCGACGCCGAACCCGCCGTGGAGAAAGCCGAGATATTTCGCGCTGTTGTCGTGATGCAGATCCACCATCACGGCGTTGCAGTTTGCGTCCACCAACCCAAAGCCGATGCCGGTGAGCAAACTCGCCACAATCAATTCAGCCAAAGCGCGGCCCGCGCCGAGCAGGAAGAAGGAGAAAACAAGGATAGTGGCGCCAAGCAGCAGCATCGTGGTTTTCTTGATGCGCCCTTGCAGCATGGGCGCGATTAAAAACGCCGCAACTGCGCCGAAGTTGATGAGGCTACTCATGATACCCTGCATGCCGCCGGTGAGCCGATAGGACTCCACCACGCTGTTGAGCACCACGCTCTGGTAATTGCTCAGCAGCCCGTAGGTTGCGATGATCATGATGACGCCTACGGTCAGCAGGCGCACGGAGCGGGCGGAAGAATCGCCTGCGCTGGGTGATTTCATATAATAATCCTCTCAATCGGGTAAACTTGTTTGTTGATACGGAAAACAGCCGAATCGACACGGCACGCAAGAGAGTATATCAAATAAACGCCATGCGTGGCGATACAATCCGCGCAAAAAACAGAACAATCCGCGCGAAAAAGCGATTCGCCGTGGTTTGGACGAATCGCCGGAGCGAAAACGTTGTTGGTTAGGCTTTGGAGATTACGCTTCTTCGATCTTGACCCAGCCGCCCGATTTTGCGCTTTTGACCACTGCGTCCACAATCGCCATCTTGCGGTAGCCGTCCGAAAAGTCCGCAAACACATGCTTACTTGTGTCCTTTGCCGCAATCGCCCCATACATGGCGCGAAACGCTTGCTTGAAGGTGTCCGGATAGCCTTCCACATGCCCGCCGGGATAAGCGATTGCCGTCCGCGCAAGCGGGGAAAGCAGAGTGGGGTCTTTGATCGCGGTTTGATTGAACTGTTCGCGGTAGCCGAGCCAGAGTTCGTTGCTGTTGTCGCTGTCCCAAAAGAGGGAGCTTTTGCTGCCGGAAAGCGAGAGCTGAATCTGATTCTTGCGCCCCGCGTGCATTTGGCTGACGGTGCAGTTGCCGATGGCTCCGTTTTCAAAGCGGAACAGAGCGGTACAATAATCTTCGGTTGTGATGGGAATCTCTTGATAGTCCTCCTGCTTTAGCGCAACACCGGAGAAGGACGCAACGGGTTTGAGCGGCTTTTTCCGCGACGGGAGAAAGGTTTCAAAGTCCGCGAACACCTCCGTTGCGCGAAGGCCGGTGACCGTCTCCGCAATGTCGATCCAGTGCGAACCGATGTCCGCAAAGGCGCGGCTTTCTCCGCTGACCTCCGGTTCAAGCCGCCAGCTATAGTCTGTCTCCTGAAACAGCCAGTCCTGCAGGTATCCGCCGGAGATGGTGCGGATGTTTCCCAGCGCGCCGGATTCTACGAGCGATTTCGCCTCCAAAATCTGCGGGTAAAAGCGGCAGTTGAAATTCACGGCGGTTACGATATTGTGCGTCTTTGCATAGTGGGCTAGCGCACGCGCTTCTTCAAGGGTACGTGAAAGCGGCTTTTCGCAGACGACGGCGATGCCGCGCTGCATGGCATACATCGCGATTTCATAGTGGGAGTCATTCGGCGTGCAGATATGCACAACGTCGGGCTTCTCCTCGTCCAGCATCTGCCGAAAATCCTCATATCCTCGCATAACTCCATATGCATCCGCCGTTTGTTGCGCGTTTTCTCGTGTGCAAACGGCGCAGATCTCCACGTTGCCGAGGCGCCGGAGTGCCTCGATATGCGCCGCGCCAACGAATCCGATCCCGACAATACAAGTGCGCAATCGATCCATCGTAACTTGCCTCCAAACCGCGAGTTATCGCGAAATAGTGTTCTGTTTGCATTATAATGGTTACCATGCAGGGATTCAAGGCGCGCGGAATGTGGCATCTGATTCACGTTTTCTTACGCAATTTGTGCCGTTGATACAGGAAAATGTTATAAAACAACAAACACAAGTAATTTGTTACACTGCAACAAGCCGGAATCTTATTAACATTATTAGAAATGGATAAATATTCGATTAATCACTGAATTATTGGTTAAACCACGACTGAATATTTCAAAGTGTGACAAAATGATGCTTGCAATACCAACAAGCGGTGATATACTAATAACTGGAATCGTTGGTATCAAAGCGCGGGATCATAGAAATCAACTCTGCGCGGAGTACGAAATGCATCAAACCGATCAGGAATTTCCATTGACAGCGGATCTGCGTGAGCACATCCTCTCTGAATTGCCTTGCGGCCTTTGTGTTGCGCGGCAGGATGAGAGGCTGTCTGTCGTGTTTGCAAACGGCAATTATTATCGTATGCTTGGATATGAAGACGCAGAGCAGGCAGGAAAAAATGGTTTGATTGGCGCGATCGATTGCGTTGAGCCAGCCACGCGGACAGCCCTTCATACACGTATGGTGTCGCTTGGGGAAAAACGGGAACAGGCGATCGCGCTGGAGGTGCGGCTTATGCGCGCGGACGGCGGATCTTCCTGGGCAATTGTTCACGCCTCCCGCGCGGAGAGCAACGGCGGGCTTTGGATTTGTGCGTTTATGGATATCTCCGCACAAAAGCGCGTGGAGGAGGAACTCCGCATGCGGGAGGAAGAATACCGCATCGCCGTGCGCCAAAGCGACAAGCTTGTGCTTCGTTATGACATTGCGCAGCAGACCGTTTACTTTCCGCCGGAGTCGGCGGAGCTGTTCGGCTGTAACTCGATCCCTAATTTGCCGGGTTTTTTAGAAGAGAAGCGCTTGATCAATCCAGATAGTGTGGAGGCGATGCGAGAACTGCATGCGCTGATCGCAAGCGGTGCGCGTCCGACAGGCAGCGCGGTGCTGCAGCTCAATTTGCGTTGTGAGGCGTGCGACTATCAATGGTACCGCCTGGCCTATTCGCTGATCTATCACGACAGCGGCACGCCGGCGCAGGCGGTCATTTCGCTGCAAAATGTCTCCGAACAGCACGCAAGAGAGGTTGCCTACCAGCGCTGGGAAAAGACATATGAATCCATGCCACAAAGCAGCACCGCATATCTGGAGTTTGACCTCACGCAGGACAGGCTGGATGCGCAAAAAGGCACACTTCTTTACCCGATTCCGCCGGACTTACACGGTTCGATGGAAGGTGTTTTGCGGTACTATCTGGCAAACTTTGTACATCCCGAGGACCGGGAGCGCATCCGCGCATTCACCGCGCGGGAACATCTGTTGACCGAGTATTTTCGCGGGACGCGGCTGGAGAAACAGGAGTTTCGCCACCTGAAGGAGGACGGGCGCTATGTTTGGGTGCGCCTGAGCGTTCAGATGCTGCCGGACCCGTATTCCTGTAATGTGCGTGCTTCGATTCTGCTGCGCGACATCGACAAGCAAAAGCGCGAGGAGCTGAACCGGATGGACCAGCTCCGCTCGGATACGCTCACGGGGGCGCTCAACCGCGGCGCGTTTATGGAGGCGGCAAGCGCGGTGTTTGCGCATCCGCGAAACGGCGGGTTGCATGCACTCGTGATGGTGGATGTCGATCATTTCAAGCAGATCAACGACCGCTTTGGCCACGGCTATGGAGACCGCGTACTCTCCCGCATTTGTGACCTATTGAGAAACGCGCTCCGTGCGGACGATCTCGTCGGAAGACTCGGCGGGGACGAGTTTGTGCTGCTTTTGAAAAACGTGGTCAACCGGGAGGCGTTGCAGGCAAAGATCGAAAGCCTCTGCCAGCAGCTCAATCAGCGCATTGGCGAAAACATTGTCGTTTCCTGCAGCTTTGGCGCGGCTGCCTGCCCGCAGGACGGTTCGGATTTTGAGGAGCTATACTGGAAGGCGGACACCGCGCTCTACGCCGCGAAAGAAGCAGGGCGCAACTGTACGCGCATCTATGAACAGCAAATGAGCCGTCCGCAGGTTCCGTTTGAGACGGAGCCGTGAAGGGCAGCTACGATTTTCAACATGAAAGTGTGTATACAAAAAAACGCCCGCATGCCGGGCGTTTTGTGTTGCCAGAGATGGATTACAAACGGATAACCGCGCGCAAGCGCCGAGAGAAAGCCGATTACTTGACGATGATTGTCCGTTCCGGAATGCTGCTCTTTACCTGCAGCAAACCCCAGAGTGTGAAACCGCCGTCGATGAGCAGCAGGATGCCCGCAACGATGGTTGCAACCTTGACCGCCGTAAAGGGGTTGAAGAGCAGCAGGATGCCAAAGCCGAGCGTCACCAGCGCAGTGATGAGAAGAACCAGCCAATATTGCCCCCCGGCGTGGCGAAGATTGAGGGCGATTTGCAGGCGAAGGACGCTATCAATAATCACGGCAACACCGATGACGGCGGCAAGCAGCGTTACAATCAGATCCACCTTGAAGATCAGAAACAATCCAATCAGCAGGCAGCCGATGCCAAGCGCAACGCCGACCTGAATCGTGCCGGAGAGATGCTCCTTGCGCACGAAGAAATCGATGATGCGATAACCGCCATAGACCAGCGCAGCGGCACCGATTGCATAGATGATGATCTGCCGCGCGGCATCCGGCCAGATGATGAGCACCAAGCCTACAACAAGGTAGACGATGGATGTGATGAGCATGGCTTTTTGGAACGGTTTTGTCATAATTTCACCCTCCATACTAACTTCATGATAACAGCGTTTTCTGGTGTTTGCAAGAAAGATTGGAAGCAAATACACGCGAAAAACAGCCGGATTTTTTAACAAATAAGAACATCTATCACAACAGATTCATCAAATGATCCGGTGCGCTTGTAAAAACGCGCTCAGGTGCGTGCGGTAGCCTTCCTGATCCGCGCGGAAACAGTCCGCATGCCGCGCGCCGGGCACGAGCCAGCGCTCTTTTTCGCCCGCCTTTGCGTCAAAACACTCCTGCATCATGGTATAAGGAATCAGCTCGTCCGCGTCACCGTGGATGAAGAGCATCGGCACATGCGCGCAGTCCTTCAGCGCATTTGCCGGGCAAACGCTGCCGAGAAACACGCCGCCGCGCAGACGGCAAAACAGGCTTGCCAGCGGAAGAACGGGAAACGGCGGTACATGAAAGCGGTTTATCATCACCAAGGCAATCTCACGCTTAAGATCGCTAAAACCGCAGTCCTCAACCGCAAACGCGAGGCGTGCATCCTCTTTTGCGTGGAGCATCACCGTCGCCGCGCCCATCGACTCTCCGAGCGTGCCCAGAAGCGCATCCTCCCCATAGTGCTCCCGTGCCCAGGCGCAGACTGTCTCCAGATCTTTGGCTTCGCATGCGCCCATCGTGGTCGGCGCGCGTCCGGAAAGCCCGTGGTTTCTGTGGTCATAGAGTACACAGTCAAACCCCAGATCGTGAAAGAGCGAAGCATACTTCACCTGCCCAAGCAGGCAATAGGAAAACCCGTGCACCAGCACCGCGACGCGCCGTTTTCCGTCGGCAAAAGACACGCCGTTTTCACGCGGCCAGATGGCGCAATGCAGCGCATAGCCAAAGGAAGAAGCAAGCGTGAACTCCTCGAGATGCACGTTTGCGTCAAACCATTCCCGGGTGAAGTGCCCGCGTTTGACCTCTTCATCCACCACGGTGTCATAGGCGTAGGCGCGGGGATACAGAATCATGCCGGAGACTTTCCACGCGATGATCACGGTGAATACAATGCCCGCGGCTATCAGGGCAAGCAGGACATACAACGCGATCAGCATGGCAAGCACTTCCTTTATTATATATTATCTGGCGACGGCGAATTTTGCACTGCGCTTTGATGCTTGTATTATACATCTCCGTGTTGATCTTTGGGTGAAGTTAACGTGAAAATCATCGCTTTATGCAGTAAAAAAAGCCCGCGTGTAAGCGGGCTTGATTGCGGGATCTACGTTGGTTTTGCGTTAGGATTTCAGCGCGCGGTCCAGCACGGCTTTGATGTCCGCTTTTTCAGCGTGCCCTTCGTGAATCTTCTCATTACCCATGTAGAAGCAGGGAACATACCAATAGTCGTATTTGGCGGCGAGTGCTTTCTCCGCGCTTTCGTCAATTCGCTCGATCTCGACGCCCTTGTAGCAGCCGTCCTCCGCGCAGAGCTCTTCAAGGTAGCGCGAGGCAAGGCGGCAATGTGGGCAGCTCGGCAGATAGAAATAGGTGAGTTTTGACATGATCGAATCCTCCGTTTCGGTTTGATAGTGTGTTCTATAGTCTGGCTGGTATTTCCAAAACCTGCTTGGTTTGGCTGCCGAAGATGCAATCAAACCAGCGATTCAAAAATAGCGAGCAGTTGTTCCGGTGTGAGCGCCTCCGCCCGCGCGTCTGCGTTGCATCCGAGCGCGGTGAGGGTGGAAAGAACACGCGTGTTTTTGTTGAGATTGTTATACAGCGTTTTCCTGCGCATCGAAAACGCCTGCTTGAGGAACGAAAGGAACGCCATCCCGTCCGAAACCGACCTTTCGTTTCGCAGGAGGCGAACCACGACGCTGTCCACCTCCGGCGGAGGCGTAAAGCAGCCGCGCGGTGCGTTTACGACCACCTTTGCTGCATAGCAACAGCCCGAGATCACCGCAACGGGGCCATAGACGCGATCCTTTGCCCCTGCAAAAAAGCGTTCGGTGGCTTCTTTTTGTACCATCAGCGTCATGCTATCTGGAAGGAGCGAAAGCAGCCGCAGGACGATCGGCGTGGTTGCATAGTATGGCAGATTGCCCACAGCGTGCCAGGGTTCGCTGCCCATCAACGCGGGAATGTCCGCATCCAGCACATCCGCGTGTACGAGCGTGAGCGATTCGCCGAAGCGTTCGCGCAATAGTTCGCAGAGCCTGCCGTCTTTTTCCACGGCGGCGAGGAAGCAGGCCCGCGAAACAAGCCCTTGCGTCAACGCGCCGGTGCCGGGGCCAATCTCCAGCACGCGCTTACCTTCAATTTGCGCCTGCTCTAAAATTGCCTCGATGATGCTTTCGCTGCTTAAAAAATTCTGTCCGAGTGCTTTGTTTGGCACAAAGCCCGCGAGAACAGGATTCGGTTTTGATTGGTCTGTCGCCATATTATGTATCATAGACTGCTTTTGCAGAAAAAGAAAGTAAGAATGTTACAGAAATTGCGCGAAAATGCTGGAGCAGAAACGGCTAATTTCCCATAGGTGTGTTGAACATTGCTCCCCCCTTGTGCCATAATAGAACGGAAACAAACCATGCGACCATTCCATTCTTCAAGCGATTTCATCGCGCCTACTTTTGTCAATGCCGCATCGAAAGGAAACAGCCGACATGCCGAACTATCTTCTTGCACTCGATCAGGGAACGACCAGCTCCCGCGCGATTCTGTTTGACCTTGCTGGAAAAATCGTCAGCAGCGCACAATATGAATTTCGCCAAATCTATCCCGGCGCCGGCTATGTGGAGCACGACCCATTCGATATTCTGGAGACGCAGAAGCAGGCAGCGGCGGATGTTTTAAAGCGCGCGGAGATTCAACCCGGCGATATCGCAGCCATCGGCGTGACCAACCAGCGCGAGACGACCATCGTTTGGGACAAGGCGACGGGGCATCCCGTATACAATGCAATCGTCTGGCAATGCCGCAGAACCGCGCCGCTTTGTGAAACACTGATTGCCGAAGGCTGGAGCGAGCATGTGCAAAAGACGACGGGGCTGCTCATCGATGCATATTTTTCCGGCACGAAGATTCGCTACATCCTCGACCACATTGAAAACGGGCAACATCGCGCGGAAAACGGAGAGCTACTCTTTGGCACGGTGGATACCTGGCTTATCTGGAACCTGACCGGCGAACACGTGACGGATTATTCGAATGCTTCGCGTACGATGCTGTTTGATATCCACACGCTGGATTATGACGATAAACTGCTTGCACGGCTGAATATTCCGCGCTGCATGCTGCCAAAGGCGCTGCCTTCGAGCTGCGTTTACGGAACGGTGCAGCCGCACCTTCTCGGGCTGGAAGCGCTTGGCGGCGTTCCGCTTGCTGGCGCGGCGGGAGACCAGCAGGCGGCGTTGTTTGGGCAGGCCTGCTTTGAAACCGGCATGGCAAAATGCACCTATGGCACCGGCGGTTTCCTGATGATGAATACGGGAACGGAACCCATCGAGAGCAAAAACCGTCTCTTGACCACCATCGCGTGGGGCATTGGCGATCGCGTGGAATACGCGCTGGAGGGAAGCATCTTCAACGCGGGCAGCGCGATCAAGTGGCTCAGGGACGACCTCGGCCTCATTTCGAGTGCGCGCGAGGTGGACGCGCTTGCAGAATCCGTGCCGGATGCAGGTGGGGCATACTTCGTTTCCGCTTTCACGGGGCTTGGCGCGCCGCACTGGGACATGTATGCGCGAGGCGCCATGCTGGGGCTCACGCGCGGAACGACGAAGGCGCATGTTGCGCGCGCGGTGCTGGAAGGCATCGCATACCAGATTCGCGACCTTGTTGAGACGATGGAAAAGGATGCAGGGGTCACCCTTTGCGAACTCAAAGTGGACGGCGGCGCTTCCGTTTCCAATATTATGATGCAGATTCAGTCCAATCTATTGAATGCGCGCGTCAACCGTCCGAAGTGTGTGGAATCCACAGCGCTGGGCGCGGCCTGCCTTGCGGGGCTTGCCGTCGGCGTGTTTCATAGCCAGCAGGACATCGTGGATCAATGGGAGAGCGAGCGCGTCTTTTCACCGCAGATCGACGAAGCGGAGCGGCAAAAACTGCTCTCCGGCTGGCGGCGCGCGCTCAGCCGCGCGATGGACTGGGAAGAGAAGTAACCACGGTTTTATCTCGGAAAAAGCGTATCGTTCGGGTGGATGAGTTTTCCCGCGGGGCTGTATATTGGGGGCAAAAACGCCCTTGAATACACGATTTGGGATGTTGACTTTTTTTAGCAAAGCCGATAGAATAGTGGATGCTATCGTGGAGGCGCATGGGTAACGCTTGCGTTCTGCGCGGTGGATTTTCGATGCAGAATCTGTTTCCTTTCTCGCTTTTTTATACCGAAACAACCTGCTCGAAAATACCTTTTATCGCGCACCTGCGGTAAGAGGGGATGCGCAAACGCGCGGGTGTAACTCAGTGGCAGAGTTCCAGCTTCCCAAGCTGGCTATGTGGGTTCGATTCCCATCACCCGCTCCAGCATCCAGACCAGGTGCACAACATATTTTGCCCGCTGCCGTTACAAATTCCGCATGCGGGTAACAACAAGTTTTTTAGGAGGAATGTTTGTAATGGCAAAGGCAAAATTCGAACGGAATAAGCCGCACGTGAACATCGGCACAATCGGCCACGTAGACCACGGCAAGACGACGCTGACGGCGGCGATCACGATGG
>DLGD01000037.1 GCA_002482505.1 Christensenella sp. UBA7703 | reverse complement strand
CGTCCGCAAGGCACGGGTTATCAAGGCAAAAAGCCCTATGGTGATCGTCCACAGGGCGGCGGCTATCAGGGCAAGCGCGACTTCGGCGACAAACCGCAGGGTACAGGCTATCAGGGAAACCGTCCCTATGAGAAAAAGCCTTACAATAAAACGTCCGCCTATGACGACCGCCGCGCAGAGGAAATGCGCCTGCGCGACCGCCTCACCGAAGACGAAAACGAGGCCGGCGAGCCGGACGAGCTCCCCCTCCTCATCCTCGGCCGCAACGCGGTCAAGGAAGCCATCAAGAGCGAGCGTAGCATTGACCGCATCGAGGTCGTTGGCGAACCGGACGGTTCGCTCCGCGAAATCCTCGGCCTCGCTCGCGAGCA
The DNA here is from genome assembly GCA_002482505.1 of Christensenella sp. UBA7703. Taxonomy (GTDB): domain Bacteria; phylum Bacillota; class Clostridia; order Christensenellales; family CAG-138; genus UBA7703. The sequence goes on along the minus strand of DLGD01000037.1, from coordinate 142,557 downwards.
AAAGCTTGTCATCCGCGAGGTGGACAAGCGCCATCTGGACGAAATCTGCCTGCCCTTTGGCCACGGCGGCAAGCCCGGCAATCATCAGGGCATCGTGGCCTACGCCGCGGGCGTGGAATACTGCACCGTTGCGGACATTCTCGCCGTTGCACGCGAGAAGAACGAAGACCCGTTTGTGATCGTGCTCGACGGCATCCTCGACCCGCACAACCTCGGCTCCATCATCCGCAGCGCGGAGTGCGCGGGTGCGCACGGCGTCGTCATCGGCAAGCGCAGGAGTGCTTCCGTCACGGCGGCGACAGTGAAGGCCAGCGCGGGCGCAACGGAGCACGTCAAGATTGCGCGCGTGGTCAACATCCCGGCGGCCGTAGACGAACTCAAGCGCGCAAAGCTCTGGGTTGCGGGCGCGGATATGAAGGGACAGAACATGACCAAGCAGGGTCTCAACGGCCCGCTGGCACTGGTCATCGGCGGCGAAGGAGACGGCTTAAGCAAGCTCGTTGCGGAAAAATGCGACTTCCTCGTCGCAATTCCTCAATACGGCCAAATCGGCTCCCTCAACGCGGGCGTTGCCGCAGGTATTCTCATGTTTGAGAAGAAACGTCAGGATAAAGCGGAATAAACCTCCGCAAATACTGACAGAGCGAGGTTGAATGAAGAATTACGAAACGCTGAGCGACGAAGATCTGCTCTCTTTGCACCGCGCGGGCGACGCGCGCGCAGAAGAGGCGCTGTATGCGCGCTATAAGCAGATCGTCCGCAGCAAGGCGCGCACGTATTTTCTCATCGGCGCGGATCGCGAAGACATCATTCAGGAAGGCATGATCGGCTTGTACAAGGCGGTTGTGGACTATCAGTTTGACCGGCAAACCTCGTTTCGCGGCTTCGCCGAGCTCTGTATCACGCGGCAGATCATCTCCGCCATCAAGGCGGCAACACGCAAAAAACACATGCCGCTGAATACCTACATCTCCTTCAACCGCTCGGTCTACGAAGGCGAAACCGAGCGCCCGTTGATCGATGTGCTCACCAGCACGCGCATCAGCGACCCAGAGGAGGTGCTCATCGGGCGGGAGAACTACGCCGCCGTTGCTGACAGCATTGAGCATTCGCTGAGTAAGCTGGAGCGCGATACGCTGGGGCTGTATCTCTACGGATACTCCTACCAGCAGATTGCGGATCATCTGCAAATCACGACCAAGAGTGTGGACAACGCCATCCAGCGTGTGAAAAAGAAGCTGGAAGCACGGCTCAAAGAGATGGAATAATCGCGAAGCGAAAAAAGACTCTCCGCAAAATCCGGAGAGCCTTTTTCTTTGCGTGAATAACAGAAATTATGAGAAATACAACACAGCCGATTCAAACAAATGCATGTCATAGTCTCCTGGCACGTTTTGATGCAGCCCGGCGCCGATGCGCTCGCTATGCCCCATCTTGCCCAATACGCGCCCGTCCGGCGAGGTGATCGCTTCCACCGCCGCGAGTGAACCGTTGGGGTTGAAGCGAACGTCCATCGTGGGATTGCCGCCTTCATCGACATATTGCGCGGCAATCTGCCCGCGCCGGGCGAGGTCGCCTAGCAGTGCTTCTCCGCAAAGAAAGCGCCCTTCGCCATGCGAAACCGGCATGGAATAGATGTTTCCCGCGCCGGCCAACATCAGCCACGGCGAACGGTCGGATGTGATCCGCGTGCGCACGATGCGGGACTGATGCCGCCCGATCCGGTTGAACGTCAGCGTCGGTTGCGCGGCGGATGGTTCTATGATTTTGCCGTATGGCACGAGCCCGAGTTTGATGAGCGCCTGAAACCCGTTGCAGATGCCGAGGATGAGGCCGTCCCGCACGTCGATGAGCCGCATGAGCGCATCGCCCGCAATCGGGTTTCGCAAAAATGCGGTGATGAACTTCCCGGAGCCGTCCGGCTCGTCCCCGTTGGAAAAGCCACCGGGTAGAAACAGCGCCTGCGAACGGTTGAGTTTCTGCTCAAACGAACGAAGCGATTCGCCAATCGCGTCTGCCGACGCGGTTTGCAGCACCAGCACATCCGCAATCGCACCCGCGCGCTCCACAGCGCGGGCGGACTCATATTCGCAATTGGTGCCCGGAAACACGGGAATCAGAATGCGCGGCTTGCCGAGCACACCCGCGCGGGGTTTGGTCGGATTGTCAGTATGCCGGACGGGAATCTCGGTTGTGATCGCGGCGTGTTTCGTGCGCGTGGGAAACACGTCCTCCAGCGTTTGATCATACGATTCTTCCAGCTGCGCCAGATCGATCTCTTCTCCGTGCCAAGAAATCACGCTTGTGCCAAGCGTTTCGCCAAGCGGGGTTCCGACGACATCGCCGCCACAAAGCTCCAAGACGAACGCGCCAAGACGCGGCATAAACAATTCCTCCTGCGAGATGTGCTCTGCAAAACGAAAACCCAACCCGTTGCCGAGGCACATCTTGAACACCGCCTCCGCAACGCCGCCTCGACCAAGCGCATACGCCACACGAACGCGCTTGCTTGCAATCAGAGCATAGACTTGCGAGAGCAGCGCCCGCATAGACTCTGCCTCTGGCAGCCCATCCGTACGCATCTTGGGCGCAAGCAACACGGCGTGCGAACCCGCGCGCTTGAATTCCGGTGAGAGCACAGTGTCCGTCGTACCTACGCCCAGCGCGAAGGAGATGAGCGTCGGCGGCACATCCAGCGACTCAAACGAACCGCTCATGCTGTCCTTCCCACCGATGGCAGCAACGCCAAAGTCGAGCTGCGCCTGCAGCGCGCCAAGCAGAGCAGCGGTGGGTTTTCCCCAACGCGCGGGATCGAGGCCCGGCTTGCCGAAATATTCCTGAAAGCTCAGGTACCGCTCCTCCGGCGGCGCGCCCGCTGCCGCAAGCTTTGCCAGAGACGCGACCACGGCGGCATACCCGCCCGCGTAGGGCGACGCTTCGCTCAGCAGCGGATCATATCCCCACGCCATCCATGTGCAGGCGTTGGTTTCGCCGCGCAACAGCGGCAGCTTTGCCGCCATCGCCTGCGCGGGCGTTTTCTGCCGCGCGCCGCCAAACGGCAACAGCACCGAGTATGCTCCGACCGTGGAGTCAAACCGTTCGCTCAACCCTCGGCGGGAGCAGAACTCCAAGCCGGACACCAGCGCGTGATAGCGCGCGGCAAACGGGACTTCGTCTGCGTTGTGTTCTTTCATATACGGCGCGGTTACGTAAACATGCGTGCGCTTCTGCGCGCCGTTGCTATCGAGTAGGCTTCGTTTGAGATCGACAATCCACTCACCCTGCCACGCCATCGTGAGCCGCGGCTCTGCGATGATCACGGCAACGCGCGTGGCTTGCAGGTTTTCCGCCTCCGCGAGCGCAAGAAACGCCGCCTCATCCGCGGGCGATACGACAACCGCCATGCGCTCCTGCGATTCGCTGATGGCGAGTTCGGTTCCGTCGAGCCCCTCATACTTCACGGGTACGCGATCCAGATCGACCGCCACGCCGTCGGCAAGTTCACCGATGGCGACCGAAACGCCGCCCGCGCCAAAGTCGTTGCAGCGCTTGATCAGGAGCGACGCCTTCGGATTTCGAAACAACCGCTGGAGCTTTCGTTCCTCCGGCGCGTTGCCTTTTTGCACCTCCGCACCACAGGACGAGAGCGAATCGGACGAGTGCGCCTTGGAGGAGCCCGTCGCCCCGCCGCAGCCATCGCGTCCGGTTTTGCCGCCGAGCAACAGGACGACATCTCCCGCACTCGGCGTTTCCCGCCGGACGTTCTGCGCGGGCGCCGCGCCGACCACCGCGCCGATCTCCATACGCTTGGCTACGAACCCTTCGTGATAGATTTCGTCAACCAGCCCTGTCGCAAGTCCGATCTGGTTGCCGTAGGAGCTGTATCCCGCAGCGGCCGTGGTGACGATTTTTCGCTGCGGGAGCTTGCCCGGCAGCGTCTCGCCATACGGCGTGCGCGGGTCGGCCGCACCGCTGAGCCGCATCGCCTGATAGACAAACGCGCGACCGGAGAGCGGGTCGCGTATCGCGCCGCCGATGCAGGTTGCCGCCCCGCCAAAGGGTTCAATCTCGGTCGGGTGGTTGTGCGTTTCGTTCTTGAAGAGCACGAGCCAGTCCTCCGGCTTGCCATCCACCGCGATTGTGGTTTTCACCGTACAGGCGTTGATCTCGTCGGAAACATCCAGCCGCTCCAGCTTTCCCTGTGTTTTGAGCCACTTTGCTCCAATCGTCGCCAGATCCATCAGCGTCACGGGCTTAGTAATACCGAGCTGTTCGCGCAAAGCGAGATAGGTTTCATATGTTTTTTTTGCGCGCGGGTCATCAAACGCCACCTTATCCAGCACGGTCAAAAACGTCGTATGCCGGCAGTGATCCGACCAATAGGTGTCGAGCAGTTTCAACTCCGTCAGCGTCGGGTCGCGCCGTTCGGCTTGAAAATAGCTTTGGCAGCAGAGCAGATCATCCAAGTCCATAGCAAGCCCGTATTGCGCGATCAAATCGCCAAGGCCTGATTCATCCAACCCGCGAAACCCGTTCAAAACGGGAATCTTTTCCGGCTGTTCCGCGCGCAAAACAAGCGTCTCCGGCTGTTCAAGCGCAGCTTCCCGCGCTTCGACTGGGTTGATGATGTAGCGCCGGATTGCCTCGCGCTCCGCCTCGTCCAATTTGCCAAGCAGCAGATAAACCCGCGCAGTGCGCACGGCGGGTGCTTCCTGCTGGCTCAGCAACGCGATGCACTGCGCGCAGGCCTCCGCCCGCTGGTCAAACTGCCCCGGCAGATACTCCACCGCGAACATCGCATCAGCGTCCTGCGGGAGTTCGTCATAGACCAAGTCCGTCTGCGGCTCGGCAAACACCGTATACCGGCAGGCAGCAAACAGGGCGTCGCTGATTCCCTCCACGTCGTAACGATTCAGGATGCGAAGCCCCGTGATGCGCAAAATACCGAGTATGTTGCGGATATCCGCCAGCATTGCCGTCGATTCCTGCGCGAATTGCGGCTGTTTTTCTACATAGATGCGATGAACCATCGTATTCACTCTCCCCGTTCCGCCCAAAGGATGGCGCGCTCTCCGATATCGCGGCGGCAAACTGCGTGCATAAAGTGGATTTGCCCCGCCGCCGCATAGGCAGCGCGCTGCGCTCCTCGCGCATTCGCGCCGACCGCCGTAATCCCAAGCACGCGCCCGCCGGATGTGACGAGCCTGCCCTGCTCTTGCTTCGTTCCCGCATGATAGACAAACACGTTTTTCGCGCGTGTTGCATCCCCCAGAGAGATTTCAAACCCCGTTTGGTACGCGCCGGGGTATCCTTCGCTCGCGAGCACCACGCAGCAGGCGGAGCCGGCGCGAAAGCGCACCGGCACCTCGGCAAGCCTGCCGTCTTCCACCGCGAGCATGCTCTCCAGCAAATCCGTCTCCAGCAGCGGTAAAACCGCCTGCGTTTCCGGGTCTCCGAAGCGGCAATTGTATTCGATCACCTTCGGCCCGTGCTGTGTCAGCATCAGCCCGAAGAACAAACAGCCGGAAAACGGCTTCCCCTCCGCGTTCATCGCCCGCATGGTTGGCAGATAGATCAGCTCCATGCAAGCTCTGGCAAGCTCCGTCGTATAATATGGATTCGGCGCAAGCGCGCCCATTCCGCCCGTGTTGAGTCCCAAATCGCCGTCCAGCGCGCGCTTGTGGTCCAGCGCGGAGATCAGCGGGATCAGCGTCGTCCCATCGGTGAGCGCGAGCACGCTCGCCTCAACTCCCGTGAGGTATTCCTCCACGACTACGCGGCTACCGCTTGATCCAAACGCGCCCTCTTCCATCATCGCGCGCACGGCTAAAAGCGCTTCCTCGCGCGTGTTTGCAATCACCACGCCCTTGCCCAGCGCGGGACCATCCGCCTTAATCACGACCGGATAATTGGCAGCCGCAAGATAGGCATATGCGTCCGCCGCGCTGTCAAACACCGCATAGTCAGCGGTCGGAATGCCATACTTTCGCATGAGATTCTTCGCAAAGCTCTTGCTGCCCTCGATTGCGGCGGCGGCTTTGCTCGGCCCGAAGCAGCGGATATTGGCCGCGCGGAGCCGGTCGCAAACGCCCGCAATCAGCGGATCGTCGGGGCCGATTACCGCGAAGTCGATGGCATGCTCCGACGCAAACGCGACGATGCCGTCGATATCCGTGGCGCGGATCGGCACGCACTCGGCGTGCGCCGCCATGCCGCCGTTGCCGGGCAGCGCGTAAATTCTATCTACCCGCGGGTTTTTGCGCAGCTGTTCCAGCAGCGCGTGTTCGCGCCCGCCGCCGCCAACGATCATCAGATTCATACGCGTTTTCCTATCGTTATTCTCTTGTATCGCGTGCGCTGTCAATGATGAAACAGCCGCATGCCGGTGAAGAACATCGCGATTTTGTAACGATCACAAGCAGCGATTACGTCCACGTCCCGCACAGAACCGCCGGGCTGGGCGATGAACTGCACGCCGCTCTGGTGCGCACGCTCGATGTTGTCGTCAAACGGGAAAAACGCGTCGCTGCCCAGCGAAACGCCCGAAAGCGAAGCAAGATGATTTGCGCGCTGTTCCTGCGTCATCGGCACCGGCTTCTGCGAAAAATACGCCTCCCAGCCCGTTTCACCGCAGCCCGGGCCGCCGCGCGAACCGATGTATTGATCGATCATGTTGTCCCGCTCCGGTCGCTTGACCTCCGGCAAAAATGGGAGATCGAGCACTTGTGCGCTTCTTCTGAGCCACCAGATATCTGCCTTTTCCCCCGCAAGCCGCGTGCAGTGAATCCGGCTCTGCTGCCCCGCGCCAACGCCGATGGTCTGCCCGTTTGCCGCGAAACAGACGGAGTTGGACTGGGTGTATTTGAGCGTGATAAGGGCGAGGATCATGTCCCGCTTGGCTGCCTCGCTAACCTCTGTTATCGCGGTCACGGGGTTTTGCAACAGCGAATGGTCGATCTTGGCCGTATTGCGTGGTTGCTCAAACGTCACTCCGAACACCTGCTTGCGCTCCATGCCCTCCGGCGCGTAATCCTCATCGATTTGGATCACGGCGTAGTTGCCGTTTCGCTTGGTTTTCAGGATCTCGAGCGCTTCCGCCGTATATCCCGGCGCGAGTATACCATCCGAGACCTCGCGCTTGATGATACGCGCCGTGGTCGCGTCGCAAACATCGCTCAGCGCGATAAAATCGCCAAACGAGGACATCCTGTCGGTTCCCCGCGCGCGTGCATAGGCGCAGGCAACGGGCGAATCGTTCAGCCCCGCGATGTCGTCCACCGCGCATGCGATCTGGTCGATCTCGCTCAGCGGCAGCCCAACCGCCGCGCCCGCCGGGCTGACGTGCTTAAACGACGTTGCCGCGGGTAACCCCAGCGATTCCTTGATTTCACGAACGAGCTGCCAGGCGTTGAGCGCATCGAGAAAGTTGATATACCCCGGCTGACCGTTGAGCACCGTGATGGGCAGTTCGCCCGCCTCCGCATAGATGCGCGCGGGTTTCTGGTGCGGGTTGCAGCCGTATTTGAGCGTCAATTCCTTCATGCCGGTTCTCCTTGTGTCTCGTATTGATTACATATCCGATCTTCGTAGCGATTCGTCACCAAATCGATGAATCTGACATAGAGCGAAACCCGATTCTCCGGGTTCAACGCATTCCAGAGTGCCTGCGCAAATGCGGCGCAGTCGTTCTGCATCTCCACCGCGACCGGTTCGCCGGAAAAGCTCGGCAAAACGTCTCCGTCCCCTGCATAGGTATGGATCAAATGCCCCGTTCCCGCTAGCGGTTCGTAGGCAAATGTCTGGCGGAGGGTTGTCTTTCCCTCGGCGTCGCCCGATTTCAAAATTGAAAGCTTGTAGGAGAAGCCGTCGGAGAAGTCCAGCATGCCGCTGATGCGCGGGGTAAAATGCGGCGCGTCCGGCTCAAACGTGCGCGTTGCCAGCGCGTCTTCAACCGTTTTTCCCTCCGCCAGTGCCGCGCAGATGGTGTCCGTCTGGTCGCCGTTGGTGACGACGACAGCGTGCGCCCGCGTCCTTAACGGTGTATAGAAAATCAGGCTAGTGTCGGCGATCTTCCCGCCGTCCAGCATGCGAATGGCTAGGTTGTCACCGTCTTTTTTAAAAGCGCGGCTTCGGCTGCCCGCGCTGCGCCCCATGATGAAATAGGCGAGTACAGCCTGCGTGCCGTCCGGCGTTTGCCCGAGAATGATCCCGCGCCCGGGATAGGGATTGTTTCCGATTGCTTCAAATAGGCTCTGTTGCTTCATCTTCGCTCCTTATCACGCCTTGCTCTACCAAATCCGCACAAAGTCTCTCCACCGCGCGCGGTAACAGCCGCCACTCTGCCTGCTCCATCACGCGGTGTTGAAGTGTCTTTGGCGTGTCACTCGGGAAGACCGGCACGCGCTGCTGCATCAGGACTTTGCCGCCGTCTGGCACTTCGTTGACCATGTGTACGGTGGCGCCCGTCTCCGTTTCTCCCGCCGCCAGCACCGCCTCGTGTACCTTGATGCCGTAATACCCCTTGCCGGAATAGGCGGGAATCAACGAAGGATGCACGTTGACGATGCGATCCGGATAGTGCGAAACAAAATCTGCCGAGAGGATTTGCAGGAAACCCGCGAGCACGACAAGATCGACCCCGTTCGCCGCCAGCAACTCCAGCAAGCGCGATTCGAACGCCTCCTGAGAGGGATACGCCGCGCGTTCCACCGTCTCGGCCGGAATCTCCGCCCGCTTGGCCCGAAGGAGGGCAAATGCGTCCTGCCGCGTCGCAATCACGAGCGCGATCTGCCCGCTACTCAACCGTGCGCTCTCCTGCGCGTCGATCAGCGCCTGCAAGTTTGTTCCCCCGCCGGAGACGAGCACGGCGATCTTCGCCTTTAGCATAGAATGATGCCCTCATCGCCGCAGACGACCTCGCCGATGACATACGCTTCCACGCCGTTTGCGCCAAGGTGCGCGATGGTTTTTTCCGCCTGCGCCTGCGGGAGAGTGACGGTCATGCCAACCCCCATATTGAAGGTGTTGAACATGTGCGCTTCGTCCAGCTCGCCAAGACGTTGCAGCAGGCGAAACACCGGCGGCACGCGCACGGCGCTTTTTTCGATCTTTGCGGTTAAGCCTTTGGGGATGCTGCGCGGAATATTCTCGATAAACCCGCCGCCGGTGATGTGCGCGATGGAGTGTACCTCCACCGCGTCGATCAACGAGAGGATGGGCTTGACGTAGATCATCGTCGGCGCGAGCAGCGCTTCACCCAGCGTTTTGCCGAGCTCCGCGCTGTATTCCTCAAGCTTGGTTTTCTCCATCGGGATCAGCTTTCGCACGAGCGAAAACCCGTTGGAATGCACGCCGGAGGACGCGAGCGCAAGGATTGTGTCACCCGCCCGGACGCGAGAGTTGTCGATCAGCTTCGCTTTGTCTACGATCCCGACGCAAAAGCCCGCGAGGTCGTATTCGCCTGCGGGATAAAACCCCGGCATCTCGGCGGTTTCCCCGCCGATGAGCGCGCAACCCGCCTGAAGGCAGCCGTCGGCAACGCCTTTGACGATGCTTGCCGCTGTTTCCGGCACGAGCTTACCCGTTGCGATATAGTCGAGGAAGAACAGCGGCTTTGCCCCGTGGCAAACCACGTCGTTGGCGCACATCGCCACGCAGTCGATGCCCACGGTGTCGTGCCTGTCCAGCGCAAACGCCGCCTTGAGTTTCGTGCCGACCCCGTCCGTGCCGGAGACCAGCACCTGTTCCCCCAGCGAATACATGCCGCCAAACGAACCCAGGGATTGCAGCACATTCCCGTCAAACGTCGCCTCGGCATAGGCTTTCATGCGGCGCACGGCTTCATAGCCCGCCTCCACACTCACGCCCGCCTGCTCATAGGTCACCGGCATGTGAAAAAATCCCCCTTTAGCGATCCAGAATGTGTTTGCCGTCTCGCTTAATCAAGGCGGAGACGTCCTCCGGGTATTTGCCGTTGAAGCAGCCCGCGCAGAAATTGCACGCCGCGCACTCCACGGTTTTGTGCAAATCTTCAATGCTCAAATAGCTCAACGAATCCGCGCCGATAAACTTTCGAATCTCCTCGATGGAATGATTCGCGCCGATGAGCTGCTCATAAGACGAGGTATCGATGCCAAAGCAGCACGGGTGCATGACAGGCGGCGAGCTGATGCGCAGATGTACCTCTTTTGCGCCGGCGGTCTTGAGCATATCGACGATGTACTTGCTCGTCGTGCCGCGCACGATGGAATCGTCCACCAGCAGCACGCGCTTTCCGCGCACATTTCGCTTGAGCGCGCTGAGCTTGAGGGAGACGTCCATCTCCCGCCGATCCTGCGATGGCTCGATAAACGTGCGTCCCATGTAGCGGTTTTTGGAGAGCGCGATGATAAACGGAAGGTTCGCCTGACGCGCATAACCCATCGCGGCGGGCAAGGACGAATCCGGCACGGCGGAGACCACGTCCACCTCCGCCGGGGACGAAATCGCGAGGAGTTCCCCCGCGCGCTCCCGCGCTTTATGGACGGAGATACCGTCGATGTCCGAATCCGGCCGCGCAAAATAGACGTATTCAAAGATACACAGCGCGGTATCCGCCGAGCGAACGGCCTGATGCGCCTTGAGCCCCGCGTGATTAACCACGATGATCTCGCCCGGGCGCACATCGCGGATGAACTCCGCGCCGATGGTGTCAAACGCGCAGGACTCCGACGCAAGCACATACGCTCCGTTGAGGCTGCCGAGCGCGAGCGGGCGCATACCCTTGGGATCGCGCACGCCGATGAGCGAATCCTTCGTCATCAGCACGAGCGCATAGCTGCCCTTGAGCCGTTCCATCGCCTGCGAAATGCTTTCAAAGAGGCCTTTGCCACTGTTTTTCGCGATCAAGGCCGCGATGATCTCCGAATCAATGGTGGTCTGAAAGGTCACGCCCTCCGCCTCCAGCTCCTCGCGCAGCTCCTTTGCGTTGATGATGTTGCCGTTGTGCGCGAGCGCGAGCGGGCCAAGCGGGGACTCCACCACCAGCGGCTGCGCGTTGACGAGCAGACTCTCTCCCATCGTGGAATAGCGCACGTGCCCGATGGCAAGGCTGCTGCCCTTGAGCGCGGCCAGTCCGTCACAAAAACGTCCGCTGACGAGCCCCATCGCCTTATGGCACTCGATCTTACTCTTGCGCGAGATCGCGATGCCCGCGCTCTCCTGCCCGCGGTGCTGCAACGCAAACAAGCCATAGTAGGCGGCCTCCGCCGCGTCCTGCCCGCTGCCGTTACAATAGATGCCAAACACGCCGCATTCTTCACGCATGCAGTCGTCGTCCGGCTTGAGCCGCTCGTATTGCGCGGGCGGATGCAAAGGCAAACGCATGCTCATTCCCCCATCAGGCGGCGGATGATCTCGTGGTATGCCTCCTCCACGTCGCCAAGATCACGGCGGAAGCGGTCTTTGTCCAGCTTTTTGCCCGTGGCCTTGTCCCAGAAGCGGCAGGTATCCGGCGAAATCTCGTCCGCAAGGATCACCTTTCCGTCAAACCGGCCAAACTCCAGCTTGAAATCGATCAGCTCAATGCCGAGCTCGTCCAGATACGATTTCAAAATATCGTTGATTTGAAACGAGAAGGTCTTCACCTGCTCCATCTCTTCGTCGGTTGCGATGTTCAGCGCGCGGATGTAGTAGGAGTTGATGAACGGGTCGCCCAGCTCGTCGTTCTTGTAGCTGTATTCCAAAATCGGGCAGGCAAGCGCCGTGCCCTCCGCAACACCCATGCGCTTGCTGAAACTTCCTGCGGCGCGGTTTCTCACGATCACCTCGACGGGTAAAATCTCCACGCGGCGCACGGCTGTCTCCCGATCGGATAGCTGCTCGATATAGTGCGTCGGAATTCCTTGTTTCTCCAGCAGGCGGAAAAAGTGGTTGGAGACTTTGTTGTTAACCACGCCTTTTCCCGCGATGGTGCCTTTTTTGAGGCCGTTGAACGCCGTTGCGTCGTCCTTGTAGTCCACGATGACGATCTTGGGATCATCGGTCGCGTAGACTTTTTTCGCTTTGCCCTCGTAAATCTGCTGCTGTTTGATCATCATTCCTCTATCTCCTTTTGCAGCTGCGCGTCCGCCAGAATCGACTGTTCCGCGAGCTTCTGGGTATATTGTTTCAGCTTTTCGTTGAGAGATTCGTCCGAAAGCGCGAGGATACGAACCGCGAGCAGCGCCGCGTTTGCGCCGCCGTCGATCGCAACCGTTGCCACAGGCACGCCCTTTGGCATCTGCGCGGTGCTCAGCAGCGCGTCCAACCCGCCGAGGTCTTTTCCGCAGACGGGCACGCCGATGACGGGCAGAATCGAGTTTGCCGCCATCGCGCCCGCAAGATGCGCGGCTTTTCCCGCAAAGGCGATGATCACGCCGAATCCTTCCGCCTCCGCGCCCTTTGCAAACGCGGCTGCCTCCTCCGGCGTGCGGTGCGCGGAGAGCACGCGCGCCACAGCGGAAATCCCGAACGCGGAGAGCGTCTTGAGCGCCTCTTTAGCCAGCGGCAGATCGGAAACGCTCCCCATCACGACGGCAATTTTTTTCACGACTCATTCCTCCTAAAGAAATCGGTTCAAAACAGGAATAAGCCTGCGTGTCCGGCAGGCCTATCTAAAATTTCATGCGCAGCATGGTGTGTTGAATCACGCCGCCGATGTAATATTGCGGAGAATACAGCATCGGCATACCTTCTTTGTCGTAGTCCAGCTCGTCAAGATACAACAGCGGCGTTCCCTGCGGCACGCAAAACATCTTGGCAAGCGTTTCATCCGCAATCGCCGGGCGCACCTCCGTGAGGTCCATGTGCGCCTCCAGCGAACAAAATTGCTTCAAAAACGAGAAGATCGGCTTTTGCAGATCCTGCTCGGTATAGTCCTTCTTCTTAATCAGCGCGGCGGGGATATAGTCCTCGCAATAGATCGCGGGTTTTCCGTCCGCGCCGATGAGGCGGCAGACCTTGAGCACCGTGTCGTCAGGTGAAATCGCCAGATGCTGCGCCGCGGTCTCCCCGGCGGGAACAAGATCGCAGAAGAACGAAAGCTGCCCCGGTTCGTGCCCGGACGCCTGAATCATCTCCATGAACTCGATCTCCATGTCCATCCGCACCGTGACCGCGAGCACATGGCGGTTGATGACGGTGCCGACGCCCTGATGCCGGCTGATGAAGCCTTCGCGTTCCAGCTGGGCAAGGCTGTCCCGCAGTTGTGTACGGCTGATGTTCAGCCGCTCTGCGAGCGTGCCCTCCGGCGGCAGCTTGCCGGAGTAACGATAGGCGCCTTCCTTCATTTCGCGCAGCAGCCTGCTGCGTACCGAGTTTATCTGCGTCTGCTCGCCCATGCGCACCCTCCGATTCTTTCTGAATGGTACTACCAATGTGTAATACCAACAGAGTAGAGAATAGCACAGCAAGCCTCGTTTGTAAAGGCGATCCTGCATAGTATCTGTATATTTTTCCGGTATTGATCCCATGCTGTTTTGGTGGTTGGCGTCAAAAAAGGATTGCCCGATACGTTCGGACAATCCTTTTTATAAAACGACTATATGGGTTTGAGAAATCCGCCTACGATTCCACAACGGCAATCTCTTTTTCCCCGCGCTGTGCGCCAAAGACAACGAGAATCACGCTCAAAACAATTGCAACACAGCCGATGAGCTTTTTCGCGTCCATCGCCTCGTGTAAAATCAGCATGCCGAGAATCGTGCTGGTCACCGGCTCCATGGTGCTCAGGAGTGACGCGGCGGTGGAACCGGAATACCGCACGCCAAGCTGAAACAGGCGAACGGCGAGCACGCTTTGCAGCGGCACCATGACCATCAAGAGAGAAATTCCCTTTACCGTCGCGCCCGAAACATCCAGCGTGTTGGTCGAAAGCCCAAGCCCGCCAGCGGCGACGAGGCAACCAAGCGAGCTCCAGAACGCAAACGTCCAAACGGGAATATCCCGCAACTGCGTGCGCTCCAGATAGAGAATGTAAAACGCATAGCTGCAACCCGACCCCACCGCGAGGATCACGCCGATGAGCTGCCCGTGCGCGCTCAGGTCGGTCATCAGCGCGATGGCGACGACGCTCAACAGCAGCGCCGCAAGCTTCGGCAGATTGATTTTTTCCCGAAACAGCGCCACGCACGCGATCATGACCACGGACGGATACACAAAGTGCAGCGAGGTGGACATGCCTGCCGGCAAATAGGCATAAGAGGAATTGAGCAGGATAGCAGTGACTCCCTGCCCCGCGACAAACGCCATCAGCGCATCGACCAGCAGCCTGCCTTTGAGCAGGATCGGCTGGCGGTTAACCACCGCGAGCACGCCCGCGAGAACCATCGTCACAATGGAGCGCAGCACCACCTGCGTGGTGGTGTTGATGCCGGTTGCAACGATGGTTTTGAAAAAAATGGGCGACGTGCCGAAAATTACGGCGGACAGCACCGAAAACAGCACGCCCTTGAGTTTCATCGAGCGCGCATCGTTCACGGATTCACCACATTGACCGCTTTCCCGGCAACCCAAGCAGCAAGGTTTGAAACCGCCAAATCCATCAGGCGTTGGCGGCTTTCCTTCGGCGCCCAGCTGATATGCGGCGTGATGATGCAGTTTTTCGCGGTCAGCAGCGGGTTATCCGAACGGATCGGCTCCTCGCTGACCACGTCCAGCCCGGCGGCAAACACCTTGCCGCTGCCCAGCGCGTCGGCCAGGTCCTGCTCCACGATCAGGGGGCCACGGCTGTTGTTGAGGAGGATCACGCCGTCCTTCATCTTCGCAATAGAACCCGCGTTGACGATTCCCTTCGTCTCCGGGAACAGCGGGCAATGCAGGCTGATCACATCCGATTCTTTGAGCAGAGTATCCAGATCGACATAGCTGCCGATGGCCTTGCCTGCGTCGTTTTGATACGCGTCAAAGGCGAGCACGCGCATACCCAGCGCCTTTGCGATCTCGCCCGTACGCTGCCCGATGCGGCCAAAGCCGATGATGCCCATCGTCTTGCCTTCCAGCTCGATGAGCGGATAGTCCCAGAAGCACCAGTCGGCATTGCTGCTCCATCTACCCGCATGCACCGCGTCGCTGTGATGCGCCACGTGATGGCAGATTTCGAGCAGCATAGCGATTGCAAACTGTCCCACAGCGGCTGTGCCATAGGTCGGGATATTGCAAACGGGGATGCCGCGCTCTTTTGCGGCAAGGGTGTCCACGACATTGTAGCCTGTCGCCAACACGCCGATGTACTTCACGCTTGGGCAAGCCGCCAGCGTCTGAGCCGAGAGCGGTGTCTTGTTGGTCAAAACCGCGTCCGCATTTCCGATGCGGGAGACGATCTCCTCCTTCGGTGTGCGGTCATACACCGTCAACTCGCCGAGCGCTTCCAGCGCGCTCCAGCTCAGGTCTCCGGGGTTGAGGGTAAATCCATCTAGTACTACGATTTTCATACTGCTTTTTTCTCCTTATGAACGGGATGAACCCAAACGGGTATTTGCCCGTCTGGGTTGTCATTGTATCCTAACTTTTCTCTCAAGGCAATCTCACGATTTGCTGCGGTCACAGATCTCCTCAGGATCGACCACCGCCCAGATGGCGGTGTCCTCTCTGCCCGCTTCGTCGATATAGTCCCGTGTAGCGTTCTTGCCAAACGGAAGATCGACCGGCTCCGCATCCTGAAAGAAAATCCACTGATCGACGGGATATTTCGTGAGCACAAGCTCGATCAAATCCCACATGCGGAAACTGCGGATGACCGCGTTGCCGATGGTCGAAATCTGCACTTTACCCGCTTGCTCCAGCCAGAGGCCGAGCTTGTTGAAATCATACGGAAACTCGTAATAATCGCCGCTCGTCGTGGGCCTCGGCTGATAGTCCATCATCATGCGCTCTTCCAGCGTGCCGTCCGGATAGCGCAGCGTGACCTGACGCTCGATGGTGTGCCGATCCGGCACCTGCGCGAGATATTGCCCGAAGTGATGGCTCGTGGAGTTGACATACGTCACGCCGGCGAGCACGACCTTGGTGTCCAGCGTGAGCATTTTGCCAAACGCGCTCCTCAGGTCAAAGGCGGAGATCGCGGGATCGACATTCGTGATCAGCTCCGCGTGTTTGCCTACGGCGGAGAAGCTGTGGCGGTAGGCAATGCTGCGCTTTGCGCCCGGAAAATGTCGGATCGCCTCACTGATTGCACCCATCTCGGATTTATCGTTGACCGGGTCGATCACGGGGTGATCCTGTACCTCGTGTATGAAGCAAAACGCCGGGGCAACCAGCGTGCCCGCGTCCTTGCCCAGCGCTTCATAGAGCGCCTCGCCGATGGCCTTCCCCGCGCCTTCGACAAAGCCAAACGGGCGCATAGCGGACTGTAACAGCACGGTGTCGCCGGGTTCTACGCCCACGGCACGAAAGCCCTTCAGCGCATCTTCATAGGTGACTGTCTTCATGGCAGCTCTCCTTACTTTATTCCGTTTGGTTCAGCCGATGGCGGCGATTGCGTCGTCAACCTGCCGTTCGCTCTTCACGCCGACGATCGCGGAAACGACCGCAGGCTGCTCCAGCGTCCAGCGCAGCGCATACGCGCTCATCGAGATCCCGCGCAACTTTGCCCCAGCTTCAATCGCTTCCAGTTTATCATAGAGCGCTTCATCCGGCGAGGCAAGCCAGGCGGGTTTTTCTTCCGCACGGGAACCCTTCGGGGGCTCCATGCCGCGCTGATATTTACCCGTGAGCAACCCGCCTTGATAGATCTGATACGGAATCACGGCGATGTCTTCGGCTGCGCAGAGGGGAATCAGCTCGCTCAGCGCGTCCTGCTTGAGCATGCTCAGCGGCGGCTGGCAGACCACGGGGCGCGGCAGATGCATCTCATCCGCCGCCGCAAGCAGCGCGCGGAGCTGTTCTGCCGAATAGTTGCTTACACCATAGTAACGAATCTTGCCCGCAAACACGGCGCTTTGCATCGCGCGGAGGATTTCCTCCACCGACACATTGCCATCGAAACGGTGCAGATAATACAGATCGATATAGTCCGTGTTCAGGCGTTTGAGGCTCGCGTCGAGCTGCTTTGCAATCGCCTTTGCGCTCGTGCCCTCGTCCTCCGGCTCGGTGCCGACCTTCATGCCGACCTTAGTGGAGACGATCACTTTGCCGCGAGACACACCGCGGATGGCAGCGCCTACAATCTCTTCGGCAACGCCGCCCGCGCTGCCCGCAACACGGTTGTAACCTTCATACATGTTTGCGGTGTCGATGTGATTGATCCCGCGCGAAAGCGCGTACTGCGTGAGCTTCACCGCGTCGTCAAACGCGACGGGCGAGCCAAACGTCATCGTGCCCAGCGTCACCGGAGACACGGAAATTTCGGTTTTCGGAATTCGGTTCATGGTCTGTTTCCCTTCTATGTCTTATTCAACCGCGCGCAGGCGCTCGACCAGCGGCCTTGCCTCCGCGAAAACGCCTTTCTTAAAACTCTACTGCGCGGAGCCGTTCAACGAGCGCACCTGCCTCTGCCATAAACGTTCTCGAAAACGCCGCGTCAAACTGCGGCGCGGGCGCGCGAAAGACCCGATCATGCAGCCCCAGTTCGTGCAAAATGCACGCAAAGCTCTGCAGCAATCCCCGCCGCATGACCACCGCGCACAGTGCGTTGAGGTCGCTTTGCAGCGCGAATGCCCGTTTGTAATCCCCCGTTTTTGCCGTGCGGTAGATGCCCGCATACGCCCTGGGGAACACCGTTGCCCACATGC
This sequence comes from Christensenella sp. UBA7703, assembly GCA_002482505.1. Taxonomy (GTDB): domain Bacteria; phylum Bacillota; class Clostridia; order Christensenellales; family CAG-138; genus UBA7703. The sequence goes on along the minus strand of DLGD01000037.1, from coordinate 124,810 downwards.
CGATTCCGCCGTCCGCGCCGTGGATCACTGCGGGGGCAAGGTATTCGTCCTTGCCGTTAAACACCGCGCATCCATCGGGTTTTTCCGTCATCAGCTGCTGGGTAAAGAAAAAATCGTTGGTGGAGGATTTGATACCCGTAACCCCCGGCACCGTGAGCGTCTCCAACACGTTTTCCAGAGTAAAGCTCACGCCCGGCTGCGGCATGTAGTAGAGAATCACGGGAATCTTCGCGCTTTCACTCAGCGCGCGGTAATACTGCATCTGCTGTGGATGGCTTGCTCCGGGCAGGGGGACGGAGGAAACCCCGTCCGCCCCGCTCATTGCCGCGTGTTCAGCCAGTTCCAGCGCATCGCGCATCGTGAAGGCACCCACCTGCACCAGCGCGGATTTTCCGTGCTTATGGCAGATTTCAATGCCGATCTCGGCTGCCGTTTTGCGCTCGGATAGACGCATCTTCATGCCATCCCCCGTCCCGCCGCAGAGATACGCGCCGTCCAGCGGCTCGTTCATCCCTTGTTCCAGCATGTCGGCAAAGGCCGTTTCCAGAAAGCGATCCTGCGCGTCGCAGGGGGAGCAGGCGGGTACGAGCACGCCGCCTGTCACCGGCTTGAGAGCCATACGTCTTGTTCTCCTTCTCCGCTATTCTTACTTCATCGCCTTGAGGTCGGCAATGGCGCTCTTGATCGAATCCGCGATGGTTTCAATCACGTCGTCTTCCATGCCGCACCACATCGGAACGGAGAAGCTGTTGTCCCAGAATTTTTCAAGCACCGGGCAGTCATGATCGCCCTGACCGAGTTTCTGGAAGAGCGGGTAACGATAGAGCGGATAATACTGCACGATGCTGCGGATGCCGTACTTCGTGGTCAGCAGGTCGAGCAAATCGTTGCGGTCCTTGCCAAACGCGCTGCCGTCAAAGTGCTGAATGTACTGGTGGCGGACATGGCGATAGCCTTCCGGAATCTTGTTGAAGCTGATCTCCGGCACATCCTTGAGCAGTGCGCGGAGTTTGTCGTTCTGCGCAATGATGAGATTCGTGAACTTCGTGAGGTTCTTGAGCTCCATGCTGCCGAGGGCGCACTGCGCCTCGCCGATGCAGAAGTTGTTCGGCCAGAAGCCTTCGATATCCATATCCACGTTGCTCATCGCGGGCACCCAGTAACGCTCACGCGCATAGGTGAAGCCGCAGACGCCGTTGTGGCGGATGCCGGGGACGAGCTTTGCGTCCTCGTCGCTCTTGACGGTCAGCATGCCGCCTTCGCCCAGCGTGGTCATGGTCTTTGCGCCGTGGAAGCTAAAGCACCCAAAGTCGCCAAAGGTACCGACGTGCTGGCCGTTGATGCGGGAATCCAGCGCCTGTGCGCAGTCTTCCACGACCTTGAGGTTGTGTTTTTTCGCAAGCGCCATGATGGCGGGCATATCGCAGGGCATCCCCAGCAGATGGACGCAAACGATGGCTTTCGTCTTCTTCGTGATCTTGCGCTCGATATCCTTGACGCTGACCACCCAGGTGTCGGGGTCGATATCCGACCAGATGATCTTCGCGCCCTCTTTGCCAAACGGAATTGCGGAGGCACAGAAGGTATACGCGGGAACGATGACTTCATCGCCGGGTTTGATGCGGCAAAGCGTCGCGGCAAGGCTCAGCGCGTGTGTCGCGTTGCCGACGGCAAAGGCGTGGTTCGCGCCGGTGAAGGCCTTGAAATCCGCCTGAAACTGCTCCTGCATCGCGCCCTGTGTTTGCCCCGGGACATCCCGCATCACGCGGACGACTTCGGCAATCTCTTCCTCGGTGTAGGGGCGCTGACGCGCGGGAATGGAAACACGATAGCCCGCGACCGCACCGCGGCCGGAAGCATCACCCGAAATAGCTTTGCTGGACATGGTTGTATTCCTCCAAATTCATAATCAACTGCATGCATGCCTGCGGAATATTCCGCATGGTGTACCATTATCATATCCAGTCGGCATCCGCGCTTCCATGCCGAAACCGCGCGTGTTCGTTTGACTTCGCGCGGTTTTCATACCCCGTATGGCTTGACGCTCCCCGCCCACCGCGCGCTATAATGGAGGCGAAAGGGAACAAAGCAGATGGAGCACGCAATCAGCAAGGAACAGGTGTTTACCGTGCGCGCGTTTGCGGGCGATCTGCCCGTAGAGTGCTTTCTTTCTGCGCGCGGATTTTTAGAGGATCACAGCCCAGTGCGCCCCGCGTTTTCCGAAGACCACATACACGCGAGCTTTGAGCTGCTGCTCTGCCGCAAAGGCAGCGGGTATCAGTTTATCGAAGGCGTTGCGCATGCTTACTCCGATGAATCCGTCTTTTTGCTTGCACCGTTTGTCACACATGCGCATATCGGCAACCCCGACTCGGCCGAGGTGCGATGCTCGATTCGCTTTATTTTGCCGGAAGCCGCCGCGTTCTCCGGGCGCAGCGAACCCGCGCTTGCCGTCGCGCTGGAACGCCTGAGAAAGGAGCAATACGCGCAGTTTTCTGCGGGCAAGCAGGTCGTCCTTCTGGCAGACATGCTGGCAGAGGCGGTTTGCTCCGCCGAATCCTCCGCGCTGCTCGTACTTGGCGGCCTGCTCTCCGCGCTGTTCTCGAGTGTGTTTGCAGAGCTTGTGCGCCTCTATGGCGGCGCCAAGGAGGGCGCCGTCCCGCGCCTCCGCGCCGAGAGCGACTCCGCGCGCAGGCTCATCATCGACAGCTTCTTTGGTCAGGCGTTGGATGGTTCCGCGCGGATTGAGGACCTCTGTGAGCAGGTGCACATCAGCCCGAGCAGCCTCAACCGCGTAATCCGGGAGCTCTACGGCACCTCGTTCAAGCAAAAATTGATCGAAGCGCGGGTTGCATACATCAAATATTATCTGAAGTATACCGATCTGCCGATTCGCGCCGTTGCAGAAAAGACAGGGTTTCTGGAGGACAACAAGCTCTCGCTCTTTTTCAAGCAGCACGCGGGGCTTTCTCCGACGCAATACCGCCAGCGGGAGCGTACCGCCCCGCCGGAGCCGGTGTAAAGGAGAAAGCTGGGTTCTGCGGGCGGATAGCATCCGCCCGCGCTTTCATGCAAAAGGAGCTGTCGAACGTTGGCAGCTCCTTTGTTGCATTGATGTTTCTATGCGTTATTCGACCACCCGTTCGCTTGCCATGCCGATGTCCACCCTTGCGCCGGGCATCTTCGCGTTGAGGTGTTTTTCCAGCGCGCGGTTGGCAAACGTGGCGGAGATGAACCGCTCCAACGCAATACCAAAGAGCGCATAGAACGCCAGCGCAAGCACAACGAGCAACCCCGAATACGCGGGCAGCAGCCACAGCAGCAGCGCAATCACCGCGACCGGCAGCAGATTGATCAGCAAAGTAAGAAGACTTCGCGGCAGTTCCAGAAACGTCACCAGAAACGCGTTTTTGATGATCTGCCCAAACGAAAGCCGATAGGTCACGAGCAGGGTATACACCAGCTGCCGCATCAGCAGTGCAAAGATCACAACCAGCGCGATAAAGCCAAAGAGCAGATAATATCCGATCCCCGCGCTCTCGCCAAGGCTGCCGTAATACCGCAGGGCGCTATAGGCGGCAAGCGGCATGAGCGATTCAATGAGCGAAAACCCGATCGCCTGCCAGAAGTTTCTACGCATTCCGCCAAAGAGCGTCTGCCAGCGCATACAGGGTTCCCCGCGTGACCAGTTTCGCATTAAAAGCGACAGCCCCGCCAGCATCGGCCCCGTGAAAAAGAGGCAGACGGCAAGCCCCGTTAGGTAAGCGCCCATGAACGGCGCGGTTTGAAACGCCGCTGTCTCTTGCGCAAGCAGCGACTCCAGCGAAAGCTCCGTCCAGATGCTCATCGGCAGATAGAACACATAGCACACCAGATTGATCGCAAAAAACCAGCTCCAATAATTGGAGAACGCCTGACGAAACAGCTCGCGTCTGGTCTTCGGGCGCTCCTGCGGCGGCAGGTCTTCCAGCGGAGGTTTCGGGAAAAATAGATTTTTAAACATTCTTTTCGCGCTTTCTGCCCGCCGCGCCTTCGCGCGCAGGGCCTGTGGAGGCGCGGACGACGAGCCGCGGGGAATACTCCACCTTGTTGATCACGGGCGGGAGCATCGCCTCGCTGAGCTCTCTCCTGCGCGCGGTGATTTGATCCACCGCCGCCTTGCAGCGCACCTGCAGATGGTGGTCGATTGTGGTCAGCTGCGGCGTGGAGATTGCGGAGGTGAAGATATTATCAAACCCGCAGACCGAGAAGTCGCCGGGCACGCTGTAGCCCCGCGCCTTGATCTCGTCGATGAGCCCGATGGCGGTCATGTCGTTGACGCCGATGATTGCGCTCGCCTTCACGCCCTGCTCCAGCGCCTGCCCCATCAGCCTGCGCCCGACGGCATATTCATACGGCATTGCGTCCGGCAGCGCGTCCGTCTCGGTCTGCGCTTCGGAAGCAAGCAGTTCCAGGCTGTCCTCTCCCAGCCCCTGCGCGCGCAAAAACGCGCGGATGCCCTCCAGGCGCTGCTGGCGCGCGAGTGTGAGCTGGTTAAACGGCGTGGAGACAAAGAGAAACTTGCGGTGCCCCAGCGCGTAGAGATGCTCGGAAAGGATCTTTCCCGCGCGCTCGTTGCTCAATTCAATCGAACAGATCGGCTGCTCCGCGCGCTTTTCGCCGATCAGCACGGAAGGCACGCTATCCGCAACGTTTTCCACGATCTCCGGAAAGCTCGGCAGAAACGTGAAAATCATGCCGTCGATGCGCGTTTTGAGAAACGTTTCCAGATAGTAGCGCTCGAGTTCCGGTTTTCTGAGCGTATTGCAAACAATCACACAATAACCGCAGGCATCCGCGTAGCTTTCCACCGTTTGCACCAGCTCCGCGTAAAACGGGTTATTCAGCGTAGGCGTAAAGAGCAGCAGAATGCCCGTGCGGGAGGACGGCGCGCGTTTTTTTCGTTTGGGCAGCGCATAGCCTAAGTCCTTTGCGGCCTGCATGACGCGCTGCTTGGTCTCTTCATTAAAGAGCACCTTGTCGCTTTCGTTTAGGATGAGCGATACCGCGGACTGGGACACGCCGGCGCGGGCGGCGACATCCTGCGATGTGACTTTTTTCATGCGATTATTACCCCTTAAACCTAGAAATGTAAACTAATAATTCCTAATAAATCATATCGGATTTTAGACGCATTGTCAAACGCTTTCTGAAGAAAACAGCGCGTTTTGCGCTATTTCAGCGATGTTTCTTGCTGAAAGAATAAAAAAACCGCAAAGATAATACAAGTTGCAGCGATCACAATCTTGACTTTTATCTTCAATTTTGCTATTTTATTAATGTGAGTATTAGTTAAGCCGTTTCTAGCCGCGTTGCAAGGATAAAGGCAAAAATCGAGACCCGGCGCAGCCTCTGCGCCCAAGGGAAACGCAATATGACAAACGCATGCAACGCGCAAACACAGCCCCGCAAGAGCGGAACGATTTTCTCGCTTGGCGAGCTTTTGGTAGACCTCATTCCGGTAGAAGACGGCGGACGTATTGAAAAAACAGGCGCCGTATTAAAGGTAGCCAGCGGAAGCGCTGGTATTTTCGCATGCGCTGTCGCCGCGCTGGGCGCAAAAAGCGGCTTTCTCGGCAAGGTCGGGAAAGATGCGCTGAGTCGCATGGTGTACTCCACCGTGCGCGAAGCCGGCGTGAACATGGATCATGTGGTCGTATCGGACGAAGGACAAATCGGCCTTGCGTTCATCGAATATCTGCCGGATGGCAAACGCAACTATGAATATTACCGTTCCCGTTCGGTCGGCAGTCTCTACCGCGCGAGCGAACTGGACACGGATGCACTCGACGGCGCATTTGCGCTGCACTTTCCAGGCATGCTGCTAGACCTCACCCCGGAGCTGCGCGAGGCGAGCCTTTTTGCCGCACGCACGGCAAAAGAAAAGGGCGCGTTGTTGAGTTTTGACCCCAACATTCGCGCGGAGCTCAACAGCCGCGAATCGCTGGAGCGTATGATCTCCGTGATTCGAATGGCGGATGTCATCGCGCCGACGCTTGCGGAAGGGCGCATGATCACCGGAAAACACAGCACGGGCGATGTTCTGCGCGCGCTGCATGAGATGGGCCCAAGCGTCGTTTCCCTCACGCAGGACAAGGACGGCGCGGCGGTGAGCATGGCGGGGGAAGTCGCGCTCTGCGACGGAATCGACGTGCCCGTCATCGATCCGACCGGCGCGGGAGACACCTTTGCCGCGGCTCTGGTGGTTGCGCTTCAGCGCGGGATGACGCTCGCCGATATGGCGCTGTTTTGCAACTGCGCGGGCACACTTGTCGTCACCAAGCGCGGCGCAATCGGGCAGGCGATCCCGACTTTGAGTGAAGTAGACGCTTTAATGAAGACAAAGCCCTGCCGTGTTCAGATCGTGCCGCTCAGCGAATTAGATTAATCCCAAACGGAGGAAACAATAGATGAATCTCAAACAACGTTTACGTTCCGGCGAGCACCTGCTGGGCACGATGGTGACCACGTTTGCCTCCGCCGACATGGCGAAACTCCTGCAGCAATACGGCTTCGACTTTTTCATCATCGACTGTGAGCACGGCGCATTCACCACGCGGGAAGTCGCGGATATGATTGCCGTCGCTCGCGCAATCGGGCTTCCCGCGATGGTGCGCATCCCGGAAATGCGGCGCGAACACGCGCTGAAGTTCACCGAGATGGGAGCCGTCGGCTTGCTCCTGCCCAACACCGAGAGCGCGGAGCAGGCGCAGATGCTGGTCGATTGCACCAAGTATGCGCCGATGGGGCACCGAGGCGTTTCCCTCTCCCGCCCGCACACGGATTTTGCGAAGGTGGAAGGCCGCTCCTACATGGCGCGCGCAAACGAGGAGAACATCCTGCTCTGCCAAATCGAGAGCCGCGCGGGCGTTGCCAATATCGACGAAATTCTGGCAGTGGACGGAATCGACGCGGCCTTGATCGGGCCAAACGACATGACGCAGGACTACGGCAAGTTGGATCATTTTGACGATCCGGAGATTGTGGACGCGATCTCCAAGGTCGTCGCCTCCGCAAAAGCACACGGAAAATTCTCCGGCGCGCACTTCGGCGCCGCAACTCCGCTACTGCCGTGGATCTCGCGCGGGATGCAGCTGAATATGTGGAGCAGCGACATCGGGCTGATGTCCCTCGGCGCCGCCGCCGGTCTCCCCGCCCTGCGGGACGCGGGAAAATAAACACACGCAAACAAAAAAGGCCTCGCGGCCTTTTTTTGTTGCGAGCTCGCGCAAATGATTCCAATTAGATATACCAGTCTCCGCTGCCCATGTCGAGCGCTTCAAACGGGTCTTTCGGGTGCACGCATGCATACCAGGCGTAACCCTCCGGCGTTTCGCTGAGCAGATGCGCGTCGAGCAGGCGTTTGAGCAATGCGTCTGACAAGTCACCCTTTTGTACCGGCCTGCGGCTGCCAAGGGCGTTGATCTCGGCCATCGCGTCGGGAATATCCCGCTGCAACTGCGGTGAAAGGAACACCTTGCCCTCCGCGAGATACGCGTCGTATGGCCAGCGGTTCTTGCGGTGCGGCGTGAGCCCGCTTACGCACATCATCGGCCCATCGCACGGGGCAAAGCCCTTGCCCTCCTCGGGACGGAACACCACGTCGATATTGTAGTAAAAGTGGATGTCCGGGCGGTTGTCAAACATCGGGAACGCCATGTGCGCGCTGCCCGTCTCGTCCGTAACCGCTTCCACCTGCAGGCTGGCCTCGCTCTGCGGAATCGTGCTGTAGCTTCCGTCCGCATTCCAGACAGGATGCGCGCGAAACAGCACACGTTGCCCCACGGCGGGTTTGCCGCCCGATAAAAGCCGCGCGGAAAACGCATTGACATAATGCGTCTTTTGTTCGTCCATCTCCCGCGTCAGCGTAAGTGTGCAGCTTTGCGGCATGTGGTTTTCCACGCGGAAGCGATCCACGCCGATGACCATATCCTCCTGCCCCAGCGCCATGTCGCCGCCCTTGTGACCGAAGTTTAGGATGGTTCCGTCCGCCGCTTCAATTAAAAACGGCTGATAGAGGCTGGTTGGAAGCCCGTCCACTTCATACCAGTTTTCGCCAAAGTCCGCGCTGCAGGAATATGGCTTGTTGCGGCGGCTGCCGATGATCAGCCCATCCTCGCGCATCACGAGGCTCTCCGGCACAAAGCCGCCCATCGGATCGCGCTTGGGCTCCTTCGGCGCGCCGCGGCGGATGCCGAAGAACGTGCCGTTGAAGTAACTCTCTCCCCTGCGCTCGACGAACTGCCTGCCGACGGGTGTTGCCTGCACGTCTCCTGCGAGGAACAAAAGTCTCCCGTCCGGGCACTCGCAAACGTCATATTCATGTGCGCCGATGCCCGGCAGCACATAGTGCGGGCCGGTGAAATGCACGCCGTCACGGCTTGCCAGGAAGCAGGTTTGAATCTTGTTGATGTATGTCTCTCCGGGCAGCATGGTGTTTCGCGTCGTGCGCTCCTGCCCTAGCCCCCATGGCGTGCCGTAGAGGCAGGTTAACAGCAGCAGCGTGCCGTCCTTGAGCCGCCGCGCACGCCAGAGATACGGCGCCGAGCCTTCCAGCAGTGTGCCGATCTCGCGCCAGGTGGAGCCGCCGTCGAGGCTTTCGCGCACCTTGATTCCGTCAAACCAGCCCGTTCTTGCGTCGTTGATGCGCGGCACATCGTAGCCGAGGATTCGCCCGTCCGGGAAGCCCATGTTGCAAAACGAGCCTTCCTCCAGCGGGCAGCGGCCTGTTTCTGTGAAGGTCTTCCCGTTGTTCGAAGAGACCATATACACGCGAAAGGATCGTTCCGTCTCGCTTCCGCACTCCACCGAGCAATAGGAAACCGGCGCGCCGACCGCCTCGCCCATCTCGAGCAACGGCGGCTGATAAAACGGGTCTTTCTCGCGCACCGTCTCTTTAAACGAAAGGCCGATTCGCCCATCACCATAGGTAAAGCACGTTGTCCACGCCACGAAACCCGGGCGTACTTCGGGGGTATAGAGGATGCGGCGCTCGGCTTCCTGCGCGGTCAGTCCGTGGCCGAATTGTTGTTCCATCTGCGTCACTCCTTATTGTTCTTTTGTTGAAAACGACTTACTCTATCTCCGAAACCGCGACCGAGCGGTGTTCTTTTTGCGCGATCAGTGCCGCCGTGAGCACGCGGTGGCTCAGCTGCGCTTCCTCCGGCTTGAAGCAGGCAAACGGGCAAGGCAGCCCCTTTAATTCCGCAACAAACGCGGCAAACATCTGCAGGAGCGAATCGGAAAACCCGAACTCGAAGATGCCGCCCGTGATCACGGGAAACGCCGGCTTGCTACCGACGACAAGACGGCTCCACGCTTGCTCCTGCCCGTCATTCTTGGTGAAATGAATCGCGTTCGGGTCGTCCGAGGTGAACTTTGCCGAAAAATTCATCCCATAGATTTCATATTCCACCGTATTGGTGCAGCCGGGCGCCATGCGCTTCATCTCAAACGTGATGGGGAACTCGTCTCCCGCCGCATTGGTTCCGTCGCAGAGCAGCGTCGCGTTGTCCCAGGTTTCGCAGGGCACGAGCACGCCGTCCTGATTCGGGCGCTGTTTTGCAATGTTAGAAAGCCGCGCGGAAACGCTCACCGGCAGCATGCCGAGGCGAAACGGCAGGTGCTGCGTGTGGATCCCCAGGTCACCCATGCAGCCGTATTCCCCGTTGGCGGAGAGTGTGCGCTTCCAGTTGATCGGCTTTTTTAGGTCCATGTCCGACGAGTGCTTGATGGCAAACTTCGCCTCGATGATCTGGCCGAAGGCACCGCTTTTGTACCATTCTACCATCTTTTGCACAGCAGGATAAAACGGAAACTCGCTGGAGCAGCGCACGAGCACATCCGGGTGCTCGTCCATCGCGCGCTGAATCTCGGCAAACGCCTCGCGATCCAGCCCGAACGGTTTTTCGCCGATGAGGTGCTTGCCCGCACGGATCACATCGCCATACACCTTCGCGTGCAGATGATGCGGCACGGCGGCATAGACCGCCTCGATCTCCGGGTTTTGCAGCATCTCGTGATAGTCATTGTAAAAATACTTCGTGTCCGGGTCGCGCCGGAACCAGTCAAGATTCGCCTGGTTTGTGTCGCACGCGGCAATGATCGCCGGGCGCGGCAGATTCCCCTGTAGGTGCAGCCAGCGCAGCGACGCGCTCGCGAATTCGCGACCCATGAGGCCGCAGCCGATTACGCCGAAGCGGACAGTTTGTTCAGACATGTTTCTCTTCCTCCATCTTGGTCAGGCACCGATCCATCTTGTCCACAAGCCCAAGCGCCATCGACTCCGTGGTGATGATCGGCAGCTTGGTCAGCGCGACGGGTGGGCAGTTTGGCTTGTACGTTTGGGCGCTGATGTCCACGCCGTAGACCTGCTGCATGCGCTTGCAGAACTCTACCGCGTCCGGCACGCTGTCAAAGCAAAGCGCGCTCATGTGCGCGTCGCCTTCCGCACCCGTGATCAGCTTCTTGTGCTTTGCCGCGAGGGCAACCATCGCCTCATGATAGCGCGCGCCCACGCGGGCAATCTCCGCGCCGTTTTTCGCGATGTATTCCATTGTAACCAGATACGACAGGCTTGCTAGCTCCTCCTGTCCGTTGGTCACCAGCGCGCCGAACTGGCTCAGGCTATCAAACGCACCGGAGAAGACCAGACGGCTTGCCGCATAGTTTCCGCCGGGAAAGCCTTTGCCAACCGAGACAAAGTCCGGACGAATGCCGTACTTGCGGAAAAGGAACAAGCCTTCGTACCATGCGCAGGATTGAATCTCGTCACAGAGCACAGGGGTGTTCGTCTCGCGGCAGAGGCGGTAGGCGCTCTGCAAAAACGACTCATTCAGACGGATGCTGCCGTAGTTCATCATGATGATCTCGTGCAGGAAGCCCGCGGTTTGATACGGCGGCTCGTTCCATTTGGTAATCGCGGCTTCAAATCCGGCGGGATCGTTGATCGGCACACCGACCACGCGATAGAGCCCGCTCTCCTCGGCTTTTTTGCCGAACATCGGCCAGAGCCCGCGCAGCGTCTGCGCGATCACGGTCGTGCCATGATAGCCCGCCGTGATGCCGCCCGCGTTGTCCGCCATCACGAGAAACACGGGGATGCGCCCTTCGCACACGGGTTTTGCGCCGTCGATCGGGTAAAACCGTGCAAGCATCATCTTGATCGCCGCTTCCACCGCGAGAGAACCCGTCTCGAGATTGATTACGCGGTTGAGCACGCCCGGCTCGCGCGAGGCGATGATTTCGTCCAGTGTTGCGCTCTCGTCGGAAACACCGTTTGCCGCGGCGATGAGCCGCCGTTCGGTCTTTCGTGTGAGATAGCCGCGCGTGTTATTATGCGTTGCGTTCGGGATGCCGAGGCGCTTTGCGATGTCGATGAGCCGATAGCCGGGGAAACTATGCCCCAGCGGAATGTGATAATGCTCACTCTTGGCGGCAAAATACAACTTTCCGTCCTCGCCCACGCGATAGCAACCAAAGCCCGACAGCGGGGACTGCGCGTTGTGCTGCGCCGCGCGGTAGGAATCGCTCGGCGCGCCGCTCTCCGTGGTCTCCATCGCCGGGGCAATCTGCTCGCCCGTGCGGGAAAGCAGCGCTTCCTGCCGCGCGAAGAAGTCGCTCGGACAAAAGGAGACCTGTTCGTGCGCCAGCAGGCGCAGGGCTGCCTCGCTCTCGCTCGTCAGCGCCGCGCGCGCCGCGCAGACATAGTTTGTGTAGTCCTCGCCGACAAGATCTGCCAGCGAACGCGAAAAATTGTGAAACATGGTTGATTTCCTCCCGATGATCAAACTCACGCTAACGCGCAAGCGGTTTTCGTTACAGCTCGACATACTCCAGATTCAATAGCTGCGCAAAGAGCCGGATGCGCGCGCGATAGTCGCCATAGACCACCGTCTCATGGTGCGTGCCTCCCGCCTCCAGCCAGCGTTGCGCCAGCAAAGCCGCGCCGGAATCCGGTTGAAAGAAGATATACGGCATGTCGATTTTCTTGAGCTTGGGCTGCTCCGGCAGCGTACCGTGTGCACATACGAGGTGGAAGCGCTCGCCGCCGAGGTGCACGATGCTGATCAGGCTCGCCCGTCCCGCGTCCGGCGCAAAGATCGGCGTCGGTGGGTTGCTAAGTCCTCCTTCGTTGAACACGCGATCCATCAAAAACGGTTTGCAATCCTTGCGGCAGGTTTTCCAGTTTCCCTCGCCCGCGTGGCAGAGCAAGATCGCGTCTCGCTTCAGGTCCATCATGTACATCTCGGAAAAATTCGCCATTCCGCAGAGCGTATGCATGCTGGCGACCATCGCGGCGCAGCTTGCGTCGCCCTCCGCCGCGTAGCCATAGCCTTCTGCAAGCAGGTTACTCGCCGCAAGTAGCGGCAACTGGTCATATCGCCCGTCCGCGCCGAACTCCTCAAAGTGCGCGGTGTAGCCCGCGTAACCGTTGCTCTCCACATACTCTTTGAGCCCCAGATAGAGCCGCACCGCGTAGGCGTGACGCTCCGGCGGCATGTTCGGGTCGATCTCGAAGATTTCCCGCTCCAGCGCGACCCGCTCGGCAACCGCGTCCTGCGAAACCTGCTCGACAAAGCGCGTTACGCTTCCAATTGAATCATAGATGAACTCAGGCCCCAGCTTGCGGAAAAACGCCATGTCGTCCGTGACCACGTCTCCCATGCCCGCGAGCTTGCCGATGATGCCGATACGCATCGTCTTCATCCGCCGGACGGTCTGCGCCGCCGCGCCGAAGTCCGCGATAAACGCGGCAAGCTTGCCGTCCTTCCGGCTGCCCGCATAGTAGGCGCAGGGAATGCCCGCGCGCAGCAGCGCGTTTGCGTTGTCCTGCGAACCATGGATGCCCTGATTGACCGTGAGTTCCAGCTCCTCGAAATCGTCCCCGACCGTCTCATCCGGCTGGATGAGCGCGAGCGCGAGCGGCAGGTGGTTTTCCTGCATCGCGCGGACGAGATATTGCCCCTGCGAATAGCTGCAAAGCAAAATCAGGATGCCGTCCAAACCTTCGCGGTTGTATTCGGCCGTCATTCGCTCGATGTCCGCGCGATTGAGCGCAAGCCTGTCAAAGCGAAACGCCGCCGTGCCCGCAAGATCGGCTAAAACCTTTTGCACATAGTCCGTCTGCCGCGCGATGATGCCCGGAAAGATCGGCTCATACGCCTCCAGCATCAGCGCAAGCACGCCGATCTTTGGCAACGGTTGTTTCGAATCGTTTGTCGGACTCATACAGAACATTCCTCCTTGTCATACACACTCTTGAGCGCCTCAAACAGCACAGTAAATCGCCGATAGCCGCCTGCATAGGCAGCCGTCGTGTCCGGGTTGGGCTGCAAGACCGCGCGTGTGCGCGAAAGCGCGGCCGGATATTCCCCGCGCGGCACAAGCCCCGCACCCCAGGCGGCAAGCAGCGCGGCTCCGACAGAGGCTGCCTCCGTCACGGCGGGCACGATCAACTCTCGCCCCGTGATGTCCGCGCGCATCTGCGTCCAGAGCGCGCTCTTTGCCCCGCCGCCGATGGCGCAGACGGTCGTAGCCTCACAGCCCTGCTCCCGCAGCAGCTCTAAAAACAGCCGCAGTTCATAGCCCACGGATTCCAGCAGCGCACGCGCAAACTCAGCCCGCGTGCTGCTTAGCCCCGCGCCAAAGAACCCCGCGCGCGCATTATGGATCGGTTCAGGATTCACGCAGCCGCATAGATACGGCAAAAATGTCACGCCGTTGCAGGCGGGCGCCGCCTCCTGAGCAAGTCGGTCGAGCGCGGCGTAGTCCTCCCCGCGCATGCCAAATTCACGCAAAAACCACGTCAGCGCCATTCCGCCCGTGTTGCCGATTGGCAGGCATACAAACTGCCCCTCCAGCGCGTGGCGATAGATCGTCACCCGCCGCACCAGATCGAACACCGGCTTACTGGTCGCCGCCGCGACCACATGCGCGGTACCGAGGGTCTCCACCGCCGCGTTTTCCCGCGTGCAAAGCGCGAGTACGGCGGCTGTTTGATCCATCGCTCCCGTGAAAACAGGCACCCCCGCGCGAAGCCCGAGATAGCGCGCGGCTTGCGTGCCGAGCGTTCCCGCAGGCGCGCCACACGGCAAAACCTCCGGCAGCAGCGCACGCGAAAGCCCGGCGGCATCCAGCGCTGCCTGCCAATAGTCGCCCGTGCGGATATCAAACCAACCCGTGCTGGTGGCGAGGCTTGCATGCGTCGCGCTCACACCCGTCAAAAACAGGCGAATATAATCTTCCAGCAGTAAGAGCTTGTGCGTGCATTCCAATACATCCGGCTCATTTTGTCTGAGCCACATCGCCTTTGCTAGCGGAAGCGCGCCGTTGATCTCCGGCATCCCCGTGGTTTGATAAAACACGTCTGCATCCAGCGTGTGCGAAAGTTCCTCAGCCTGCCGTAGGGCGCGCGCATCCAGCCAGACGATCGCGCGACGGAGCGGCTCGCCCGCCTTGCCGACGGGAATCAGCGTCTCGCCTTGCGTGGTGATGCCGATGGCAAGCAGCTTTCGCGGCATGCCGAGCGCGGCAACACATTCCTTCATCGCGGCGAGGTAATCCCCGGGTTCCATCTCGACGAGCGATTGGTCGGTTCTCGCCTGATACGCGACGGAAGCAAGGGCAACCAGCTCCAGCTCCGGCGTGAACAGCGCGGCTTTGAGCGCGCTGGTTCCCACGTCGAAGGTGAGAATTGTGCCCTCGGTTGCGGGCAGATAGATCGTTCGTTGTGCCTGCATCATTGCGTTTGCCCCGTTTCTGCTCTTACCTGGTTTCTCTTTTTCCAAATCTTGCCGCATTTCAAATGCAAACCGGCTCCAGCAATCCGCTCTCGCTGCTGCGTTTGGCGGCGAGGCAGACCGCCGCGCTGTTGAGCCCCGCAAGCAGATCGGACTCCGGCTTTTTGCCGTTCATCAGCCCCATAAACTCCAACGCGAGTGCTTCGTCTCCGCCAAAGTGCGAATGTGCGCCGCTCTGGAACGTGTGCATGACCGTCTGCGGCAGATCATAGCGATCCTCCCGAATCTCGCCCGTATAAAAGTCAAACTCCACGCTTGCGTCGGTGCCGATGAGGCGGCAGCCGCGCCGCGCCGCGCCTTTTTTTACGACAAAATTCTGGTTGTAGGAGACGATTGCGCCGCTGGGTAGGGTGAAGATTGCGCTTGCGCCGTCCTCGTTGCCCGTGTCCACCGCAAAGCAGCAGGCATCCCCTGTGACTTCTTCCTTTAAGATGTGTTTCACCACATAGCTCGATTCGCGGCAGGTGAAGTACTCCGCGCAGTCCGGGCAATGGAGCCCCGCTGGTTTGTTTCCTTTATAATGCAATTTTGTCGTCCGCGCGAAGGCATCGACCGGTGTTTCACCCGTGAGATAGGAGATATAGTCCACGTCATGCGTGGATTTTTGCAAAAACAGACCTCCCGTCTCTTGCGGATCGCGATACCAGCTGTGATAATACACGCTGCCATAGGGCACGTTGTTGACCGCCTGCACCATGGTCAGCTTGCCGAGAAGCCCGCTCTCGACAATGCGCTTCATCTCCCGCACAAGCGGAGAGACCCGCAGCGGGAAGGAGACCACCGCGCGGTCGGTCTTCCCTTCGGCAGCGGCTTTCAAGCCGGCATATTGCTCCTCGTTGATGCAGACGGGTTTTTCCAGATAGAGCGGAATGCCACCGGCAAGCACCTTTGCGGCAAAACCCGAATGAAGGGAGCAGCGCGTGCCGACGAAAACGCCGTCCAGCCCGTCTTGCTTGAGCAGCCCATCGGCACTTTCTACAAATACGGTCTGCGCAAAGCGTGCGTCGTTTTCTGTCTCCGCACGGATCTGCTCCGCACGCGGGTCGGTGATGGCAAGCACGCGAATGTCCGCCTCGATTGCGGCAAACGCCTTCATCATCGTGCGGGAGCGAAGGCCGTATCCAATAAATCCGATGTTTTTTGTCATGCTGTTTGTTCCACTTTCTTAGGAATTGATTGTTAAATTCGCTTTTTCTCGTGTGAGCGGTTTCAACCGCGTTTGATTGCGCAAATTAATATTAGCTTTTATTAGTAACTAATACCGCTATTATTCTAACACAAATTATGAATTAGTTAACTACTATTTTCGAAGTAATATTGACTTAGTTGATTTTATTTAGTATGATGCGTGTAGAAACGAGGCGGAAAAACGGCATTGTGTCGCGCCGCAACGCTTCGCAACACAGATCTTTCTACGAATTCGGCCAAGCAAGCCGCACAATCCATGCAAAACCGACGATACTAATATTAACTAATATACTATAATTACAGGGGGTCTCTGAATGGACCGAAACGGCTCGCCCGCACGAGCAAACGGCAAGCGCCGGGCAAGCGCAAAGGATATGCCTCTACGCGCTTCATTCTTCACCCGCATGTACCGCTACCTAAAGAAATATTGGTTTCTTTATATGCTGGTTCTGCCGGGGCTTTGTTTTCTGCTGGTGTTTGAATACGCACCGATGTACGGCATCACGCTCGCGTTCAAAGACTATTCTCCGCGTCTCGGCGTGCTTGGCAGCCCGTGGGTCGGTCTTGATCATTTCCGGGAAATGATTGCGGACCCGAACTTCGTGCGCGCATTCAAAAACACGCTGATCATCAACGTCTACAACCTTGCGTTCGGGTTCACCTTCTCCGTGTTCCTCGCGCTGATGATCAACGAGATCCGCCTTAAGAAGGTAAAGAGTGTCGTACAGACCGCGGTATACCTGCCGTACTTCCTCTCATGGGTCATCTTCGCGGGTTTGGTACAGGTCTTTTTGGAGTATCCCTCCTCGGCAGACCTCGGCGGCGTGGTCAACCAAGTCATCTCAAAGCTGGGCGGGACGCCGATCGACTTTCTCAAGCGGCCGGAGCTGTTCCGCGGCATCCTCGTGATCTCGAACATCATCAAAACCTCCGGGTACTCTACGATTGTCTACCTCGCGGCGCTTGCGGGCATCAGCCCGACACTCTACGAAAGCGCTGCAATCGACGGCGCGAACCGCAAGGACATGCTGCTGCACATCACGATTCCGCGCATCATGCCCTCCATCGCGATCATGCTGATCCTGCAGCTCGCGGGACTGTTCGTCTCCAACTTCGATCAGGTATACAACCTCTACAACAACTACGTGCTCTCCACAGGCGATGTGCTCTCTACTTATATCTATCGCATCAGCCTCGGTGGCAGCGGGACAAACTTTGAGCTGTCCACAGCGACCAACTTCCTGCTCAATGCAATGGGGCTTGTCGTGGTGCTCGTCGCCAATAAATTTGTCAGCAAACTCGACGTACAGGGCATTCTGTAAGAAAGGAGGCGCATCATGAGCCGCAATTTTCAAAAGCACGCTGGTTACCGCCAAACAATGCTCGGCAGAGTCGGTTTCAACTTCTACGACGTTTTCGTATACGCCTTCTGCGTCCTCTTCGCGGTGCTCTGCGTCTACCCGATGTGGTATGTGCTCATCAGCTCGATTACCCCCTATGAGGAATATGTCAAAGGCGGGCTGATGCTCCTTCCGCTCGGTGGGATCGACCTGCAATACTACAAGGCGATCTTTAGCACAAGAGCGTTCACCAACAGCATGTGGATCTCCGTTGCAAAGACCGTTCTTGCAACCTCGCTGAGCATGCTGATCACCTCCACGATGGCATATGCCTGCAGCAAGAGCCATGTAAAAGGCATGAAGCTCATCAACGCGCTCGTCGTGTTCGTGCTCTTCTTCACCGGCGGATTGATTCCGCAATACATGCTCTATAAAAGCCTCGGCATCCTGCGCACCTTCTGGGTCATGGTATTGCCGAGCGGGCTCAACATCGTCTATTTCGTCATCATGCGTAACTATTTCTCCTATTCGGTTCCCAAGGAGTTGGAGGAGGCAGCGTTGATCGACGGCTGTACCGAGGTCGGGGTTTTCTTTCGGGTCATCATGCCGATTTCTCGCTCCATGCTGGCCGCAGTTGCGCTGTTCATCGCGGTCATCAACTGGAATGATTACTACAGCTACATGATGTTCATCTCCAACAAGACCAACCTGCAACCGTTTGTCTGGATTTTGCGGCGTATGCTCGTCGATCAGTCGATGATGAACCAGGTGCGAAACGGCGCGGTTTCGATTGGACTGACACTCCCGCCGCCGATGGCGCTTCGCATGGCAACCATCATCTGTGCTATGCTGCCGATCATGATCGTATACCCGTTCCTGCAACCGTATTTTACCAGCGGAATCACCCTCGGCGCGATCAAAGAATAAGAGAATAGAAACCGGCGGCTTCGCCGCCCTCTGGCTTCGTGTTCCCGAAAATGCCGGGATACGTGCAAACAAAGAACGTTTTTGCCGCAACGGAGCGGTGATCATGAGAACAGCAGTGTGTGTTTCCCTAAAACACACACCCGCAAACCCAAAGACATTTTTACCGCAAAGATGCGGTGATAATGATAATAACAGGAGGAATTCAAAATGAAGAAGTTCTTGGCACTGCTTCTGGTGGCGGTTCTGGCCTTCACAGCGTTGGCCTGCAAAGCTACCCCCGCAGCAGAAACCACGGCGCCGGATGCAACCGCAACCGATGCAGCCGAAGCAACCGCGCCCGCCGCGGAAACCAATGCGGATCGCGAAACCGTTAACGTCCGCTTTGCCCAGTTTGGCAATAGCATTGACGACGTGGACGGCATGGCCGCAGACCCCATCAAAAAGGCAATCGAGAGCGCAATCAACGTGACGCTTGAGTACGACACCGGTACGGACGGCTTTGACGATCGTATGCAGACCGAACTCTACACGGGCGGCGCGCCGGACCTTTTCCCCACCTGGGGCGAGACCGACAAGATCACCAAATGGGTGAGCGAAGACCTCGTTTACAACCTCTCCGACATCGTGAACGCTTCCCCGGATCGTTACCCGACGCTGAGCAAAATCATGAACAGCGACGAGTACAAGATGTACAACAAGCTCTACACCGGCGATGAGAACAAAGCCTACGCCATCTATTCGATCGCGGCGTTTGCTGATCCCGCCTATGCCGGCATCTCCGTTTACAATCAGGCGATCCTCGACGCCGTCAACGGCGGCGCGGTTCCCCAGACGGTTGATGAGTTCCTCACCTATGCCTCCGCGGCTGGCCAGGGCGGCTATGTCGGCTGGTGGCCCCGCAACGACAAGCTCACCAACTGGAGCGAAATCGACAAGACCATCGCAGCCCCGCAGGGCACCTCGATCCTCGCGCCGAACGGCGATGTTTGGAACGGCTTTGTCCTCTCCGGCGACCTCGGCACCGACAGCGAAAAATGGACGCTGGCAACCACGAGCGATGCTTCCAAGGAAGTTGTCAAGCAGCTGGCCGAGCTCTATAAGTCCGGCGGTCTCGACAGCGGCATCGGCGTGAAGAGCGACTTCGACGATGCATATGCTGATTTCGGTCTCGGCAAGATCGGCGCCATGAACTTCGGCTTTGGTTACCCGGGCCAGTTCCGTGACTTCTACAAAGAGTGCTGGGCAGCGGCCAATCCCTCCGCTCAGATGAGCGATCTGACCCTCGGCGTCGCCCTGACAAACGAAGGCAACAACGGCCACACCTACACCACCGGCACCTGGGTTGGCGCGCATTACTTCATCCCGACCTCTTGCGCATACCCGGAGCGCGTGCTCGACCTCGTGGAATACCTCGCAAGCGCAGCTGGCCAAGATCTGCTCCACAACACGAACAACTACGTCTATAACGACGCGCAGGGCGTGGACTTCTGGAATTCTGCCACCGCCCCCTACGGCTACGGCGACGGACGCTGCAAGTACGTGTGGTTCAGCTACCTCTTCAGCGGCACGGAATATGAAGTCGACTTCACCAACAACGACTGGTGGACCGCTGTCTCCAAGCCGATCGACAACAGCAACAGCTGGGCGACCGACGAAGACAAGGCGCTTGTCGACTATGCTAAGGGCGTTCTCGCCGGCTACACCGACAAGGCAGTTGTCCAGCTCCCGGCTTACTACGGTCTCATCGTGCTGCCCTCCGAGGCTGCCGATATCCGCACAAAGCTGCAGGACATCACCAACCAGTATCTGACCCAGATGCTCGGCGGTCAGCTTGATGTTGAAACCGCATGGCCGGAATACGTCGCAGCATATGAAGCTGCCGGCGCGGCCAACCTCGAGACCATGGTCAACGACGCAATTGCAACCGCCCGCGCGGCGCAGTAAACAAAACAGCGGCTAGAACGGCCTAACTCACAACTCACACTCACACAAGAAGAGCCTCCGCTCCAAACTGGGGCGGAGGCTCTCTCTTCCGGCAGGATGCCGCAGCATGGCAGCCGCCCCGGCATGACGGAACGGCAGCCCAACAAGGAAAACAGTGCTATAATCAAGCTAATGCAGCGACTTTCTTATCGTTACCAATAAAACTTCGCATTCTCGCGAAAGGAAGTATACACACAATGGACTTTGGCGTCACCATCACCGGCGGGGTTTCCCCGTGGCAAATCTTTCAGCAAAACGAATCCGGTACGGCGCGCATCCGCATCTATGGCAACTGCCGTCGTATCCACTTAAGCCAGGAGCTTCCGCTCCGGTTTTCGCCCGTAAGCAGCGGCAAGGTCACGGTGAAGGCACGTGTCGCCCTCGAATCCAGCGGCGAAAACATCGTGCCCTGGTCGCTTTGCCGGGTGTTTGACGACCAGCGCTGGGAGATCGTCTTCGACGCGGTTCCGGCGGGTGGGCCGTATCGCATCGAAACCTATATGGAGTACGAAGGTTGGGACGGCCTCTCCTGCACGCGCGGGGACATGGTGCACCATGTCGGCGTGGGCGATGTATTTGTCATCGCGGGGCAAAGCAACGCCGCAGGACGGGCAAAGGACCCGATTGAGGACGCGCCGGAGATCGGCGTGAGCCTCTTGCGCGATAGTGGTGTCTGGGATCTTGCCGCGCATCCGCTGGGCGAAACGACGGGCTCCGTCCACCTTGGCCACTTTGAAAACCACAACCCCGGGCACACGCCGTGGCTGCACTTTGCAAAGATTCTCAAGCGCACATTGGGCTATCCAATCGGACTCGTGATGAGCGCCTACGGCGGCTCTCCTCTGCGCTGGTGGAACCCCGCGGAAAACGGCGCGCTGACGAAAAATATGCTTGAGCAGTTTACGGACTACGACCTGCATCCCAGGGCGATGCTCTGGTATCAAGGCGAGGCGGAAGGGTTTGAGAACAGCGCGGAGACCTATCTCGCCCGCTTCTCCAACTTCGTCGCTTCCGTTCGCGCATCGCTAAACCAGCCGGAGCTGCCGGTGATCACCTTCCAGCTCAACCGCCAGTTCTGTGAGTGCGATCTTGCGCTCGACCGCCAGTGGGGCATCGTGCGGCAGGCGCAGCGGGACGCGATGTACCGTCTCAAAAACGTCTACACCCTTGCCACGCAGGATGTTGCGATGTTCGATTTTATCCACAACGGTGCGGGCGGCAACCTCACCCTCGGCGAGCGCGCGGCAAAATGCGCCTTGTCCACGCTCTATGGCAAACAGCGCGACTGGAAAGCACCGGAGGTCACGAAGGCCGTCTTGCTCGCGCCCGATACCGTGGAGCTGCGCTTCGACGAAATCAAAAACTGGATCAACCCGTTTGACCCGCCCGCCTCGCTGCTGCCGTTTGAAGCGGAGGACGAGCAAGGGTTTGCCAAGTTGGTTTCCTATGAGACAAAGAACGATACGCTTGTGTTGCGCTTTGATCGTCCGCTGCTGCCTGACGCGGTGCTGCACGGAAGCTGGCGCAGCAACCCCGGGCAGGTAGTGCCCTGGGACTGCATGCGTTTCCCCATGCTGGCGTTTTACGCGCTGCCGATCACGAACGCATAACACATTCACACATTTTGGAGGATTTCATGCCCGACGCGTTTCGCTATTGCTTCCGCTTCTGTTGCGACCCGGGGTTTAACGACGAGATCGAGCTGCCAAAGCTGCTTTCTTTTTGCGAGGAAGCGCGCGTGGACGACGTGATGGTGTTCGTCAACGTGGAGGAGATCAACACAGGTCACATAGACGAACGGGAGCAGGACACCTGGCTTGCGCTGCTTGAGCATATCAAGCCGCTGCTCGACGGGCGCGGCATCACGCTCTCGGTCAACCATTGGCACTCGCTGATGCACGCCGACCTCGGCAAACACTTCCGCGCGGATCAGCCGTTTCGCGCGATGGTCGATCCTGAAGGGAACGCGGCCGAGCTTTGCGTCTGCCCGCTGGACGACGCCTGGCGCGCCTATATCGCGCGTATCTACGCGCGATATGCCTCCCTCTCGCCGGATACGGTCTGGGTGGAGGACGATTTTCGCTATCACAACCACGACCCGCTCCACTGGGGCGGCTGTTTCTGTGAAGAACACATGCGCCGCTTTTCCGCGCGTGCGGGCGAACCCCTCACGCGGGAAGCGTTCGTTGCGGGCCTTCTCGCCCCCGGCGATCCCTCGCCCTATCGCCAAATCTGGCTGGACGAGTGCCGCGCGGGGCTGGAAGGCGCAGCCAGTGCCATCGAGCAGGCGGTGCACGCCGTCGATCCCGCAGTCAAAATCGGGCTGATGAGCAGTGTGCCATATGTGCACTCCGCCGAAGGGCGAAACTGGAAAGCGCTTCTCGCTGCGCTCAGCGGCGCGGTCAATCCGCCTGTTTCTCGCATCCATCTGCCCGCCTATCAGGAGCTTGTGCCTTGGAAATACCTGCAGGCGTTCCACATGGTCAGCTTCGTCAATCGCGCTTTGCTTGCGCCGGAGACGCTCGTCTATCCGGAGCTTGAAAACTACCCGTACTCGCGTTTCTCCAAGAGCAGGACGTTCACGCGCTTTCAGTTACTCAGTTCTCTTGCGCTGAATCTTTCCGGCATGACCATCGACCTGTTTGACCTCAACGGACGCGGGATCATTGAGCCGGACGGTTATCAGCAGATGCTGCGCGAGGTCAAGCCCGTGCTCAACGCGATGAACGGGAGCGGCGCGTTTCGCCAGCCGCGCAAGGGTGTTTGCGTGCTGATCGACGAACGCGCGAGTTATACCGTGCATACAAAAGACGGCGCGCGGATGGAGGAACTCTATCCCGAGGAGGTCTTCTGGGCGGGCGTACTGCCCGCGATGGGCGTGCCGATGTACGTCGGCACCGCGCCGGAAGATGCGCAGGGTGTTTGCGCAGTGTCGGGGCAGTATTTCCGCAACCTCACCACGGCGCAGATCGAGACGCTCTTTGCAAACAACTTTGTTTTGCTCAACGGTGACGCGCTGGAAACGCTACTCTCCCTCGGTCTTGGGCATCTCGCTGGCGTGCAAAGCGCCGTCTGGATGCGGCAAAACAGCGGAGCCTACACATTTGAGCAGGTCACGAACGGAAAAGTCTATACCACGGTCCCCAACGCGCGAGCCAGCAGCGTGATCTCCGGCGCGGACGCGCTGGATGTGGCGTATCTGCCGGAAGCACAGCGTTCGGAATACTCTGCGCTGTTCGATAGCTTCCGCAAGCGCAGAGCCGCCTGCGAGGTGGTTTCGCAAAGCCGTGTACTCGTCTATCCCTTTGGCCGCCTCGGTAGCCCGCAGGAGATTCCGCCGATGCTGATGAGCGACGTGCGGCAGGAGATCTTGCAGGACGTGCTGGCGCAAAGCGGGTGCATGACGGTGCCGATGATCGAAAGCAGCCCAAATCTCGCGCCGTATGTATTTGCGGATGGTGAGGCAGACTACCTCTATCTCGTCAATGGCGCGCTGGACGCGGCGGACGGTATTAGCCTCCGTCTTCCCGTGGCAACCGGCACTTATACCCTCAGCGTATTACCCAGCCGCGGCGAACCCCGTGCATTTACGATTCAGGCGAAAAACGGCAGATGCGTACTTCCCATCCAAATCAATTCGATGGAGAGCGCGCTGATCACGATGCGCAAGCTGGAACAATAACTGTTTTTACAAAATAAAGGAGAACGTATGCAAGCAAAGATCATCGATCGGAAATGGGTTGTCGAGTGGTTTGACGAGCGGCAGTGCTATCATATGCCGAGCCTGACCATGGCGGACAACGGAAACTTACTCACGGTTTGGAACGGCGGCTTTTTGCAATGGAACGGCGACCCGATGGGGCGAGACGCCAAGGATTGGGTCTCCGTGCTCGAACCCGGCGCCGCGGCATGGTCCAACCCCGACGCAGTGGGTTGCGACATCCGCTATTGCTGTCACGACCCGATCTGGATTAAAAACAAAAAAGGTGAAATCACGCTGCTGTTTGCAAAATTTCTCGATACCGAGGTAAACTTTGCCACCTGGTGCAACGGCAGAGACGAGCTCTGGATGCGCAAAACGCAGGACGGCGGGCGCACCTGGCTGCCATCCCATCCCGCGAACATCACCAGCGGGCACGCGAGCAACGACAGCGTGTTGCTGCCGGATGGCACCATCGTGTTCGCCTGCACCAGCAGCGAGCTGCCGGACAAATACTTCGGCGCGATCCGCATCTACATAAGCACAGACGACGGCGAAACGTTTGAGCAGGGGCCGATCCTCTTTGCAGAAGACGGCAACCTGATCCGCGAACCCGCGCTGTGCCTGCGCCCTGACGGAGTCATCCGCCTGTTTTCGCGCACCTGCCCGGGCAACGTCGGCTGGGGCTCCGCCGGAAACCACAGCCTGCCCAGCTACACCTGCGAAAGCCGCGATGGCGGCAAGAGCTGGACAAAGCCCGTGCCGAGCGGCATCCTCAACAACGAATCCAAGATCGACGTGATCAGTTGGGACGACGAAACCATCCTGATGGCGTATAACGACACGCCGGAGACGGACTGGCACGAGCGCAGCCCGCTGACGCTCGCGATGAGCCGCGACGAGGGCAAAACCTGGCAGAATATCCTGGAGCTTGCCTCCGCGCCGGGCAATAAATGCCAACCCGCCATGTGCAAGGACAAGGAAGGCAGGCTCAACATCGTGTATATGCACCGCCACACGGCGATTGAGCACCTCGTGGTCGAGATCACGAAATAACGCGCACCGCGCGCGAAAAGCCCCGGCAAGCTTCGCTTGCCGGGGCTTTGTGTTGCTTTCGTTATGTATTAGAGCGTCTCTACCGCGACCTTTGCGATGAATTTGCGCACCTTAACTGGCTTGTCCCACAATTGCGCCGCGAGGTGCCCGTCCTGCGGAAAGAAAAGCAGGAAATGTCCGGCGCAAAAGCGAACCTGCGCCGCGTCGGGATCGATTGCCGCCAACGCACATTCTTTCTGGGCGTCATACTGCATGGTGATCTGAGACACCTCCGCAATGGGTTTGTAGAAGAACTTTTCCTCGCCTTCGACCACATACATCACATCAATATACTTCTTGTGTGCTTCCAGCTGCCCTTGCGGCTTCTCCTCGCTCGTGTAGTTCACGCCGTTGATGAAGATCCGTTCGCCGTCAATCACCGTTTTTGCGGGCAAATCGCGCCCGTCGTCTTTGTAATTCTGAAACCAGTGGAGTACGGTTGCAATTCCCTTGCCGAGGCCGGCATACTGCGCCGCATGTTCGATTCTGTCGATGACCATAACTTCTGTTTTCCTCTCGATTGTACAAATGCAGACCCTATCCGCCTATTTTCCCCAGACCCGCGTTCAGCGGATTGATTTTGCAAATTCGTTCGGCGAAACGCCAAACTTACTCTTAAACTGCCGCGAAAACTGCTGCACGCTCGAATAGTTCAGGTGCGCGGCAATCTGCGATACATTCATCTCTCCTGCGCGGATGAGCTGCTTGCTCTCCTCCAGCTTCACACGGCGGATGTATTCCGCGGGCGTGATGGAAAGCCGCTGCTGAAACAGCGCGGTGAGCCGCGAGGCGCTGACGTTGCAGCGTTTGGCGACATACGGCACGGAAAGCTTCTCCGTACTGTGCGCGGAGACGAAACTGAGCACCGTGTTGACGATCGCGTTTTCATGATAGAGCGAAGCAGGTGTCTTGAGACGCGGCTCCGCCTTTTCTCCGTTTTGCAGCACGGAAAGCAGCAGCATCTGCAGCGAGCTGAGAATGATATCTCCGCTGTATGGTTCGTTTTTCTCCCGTTCCTCCAGCATCCGGCGAAGCAGCGAGGCTGTCTCGGCGGAAAGCGAAATCCTGCGGTTGAAGAGCGTTTCGGGAACGTCGCCGGAAAGATCGAACGATACGGTGATGAAGCTTGCCTCCACATCCGCGTCCGCATACTGCATGTGCCAGATGCCCGGGCCGTAGATCATCATCTCGCCCTGCGAGAGCAGCGTATCCGTGCCGTTGACGACGTTGTGCAGCGCACCTTTGTCCACATAGACCAGCTCCGGCAGGTCATGCGCCTCGCCTTTGAAGAGAAACCCTTTCTCCTTTTCCTGATAGAAGAGGGTATAGATCGCGCGCGCTTCCATGCGGTTTTTAATATAGAGCGGCAGTGTCGCCGCCTCCAGCCTATGCCGCCTAACCCATGCGCCGTCTTTGTGGATCGCGCGGCGCAGGACGCAGCTTTCACGCGGGACGATGGCAAACAGCACACCCGCATGCAATCGCACAGGTTTGTCGAGATAAAAGTACTCCAGCGGTTCCCCTTCGCGCGAGACCGCGAGCGCCGCCGTGCCCTTCTCGATCTCCAGCACGGTCGGCATTCCCTCTGCGCACGTGACCCAGACCTCGTCCGCAGAGAACGGCACGCTCTGCGTTTCCCACTCCGGAGAAAGCGAAAATTCACGCACGGGCTGCGCTTCCGGCAAGATTTCGCCGAATGCCGCAAAGGTAAATTTATTGAGATTTTGAATCATCCTGCCGCCTCCTGTCTGCAAAAAACGCATTCTTGGTGACGGTTTGATTATACTCCATGCCGTGCTTTCCCGCCATGCCCGTGCAGACGAAACATCAGCCGCGCGCGCAGGCGGAGACGATTTCGCCAAGCTTCGGCAGATGCCGCTTGATGTCCGCCGCGAGAGTAAACTGCGTCCGGCAGCGAATCAGGTTGTGATCCGGACGATGGATTTTGAAATACGTGTCGCCTTCCAGATAGTCGGTCAAAAAGCGGACGCCGCATTCCTGCGTCATCGTCAGCGCGCCGAGCGGGAGCGTCTCCAGCTCCAGCGGAGTCAGATTTTTGCAGGCGGCGAGGAAGCCGCGCGTATACGTTTCAAACAGATCGACATTGAGCCGCATCCGGCTCAGGTCCTCTTCGTCCTCCGCCGCCGTCGCCGCGCCAAAGCGGATGGAATCGCCGAAATCGTAGGCGGCAAGCCCCGGCATAACGGTGTCCAGATCGATCACGCAGAGCGCTTTGCCGCTAACTTCGTCCATCAACACGTTGTTGATCTTGGTGTCGTTGTGGGTCACGCGCGTCGGCAGAGCGCCACTCTCCCGCAGGGCGTGCAGCCTGCCCACCTCCTGCGCCAGAGAGCGCGCAAAGGCGATCTCCTCCGAAACCTCTTTCACGCGGCCCATGCGGTCGCTTTCGATCGCACGCTGGAGCTTTTGATAGCGATCGGGCGTGTTATGGAAGTTCGGGATGGTTTCAAAGAGCGTTTCCGCAGGAAATTGCGCCATCATCTGTTGAAAATTACCAAAGGCATAGGCGCTTTCATAAAAATCCTGCGCACGCTCGATCTTTTGCAGGCAGACGCTGCCCGTCACAAAATCGTACACGCGCCAGCAGCCACCCTGTGCGTCCTTGTAATACGGCGCATCCGAGACGGTGCGCACAAGGTGCATGGCCTCTCTCGGGTCCGTTGCGCGCTCGCTTAAAAACGCGGTTACCGAAGAGATGTTGTGCATCAGCCCGTCCACATTCGGAAACACATGCGTGTTGATCCGCTGGAGGATATAGAGAACGCCCTTGTCCGTCTCCACGCGGTAAGTATCGTTGATGTGCCCGCTGCCGTATGGCTCGCAGGAGATGACCCCGCCTTCGAGCGGGAATTGCCGTAACACGTCTTGCATATCGTTTCTCACTTTGGATAGTTTTGAGGAGGTTGCGCATCCAACAACCATACATGCGCAATCCCACATCACCATGCTACCGTTCGGAAAGCCCCGGCGCAAGAACACCGGCAAAGCTTGATCCGCCTTGATAAGAACGCAAGAGAAATTGATAATGTTTGTATGTTTATTTGAAATCCGTATATGAAAACGCTTCAAAATCAGATTCACTCCATCATCGTGCGTTCGACCGATCCCGATGGTAGGATTGTTTGAGGCATGTGACAAGGCACTGTCCGATCAGCAGCTGCAAAGCGAGTTTGCGGTATGCTTTTTTGCGCACTTTTGTCAGAAAAGCGATCGGTAAACGTTGACATGCCAAATCACACAATGATAGAATTTTATAAATCGGCCTGAGGCAATGTAACATGAGCAAGGACAAACCGAGCGAAACGCTTTCTACGACAGCATTGTTCTCCTTGTTGGAAAAGTCACCCTCGCTGGAGACTTTTTTAGACGAACACGAAAGCGACCTGCCTGCACCAAACATTTCAGACTATCTTTCCTACCTGTTGGAGCGCTATCAGCTCAGCAAACAGGCCGTCATACGCGCCGCCAATCTGGAGCGTTCCAACGGTTATCAAATCTTCAATGGATACCGTACCCCACGCAGAAACGCACTGCTTCGCATCGCGCTTGGTATGCACCTGACGCTGGAAGAGACGCAATATCTCCTCAAGCTTGCCTTGCGCGGGGAACTGTACCCCCGCACCCGTCGGGATGCCGCAATCATCTATTGCATTCAGCACAAATTCAGCCTTATCGACGCCGAGATCATGCTTGAACAACTTGGCGAAGAAATATTGGAATGAAGGGCACACTATGACTGACCATGTGTTATCGTTCCTCTCCTCATACCAGGACACGCTTTCGCAAGCGCTCCCGCTGCCGGCCGAGTTTTTACAGGACTATGATCTCTATGACTGTCTCCGCGAAACGCCATATAAATCGACATACCTATTGAAAAAGAAAGCCGACGCTTCGTTTGCCGTTCTCAAAGTGGCCAAAAACGGCGCAAGGGAGCACCTTCGCGCGGAATATGATATTCTCAGCAGCCTGCGATCCAATCAGATTCCGCAGGCGCTTTCCTATTCCAGCGATCACAAGACCGACTATTTCCTGCGCAGTTATATTGCGGGAACACCGGTTTCCGACCAAGTGGAGCGCAGCGGAGCCTTTTCCGAATCGGAGGCAATGCGCCTCGTCCTCGGGCTTTGCGAAACGCTCATGCTCCTGCATGCGCAAACGCCGCCCGTCATCCACCGCGACATCAAACCGCAAAACATCATCTACACCAATCAGCACGCGCTCTCTTTGATCGATTTTGACGCGGCGCGTCATTTTCAGCCCGCGCAGAAGAAGGACACGGTCTATCTCGGCACACAGACAACCGCAGCGCCGGAGCAGTTTGGCTATCAGCAGACGGATGCGCGATCCGACATCTATTCCACCGGTATCTTACTGCTGTTTCTCTGCACGGGTTCCTATGAATTGGATTCGCGCACACAGATTCAGAGCCGCGCACTGCGGCACATCATTGAAACCTGCACGCGGTTTGACCCGCAGCGGCGCTATAAAAACATCCGCGCGCTCAGCCGCGCACTCAGTCGCGCACAAGCGGATGCCGTGCCTACCGCCGTCACATTCTGGCGCGGTGCCGCGTTCGGGCTTGCCGCAGGGATCGCGCTCTCGATGGCGCTCGTGTTCTCCGGCATCCTTCCCGCGGGCCCGCAGGCAGACGCGAAGGGAACCACAACCGCGAGCGACGCACTCGTGCCGGCGGCGATTGTGGCTGCGGATCAGGCAATTGTGTTTGAATCGCCTGAGATCGAGCGCGCCGTACGGGATCAGCTCGGGATCGATGCAGATGTGCCCCTCTATCAGGCTGATCTTGATCGAGTAAGCAAGCTCTTCCTCTTTGGCGATGATTCACTTGAATCGTGGGATGATGTAACATTTCGCGCAGTCTTCCAACCGACGCTGTATCAAGGTTCGATCACGACGCTTGCAGATATTCCCAAGCTGCGCAACCTCAGTGAGCTTGCCGTTTGTGCGCAAAACATCACCGACCTTACGCCGCTCAAGGACATGCACCTGACACGGCTTGCGCTCGGCACGAATCTGATCATCGATCCTTCCCCCTTGTCTTCGGTACCATCCCTTCGGGAGTTGTACATCGGGCACAACCCGATTACGCAGATTAACGTTGCAGCGGAACTGCCCCTGTTGCAGGTGCTCGATCTGAGCACAACCAACGTGAGCGATCTATCTCCTTTGAGCAATGATATGACGACGCTATGCCTGTATGATACGCCAATCGTCGACTATGGCCCCCTGCTGCGGATGAACACATTGCAAAAGCTCTACATAAATCATCCGACGCAAGCATGTTGGGACACGATCTCACAGCTCAACGACCTGACCGAGCTTCAAATCAAAGATGGAGTTATGCGTCTAGAGCCCTTACTCGGGCTGAAAAACCTTCGCAGCCTTGCCATCTCGCCCGTAGAGCTCACCAGCATCCAAGGTATCGAAGCATTGGATCGTTTGGATTATCTTCGAATTGCTGCCGCCCCTGATATAGACCTTTCACCGCTCACAAAAATGGATTCGCTCAGCACGCTGGATATCTATTTTCAGGAACAGCAAGATTACTCGATCCTATTCCAAATCCCGAATCTAAAGCACCTGTATTGTTCTACTGCGCAAAAGGGCCTGATTGAAGCGCTCGGGCTTCCCATCACGTTCGAAATCCATGCATCCTAGAACGATACATGGCATCTTGTTTTTATATATCGACCGTCCAAAAACGATATGCCGCATGCCATATTGTTTCACAATCCTTCCATTGACAATTCACTAACAGAGTGTATAGTTAACACCGTTGATTATTTTGAAGGAAATCGAGGGAAAGACGTGGATTATATCGCACTTGCGCGCGAGTACATGAAGGTTTTGCACAAGATGCGCAAACGCAAGAGCCCGAAGCGAATCAACGACTCCCTGCACGGGGAGCAGTTTGTGTTGGCTTTTCTTTCCCGGCACGACGGCAGGGTGATCCCCGGCGATATTAGCAAAGAGATGGGCATCAGTTCCGCGCGGATTGCGGCGGCGCTCAACAATCTCGAAGCAAAAGGGCTGGTCTCGCGCAGCATTGACCCCAGCGATCGCAGGCGCATCCTTGTCGAGTTGACCGATGCAGGCCGCGCCCAGGAAGCGGAGCACACAAAACAGATCATGGGCATGTTGGTGCATATGCTCGAAGACCTTGGCGAGGAGGATGCGATCGTGTTCCTGCGGATTTTAAACAAACTTGCGGAGCATGCACCCGAAGAATTTTTCAACCATGGACCTGCAATAAAATGAGTTTTGCTTCGTCTTATACCTAACAGTATTACTATCTAACGCTATTATACAAAGGAGAATTTCATGTTCCGTTTACTCAAACGACTCAAAGCAGCCGAATGGCTGCAGGCGCTGGTCAGCCTGGCGTTCATCGTTGCCCAGGTTTGGCTGGATCTAAAACTGCCGGACTATATGTCCGAAATCACGCGGCTCACGCAGACCCCCGGCAGCGCGATGGCGGATATCTGGCTTGCGGGCGGTAAGATGCTGCTCTGCGCGCTGGGTAGTGTCGCTTCCGCGATTATCGTAGGCTACCTTGCCGCGCGCATTGCCGCCTCGTTTTCACAGCGGCTGCGCAGTCAACTATTTTCTCAGGTAGATTCGTTTTCCATGGAGGAGATCAACCGCTTCTCGACCGATAGCTTGATCACGCGCTCCACCAACGATATCACCCAGGTGCAGATGCTGATCACGATGGGGCTCCAGATGATCATCAAGGCTCCCATCATGGTGGTCTGGGCGGTGACCAAGATCGCCGGAAAAGGCCTTGAATGGTCTCTTGCAACAGGCGTTGCCGTGCTTATCATGATCGCGGTCATTTCAGTGATGATGGTGCTCGTGCTGCCAAAGTTTCGTAAGATGCAAACCCTGACCGACAACCTCACCCGCGTCACGCGCGAAAACCTGACCGGCCTTCGCGTAGTACGCGCTTATAACGCAGAGCCCTATCAGGAAGCGAAGTTTGAGGTCGCCAACACGGAACTCACAGAAACCCAGCTCTTTACTAATCGCGGCATGGCAATCATGATGCCGATTATCTCCACGCTGATGAGCGGGCTGACCCTTGCGATCTACTGGATCGGCGCTTCGCTGATCAACAACGCGGGCATGATGGATCGTCTCACGCTGTTTTCCAACATGGTGGTCTTCTCCGCCTACGCGATGCAAGTAATCATGTCGTTCATGATGCTCGTGATGATCTTCGTGCTCTGGCCGCGTGCCTCCGTCTCCGCCAAGCGCATCAACGAGGTGCTGGAAACCGCGCCCTCAATTCTCGACGGCACACAGACCGAGGGCAAAGCGGGCAAGGTCGGCGAAATTGAGTTTCGCGCAGTCAGCTTCCGTTATCCCGGCGCGGCGGACGACGTGCTCTGCGACATCAGTTTCACCGCAAAGCAGGGCGAGATCGTCGCCTTCATCGGTTCGACCGGCAGCGGCAAGACGACGCTGGTCAACCTCATCCCCCGTTTTTTCGACGCGACAACGGGCGATGTGCTGGTGGACGGCGTGAACGTAAAAGACTATACGCAGGATGCGCTGCACAATAAAATCGGCTATGTACCGCAAAAGGCGGTCTCCTTCCGCGGAACCGTTGCAAGCAACATCGCCTACGGCGAAAACGGCAAAGAATGCCCAACCGACGACGAAATTCAAACTTCGATGCGGATTGCGCAGGGTGCTGATTTTGTTGAACAGATGGAAGGGCAATATGAGGCGGAGATTGCGCAGGGCGGCACGAACCTTTCCGGCGGGCAGAAACAACGCCTCGCCATCGCCCGCGCGGTCGCCAGAAAGCCGGAGATCTATATCTTTGACGATAGCTTCTCCGCGCTGGACTATAAGACAGACCGTGCGCTGCGCTCCGCTCTGCGGCACGAGACGGCGGGGGTTACCAGCCTGATTGTCGCCCAGCGCATCGGCACCATACTCGATGCCGACCAGATCATCGTGCTCAACGACGGGCAGATCGTCGGCAAGGGCACACACAAAGAACTGCTGAAGACCTGCGGCGTGTATCAGGAAATCGCCATGTCGCAGCTGAGTGAGGAGGAATTGTCCGCATGAGCGACAAAAAAGAACATTCCGGTGCAAAAGCACCCGCATTTGGACGCGGCCCCATGGGCGGCGGCCCCGGCGGCCCGGGGCGCGGCATGAGCATGCCCGTCGAAAAGCCGAAAGACTTCAACGCGACGATGAAAAAATTGCTCGCGTACTGCAAAAAATACATCTCCGCAATCCTCGTGGCGCTGGTTGCCGCGGCGGGCGGAACCATCCTCCAGATCATCGGCCCGGATCGCCTGAAAACCCTCACCAACGAGATCATGAAGGGTCTGCCCATGATGGCGCAGGGAAAGCCCGTGCTGGGTTCCATCGACATGAGCACGGTCTCCACCATCGCGATTTCGCTTGCTGTGCTATATGGTCTTTCGTTCCTGCTCAACCTTGTGCAGAGCCAGATTATGGCAACCGTGACCCAGCGCATCTCCAAGCGGATGCGCACTGATATTTCGCAGAAGGTCAACCGCCTGCCGCTGAAATACTTTGACTCCACGAGCTATGGCAACGTATTAAGCCACGTGACCAACGACGTGGACGCAATCGGGCAGACGCTGAGCCAAAGCCTTGGCACGCTGATCACCGCGATCACGATGCTGGTGGGTTCGCTCGTGATGATGCTCTACAACAGCTGGATTCTCGCGTTGACCGCGATTGGCGCAAGCCTGCTCGGCTTTGTTCTGATGATGGTCATCATGAAGCATTCGCAAAAGTACTTTGGTCAGCAACAGAAGGAACTCGGCCGAATCAACGGGCACATTGAGGAAATTTACACCGGACACAATATCGTCAAGGTGTACAACGGAAGCCGCGAGGCAAAGAAGGTGTTTGAGGAGAGCAACACAACCCTCTACCAAAGCGCCTGGAAGTCCCAGTTCCTTTCGGGTCTGATGATGCCGGTGATGGGCTTCGTCGGCAACCTCGGCTATGTGGCGGTCTGCGTCGTCGGCGCGGCACTCGCGGTCAACGGCACAATCTCGTTTGGCGTCATCGTCGCGTTCATGATGTATGTTCGCCTCTTTACCCAGCCGCTGTCGCAGATTGCGCAGTCGATGAACAACCTCCAGCGTACCGCAGCCGCGAGCGAGCGGGTCTTCACCCTCCTCGAAGAACCGGAATTGGAGCACGAAGACGAGAAAAAACCCGTCCTTCAGTGCATCGAAGGCAGCGTCGCGTTTGACCACGTGAAGTTTGGCTATTCGCCGAACAAGCCCGTCATCCACAACTTCTCCGCCAGCGTAAAGCCCGGACAAAAGGTCGCGATCGTCGGCCCGACCGGCGCGGGAAAAACCACCATGGTCAACCTGCTGATGCGTTTTTATGAACTGGACGGCGGAGAAATCCGCATCGACAATATTCCCATTCAGCGTGTCCCGCGCGAAAATGTGCACGCGCAGTTTGGCATGGTTCTCCAGGATACGTGGCTCTTCGAGGGCACGATCCGCGAGAACATCGTCTACAGCAAGCCCGGCGTGACCGATCAGGAGGTCATCGACGCCTGCAAGACCGTTGGGCTGCATCGCTTCATCAAGACGCTACCCAAGGGCTACGACACCGTGCTCAACGACAAGGCGAGTCTTTCGGAAGGACAAAAGCAGCTTCTGACCATCGCACGCGCGATGATTCAGGATGCGCCGCTGTTGATTCTCGACGAGGCAACCAGCTCCGTCGATACCCGTACCGAGCGCATGGTGCAGCAGGCGATGGATCGTCTCACCAACGGCAGAACCTCATTCGTGATTGCGCACCGCCTCTCGACGATCAAGAACGCGGACCTCATCCTCGTGATGAAGGACGGCGATATCATCGAAAGCGGCAATCATGCGGAGCTGCTCGCCAAAGGCGGATTCTATGCGGAACTGTACAACAGCCAGTTTGAGGCGGCATAAGAGAACTCAGGTGAGCACGGGCGGATGATATCCGCCCCTACCGAACCTCGCGTTGCAACCCGGGTGAATTGGTGAAGAATTGTAGAAGAAACGTTCACGCTGTTGAATGGATGATTCACGTTAGCCGCCTGTAGGGGCGGATATCATCCGCCCGCGTTCCCAAACGGCAAAGGAGCTGTCCAAAAATGGATAGCTCCTTTTACTTTCGCTATAGCTCCACAACACCCTCAAAGTTTTTCTTTGCGTCGCCCGTCATCCAGACGGTTTCGTCCGTATAACGCACAAGGAGGTCGCCGCCGCGCAGGCGAACGGTGATGTCCTCGCCCTTCTTGCAAAACCCGTTTTCGGTCGCGGCAACCACAGCGGCGCAGGCTCCCGTTCCGCAGGCAAGCGTCTCCCCGCTGCCGCGCTCCCAGACGCGCATCTTGAGCGTGTGCCCGTCCAGCACCTGCACAAACTCGACATTCACGCGATCCGGGAAAATCGGCGCGGTCTCGATTGCGGGGCCAATCGTTTCGATCTGCATGAGATCGGGATAGTCGCAGAACACCACGCAATGCGGGTTTCCCATCGAGACACAGGTGATGCTGTAACTCGATCCGTCGATCTCAACATGACGCGAAACGATCTTCTCCCCCGCAAGCGCAACGGGTATCTTTTCCGGCCGCAGCTCCGCTTTACCCATGTCCACGGTGACAGATTTCACCGTTCCGCCGCGCACATAGAGCTTGAGGTGCTTGATTCCGCTGAGGGTCTCGATGGTGAGTTCGGTCCGCGTCGTTTTGCCGTTGTCGTAGAGATATTTGCCCACACAGCGGATGCCGTTGCCGCACATCTTCCCCTCGCTGCCGTCGCGGTTGAAGATCCGCATCTTCGCGTCGGCAATCGCAGAAGGTTCGATGAGGATGATGCCATCCCCGCCGATGCCCGTGTGCTCCTCGGAAAGATAGACGCTCAGCGACTCCGGCGCGTCGATTGTCCGCTCCATGCAGTCAAAATAGATATAGTCGTTGTTGGTTCCGTTCATCTTGGTAAACGGCAGGCGCATCTTGCAGGTGCGCATGTGGTTGATGTCCACCAGCTCCGTCGTGTGTTGGGAATAGCGGCTTCTCAGGCTATCCGCCAGCGCGTTTGCGGTGTCGATGGAGGTGATTGCCGGCACAGCGCGCTCGATTGCCTTTCTGCGAATCTTCACACTGTCGCGCGAGGGCAGCCTCCCCTTGGACGAGGTGGAGAGGATATAGTCGATCTTTCCGCTTTCGATGAGGTTGAGGATGTTTTCGCCGCTGGTCTCGTGCAGCTTGCCAACCTCGATGACGTTCATCTGCGCTTGCCTCAGCACCGCAGCCGTACCCTTTGTCGCATAGAGCGTAAATCCCAGGTCGGCAAACTTTCGCACCGCGTCGGTCATCTCCGCCTTGTCCTGGTCCCGCACGGTGACGAGTAAGCCGCCGCGCCGCTTCATGTTATACCCCGCGGCGACGAGGCCTTTGTAGAGTGCCTCTTCGCGTGTTTTGCCGATGCCGAGCACTTCACCCGTGGATTTCATCTCCGGATCGAGCAGAATGTCGACATCCGCCAGCTTCTCAAACGAGAAGATCGGCACCTTGACCGCGACATAGGGCGGCGTTTTGTAGAGCCCCGTGCCAAAGCCCATGTCGGCGAGTTTGTCGCCGAGCATCGCGCGCGTGGCAAGGTCTACCATCGGCACACCCGTCACCTTGCTGATATACGGCACGGTGCGCGAAGAGCGGGGGTTGACTTCGATGACAAAGACTTCATTTTCGTAGATCACGTACTGGATGTTGATCAATCCCCGCGTGCTCAGCGCCAGCGCCAACCTGCGGGAATGATCCACCACGCGCTCGATGAGAGGCCCGGTGAGGTTCCACGCGGGATAGACCGCGATGGAATCGCCAGAGTGCACGCCCGCTCGCTCGATGTGCTCCATGATGCCGGGGATCAGGATGTCCTCGCCGTCGCAGATGGCGTCCACCTCGATCTCGGTGCCCATGAGGTATTGGTCGATCAAAATCGGATTTTCGATACCTTTTTGCAGGATGATGCCCATGTATTCGCGCACATCGTCGTCCGAAAACGCGATGATCATATTTTGCCCGCCGAGCACGTAGCTGGGTCGAATCAGCACGGGGTATCCTAGCGTGTTTGCCGCGAGAAGCGCCTGCTCCTCCGTCTTGACGGTCTTGCCCAGCGGGCGCTTGATGCAGAGCTGCTCCAGCAGCGCATCAAACCGCTCCCGATCCTCCGCCGCGTCGATGCTGTCCGCCGGGGTGCCGAGGATGCGAACCCCCTGCTCCGCCAGAAACCGCGTGAGTTTGATTGCGGTCTGCCCGCCAAAGGCGACGACCACGCCGTATGGCTGCTCCGTGTGGATCACGTTCATCACATCCTCCGGCAGCAGCGGCTCAAAGTAGAGGCGATCCGCAGTGTCAAAGTCGGTTGAAACCGTCTCCGGGTTGTTGTTGACGATGACCACCTCATAGCCTGCCTGTTTGAGCGCCCAGACACAGTGCACGGAGGCATAGTCAAACTCGATGCCTTGGCCAATGCGGATCGGCCCCGAACCGAACACGATCACGCGCGGTTTGCCCGTATCGTGTTTTTGCAGAAACGTCTGCGCTTCATTCTCTTCGCAGGCGTAGTCCGCGTAGAAATACGGCGTTTGTGCCTCAAACTCCGCCGCGCAGGTATCGACCATTCGATAGCTCGCGTAAAGGTGTTCCTTGATTGGCTGCCCGCTGATACGCGTGAGCACGCGGTCGGGATAGCCAAGCTTCTTCCCCTCCAGATACGCTTCCTCCGTCAACCCGCCGGAAGTGAGCGAATGTTCAAACTCGACCAGATGCTTGAGCTTCGCGAGAAACCAGATATCGATCATCGTGATCGCGTGGATCTCGTCCATCGGGATGCCGCGCTTGAGAGACTCAAATACAACAAACAATCGCTCGTCGTCGCAGTTGTGCAGCAACACGCGAATTTTTTCCGTGCTCTTATCCGCGAGTTTTTTTGTGTTCAGGCTGTCCTGCGAAATCTCCGCGCCGCGCACCGCTTTCATGATCGCCTGCTCAAACGTCGGCCCGATCGCCATCACCTCGCCCGTGGCTTTCATCTGCGTGCCGAGTGTGCGACGACCGTAGACAAACTTGTCAAACGGCCACTTCGGCAGCTTAACCGCGACATAGTCCAGCGCGGGCTCAAAGCAGGCGGAGGTATTACCCGTCACCGCGTTTTGAATCTCGTCGAGCGTATAGCCGATTGCAATCTTGGTTGCAACCTTGGCAATTGGGTAGCCTGTCGCCTTGGAGGCCAGCGCGGAGGAACGGGAAACGCGCGGGTTGACCTCGATCACCGCATAGTCAAAGCTCGTCGGATGCAGTGCAAACTGGCAGTTGCAGCCGCCTTCAATGCCGAGGGTGTCGATGATGTTTCGCGTCGCGGTGCGCAGCATTTGATACTCGCGATCGCTCAGCGTCACGGCGGGCGCGATCACGATGCTGTCCCCCGTATGTACGCCGACGGGGTCGAAGTTTTCCATGCTGCAAATCGTGATGACGTTTCCGTTTTTGTCGCGCATGCCTTCAAACTCGATCTCTTTCCAGCCGGAGATACATTTTTCTACCAGAATCTGGTGGATGGGTGACATGCGGATGCCGTTGGTCGCGATCTCGGCGAGCTCCTCCCGCGTCTGCGCGATTCCTCCGCCGCTGCCGCCGAGCGTGAACGCCGGGCGGACGATCACCGGATAGCCGATCTCTTGTGCAAACCCCAGCGCATCGTTCAGCTCCGTCACCACCAGCGAGGGGATCACCGGCTGACCAATTTCGATCATCGCGTCCTTGAAAAGCTGCCGATCCTCCGCCTTCGCGATGGTCTCCGGGTTTGCGCCGAGCAGGCGCACGCCGTGCTGCTCCAGAAAGCCGTCTCTTGCGAGTTGCATGGAGAGCGTCAACCCCGTCTGCCCGCCGAGGGTGGAGAGCAGGCTGTCCGGCTGTTCCTTTTCGATGATGCGCTTGAGCGTAGTCAGCGTCAACGGTTCGATGTAGATATGATCCGCCATCGCGCGGTCGGTCATGATCGTCGCGGGGTTGGAGTTGACGAGGATGACCTCAATCCCCTCCTCGCGCAGCGCACGGCAGGCCTGCGTGCCCGCATAGTCAAACTCCGCCGCTTGGCCGATGACGATTGGGCCGGAGCCGATCACCATCACGCGTTTGATGTTTTGATCCAATGGCATAAATAACTCCTTTTGTCGAAAAAGGCCTTGGTTTCCTGCCGTCTGCCTTAGCCCCGCGCGCTGTCCATCCGTTCGATGAATCGATCAAAGAGGTAACGCGTGTCCAGCGGGCCCGCGCACGCCTCGGGATGAAACTGCACCGAAAACGCCGGGATATCGAGATACTCCATCCCCTCGCAGGTGCCGTCGTTGAGGTTTTGAAAACTCACGCGCGCGTGATCGGGCAGGCACGCGGTCTTCACCGCGTAGCCGTGGTTCTGGCTCGTGATATACACCTTTTTGCTCGCGGTTTCCTGCACGGGCTGGTTCGCGCCGCGGTGGCCGTATTTGAGCTTCATCGTCTCCCCGCCGCGCGCCAGCGCGAGCAGCTGGTGACCCAAACAGATGCCGAAGATCGGGATGTTTGCCGCGCAGAGCGTTTTGAGCTCCGCAATGATGCCCGTGTTCTCCGCGGGGTCGCCCGGACCGTTGGAGAGCATGAGACCATCGGGTAAGAACGCCAGAATCTCACTCGCCGTTGCGCTTGCAGGCAAAATCGTGACGTCGCAGCCGCGTTTAACGAGTTCGTTTGCAATGTTTCGCTTCGCGCCGAAGTCCCAGAGGACAACGTGCCGCCTGCCCGCCTCGGCGGGGAACGTCTGCGCCTGCGTGCGGCTGACCGCGCGCACCGCGTCCGTAAGGCGGTAGTTTTTTAAGCGTTCGAGTGTTGCGTCATCCGGCGCGGGATCGTCGGTAATCAGCGCGTTCATCACGCCGTATTCGCGGATAATCTTCACCAGTGCGCGGGTGTCGATGTCCCAAAGCCCCACGATTCCTTTGGACAATAAAAAAGTGTCAAGGTCTTCTTCACTACGAAAGTTAGAAGGCACTTGACACCAAGAACGAACGATATACGCTTTTAATGCGGGGTTTTCCGCCTCAAAATCAGCGGGAATGACACCATAATTTCCAATCAACGGAAATGCTTGAACCACCATCTGGCCGTAATAACTCGGATCGGTCAATGTCTCGAGGTATCCGGTCATAGCGGTCGTAAACACAATTTCAGCGATCACCTGGCCCGTGGCACCAAGCGCCCGCCCGCGAAACACCCGCCCGTTTTCCAGGATCAGATATCTTGGCTGCTCCATCCGCGTCCTCCTTTTCTCTTCCGTTTATGCTGTTCCAATCCACGTGTTTGCTTTTTCTTTAGCGAGAAATATAACATAAACAGCGCCAATAGGAAAGCTAAATATAATATTTATACCAAGAATTTTTATAATTATGCTTTTTGATGATGCGCGCAAAAAAGCGGCTCTCCGATTGTGCCGAAGAAGCCGCATTCTACGCATATTTTGTTAGTCCCGCTTGAGCCCGCCTTCGCGGATTCGGAGAATCACGCTCTGCAGGAGGATGAAGAAGCAAAGCATCAAGCCCGTCGTAATGCTCTGCCAGTATGGTTCCCTTAACCCGGAAGCGATGACGATGTTGTTGATCGTCTTGAGCGAAAGCACACCAAAGAGCGTACCGATCACGTTGCCAACGCCGCCGGTGAGCAGAGTCCCGCCGATGATCGCGGAGGCGATTGCCTGCATCTCCGCCGCGCTTGCGTTACCTGCATTGCCCGCGCCCGTGTGCAGCAGATAGACATAGCCGCCGATGCCGCTGAGCACGCCGCAGAGCAGATAGGAAAAAAACCGCGTGCGCTTGACGTTGATGCCGAGCATCCGCGCGCTCTGGCTGTTGCCGCCGATGGCATAGAGGTTTCTGCCAAAGCGCGTCCATTTGAGCATAAAGAACACCAATATGACAACCGCAATGGCGATCACCACGCCAAGCTCAATGCGCGCGGGAATGAAGTTGCCCGTCTTGCCATAGGAGCCGATGCCGGGAATCACGATGCGGAACTCTTTAAACGTCAGAAACAGTTCATGCTCTGCTGTACGCGGCGCGACACTGACGATGGTCGTCATCCCTCTTGCAAAAAACATGCCGGCGAGCGAAACGATAAACGGTTGAATCTCGAGATAGGACACCAGAACCCCTTGCACGAGGCCGAACGCGGTGCCGATGCCGAGCGCAAGCGCCATGGAACCCGCGACACTGCCGCCTTTGTCGTCGAGATAGACCACGCAAGCCATCGTGACCAGCGCCGTGATGCCGCCGACGGAGATATCGATCCCGCCCGCAATCATCACGATGGTCAGCCCGCAGGAGACGACGATGAGGAACGAATTGTTGTTGAATAGATCCAGAAATTGCTGCGGATTGAGAAACCCGCCGCCCCAAACCGACATTGCCGTGCCATACATACCGATAAAGGTGCAAACCGTGATGATGAGCAACAGGCTGGTGTTCGAGATCGGTTCACGCAGCGAAACTCTCTGGTATTCGGTTGGCTGATTCTGATTATTCTGCATACGCTTGCTTCTCCTCCGCCTTGACCGATTTGGGGAATATGCTGTCGCGTAAACGCAGGAAAAAGCTCTGCACAACCGGAGAACCAAGCACGACGATCGCGATGATAACAACCGCTTTATACGCCTTGACCGCCGTGGACGGCACCTTCATGGCGTAGAGCGTGATGGTCAGCGCTTGAATGATATAGGCGCCGATAACGGAACCCGTGATGCTGAATTTACCGCCGCTGAGCGCGTTGCCGCCGATGGCGACCGCAAGAATCGCGTCCATCTCGATATCCAACAGCAGCGTTTCGTGGTTGATGAGCCCCATGCGGCTCACGCCGATGCATCCCGCGATGGAGACACAGATGCCGAGCATCATGAACGAAAGAATCTTCATACCGAAGGCGTTGATGCCGTTGAGCCGTGCGGATCTTTCGTTGATGCCGACCGCCTGCGTATACAGGCCGAGGTTTGTAAGCCGTA
Organism: Christensenella sp. UBA7703; assembly: GCA_002482505.1. Lineage (GTDB taxonomy): Bacteria > Bacillota > Clostridia > Christensenellales > CAG-138 > UBA7703. Next base: position 82,614 of record DLGD01000037.1, on the reverse strand, counting down.
ATACCAACGACACGAGAATCGCAAACACAATCACGATCAGAATCGGCGTTGGAATCGGTATCCCGGGAATGAAGCTGCCAATATTGCCAAGCAGCGGGCTTTCCACGGTCGGCGTTGCGCCGCCGTTGATCCAGTAGGCAATCGGCCTGCCCGCGGTAAGCAAGATCAGCGTTGCAATCATCGGCTGAATACCGAATCCTGCGACGAGTGTACCGTTAAACGCGCCGCAGAGCACCGCGACCAGGCACGCGCAGACAAATGCCAGCAGGATGATCGGCCAGTTGATCGTGTGTTCCTTGAGCACGCGCACAAACACGCTGCCCGCGATTGCCGCAACCGCGCCAACGCTGATATCCTGCCCGCGCGAGCAGGCGGTGACCAGCGTCATACCGATGGAAATAATCGCAAGTTCGGACGCGCTGTTGAGAATGCTGATGATGTTACCGGAAAGCACGCTGTTTCCGTCGTTGTTGACGGTGATGTTAAACGAGAAGAACTTCGGGTCGCGAAACGCGTTGAACAAGACCAGCAGCAGCAGCGCAAAGAGCGGAATGACCAGCTGCGATTTTCGAAACCGTTGAAATCTGTTACCCATTTTGTGCCGCCTCCCCCGCGATGGTGTGCATGATCTTTGCCTGCGTCATGTCGTCCTGCGTCAGTTCGCCAACGATCTTGCGATCCCGCATGACGATCAGCCGCGAGCAAGTGCGCAGCATCTCTTCGATCTCGGAAGAGATGAACGTGACGCTCACGCCCTCTTCGGCAAGCTTGAGCACCAGTTTTTGAATCTCCACCTTGGTGCCGACGTCGATTCCGCGCGTGGGCTCGTCCAGAATCAGATATTGCGGCTTGGTGAGCAGCCAGCGCGCCAGAATTGCCTTTTGCTGGTTGCCGCCGGAGAGGGATTTGATCGGCGTGTCGCTCGACGCGGTCTTGATGCCGAGGAGCTTGATGTATTCGTCCGCAAACTTCTCCGCTTCGCTTCTCGAAAACGGGCGGAAGAACCCGCGCATAACCTGCAGCGCAAGGATGATGTTTTCGCGCACGGAGAGGTCGTCCACAATGCCGTCCTGCTTGCGATCCTCCGGCAGATACCCGATGCCACGCTTCATGGCGTCTCTGGGTTTTGCTATCTTCACCGGTTTTCCGTTGACAAGGATCTTGCCGCCCGTGATCTTGTCCGCGCCGAAGATGGCGCGCACGCTCTCGCTGCGACCGGAGCCAAGCAGTCCGGTAAAACCGTTGACTTCACCCTGATCGATTTTAAAATCAAACGCACGCGTACCCGCGGCACTCGAAAGCCCCGTCGCCTCATACACGGGCACTGTGCCCGTGCGCGCATGCGAAACGCGGCTGTTTTTTAGGTCGGTAATATCATCCAGCTCTTTGCCCATCATCTTGGAGATGAGCTGGACACGCGGCAGGTCTTTTACGTCGTAGGCGCCGATCAGTTCGCCGTTTCGGAGCACGGTGATCCGGTCGCAAACCTCATAGACCTGCTCTAAAAAGTGTGTGATGAAGATGATGCCGACCCCGCGGGATTTCAGCTCCCGCATCAGCGAAAAGAGCTTCTCTACCTCGCGCTCGTCGAGCGAGGAGGTCGGCTCGTCGAGAATCAGCACCTTGCAGTCCATGTCCACCGCGCGCGCGATGGCAACCATCTGCTGCACGGCGAGGGAACAGGTTGCAAGCTGCTGCGTCGCCCGCGCAGGGATATTCAGCCTGTCCAGAAGTTCGGACGTTTTCTCACGCATCTTTGCCCAGTGGACGAGGGTATTGTTGCCGCGCCCGATGTACATGTTTTCCGCAACGGTCAGGTTCGGGCAGAGTGTAATTTCCTGATAAACGGTGCTGATACCGAGGTTTTGCGCTTCCTGCGGGGACTTGATATTGACCTCTTTGGCGCATCCGGCAATCGTAATCTGACCGGAATCCTTCGGGTGGACGCCGGTGAGCACCTTGATGAGGGTCGATTTCCCCGCGCCGTTTTCGCCCATCAAAGCGTGAATCTCTCCGCTTTTGAGCGTGAAGTCCACGTTGTGCAGCGCGCGCACGCCGGGAAACGATTTGTTGATGTTACGCATGGATAAAACGATGTCGTTTGGCATGGGTTACCATCCTTTGTGCGTTTACAGATCTGGGCGGGTGCTTTTTCAAAACAAAATCACGCGCCTTTTAAACGGCGGTGCGAGTATGCGTAAAAGTCCGCATACTCGTCACCGTCAAGTCTGATTGAGTTCCCTTGTCAGGGATGATGTTAAGCTGGTTTTTAATCGCCGAGGCCGTAGGTGTCGATGTCCGCCTGGGTGATCGTCGTGGCATCAAAGCCGCGCTCTTCGGAGATGACCTTCTTCGCGGCGAGGGTTTCGCCTGCTTGGAGCTTCTGGATCATGTCTGCGATCACAGTCGCCTGGAACGGGCTGCACTGACCGTCATAGTTCCAGTTGCCGGCGAGCAGTTCGCGAAGCGCCCATTTGTTGCAGTCAAAGCCCATGACGATGACCGCTTTGCCGACGCCGTGGGTGATGCCCGCTTCGTCCAGCGCCGCGACTGCGCCCTTGGCCATACCGTCGTTCTCAGCATAGATGACGTTGAATGTTTCGCCGGAGTTGATGACGGATTCAACGATCTGCTTTGCGGTTGCTTCATCCCACGTTGCGGTCTGCTGCACAACCTTCTTCATGGTGCCGGCTGCGAATTCCGCATCCAGAGCGGCGGTGCGGCCGATCTGCGCGTCGGAACCCATGGCGCCCTGAATGTGGATCACGTCATAGGAATCCAGCTTCTGGGCCTTGAGCCAATCGACGGCTGTTACGCCTTCGTTGGCCATGTTGGAAACAACAGCTGCTTCATAGTTGCTCTCGTCCGTGTTGATCATACGATCGAAGAGGAACACTTTGATGCCGGCTTCTTTTGCGCTGGCAAGAACGGCATCCCAACCGTCGGTTGCGGCGGCCGAGATCAGCAGGTAGTCCACGCCATCGGTGATGAACTGCGTGGCGGCGTTGAGCTGCTCGTCATTCTTCAGGCTGTAGAAGGTGGAGACGGCATAGCCGTTGGCTTCGGTGAAGACTTTCTCAAAGTCCGCAACGTTTGCCGCGCGGTAGCCGGATTCTGCCGGCGGGTTGTTGATGATGCCGACTTTGATCAGCGCGGGTGCAGCGGGGGCTTCCGTGGCTGCGGCAGGAGCTTCCGTAGCAGCGGCAGCAGCGGGGGCTTCAGTCGCCGCGGGGGCTGCGGTTGCGCAAGCAACCATTCCGAGTGCCAGCATGGCAACAAGGATCAATGTGATAAATTTTTTCATGGTTCCGATTTCCTTTCCTTTTTTGAGATGTGATTTGCAGGTTGGCAAGAGATCAGATATGACCAACAAATCTCTTATAACATATAGACAACCGCATTCCAATGCTTCTGAGCCAAGCGCATAAGAATGTGAACCAACCCGATGATTTTACAAACCGCACGCCGGGTTTCGAAAAAGGGAACGCTTTTTTGAAAGTAATTTTTTCAACGCGGAGCGTAAAAATTCACCTATCTTTTTTTGAGGCGCAAACGCAAGAAAAAGCCCGAAAAATCGGACTTTTTCTCGTTTTTATGCGTTTTATTACGTTTGCAACTATCGGCTTTTTCGGTTTCTTTCGCTCAGTATCCCCTGCCCTCAATCATCTCTTTCGTGATCGTAAAGCAGTCAAACGCCGTCTCCTCCACGTGCTTCACCGGCTCCACGGTTTCGCCGCGCTCCAGTTGCTGGATGATCTCGGCCACATACGGCCCCTGCAGAGGATTGCACTCGACATTCAGCGCGATCTTGCCTTGCAGGCAATAGGAAAGCCCGAGCTTTGTCGCATCAAACGAGATCACGATCACGCCGCCTTCGGTGTTGCAGGAAAGCCCCGCTTCTTCCATCGCATCGATGGCGCCGAGCGCCTCGCCGTCGTTTTCGCAATAGACCACGTCGATGTCCTTGGTCTCTTTGAGGATCGCGCCCATGACCTCATATGCCTTTGCGCGCGTAAAGTCGCCAAGCTCCTGCTTCACGATCTGCCAGTTTGGGTTGCGCTCCAGCGCGTCTTCCAGCGCGGCGGTGCGCCCGATCTGCGCGGAAGAACCGATGGTTCCCTGAATATGCACAATCCGCACAGGGTTTTCCGTCCTGCCTTTTTTTTGCAGCAGGTTTTCCAGCCAGGCGACAGCGGTCTCGCCTTCCTTACGGAAGTCCGACCCGATATAGGCGGTATAGAGGCTTCGATCCTCCACCTCGATATCGCGGTCGATCACGATCACGGGGATTCCTGCATCCCGCGCCTCCTGCAAAATAGACGTCCAGCCCGTCTCCACGCGCGGGGAAAAGACGATATAGTCCACATCCTGCTGGATAAACGTGCGGATGGCACGAATCTGGTTCTCCTGCTCGTTTCGCGCGTCGTCAAAGATCAACTCATAGCCGTTTTCTTCGCTGAGTGTGCTCTTCATGCTCTCGGAGTTGGCAACGCGCCACTCGGACTCCGCGCCAACCTGCGAAAACCCGACCACGATAGGGCTTCCTTCGGGTTTATCCTGCTGTTCCGCTAGGTCCAGCGCGCCGCGCCCGCATCCCGCGAGCAGCGTCACTATAACAGAACCAAAAACGATCAGCGCGCGCTTTGTCTTCATGCACCCATCTCCTTTTCACTCGTCTGCATAGGGATTTTGACGAATATCTTCGTTCCGACATCCGGCTCACTCTCCAGCGTCAGCCCGTATTCCTGTCCAAATAAAATCTGAATGCGCTGGTGCACGGTGCGAAGGCCGAACCCTTCTTTTCTGCCGTCCACGAGGGACGTCCGCACCTCCTCCAACCGCTCCGGGCTCATGCCGCTGCCGTCGTCCGCAACCTCCAGAATCAGGCTTGTCCCCTCCGCGCGTCCGCTGACACGGATCAGGCCCTTTCTGCGGCGGATCTTGATGCCATGATACAGCGCGTTTTCGACCAGTGGCTGCAAGGTCAGCTTCGGCAGAATATAGATGTTCAGCTCTTCCGGAATGTCGATTTCATACTCCATCAGGTCGCGATAGCGCATATGCTGAATCTCCAGATAGCTGCGGATATGTTGCTGTTCCTCCTTGAGGGTGATCACGTTTTGCCCGCGGCTGAGCGAGAAGCGGAAGAAGTTGGAGAGGCTGCTGACCATCGCGACCGACTCCGAGATTTCGCCGGATTCGATCAGCCAGATGATGGTATCCAGCGTGTTATAGAGAAAATGCGGGTTGATCTGTGCCTGCAATAGCGCAAGCTCCGTCTTTCTGCGCTGCTTTTCCTGCTCGGTGTTGCGATCGATCAGGCGTTTCAGGTGCCCGACCATGCTCTCGATGCCGTCGGAGAGCAGCTGAACCTCCTCGACATCCGCTTGAATCGGCTCCATGACGAGCAATCCCCCGCGCCCGATGGCGACAAGGCGATCGCAAAGCATATCGATGGGATCGACAATCCGGCGGCTGAGCTTTCGCGAATAGCTCAAAAGGAAGAATAACAGCGCCAACGCGAGCACAACGACAACGCCCATCAGCACCACCATGTTGGTTATCATGGTCGACTGAAGGGCGTCCAGATGCACCGCCTCATAGTAGAGGTAGGTATACATATATTCTTGAATCAGGTCAGCCATAACATAGATGTTGTCGTTGAGCTGACTCATGCGGGAATCATACCCTTGCGTGACCGCAATCTCCTGCATCTTGTCTTCGAGATTGTGGCAAAGGTTTAAAACGCTGTTGATGGCGCGGAGGCTGTCCTTTTCCCCCGTGGTTTCAATGAGCTTTTTTGCAATCGCTTCGGCGGACTTGACCTCTTCGGTTGGCATTCCCTCGGAATACTGGCTGTCGATGACGTAATAGTACATCTTGGTCTTGATGTTGTCCGTGAACTCGCGGTTGAAGTCTGAAGCGGTGGTCACGTTGTTGAGGATGGAGTTGTATTGCAGCCCGTAGCCAAGGCCGATGCCGACGACAAGGATGATGATCAACATCAGCGGAATCGTGACGATGAGGATCATCTTCCAGAGTTTTTTCTGCATGGTCGTCTTTGCGGTTTTTGCCGTCCAACCAATGTTTTCGATCACCGTTTGTCCCCTCTGCGGTATTCGCTGGGCGTGCAACCCGAAACTTTTTTAAACACAAAGCTGAAATAGTGCGAGTCCCGGAATCCGACGGCGTAAGCGATTTCGCTGGAGCGCAGGTCGGTCTGGCGGAGCATGCGCTTTGCCTCGTTGATGCGCTTGCCGGTCAGGTATTCCACAAACGTCTGCCCGACCTCCTGGCTGAACATCGCGGAGAAATAGTTCGGGCTGATGTTTACCTTCTGCGCAACTTTGTCGAGGGAGATCGTCTCCTCCGGATAGTGCTCATCGATGAACCCGATGGCTTTGTTGAGCAGATCGCGCTGCTGTTTTCGGCTCTCGCGGTCGCGCAGGCGGATGGTATGCAGCAGAATCTGGCGCATATAGTTTCGCGCTTCGTCCGGGGTTGCGATGTTGTCCTTTGGCCGGAGTTCCGGCGGCCAATAGCTTTCCGCGTGGCAACCGATGGAGTCGAGATAGGCAGCCGCGGCAAAATACGCCGTCATGGTCAGGTAGCGGCAAAACATGGAAAGTGGAACCCCCTCCACCCCCGCGCTGCGCAAGAGTTGATCGATAAACGATTCGATCTCCTCCGCGCTGCCGCTGCTGAAGAAGCAGCGCACCCGCTCCTGATCGACCTCCGGCTGATTGGGTTCTCGCGCGATGGCGCGCGTTTTTTGCACGCACTGGATGCTGTCTTCCGAGAGGATGTGCTCCTCCGGGCAAAGATAGCGGTAGGAGAGAATCCGGCTGGCTTCCGAAAAACAGGCGGGCAATGCGCTCAGCCGCGCAACAGGAGACCCGCAGGCGATGTGCCAGACGATTTCGTGCCCTGCCGCTTCGCACAGCGCCTGAATGCCCCAAACGCACTCCGCCGTGCGGGACATGATCTCCTCCGCGCCGCCTTTGATCAGCACTGCATGGGTGGTGATGTTCCAGCGGAACAGAATCAGCTCCACACGGGAGAGAAAATAGTTCGTCACGCGGTCTTGCAGCTGCGCAAGCGCATCCGTATAACCTTCCGGTGCGCTGCCGTCATATTCCGCGCTGCTGAGCGAAAAGAGCAGGATGTTGTAGCCCGGTGCGTTGAGATCGATGTCCATCGATTTTGCGGTTTCGGAGATTTCGGAGACACTCATTCCGCCGGTGACGATCTGTTCAAAAAACCGTCTGCGCGAAAACGCCTCATACTCCTGCGCTTCGCGCTGAAACATGGAAAGATACTCCCGCTGCTGTTGTTCGGCCTCCATCTTCTTTTGAAGCGAAATAAGCAGGTCTACCATCTTTTCCTTGATGACGGGCTTGAGCAGATATTGTTCTACGCCCATGCGAATCGCCTGCTGCGCATAGGTAAAGTCGTCATATCCGCTGATGATGACAATCTTGGTGCACGGCAGTTCCTTGCGAACGAGTTCGCTTAATGCAAGCCCATCCATGAACGGCATTTTAATATCGGTAATGAGTAGATCCGGCTGAATTTGACGAATCAAAGGAAGCGCAAGCTCTCCGTCCGGCGCGTCGCCCGCATACGAAAAGCCGTACTGCTCCCACTGGATGTTTTTACGAATCCCTTCGCGTACTACAATTTCATCTTCGACAAGAAAGACCTTGAACATGGGATCTTCCCTTCTGGAGAATAATGTAAACGGGTTAACATGTGTAAAATTGAGATGTGTATACTGCCCCATCTATTATTCACCATATTTCACGCTTCGCCAATAGGATATTCTTTGAGAAAGGTTTGATTATTTCGGATATCCATGATTTTTCCGGTTTTCGTGCACATTTTCCGTTGAATTGTATGACAATCGCTGAAAAATCATCTTCTTTGCCTTCTGTTTGCCGGTTACAAAAACCCGGCTTCAGCGCACCAAAGTCGGGTTTGTCAGCAGAATATGGTACGCGTGAGCGAAATCATTCACCGATGCGAGTTTTTTGCCGCTTTACGGGGCGGGAGGCTGCCCTGATCCACCCGCCCCCTTTGGCGGAAAGAGGAGAGAACGCATATGAAAAAAGCCGATGCACTTGAAAAATACTTGTTTTGTGCTCGTTGTTGGGTGTTACACCTTCAACTTCCACGCGAGATCGGAGAGGAACAGCTCCTGCTTGAAGGATTCCACCGTGCTGTCCTTTGTGATATGCACAAACTCAATCTGCATCATCTCGGCCCAATCGGCGAGCATCTGCGCGTTAGCCGCATAGCTCATCACCGTGTGATGTGCGCCGCCCGCCATCAGCCAGAGCTTGAGGCCGGTGCTGAGGTCCGGCATGGCGCGCCACATGACGCGGGCAACGGGAAGATTCGGCATCTGCATGATGGGTTTGATCGCCTCGACATCCTGCGCGATGAGCCTAAACCTACCGCCCATATCGATCAGCGACGCGACCACGGCGGGGCCTGCCGCACCTTCAAACACCAATCGCGCGGGCGCTTCACGATCTCCAATGCCGAGCGGGTGCACCTCGATGCGCGGCTTTGTCGCCGCGATCGACGGGCAAACCTCCAGCATGTGCGCGCCGAGAGAATAGGCGCCGTCCTTGGCAAGATGGTAGGTATAGTCCTCCATAAATGCAGTGCCGCCTTCCATACCCTCCGTCATCGCTTTTACGATGCGCGTCATGGCGGAGACTTTCCAGTCTCCCTCACCGCCGTAGCCGTAGCCCTTCGCCATCAGATGCTGGCTGGCTAAACCCGGCAGCTGTCGCATACCGACGAGATCCTGAAACGTGTTGGAAAACGCCATCGCGCCGGCGCGCCGGAACATCTTTTCCATCGCGATTTCTTCCCGTGCCTGATAGCGCACGGAATCCATCTGATCGGTCGCAAGATCATATTTTGCAAGGTATTCCGCCACGAGCGCGTCGATCTGAGCCTCGCTCACCGCGTTCATCTCGTCCACCAGTTCACCCACCGGCCAGGTGTTCACCTGCCAGCCGAGTTTGATCTGTGCTTCCACCTTGTCGCCCTCGGTGACCGCGACTTCACGCATGTTGTCGCCAAAGCGAACAAGGCGCAGGTGCTTGCTCTCGTGATAGCCAACCGCGCTGCGCATCCACGCGCCGAGCTCGTCCAGCACAGGCTTGTCCTGCCAGAATCCGGCGATTACTTTTCGCGGCAGGCGCATCCGCGTGGCGATAAAACCGTGCTCGCGGTCACCATGCGCCGCCTGATTGAGGTTCATGAAATCCATGTCGATTTCCTGATCCGGAATTTCGCGGTTGTATTGCGTTGCAAAATGGCAATACGGCTTTTGCAGCAGATTCAAGCCGTTGATCCACATCTTGCTGGGGCTGAAGGTGTGCATCCATGTCACGATACCGCAGCAGGCATCCGAATAGTTTGCCTCCTTGGCAAGCTGCTCGATCTCGTCCGCCGTTTTGACGGTGCCTTTGTAGAGGAATCGGCAGGGGATTTGCGCCTGCGCATCGATATAGTCCGCCATCTCCTGTCCGCGCGCGGCGACGGTCTCCAGCACCTTCGGGCCATAGAGAAACTGCGAACCGACAATAAACCAGATTTCCTTTGTCTTGAGGCTCATGTTTGCACTCCTTATTCAAATTGTATGATGATGTTCGTAGGTTTTTTGATGATAATCACTAATTTGTATTTGTTTTGTCTTGTTGTTGCAAGCGTAACACTTGAAAAACAGAGTGTCAATATTGTTATCTGCCTTTTTCGAAGTATTTGTTATAGATTTCATGCAAAAATTTGATAATTTGTATTGTTTTTGATGTATTAAACTCAAAGTTGTATTGAACTTTCACCAAATTTATGATACGATCGACATAGTGGTCGCCATATGCGATCGATTCGCTTTCGTTTTTTCAGTTTTTTTGCAACAACTTCAAACAACTTATACCATATTTGTATTGACGCAACCGCGCAATCACGCTATGATTTCCCTATCGCGCCGGATCAACAGGACAGCGAGGTTTTATGCCGAAATATCAACGCATCGCTTCTGAATTGCAGGACGAAATCAAAACAGGACAGCTTCCCGCCGGGCAAATGCTGCCAACCGAAGAGCAGCTGACCCAGCGTTTTTCAGCCAGCCGCCAGACCATCCGTCAGGCGCTTTCCCTTCTTGTGGACGCGGGACTGATCACGAAGCAACGCGGCAGCGGGTCCCGCGTGCGCGCACAGGAAAACGCGATGAGAAGCGGAAACATTGCGGTGATTGCAACCTACATCAGCGACTATATCTTCCCCGGCATCCTGCGCGAGGCGCAGAGTGTGTTTGCCGCAAACCAATATTCAGCCATTCTTTCCGCCACGCGAAACAGCGTCTATCACGAGCGGCAGATATTGGAAGATTTGCTGAATAAGCCCATCGACGGCATACTCGTAGAGGGGACGAAGACCGCGCTGCCGAACCCGAACCTCGACTTGTATCAAAAACTCTCCGCACGCAATATTCCAATCGTTTTTTTCAACGGCTACTATACCGATTTGCCTGATTCAATCAGTGTCTATGCAGATAACTATGGCGGCGGGTACGCGCTGGCTCAGCATCTGCTTGCAAAAGGGCATACGCATATCGCGGGCATCTTCAAGAGCGACGATATCCAAGGGCACGAGCGGTATTCCGGCTATATCACAGCCCTGCGCGACGCGGGGCGGATCATTCCCGATAGTTCTGTCTTCTGGTATACGACCGAAACCCGCGAAGAGCTCTTCACTGGGGAACTCGCAAAGAAGATTGCGGAAAGCACCGCTGTCGTGTGCTATAACGACGAGGTTGCCTTTCGCCTGATTCCACTGCTGCTCTCCTTCGGCATTCGCGTGCCGCAGGATGTCGCGGTTGTGAGCTTTGACAACAGCAGCCTCAGCGAACTGAGCCCGATCAAGATCACGTCGCTCTCCTATGGCGCGCAAAACATCGGCCACGTTGCGGCTCAGACACTGCTACGTCGGATCGAGGGGCAACCGGCCGAGTCCCAGACACTATCCTGGACACTGATCGAGAAAGAGAGCAGTAGGTAAATCATACCGTACGGTCAATCAAAACGATTGATCCAAGCACAGATAAAATCAAAAGAATCGAGGCATGTTATGACGCAGGAAACAACCATCGCCGCCAAGATCCAAGGCGGAGAAACGTATCTCGGCATAGAATTCGGCTCCACGCGCATCAAGGCGGTGCTGATCGACGGCAACCACGCCGTGCTTGCCTCCGGCGGGCACAACTGGGAAAACCGTCTGGAGGGCGGATTTTGGACATATTCCATGGAAGACGTGTTCGCGGGTCTTCAGGACGCTTATGCAAAGCTCGCGGCAAATGTGCAGAAGCAATACGGCACTCCGCTCACGCGCGTTGGCGCGATGGGCATCTCCGCGATGATGCACGGCTATCTCGCTTTTGACGAAAAAGACAACCTGCTCGCGCCGTTTCGCACCTGGCGCAACACGACGACCGGGCAGGCGGCGGACGCACTCTCCCATCGGTTTGGCTTCAACATTCCCCAGCGCTGGAGCATTGCACACCTGTATCAGGCGATGCTCAATCGCGAAAAACACGTCGATTCGGTCGCGTTTCTCACGACGCTGTCCGGCTATATTCACTATCGCCTGACGGGTGAAAAAGTGATCGGCATCGGCGACGGCTCCGGCATGTTTCCGATCGATTCCACAAAGCTTGCCTATGATGGCGCAATGCTGAAATCGTTTCAGCAGCTGGTCGAAGAACAGGGCTACGGCTGGAACATCTCCTCCGTGTTGCCAAAGCTACTCTCCGCTGGCGCAGCGGCAGGCAGCCTCACGCCGGAAGGCGCAAAACTGATCGACCCCAGCGGCAATCTCACAGCGGGAATCCCCTTCTGCCCGCCGGAAGGCGACGCAGGCACGGGCATGGTCGCAACCAACGCTGTGCGCCAGCGCACCGGCAACGTCAGCGCAGGCACGAGCGTGTTTGCCATGCTGGTGCTGGAAAAAGCGCTCTCGCGCTATTATACCGAAGTGGACATGGTAACAACCCCGGCGGGCGATCCCGTCGCGATGGTGCACTGCAATAACTGCACAAGCGATATCGACGCCTGGATTCGCCTCTTTGGCGAAGCAGCCACGGCACTCGGCGCGGAATATGACGAACGGACGCTCTACCAGACGATGTACAAAAAAGCACTCGAGGGGGCCCCGGACTGCGGCGGCATCATGACGTTCAACTATCTTTCCGGCGAACCGGTGACCAATCTGGACGAAGGCCGCCCGCTGCTCTTCCGCAAACCTGACGCATCCTTTACTCTCGCAAACGTGATGCGCGCGCACCTGACCTCTGCCTGCGCGTCGCTGCGCATCGGCATGGACATCCTCGCGGCAGAGCACGTTGAACTGGACGCGATGACGGGACACGGCGGCTTCTTCAAGGCGGAAGGCATCGGGCAGAAGATTATGTCCGCAGCGCTCGGCACCCCCGTCACCGTCATGGAGACGGCGGGCGAAGGCGGACCCTGGGGTATGGCGGTCCTTGCGGCATTCCTGCAAAAGAGATCCGCAGGCGAGACGCTTTCAAATTATCTGACTGATCGGGTATTCCGCGGGGCAAAGAGCGTCACAGTCTTTGCAACCGAAGCGGAAACGAATGGATTTGCCGCGTTTATGAACGCGTACAAAAAGAGCCTCGCGGTGGAACGCGCGGCTGTCGAAGCGTATTGATCCGGTTTTGACCGGGAAGGGAACCTCGCCATGTTGGAAGCACTCAAGCAGCAGGTGCTGGAAGCAAACCTGCAACTGCCGAAACTCAACCTCGTCGCGTTCACATGGGGCAATGTCAGCGCCATCGACCGCGCAAGCGGCATCATGGTCATCAAACCTTCGGGTGTGACCTATGAGGCGATGCAGGCGGAGCAGATGGTCTGTGTCGATCTTGTCACCGGCAAGGTGGTTGAGGGCGATCTTCGCCCGTCTTCCGATACGCCGACGCATCTGGCGCTCTATCGCGCATTCCCGGCCATCGGCGGCGTGGTACACACGCATTCCCGCTGGGCAACGATCTTCGCGCAGGCAGGACGGGCGATTCCCGCACTCGGCACCACGCACGCGGACTATTTTTACGGCGATGTGCCCGTCACGAGGCCGCTGAGCAAGCGCGAGATCGAAGGCGAATATGAGCTGGAGACCGGAAACGTGATCGTCGAGGCGATGCAGGGCATCGACCCCGTCGCCATGCCCGCGATTCTCGTGCAGGAGCATGGGCCGTTCGCCTGGGGCAAGGACGCCGCCGAGGCGGTCTATCATGCGGCAGTGCTCGAAGAAGCCGCGATGATGGCGTGGCACACGCTCACGCTCGCGCCAGATGCACACCTGAATCCGGATCTGCTGGACAAGCACTATCTGCGAAAGCACGGTAAAAACGCCTATTACGGACAGGAAAAGCACTGATAACGACAAATTTCATTCTCCAAGAGATGCTGTCTGAATCAGGCAGCGTCTTTTTTGTGCTGGTCAATCACTCAAGAAAGATTTTGTTTGCTCGCCCGCTGTTTACGCGCTACACTACACTTGAATCGATCCTCCGAACGAAACAAGAAAGAACCCTCAAAGGGAAGGAATACGAATTATGTCAGACGTCGCAATCATCTCCTGCAGGAGTTATGACGAAGGTGAAGTGCTCGCCGCGGTCGAGCGGGGGCTTTCCCTCCTCGGTGGAGCGCAGCAGTTCGTCAAGCCGGAAGAAAAGATCCTCCTCAAGCTCAATTGGCTCACCGGGGACGCGCCGGAAAAATGCGTCACCACGCATCCTGCCGTGTTCCGCGCAGTTGCGCAGGTGCTTCAGCGCGCGGGCGCGAAGCTTTCCTACGGCGACTCGCCGGGATTTCAATCGCCCGATACCGCAGCGAAGAAGACGGGCTGTGCCGAGGTTGCAGAGCAGCTGCAAATCCCACTTGCCGACTTCCGCGCAGGACGGGAAGCGCATTATCCCGAAGGCAAGCAGAACAAGAAGTTTACGATTGCAAACGCGGTTTTGGACAGCGACGGCGTCATCAGCCTGCCAAAGATGAAGACCCATGCGTTTCAGCGCGTGACCGGCGCGGTCAAAAACCAGTTTGGCTGCGTGCCCGGCGCACTCAAGGGCGAGTTCCACGTGAAGGTGCCGGACGCATATGAGTTTGCGAAGATGCTGATCGACCTCAACTCGTTTGTGCATCCGCGGCTGTATGTGATGGACGGCATCATGGCGATGGAGGGCAACGGCCCGCGCGGAGGCGATCCGCGGCAGATGAATGTGCTGCTCTTTTCAACCGACCCCATCGCGCTGGATGCCACCATGTGCGGGCTCATGAACCTCGACCCCGCGCTGGTTTTGACCAATTGTGCGGGAGCCGAGATGGGTGCTGGCACCTATCGCTCCGAGGAAATCCGCCTGCTGGGCGACCCGATAGAACCGTTTATCGCGCTGGACTACAACGTCAACCGCAAGCCGGAGACGGACGCGCCAAAAAAACAACAGCCAAACTTCATCAAGCAGGCGATCACACCGCGCCCGTATATCTTAGCGGAGCGCTGCGTGCGCTGCGGTATCTGTGTCAAGATGTGCCCTGTCACGCCAAAGGCGGTGGACTGGCACGACGGCAACAAGCAAAATCCGCCAAGCTATCGCTATGAGCGCTGCATCCGCTGCTATTGCTGCCAAGAATTGTGCCCGGAGCGGGCGATTCAAGTGAAGGTGCCGTTTTTACGCCGCGTGTTGGATCGAACATAATCCAACCAAAAGCCCTAAACTCTTCACATAAACAGAGGGGATGCATTCTTGCATCCCCTCTGTTTGTTTGAACGTTACCGTATGATTGTGGCTCTTGCCGCTCCTCTTTTCAACGCTACTCGACCAGCGAAATTGCCCCGCCGGAGAGAAAGCCAAGATCGCTGGAACCGGAAATGATATTGACATTGCTGCCTGTAATCAAAATTTCTTTCGCGATCACTCTGCCGTAGATCGTGATGTTGCTCGCATAAATACCGATCTTCCCGTTTGGCGCATACAGCGTCCCATTGATCGTCAGACCAGACGTTGAAAGGCTGATGTTACCGGTGGTCGAATAGAGGCAAACGGCAGTGTTCGAGTTTGCTTCCAGCATGCTTCCGCTCATGTTGATATCGCCCGTCGCACAGATCGTACCATTGCCGGTGAACGTGCTTCCCGCAACTTCTACTTTTCCGATGACATAGATCGGCTTATCCACGCTCAGGTTTGTTCCCCAAAATGTTTTATTGCCGGTGATCGTCGTTCCCGCTGCATCCGCTGTTGCCTTCACTTCCGCCGAAAAATCGGGCATGGCGATGACCGCAGCCGGGCTGGCCAATCTGTTTGGAACATTGATCGTGCTGCCCTGAATATCGATGGATGCGCCTTGCGCCAATCCGCCGATTGTCAACGTGGAAACATAACAGTTGAGCGAGTTGACCGCTTCCGCGTTTCCGCTGATCGATTGGCTGGAACCCGAAATCTGAAGCGAATAGTTGGAATGTACGCTTCCTGTGATGTTCAGGTTGCTGGAATACATGCCCAGCAGCAGCGTGTTGCCGCCGGAGAACACCGCGTAACCAAACGGGCCGGAAGCGCCCCCTGTTTTTTCCGCAACGGCACGCGCGGAAACCTCAACGCTCTTTGCGCCGAATATCTTTGCAAACGTATATTGCACCGTCTGTTTGCAGACAACCTCGATTCTGCTTGCGTTGCCGTTATAGGGCGTCGTCGCAACGGTATTTGCAGCAGAAACCCCGTTATAGCCAGCATATGTCACCGCTGTATTCTTCGCAGTGGCAGCGGAAGGCAGGTCGCGTGCGGCGGCAAGCGCCGCGGCATCCGCCGCGTTTTGCAGTTGCCCTTCTTTGACGGATACCATGCCAAGGTCTACGACAAGCGCCGCAACACCGCAAAGCATCGCAATGGAAAGCGCAACCAGAATGACGGATTGCCCAACTTCGCGTTTCAGCCATTGTTTGATGGATCGCATAAAATTCCCTCCAAATTGTTGGGCTGCCCTCCGGCAACCCGGACGCGCGCCTGCGCAGATTGGTCGACGTTTGTTTATCGTGCTCCGCTCGTTACGCGGATAGCCTATCATAACCCAAGTTAATGTCAGTATATTCAATCATTTCGAAAAGTCAACACATTCCGCTGCAAAAAGTCCAATATTCCGCGGATCTCTGCGGTTTTTTCAATGAGTTGCGCTCGATTGGCAAACCGGGTAAACGATTAAGCCCGCCGCATTTTGTCACTTTAACCGATAGACTAAAAACGCGTCATCCTCGTAAACCAACTCATAGTCTGCATCGTGCGGGAGCATCACATACAGCATTTCATCGCGGGTTAAAAGAAGATGGGTAAAGCCGTATGTATTCAGAAAATCTTTGTAATACAGCTTGCCGGATTCGAGTTCGTAATACTCCTTCATGACATCCTTGACCTGATTGTTCTTCTTTACAAACACCTCGGCCCTGGGGTCGATGTAGGGTTTTAGCCCCCGGTATTCCACATATCCGCCGTCGTTATACCCCGTATAGAGAATCATGTCATCCGTGTTCTCCTGCTCCAGCAAGTAGTTCACCGCGTTTGCTGCCTTTGATGTTTCCTTTGCTTCATCAAACTCGCTCACCCGGCTGATAACGAGCACGCCCACCACGACGGCAACCAGCACAAGCAGCACGGCGCGAAGGCAAAGCACCCCCTTTTGCGATTGGATCCTGCTCTGCGGCAGCGTTACATCCCGCAAGAAATACGCAAGCGGAAAGATTCCGCAGGCGGCGAATAGCGAATAGCTCCTGAGCGAAGAGAGCGTCAGCACCGCCGTGCCCAGCGAGAGCAGCGCAAACCGCAGCCGCGTACTGCGTTCTTTTTTCAGCAAGTAGAACGCAAGCAGAAGGAAAAACAAGCCGAAGACCAGTATGCCGGAGGCATTGTTGATGTCGACCGGCTGCATCTCTAAAACGATGCCGATCTCCTGGAATCCATAGGATCGGAAGACATAGCTCATCGCGCTCCAACCGTATGGATTACAAAATCCCGCAAGGAACATCAGCACGAGCGCGGGAAAGAAAAAGCGTTTGGGGTAGCCTTCTCCTTCAAGAAAGAGGAACTTGAACCGGAATGCATCGATGCAATACGGCAAGAGGATGACGAACTGTATCGGCCACATCGCCGCATGAAGATTGATCATCAGCGCGGAGAAAGCAGGCAGCGGCAGCAGCCACAGCGGCTTTTTCGTACGGATGAACTGCTCCACGCAATACAGCTCGCAGATCAGAATCAGCATCGTGAAGATCATCGGCCTAGAGATCATCGCGGGTTTCAGCGCCGAGGATGCGATCATCGCCGTGATGAACGTTGCAATTTCGTTGCCGCCGGAGAGCAGCGAAATCAGCCGATAGAGCACAAACACCGTTGCGCAGAAGACCACGAACACGAGCGCCAGGATGCCAGCCGCACCGAATTTTGCATAGATACTCCAAAAAATCGTGGCAGACAGCCACTGCTGCATGACAAAATGGAAATCCTGATGCATCGTAAACGGCTCCATGGTCGGGATTCCATGTTGGAGCACATACCGCCCGCTGTTGAGCAAAAACCAGATGTCGTTGTCCAAACGAAGCGTTAGAACGAGGCACGGCAGAAAAACCAGCAGAATCAAGATCGCATTAACACTCTTCTTTTGTTGTGGCAGCACAAGCGCGCCCGCCTCCTGTTGCGTCGGTTCGATTTGCTTTGTTTCCTTCGCTTGCTTCATTTGTCTGCGTCCTCTTTGCTCTACCGCGCAAAATGCGCGCCTATTTTATAAATTGAATCCCAAACCATCCAGTGTAAACCGTTATGTATATTCCCATACGCCTTTTTTTTGCGGGGAAAGAATGGTAGAATGGAACGAATTGGAACACGTTCTTTCATCATTTCACGCTCTTGCGTCATCGAATACAAGGAGACCTGTCATCGTATATGAAGCAAACGCATGTGGTCATCATCGGCGCGGGCCCGGCCGGGCTTACCGCGGCATATGAGCTGCTTTCTGAGCCGGAATCGTACCGCGTCACCATTCTGGAAGAAGACACGCGCATCGGCGGCATTTCCAAGACCGTTGCGCACGCCGGAAACCGGATCGACATCGGCGGGCACCGCTTTTTCTCCAAAGATGCGCGCGTAACCGCCTGGTGGGAGCAGATGCTGCCGATGCAGGGGCAGCCCGCGCTAGATGAGCGTGTGCTCTCCCGCCCGGCTCGTCTTTCCCCCGGCGGCCCCGACCCGGAAACGGAAGACCGCGTCATGCTCAACCGTCGGCGCGTCTCGCGCATTTATTTCGGCGGCAGCTTTTATGAGTATCCGATCAGCCTGAAATGGTCCACCATCCGCAACATGGGCTTTTTTACCACGCTGCGCGCTGGGTTTTCTTATCTTTACGCCTGTGTGCGCAAGCTGCCGGAGACATCGCTGGAAAACTTTTACATCAACCGTTTCGGTAAAGTGCTCTACAGCATGTTCTTTGAAAGCTACACCGAAAAGGTCTGGGGCAGGCATCCGCGCGCCATCTCCGCCGACTGGGGTGCGCAGCGGGTCAAGGGACTTTCGATCCTCGCGCTCCTCAAAAACATTCTCCAGCGGCTTCTGCCCGCCAGCAAGCGCACCGTGGAAACGTCCCTCATCGAAGAGTTTGCTTATCCGAAGTTTGGCCCCGGCCAGCTTTGGGAAACGGTTTGCCAAGAGGTTTTTGCGCGCGGCGGCGAGGTGCTGTCTAGCAAAAAAGTGACCGGCTTTTCCGTTGAACAAAACCGAATCACAGCGGTCAACTGCGGGGACGAATCGTTCCCCTGCGACCTTGTACTCTCGTCCATGCCGCTTTGCGCCCTTGTGGAAGGGCTGCCGGAAGTTCCGGCGGAGATTCGAAGGATCACAACCGGCCTTCCTTATCGGGATTTTGTCACCGTCGGGCTGCTGGTCGAGCGGCTAAAAATCACCAACTCGACCGGCATGAAAACCCTCGGAAACATCGTGCCCGATTGCTGGATCTATGTGCAGGATCAGGGTGTGAAGCTCGGCCGCGTGCAGATTTTCAACAATTGGTCTCCCTATATGGTGAAAGACCCGCTCAACACGGTCTGGATCGGGCTTGAGTATTTTTGCGCCGAAGGCGATGACTTCTGGTCGATGAGCGAAGAAGCTTGCATCTCTCTTGCGGTGGAGGAGCTGGTTCATATCGGGATCATCTCTGCCGATACTCCTATTCTCAGCAGTTGCCGGGAGCGGGTACAGAAGGCATATCCCGCCTATTTTGACACCTATG
The DNA here is from genome assembly GCA_002482505.1 of Christensenella sp. UBA7703. GTDB lineage: Bacteria > Bacillota > Clostridia > Christensenellales > CAG-138 > UBA7703. The sequence goes on along the minus strand of DLGD01000037.1, from coordinate 63,253 downwards.
ACGAGATCGATACCCTAAAAACGTATCTCGACAGCATCGAAAACCTTTATTGCATTGGGCGCAACGGGCAACACCGCTACAACAACATGGATCACTCGATGGCAACGGCGTTTGAGGCGGTGGAAAGCATCCGCACAGGTCAACCCGGACGCGAAAACATCTGGAGCGTTAACACCGAGCAAAGCTATCACGAGAAAAAATCATAACAACACAGACGGAGGATTCGATGGAGAAACCCTTGCTCAAGCGGCTGTTTATGGAGCCGACCACACAACCACTCATCCAGTTCTTTCGCTATGTATTCGTTGGCGGGTGTTCGTTTCTTGTCGACGCGGGCGTGCTCTGGCTCTGTGTGCACTTGGGGATGCATTATCTCCTCGGGGCATGTTTCGGCTTCGTCGCGGGGCTTGTTTGCAATTTTCTACTCTCCCGTGCGCTCGTGTTTCGCGCGCAGGATGCGCGGGTTGGCCGCGTGCTGGAGTTTGCGGGTTATGCGCTCATCGGCCTCATCGGGCTCGGTCTCACGGAGGTGCTGCTGTATTGCTTCACAGAGATCGTGCTGCTGCACTATATGATTTCCAAGGTGATCGCTTCCGCCGTTGTGCTCTTTTGGAATTTCTTTGCTAGAAAGATCCTTCTGTATCAACGCGCAAAACCGGAATAACCTCGTTCTATACATGCCTTTTGCACGAGCACATGCACAACAACGTAAGCTATTTGATCAAAAAGCGCAAACGCGAGGCTGCTGTCAGCCAGAGCTTCTGCGCTTTCTTTTTGTTTAAAAAATGATGTAGCTTTCAAAGACTCAACAGAATCCGCCTATCTTCTTGGATAGAACGCATCCGCATTTACAGCTTCCGGACGCAAAATCTGCATCGCGGGCTGGGCCGGCCGCGACTGGGGTTCCGGTTGCGCATCCAGGTTGGACTTAAACTGGCTGATCAACTGGTATGCCTCGGCAAACATTGTCGCGAGTTTATCGGCAACCTGTGAAAACTCTCTTTGTTGGTTGGCAGCCTGCGCCTGCATCGGTTGTTGCACGGGCTGCTGAACAGGCTGTTGAACGGGTTGCTGAGCGGGTTGCTGCATCACCTGCTGTGCGCTCTGCTGAACAAAGCGGTTCTCCGCCGTGATGACGTCCGGCCTCATCGGCCTCATCGGCTGATCAAAATTGCCTTCGTAAGCGCCCTGCTGAGTATAGGCGTGGACCGGCTCCACTTCCATCTGTCTTGACGTCACCGCGCGAAGGTAATAGATCTCCTCACGCAGACGGTCGTTTTCCTCCATCAATCGTTCGCGCTCCGCTTTCCATGTGTTGACGAGGTTGGAAGCCTGGGCAACCGCAGACCGCAACTGCTGGGTTTCTTTTTCCAGCGAAGCGATGCGCTCCGCGTTTCCGCTGCTTGCCGCCTCCTGCCGCAGGCGCTCAAGCTCCTCGCGTTCTGCGCCGTGGGATTTCACGGTTTGCAGCAGCGCGTTGATGCGCGTGTTTGCGTTGTTCAGCTGCGCTTCGCGTTCCACCAGCAGTTCTTTAAACTTTTTTATGCCGTAGTTGCGCGCCTGAATCTCGCTCTTTGCGCAATCCAGCTGGGCAATCAGGTTTTCCTGTTCCAGTTTGGCTGCCTTTGCCTGCTGCGCAAAGATACGCTTTACGTTTTCCACATAAGCGCGCACATCCTGCGGGTCGTAGCCGGATAGCGCTCTGCGAAACCGCGCATCGGAGTCCATGCGGCTGCGCAGGGAATCGATTCCCTCTACGCTACGCTCAGTTGGTTCGTTCATCGGATTACCTCCAGTATGTCTCCCGCCGTCAGTCCGCGCCGTTTTGCACTTTCTTCCGGCAACTCCAGAACGTGCCTTGCGCCGCGCTGCCGCGGCAATACTCTGCCGGGCGCAAGCGCTTCGTCTATCCGCAGCACCCGCCCGTTTTTATCCAGATACAGTGCGTCGATTGCATAGCCCATACCGATGGTGTGAATCTCGCTGCAAGGCGTGAGCAACATGCCACCGTCCGCTTCCAGTTTCCGCCCCAGCAGGCCGCGCAATCGTGCAAAATATCCTGTTGCATGCCAAACTGTCGCGATGGTTTCGCCATTTTTTGCGATCTGAACCGTCTTCATTCTTGCCTCATTGTCGGATGCTTTTTTCTTCCGCAAGGTTAGTCAATTTCTTCCTGCGGCACAACTTTTCTTCGTTTGTCTTGCGTTAGCTCAGCGTAGAGATGAGCTCTACCACGGCGGGACCAAGCAGAATAATGAAAATCACAGGGAAAATAAACGCGACCGTGGGCAGCATGATCTTGATCGGTGCTTTTGCGGCCTTTGCCTGAATCATCTGCTTGCGCTCTACACGAAGCCGCTCCGCCTGCACGTCCAACACGTTTTTGATCGGCACGCCAAGTTGATCCGCCTGCAGCAGCGCGGTGACAAACGCGGTAAGTTCCTTGACATCGCAGCGATCCGCCATCTCTTTGAGCGCGGTCCTGCGCGGAACACCCATCTGCACTTCGCGAATCGCGTTGTTCAGCTCCGTCAGCACGACGGATTTGTTCTTCGCATATTGGCGCACAATTGCTGCGTCCAGTCCAAGCCCTGCCTCCACGCTGACCATCAACACATCCATCGTCTCCGGCAGCTCACGCAAAATGCTCTCTTTGCGGTTTTTCACTTGCGAGGTGAGAAAATAGCTGGTTCCATAGAGCGGAATATTCAGCATCACCATAAGGACAACCAGCCGCAGAAGGAAATTGATCGGCAGGAGCAGAAACAGCGCGATGCCAACCACGAAAAACACGAGGATCAGCATGCTCTTGATAAAGGTGAACTCCTGCAGCGACAACGCGAGGCCGGATGCTTTGAGTTGCTTATCAAGTTTCATCGTCGCTTTGCTTTGCCCTACGGGGCGGTTTCCGGCCGAGCGGCGGATTCCCTCTGTGATTCGCCGTATCAGTGGCTTGAGCACACGCTCGGTAAACGATTTCTTGAGTTCTTCATCGCTATACGAGCGCTCCGCCTCCGCTACTTGATTGAAGCGCTTCCTCATCTGGTCGCTCTTCTGCCCATAGCTCTGTAACAGCGCCACAAATCCAAGGAACACCGCAATCGTAAACGACAAAACCACAAGTCTCATGCGGCATCTCCTCCTTTAGAGCTTAATATTGACAATTTTGTTGACGACCGCAAAGCCGATTGCTTCCAAAACCGCGCTGATAAGCAGCATGATTCTGCCGGACGACGTCGTAAAAAACATATCGATATAACCCGGATTGATGAACATCAGCAGCAGTATAATCACGACCGGCAAACCGCCGATGATATAGCCGCTCATGCGTCCGGCGGAGGTCATGGTTCGAATTTCTCCGCGCAGGCGAATGCGCTGGTTGATCGTGTCGGAAATATTTTGCAGGATGACGGCAAGATTGCCGCCGATCTGCCGCTGAATGATGACCGCGGAGGACATCAACTCCAGATCGGGGTTCTTCGTCCTGTTCACAAGCCTGGCAAGGCTGGTTTCAAGCGGCATGCCATACTGTGTTTCCCGGTAAACGCGCATAAACTCACGCGAGATCGGCTCCTCCATCTCGTCCGCAACGTTTTTCATTGCAGACTGAAACGACTGCCCGACGCGAAGCGCATTGCAGATAATTGCGAGCGCATCCGAAAGCTGAGACCCCAGAATCGCAAGGCGCTTGTTTCGCTTGATGGTTACCCACGAAATCGGCGCTGCGGCGCCAACGATGACGAGCCCGATGCAGACCGTCGTCGGCGCGCCAAGAAACAGCGCAATTGCGGGAATCACCGCGCCCATGAGAATCCAGATCGTGATAAACTCTTCCGCGCGCAGCGCGACGCCGGCAACATACAGCTCGTCTGCAATCTGCTCCAGACGGAGCGGATTTTTGCGCTTTGTATTTTTACTGATGCGCCTGTCCGCGCTCTCGTTTGCGTTGAGCTCAAAAAGCTCGCGCACGCGGTCATCCATCTTGCGCTTGTCTTTCGTGCGCGCAGCCGCAATCAGATAGAAGATGAAATAACACGCGATGACAAACGCCAGAACGACCAAAGCACGAATCATGTGTTTCATCCCCTCTCTAAACAGCTTCTTGATCCGGAAGATCGCAGAGTATCTATCGTTCGTTATACGAGCGTCAATATCAATGGAACCACTCGTCCTTGAGCCCCGCACCAGCCGCCAAAAGCTTATCGGCACAGCGCGGCTTGATTCCTGTTGCGCGGAAGCGACCCGGTGTGCGCCCATCGCCATAATCGTAGGTGAAGATCTCCTGCGTCACAATCACGTCGCCTTCCATTCCGATCACCTCGCTGATGCCGATGATCTTACGGCTGCCGTCTCGCATACGCGATTGCTGCACGATGATGTCGATTGCAGAGGCAATCTGCTGGCGAATTGCGGAAACGGGCAAGTTCATACCCGCCATGAGCACCATTGTTTCAAGCCTTGCGAGCATATCGCGCGTGGAGTTCGCGTGGCCGGTGGTCAGCGAGCCGTCGTGGCCCGTGTTCATCGCCTGCAACATATCCAGCGCTTCGCCGCCGCGCACCTCGCCAACGATGATGCGATCCGGTCGCATACGCAGCGCGTTTCGAACCAAATCGCGAATGGTGATCTGTCCGGTTCCTTCCAGGTTTGCGGGTCTTGCTTCCAGCGTCAGCACATGCTGCTGTTGCAGCTGAATCTCCGCCGCGTCTTCGATGGTGACGATACGCTCGTCATATGGGATATAGGCGGAGAGAACGTTGAGCAGCGTGGTTTTTCCGCTGCCGGTACCGCCGGAGACGACGACATTGAGCCGGCCTTTGACGCAGGCTTCGAGAAACGCCGCCATCTTCATCGTAAGGCTTCCAAAGTTGACCAGGTTTTCCACCGTCAGCGGCGTTTTGGAAAACTTTCGGATCGTCAGCAACGGGCCTTTCAGCGAAAGTGGCGCGATGACCGCGTTGACACGGGAGCCATCGGGCAGGCGCGCGTCTACCATCGGGTTTGCTTCGTCGATATGACGGCCCAACGGGGAGACGATACGATCGATGACATTGAGCAATTGCTCGTTGTCATAAAATGTGACGTCGCTCTGCGCCAGCTTGCCGTTGCGCTCCACAAACACTTGCTTCGCGCCATTGACCATGATTTCACTGACGGTTTCATCGGCCAGGAGTTTTTCCAGCGGGCCGAGGCCGCGAATGGAATCGTATATCTCTATTGCGATGCGGTTGCGCTCCGGCCGAGCCATGGCGGACGCATTTTGCTCCAACGCGGACTCGATGATGGCGCGCGTTTCCGCCTCGTTCGTTCCACCGCTGTGTTTTTCATCGCGTTTGTTGAGCGATTCTACAACCTGATAGTGAACCCGCTCACGCAGGGCTGCGGCTTCGTCCGCCTCCGCCTGCGCCGCGGCACCTGCCTGCGGAGTTGGTGTCTTTTTGTCCAGGCGCTCCAAGAGTCCCATGATTATACCCTCCGAATCAGGGCGTGTGCATAGTTGCGAATCTCTTTGCTCGCCTTCGAATTTGGCGCGCAGCTCAGCATCGGAATTCCGCGGTTGACCGCGAGCATAGCCGCCTTGAGATCATATGGGATCACAAGCACAGGCGTGGCTTCCAAAAGATTTGCCACGTTCTTGACCGTGATGGTCGAAATCCCCTCTTTGTTGACGACGATCTTGAGCTTGTCCTGTTGGTTCAGCGCCTCTAGCACCTTGATGCTGCGCTTTGCGTCGTGCAGGGAAGCGATGTCCTCATTGACCACCAGCAGGATCGTATCTGCGGTCTCCATCGCGGCAATGGCGCAGTCCCCAAAGGCCACCCCCATATCGATGATGACATAGTCAAATTCCGTCCGCAACGAGGAAAGAATCGCGTTGACATGCACCGGCTGAATCAGCTCCGCATACTCCGGCGAACTGCTGGAGAGCATGACCTGAATGCCGCTTTGGTGCCGGATGAGATAGCTCTTGATCGTGGAGAGTTCAAACGAGTGCTCCTCGACCATGTCCGCGATCGTATCGCCTTTGGCGATATCCAAAAAAACGCCAACTTCCCCGAACTGTAAGCTCAGGTCAATCAGCGCAATTTTTTTGTTCATGGTCGCGAGGGCATATGCCAAATTCACCGCCAGCGTGGTTTTCCCTACACCGCCCTTGGGCGAGTAACACGCGACGATTTTGGAATCGTAACTTGCAATTTTCTGTGTGCTGTTGCGGCGGTTCTGGTCCCGGTTTGCCGCCGTCATGATGTGTGTGCAAATATCGTGCTCGCTGCTGTCGATGTCGATCACACGTGCGATTCCGCACTCCATCGCACGGGTAAGCGTCCGGCTGTCCAGCGTCGGCGCAAGCAGAAGAATGGTGATGTCGCTTCGCGTCGTAAACATCCGCTCTGCAAAATCCAGCTCCTGGCTTGGCATCGCGCGGGTTCCGATCAAAAGCACATCCGCTGGTTGCGAAGAGGCTTTCTTTAGCCCGTCGGCATCCGGGCGAAACGAACTGACAACGCGAAGCGCCTCATCCGTCAATAGCCCTGAAATCAGTTTTCTGTCATCGGCAGAATTCGCTGCCAACATGATGCGAATGCTGTTCATCTTTCCCCTTACTCCGCGCGAATCAAAAGCATGTCGTTGATGACCGGTTCCTGCGTGTTTGGTGTGTGATCGCCGGATGCGCGCAAGATTAAAACGATCGAGCCGCTCTTTGCGCCCTGCACGACACGCATGGTATCCTCCGGCGAGAGCAGCAGCGTCACGCTGTTATAGCCCTCCGCCGCCTGGTCTTCCGTTGCGGCTGCAGCACCTGAGAGCGACTTGCCGACCGCGGCAACGCGGACATTTTGCGCCGCAACCAATGTTGTACTCAGCGTCTGCGGCAATTGATCCGCCGTCGGTTCTCCTCCCTCCGCAACCACGGGCGCTTTGGCCGGCACATAGGTGGTTGTGGTATAGGAAATCACGTCCACATAATCTCCGCGCTGTAGGAATCCCGCAACACCGGATACTTCGTCCACCGCAACCGTCACAGCACGCATACCCTCCGGCACAACATAGGAAAGCCCGCTGTCCGTCTCGCCAAACTGCTTGAGCTTTGACGGAAGCAGCTCTTCCCCTGCAAGGATCGCGCTTTCGGTCACGTAGCCAATCACGTCCTCGACCGAACGCGTCGCAAGCGGATGCGCATAGCCCGCCGGTATCTGCTTGAATGTGACCATCTCGCTCGTGATCGGTGTGTAAGCGGGAATATCGACCGCTGCAACAACCACGTTGTCATACTCCACCTTCACCTGCTTCTGCGCTTCGAGATTGCCCAGATAAAAGTAGAGCAGAGCGCCCGCGCAGAGCGCGGCGATCAGGGCGAACAAGACAACTTTTTTCATGAGAATCCTCCTGTCGGATCAGGCGGGTTGACGGAGCATATGCATCATCAAACGCTTCCGCTGTCTCCAGCACCCATATTGATTACGGCACGGGTTGAACCATACGTTGAAACCAGCCGTGCTAACCAACTTTCATCGTGTAGGTCGATACGATATGATAAACCCCCGAAGGCACCAAAAACGCCGTCAGCGGCGTGAGTGGTGGCAGGTCGTAGGCGGTTGTCACGGTGATGTCCCCATCCTTAAAGCTCGAAGGCTTGGAGAACGTGACGGTGACCGTGATCGTCTTTTTCATATATGCGGGTTTTTTGCTCGTTACCGCATTGTTCACGGCGGTCGTGCTCGCGGTTGTACTCGCAGCGACCACACCGGCGCGCGTTGCTTCCCGCGTGATGGTATCCATCGTCTGCCGCGTAGTGGCAAGCCAACCCATCTCCAGCATGCCGAAGATCAGCAGAAGAAGAAGCGGCAGCATGAGCGCCGTTTCCACGGCGGACTGCCCGCTCTCGCGGAGCCGCTTTTTTTCTGTGATGGTTTGATTGCGCCGTTGTTTGGCTGCCGTTCTCGGGTCAAGCAGGCTCATGACTTTCCCCCTCCTTTTTGCAGGGTAGGATACGAAATCATCAGCATCTCTCGCGCCGCAATCCGGTTTCATTGCAGCGCCAGAGATACCGAGGATATTGCATCATACGATATAAAATTTGAAATAGGATGCCGGGATGAGAGTAGCCCTTGCGTTCATGCGCTGCTCTCATCCCGTCATGCCGAAACCATGACCCGCAAAACAAACCGGCCGCTTTTGTCTGTTCGGTTCGTTTGTGTGTCGATTTGTGTCAGGGCGTTTTCCCCTCCACATACCTTTGAGGACACTAACAACAACCAACCCGATCCGCGTTTTACGCAAACCGGGCAGGCGCTCCGCTTCCGTATGGTAACCGTCGCTTCACGACATGCCGTCCGGCATACCGCGTCAGCAATCATTGAAAAAGGTTGCTGGCGTTTGAAAAAAACGCGGCTACGTTTCCGCCAAGCAGTGTAAGACCGCCGATGACGACAAGAGCAACAAGCATTAGGATCAGGCCGTATTCCACCAGACCTTGTCCCCGCTCGTTGAGAACGAAGCTTTTCATCATTTCGCGCCCTCTTCCCATTTGATGTTTCCGGATTTTGTTACTTGACGTTGTCAGCAACCGTGTTGAACAGATTGCCAATGTTCTTGCCCAGCAGCGAAATGCCGGCGATGACGATGATTGCAACCAGCGCGATGATCAGACCATATTCCACCATGCCCTGGCCTTCTTCATTCATGAAAAACTTCTTCATACTCTTATTCCTCCTTCTAGCGTGTCTTACCAAGTAGTTATTTTACTTAATGTTTGCTGCAACCGTGTTGAACAGGTTGCCGATGTTCTTGCCCAGCAGCGAGATGCCGGCAATAACGATGATCGCGACCAGTGCGATGATCAGACCATATTCCACCATGCCCTGGCCTTCTTCGTTCTTCCAAAGTTTCATCATGTCCTATTACCTCCCTTATTATTTTTCGGGCTTTTGCCCTATTTTGAGAACGCTTGTACGTTCCGGACTACTTGTTTTCTGCGCTCGTGGCCATTGACATAGCAAGCTTGCGCACGAATACCGTGGCTAAACGAGTATGATCGACATTGCGACCAGCGCCAGTGCGAGAAACGGCCCCATCGGGATCATGGTCTTGAGTCGTTGCGGCAGCGGCATGCTCTGATCGAGCACAGCATACAGCAGCACCAGCGCGCCCATGCAAGCAATCGCATAAAGGCTGCCTGTCAGCCCGAGCGCAAAGCCCATTGCCGCCGCCAGCTTTACATCTCCTGCGCCAATCTTCTGCCCGAACAAGCTCGGAATAAAGAAGATGACGAAACAGACGGCAAACCCCAACAGAGATTGCCAAATCTGAAACTTGATCGCGCCCGGTATCCCAAACGCCAGGGCAAAAGCCAGCACGGCGAGCCACAGCTCGTTTGGAATGACGCGATGTTTTGCATCGATGTAAAACGCGCAGGCCGAAACCAGCAGCAAAAGCAGCAGATATAGCCCGCGGAAGGTTACCCCCGCCCGCCAACCGATCACTCCGCCGGTCAGCGTCATAGCAGCAAGCATGATCAGGAAATGCCTGCGTTCCATCTGCGCCTCAAACCCGCGGCGCTTGAGCAATAATCCCGAGAGGAGCCGCGCGGGAACCGCCAATGCGGCGCCCAGTGCAGCGCCGTAGAAAATCGGCAGTAAAACCTGCATTCTTGTTTCTCCTCAATCTTCACCAATCATCACAAAGGTATTGGATCTATATGATAGCCATAGCAAAAAAATGAAAAACGGCTCAAATCCCTCATGAATTTGAACCGTTACGTTTTTTTGAAACACAACCAAGCCGTCTTTCGGACGGTTGTGCGAAACGTGAGTTCTTCATTCGGAAACTGGCTGCCGTGGGCACTTCTGCCGTTAGGCCCTATAGCTTTGCGACGCCCGCTTTCGCGGGGTGTGCCATTTGCGTGGGAAGAATCGCACTTATATACAGCTATCAAGGTACAACGAGTATTTTCCTAGGATCCGTACGGCTATTTCGATCATTGCTTTCCCGCCTTGCCGCTATAGCGCGAAAACAGGATGAAGGCTTGCTGATGATCCGATCAATGGCTACCGGTTCACGCTGAAACTGTTTTCTGTTGAACATTACTATTGCTATGATTCTCGCGTGGTACTGAGCTCCGTCTGCAGAAAACCGTTTGGAAAAATCATGATTTAGTGTCGTCTTCGACGATGTCTACCACCGGTAGTAAACGAATATTCATTCTGTTCGATTGCATACGCTTCTTTCGCCCGTTTGATATCTGGCGTCCGAGCATCCGGTTTACTGTCTGTTCAAGTGACACAGTTGGGTCGTGACAATCCGTATGACCATTGCTTAATATTCATTAATCTCCAATTTCTCTTGCTGGTGGTTTGACTTTCTATTCTGCAAAAAACCGCTATATTCAGCCCTTTTCACCATATTAACCGAACTGCGGCCTAATTGCATAAAAAACCGTGAATGTTCATGAATAATTAACAGTCTTGCGCGGGGTTGCACACCATGCTGCTCTTGCGGTTGTGTACACAAGTACAAAACTGCATTGTCATAAAAATAACAAATAGCGCAACAGTTGTCAAGTGATTATGCACGCAAACACGGTGTATTTGCCTGTTGCATCGTAATTTTTCTATCAAAAACGATAGATGTAATGATGCAGCGTGCTACTTATGCATCGAAAATTCATACATGAATTCGTTACATCTCCGATTATAATGTAATCCTTCTTGTTTTACAATGCATATTCCACGTTATTTTTCAAGGAATCCGCTTTCCTGCGCGGGTTTCATCGAAACAATGTTTTGCTGAGGCATTGATTATTGGAAAAATGCGGGCCTTCGCAGGTAACGGAACCCCGTGCTCCAGCCATCGGTCACGACAACGCCATCCTGCACCGAGGAGCAGTGCGCAATCAGATAGCTGCCGTCGTCGTCAACCGCGACGATCACGCCGACGTGGTTATACTGCCGCTCCCCCGGCGCGCAATAGAACGCAAGGTCGCCCGGCTTTCCCTCGTCCCAGCCAATTGCCTCGGAATGCGCCCATTGATTGCTCGAACCGTTGCCGATGACGCGCAACGCCGCAGGATCGCCAAGTGCGTTGATAAACACCCAGCTCACGAACCCGCTGCAATCAAGCCCGTCGTCACGCGAGATTCGAACCTTGTCGCCTTCCTCCGCTTCGTTTGCGTTGCCCCAGGCGTTGTTCCAGCCGAGGCGGTTGTATTTGCCGCCAAACACATAGGAAATCTTGCCAACGAGTGAGAAGGCGGTCTCCACAACCTGCTTGCGCTCTACGTTCGTGTCTCCGGGCAGCGTGTCGAGCAGTTCGCCCAGGCCTTCTTTGGAAGTTTCAAAAAACGCGGTATTGCCCGTCATGGAAGCAAACGTACGCTGAAACTCCGGCTGCATGAGCTCATAGAGGAAGGTCCTGCGGTTTGCGCTCATGCCGTACACATCCGCCATGTCCTCATAAGACTTTGCGTTGAGCAAAACGTTTGCCGTTCCGTCCATGCGGAAGACTTCAATCGGGTTCATATCCCAAAACACGCTGTCGAGTCGATCCAGCGGGATATCCATGAGTTCATACTGATTCAGCGGCCGGTCTTCATTTGCCACGTTTTGCGCGAGGAACGTCGCCAGTACATCCGGCCAGTTGGTCACGCGGACCTCTTGCGTCTGCTGAACATCCTTTGCCGCCGTGGTCATATCGTCCGTGTCGTTCTCCGCGGCGCTCGGCGCGAGGATACGTGATTCCCCGTTGGCGGCCTGCGCCTCGGCAACCTTTTGCTTATATTCCTCGGTCAGCGCGGCAATGCGCTCGCTGAGCTGATCTCCAATTTCCGCACGGTATGCCATCAAGATTTCATAGCGTTCCTTGCTGCTGCCGAATGGCGCATGCGGCTGATCCTGGGGCGCGGTTTCTTCCGTTGCGCCTTCAACCGTAACCGTTCGCGTTGCGGTGATGAGCTTTCCTTCTTCAAACGCACCATAGGTCACGGTATAAGAGCCCGGCGTCTCCGCAGAAAAACCGCCTTTGTCTACAACCCAAACTGCAACGGGCTGGCCAAGTTCCGTCTGCGCGCGCACGCCGTCCAGCAAGCCAAAGCCTGCCTGTTTTGGCTGAATCGAAACATCGTCGGCCGTGATCAAAACCTTGCCCGGCGCGCCTTCCGGCACGGGCAGCGGTGTTGGCGTTGTGGTGCCCGTTTCGCCGGATGTGCCCTGCACAAGCGTGATTTTGACTGCCACATCCTGCGCCATATCATAGGTTTTATCGTCGCCATCACTCGGCACGTAGCCGGAAAGCGCCGCCTTCACCCGATAGCTGTGCCCGAGCGCAAGTGTCCAGGAGACGTTGCCGTCGCTCCCCGTCATACCGGAAAAGAGCACGGAGCCATCCTGAAACAACATGACCCGCGCGCCAATCAGCGGAGCGGCTGAGGCATCCTGCACCAAAATCGTCAGGCGGTGCAACTCCGGCGTTTGAGACGGCAGCGGGGTTTCTGTTCCGGCACTTGTTCCCTGCGGCGTCGGTGTTGGGGTTGTGTTTGTTGGCGTCATGGTTGCGCTTGTTTGCGTTGGGGTTGGGCTTATAGTATTTATGGGGGTTGGGGTTGGCGCCGGGGTTGGCGTCTCGCTTGCTGTACCCGGCTGCGCAGGAGTTTGCTCCGCAGGTTGCGGCGTTGCTACCGGCTGATCGGTGTATAATTCGCTCTCCAAAGAATAGTCCAGCGCATGCACCGTCTCACCCACGCAGCCGAATTGCAGCAACATGAGTGTGATGAGCAGGAGAGACAATGCACCTTTCCCTATTCTGTGTGTTTGTTGCATCCGTTGTTTTGATCCTTTGTATAGCCGATTCATCTGCGTTTGTGTCGCAATCGTTGCCTTTCGTCTTCTATAAGGCCGATTCCCCTGCATCACGCAGGCGCTTGACGAACGTATTGATCTTATGAAGTTGACCCCGTGCTGCGCAGCATCTGCGTGACCACGCCGCGCACAGACGAAATCGCGATCTGGCCGACGCGGATATCGCGGCTGTCGATGGAGGCCGCGCGATTGTCTCCCAACAAGAAGAGCTTCCCGTTCTCAACCCTCGTCTCCGCCATCGCGCTGTTGCCGAGCGAATCTGGAATGATATAACCTTCGTCAACCGTTATTCCGTTGCGCAGCAGGTGTCCGTCCGCTGTGACCTCAACGCGGTCTCCGGGAAGTCCGGCAACGCGTTTGATGACCAAGCCGTAGAGGTCGCCCGCGTCAAAGATGACCAGATCACCATAGTTTGCCTCGGTAAATCCGACGTAAAAAACGCGATCTCCCGCCATCAGCGTGGGTTCCATCGAAACACCCGTCACGGTGTATTGACGGATATAGAGCAGCGCAAGCGCCGAAAGGAGCAGTATCGCGGCAAAGACACCAAGCAGAACCTTACCCGCGCCCGAACGCCGCCGCGCGCGCGCAACCGGAAGATATGCCCAGTCATCCGCCGGATCGTCTTGTGGCACGTAGATTCCTGATTGCCGCATGCAAAGACCTCTGATTTCCCCGGCCTTCTCTGGGTGAAAAATGGATGAAAACCAAATTCAAAGGCCGAAACAAATGGCATAGAGAGTTGCAGGATTCCCCCCAAGGAAAGACCCCCTGGCAACTTGACTTGATTGTAGTATTGTTCGCATTACGCTGTCAACACACCGGGTGCATACACACGCCCCAAAACAGCCGTTTTCATGCATGAAACAACAGGAATTTCAAATTCGTTCATATTATATGCCGCAGGTCACGCCGCCTGCATATGCGTTGCGGTTCAGGCAGAATCCTATGATGCAGCGTGCATATCGCATATAATATGCACGCGGCGCATACCATTGTATCCGCGCGCTCGATCAGGCGATGATATCCCCATAGTTCTCGCGGTTCTTTTCCAGCCATGCCTCCGCATAGGAACAGGAGGCGGCGGCCTTCAGCCCCTTTGCGCGAAGATCGGATGCAAGCGCTTCCATCAATTTCCCCGCAATGCCCTGCCCGCGCAAAACGGGGCTGACATAGGTGTGGTCAATGTCGACAACCCCCCCACTCACATAGGAATACGTCGCCTGTGCGAGCACCTCGTTCTTCTCGTCCTGATAATAAACGCGCCCGTCGGTAATCTGAAACTCCATGGTTTTGCCCTCCTGTATTCATCCAAAGTTTCATTGTTTTACGATTCTCACTCATAGCTCCTGATCTGTATCATGGCGTGTCATTCAATTTCTTCGCGCTAACAATAAAACATATACTTCAAGATATCTTTCCAAATCACATTTTACCTCATCTGGAGCTACGTTGTCAGCGATAGACATAAAAATACAATTCAGCCGCTTTGGAATGCTCCAATATGTATCACTGCGACGATGTTATGATCGATCTGGAATTCAACAACAGTAACTTTGCGGAGTGCCTGCGCCATGGTATACTGCATGATATTCAGTCTGTCTATTCGGAGTGTAACACAACATGATTCGTTGCATAAAAGTTCTATCGATTATCCTACTCATTGGAGCTTGCTGCATTTCTTGCAGTAGCCCCAACCCTTCAGCCGAGATTCCAACTCCAGTGCAAATATCAATCGTCTCTGCTGCACCGATCGATACCGTCGAGCTGCTCTTGCCCGTCAGTACACCAACTCCGCAGTCTCCCTCGCTTGATTTTACTTATGCCGATCTTGCCGACATCGTATTTGTCTTTCTAGGCGGCGCAGGTGCTTGGCAAACGGAGGTAACCATCTCTTCAGACGGATCGTTCAGAGGATACTACTCCGACTCGGATATGGGCGATAATGGTTCAGATTACCCCAATGGAACGCAATACGTCTGCGCCTTCAGTGGAAAATTCTCATCGTTGAACAAGATCAGTGATTTTGAATACTCCATGGAATGTGAGTCCCTCTCGCAAGAAGGGACTGTCAACGAGGAAAAGATTGGCGATGATGGCATACGATACATTACTTCAAAACCATACGGATTTGATGATGCGGGTGAATTCCGGCTTTTCCTGCCAGGAATGACGATCTATACGTTACCCGAAGGGTTCACAGAGTGGGTCGATGTACCAAGAGATTCCAGCGCAGAAAGTGGAGGAGTGCTTTCCTTCTACGGGCT
This sequence comes from Christensenella sp. UBA7703, assembly GCA_002482505.1. Taxonomy (GTDB): domain Bacteria; phylum Bacillota; class Clostridia; order Christensenellales; family CAG-138; genus UBA7703. Next base: position 48,132 of record DLGD01000037.1, on the reverse strand, counting down.
CTATAACGTGAATGGCAAGGAAGGGTTTAGCGGTTGAGTCACTCTGTACGTTCTTCTCACTCGAATAGCCGTCTTCCAACCACGGAGAGACATCCAACCAACTAATCAAAAACAGCTGTCAAGCGACAAAAAAGAGGGAACGCATCACACTTGCATCCCCTCTTTCTTCATTTGTTGTGTTGTGGCGGGACTATTTCACCAGCGCCTTGACGGTCTCAACGATGTGATCCGCCGTCAGGCCGAAGCGCTTTTGCAGATAATCCTGCGGGCCAACCTCGCCATATTCGTCGTTGACCGCAACCACGTCAATCCTCGCGGTGTTCTCGCGCGCGAGTGTTTCACAAACCGCGCTGTAAAGTCCGCCGATTTTGTTGTGGTTTTCAGCGACCACGATGTTGCCGCACTGCTTGGCGTATTGCTTCACCGCCTCGGTATCCAGCGGCTTGATGGTGAAGAAATTGACCACCGCAGCTTCAATGCCGCTTTCGGCGAGTTTGTTTGCCGCCTGCATCGCTTCGTGCACCATAATGCCGCAGGCAAAGATTGCGACATCCTTGCCTTCGCGGAGCGTGATCGCGGAGCCAATCGGCGTCTCCGTGCCGTCCGCAAACACCTTTGCCGCATTCTTTCTGCCAACGCGGATGTATTTCACGCCCGGCAGGTCTTTGCACTGCTTGAGCACGCTGATGAGCATCGGAACATCGGTGATGTCGATGATCGTCGCGGTCGGAATCGTGCGATAGAGCGCAACATCTTCAAACGGCATATGCGTGCCGCCGTTGAACGCGGCCGTCACACCTGGGTCGGTGCCGATGATCGTGATGTCGTTCTTGGCGTAGCCCGCCGAGAGAAACACCTGGTCAAACACGCGGCGGGAGGCAAACGGGCCAAACGTATGCACAACGGGCTTGAAGCCTGTTGCCGCAAGGCCGCACGCAACGCCGATCATGTTTGATTCCGAAATGCCGCAGTTGATGCCGCGCTCGGGGTGCTCCGCCGACCAGCCGCAGGTGCCGATGCAACTCATCAGATCCGCGTCGAGATAGATGAAGTCGCTGTCCTGTTCGCTGAGTTCCTTGATGGTCTTGCCCAGAATGTCCTTAAACAGGCGGGAATCCATGCTTCCATCGTAAATTAAATCCATCATGTTCATTCCCTCCTTAGTCCAGCTGCGCGGTCAGCGAAAGCAGCCATTCGTTCCACTGCTCGGTCGAAACCGCCATGCTGTGGTTGCTCTTTGCCTGCTCTACCGCGGCAATGCCTTTGCCCTTGATGGTGTTGAGCACGATGGCATAGGGTTTGTCCCCGCCGTTTCTCGTGCGCTCCAGTGCATTGTAGACCGCCTCAATGTCGTTTCCGTCGATGCTGACGGTATCAAACCCGAACGCCTGAACCTTTGCGGAAAGATCCAGCGTGTCCAGAATATCCTTGGTGCAGCCGTCGAGCTGTTTGCCGTTGACATCCAGCAGCAGCACGAGGTTGCCAAGCTTTTTTGCGGAGGCAAACATGCACGCTTCCCAAACCTGACCCTCGTTTGCTTCGCCGTCGCCAACGATGAGGAACACCCGCGCGTCGCGTCCGCGGAGCTTTTCGCCAAGCGCCATCCCGCAGGCAAGGCTCGTGCCCTGTCCCAGAGAGCCCGTGGTCATGTCCACGCCCGGGGTCTTGTTCCGGTCGCAATGGCTCGGCAGGCATGTGCCGGGCTGGTTGAGCGTTTTGAGCATTTCATAAGGAAAGAATCCCGAAATCGCGAGCGCGGAATAGACCGCGGGGCCTGCGTGACCCTTGGAGCAGACCAGCTTGTCACGCTCCGCCCAATCCGGGTTCTTGGGGTCAAAGCGCATCTGGCTGCCGTAGAGTACCGCCAATGCGTCCGCAATGCTCAGCGAGCCGCCAACATGGCCAAAGCCGCGCGCTTTCATCTGCTCCAGCACGCCGACGCGGATTTCAAGCGCGAAACGCTCCAACCGCTTTTTTAACGTTGCATCCAAAAATAGTACCTCCTCTTACGCTGCGCCGTTTCCTGCAAAAATGTTCTTTCTCTTTCGGCGCGCTTGTATCACAATATCCAGACTATCATACTCTATCCCGAGTTCCTCCGCGAGTGTTTTTTCCATATATCGGCCAGAAAAAATGTTCAACTTTTTTCAGGTGATTCCGTTCTTTTGGTTCGGTTTTGTTTTGCAAACAGCTCCCGCATATCGTTCCGTTTTTCGTACACATAAAGGGCTGTCTTCTTCGGCCCAAGCAGAGAGCGTTTGATTCGCAGGAACGATAGGCGAATTATGATTTTCCTGATTTGGTTGACGGGATGCCGAAGATTGCGTAAGATAAAAGTCTGAGAACAGTACGCCACAGTATTACCTCGCGTTCAACAAGAGCGGGTATACAAAAATTTTCATGAAATCAGGGTGTGTCATGATTAAAAAATGGCAGCGCGTATTCACGCAGATCAATCGCTTGATCGACTTTTTTATCGTGGGCGTTTCCTATTATGCCGCCACTTGTTTTTGGCTGCTCGTCGTGCGACAGGACCCGCAAAACCCTGCACTCTACCCCGCAAATCTCTTCTGGTTTGCGCTTACGTTTGCTCTGGTCAGCGTGTTTGGCTATCAGCTTGCCAAGCTCTACGACTCCGTGCGCGGAAAATCATTCAATTTTGACATCAAGTGGGTTCTGATCGTCAACGCGGTCACCGTTCTTGGCGGCGGCATGCTGTTTTACCTCTTCCGCTTGAGCAATTTTTCACGCGCGGCGTTCGCGCTCTTTTTCGCGCTCTCCAGTGTGCTGGTGCTGGTGAAAAGGCTGCTTGTTCGCACGGTGCTTTGGCGCTATCGAAGCCGCGGCTACAACCTCAAACACGTGGTGCTTATCGGCAGCGGCGCGCTCGCGCAGAAATACGTTAAGACCATCCAAAATGCGCCGCAGTTCGGCTATACCATCGATGGCTACATCGGAACCAGCTGCGCAATCGATGGCTTAACCTGTCTTGGTGACTGGTCGAACAACGGGAGCGAACTGATTGCCTCCTCCGGCATCGACGAGGTCGTTGTGGCGCTGGAGTTGGAACAGGCGACGCTTTTGCCGCAGATCATTGCCGCAACGGAAAAATACGGCACAAAGGTCTCCATCATTCCCCATTACAACGACTATATTCCCGCAAGCACCACGATCCAAAACCTAGGGGAATGCAAGCTCTTAAGCCTGCGCACCACGCCGCTGGACCTCCCCGGAAACGCGGTAGTCAAGCGCCTGTTTGACATCGTTTCCGCGCTGGTGTTCATCGTGCTCACCAGCCCTGTGATGCTCTTTGCCGCCATCGGGACAAAGCTTTCCAGCCCGGGGCCAATCATCTTCAAGCAGACGCGCGTCGGCAAAAACAAGCACCTGTTTCAAATGTATAAATTTCGCTCCATGCGCGTCAACGCAGACGAAAAAACCGGCTGGACCAAGAATGACGACCCGCGCAAGACACGCTTCGGCAGCCTGATGCGCAAGACCAGCATCGACGAACTGCCGCAGTTTTTCAACGTGCTCAAAGGCGACATGAGCCTCGTCGGCCCGCGTCCTGAAGTACCGCACTATGTGGAGCAATTTCAGGAGACCGTGCCGCTGTATATGCTCAAGCATCTTGTGCGCCCCGGCATCACCGGCTGGGCACAGGTAAACGGTTATCGCGGGGACACCTCGATTGAAGAACGCGTCAAACACGATATTTGGTATATCGACCACTGGTCGCTTTGGCTCGATCTGCGGATTTGCCTCCGCACCGTCTTTGGCGGAATCATCAACAAAGAGAAGGTCGCAAAATAGCGTTCTCAACGCGGGCATGCATCCGTATCTGCTTCAAAACCAAAATACACCGTGCTGCAAGTACCGGTGTATTTTTTAAACGGTAGGCAAAGTGTTCCAGTCTTTCAATCCCGCTCAAGTTTACTTTCCCTTTTGGGGTTGGTATAATCAGATAGATTCTATGCTTCTCGTTGTTCTCTGCACGGGTTTGTGTTTCACAGATCACAACTGGTCTGTTATTGTTTGGAATCGAACGCAAGACGGCAACGAAATTTGCAATTTCCCCGAAAAGCAGGTGATACATTTGATTCATAAACTGTTTGGTCAAAGAGTCTTTCAACGCGCTTCTCTTGCGCTTTGCCTTTGCGCATTGCTGCTTGTCTACGCCTGCGCGCCATCCGGCAAAGCTACCCCCGGCGCGGACACGCCGATGCCGGACAGCAAAGAGGCGGAAGCGCTCGCGAAGCAATCCCCCGAGGTCACACCCGTTGCAGATGTGACAATTGGCGGGGAAACATATCCGGCAAACACGACAGCGCTCGACCTCAGCGGGAAGACCGTCGACCTCGTCCCCCTAAAGACCGACCTCGCCCGCCTGCCCGCGCTGGCACAGGTAACGTTTGATGACGAGATTTTTGCGCTCGCCGACCAGATCGCGCTGGCGCAAGCATATCCGAATGTTTCCTTTGTTTGGAAGGTGCAATTGTTGGAGGATCTCAGCGTTCGCTCGGACGTAGCCGAGCTGGATCTAAGGGAGTATAAGGTGCCGGATGCCACCATTTTCTCTGATTCTCTGGTGCTGCTGCCGAAGCTCACGCGACTGGATATGTGCGGCACGGGGCCTAGCGACGAGGAGATGGCTGCCATGCGGGAGCGTTACCCGCAGACAAAGTTCATCTGGTATACAAACGTATACAAATGGATTCTTCGCACGGATATCAAGGGCTTCAGCACCGGTCAAAAGCGGAAGTTTCCCGACGGAGCAGGTTGGTATGCAGGCGATTCGTTCTCCTATAAGCGCGTTCGCAGCTCGGATTTTGAAAATTTGAAATACTGCACCGATCTGGTTGCGCTGGATGTTGGCCACTGCACCAATATTGGCGATGTCAACTTCCTGACTAATCTGCCGCAGCTTCGGATTCTTGATATTTCGCTTTGCGACCTTACGGATATCTCTGCGCTTGCCTCGCTGACCCAGCTAGAGTTCCTTGAGCTGAACTACAACTACGTCACGGACATTTCGCCGATTGCAAACCTCAAAAAGCTGAAGTACCTCAACCTGAACAACAACAATATCTCGTCCTACGATGCGCTCCTTGATCTGCCTTTGCTGGAGCGGCTCTGGATCAGTTGCAGCGGGTTAACCGACCGGCAGCTTGAGGATATGAGCGCAGCGTTGATTGCAAAGCTCCCGAATATCACGATCAAAGCTTCCAACAAAAATCGGGAATATGCGATGAGCTATTGGCGCAAGGATAACCCGGGGTATCTGGAGATGCAGGCGCTCTTTGGCCTTCGCGCGCAAAATCAAGGTCCGAAGAAGGATTGAGACAAACTCAACGTTCTTAACAACCGAAACCACGCAAAAGCAAAGCCGGGAATTTTACTCCCGGCTTTTTTGTAGGTTTGATTCACTTCGAGGTAAAAGGATTATTCGCCCTTCATGTCGATGACCTTCGCCTTTTGGTCCAGCACATCCATGCTCAAGAGCACGGATTCGCCGATTGCCGCGTCGATGTCATCGTCCGTAACCCCAAGCGGGAGGCAGGCTTCCGTTTTATCGATGAAGAGGTTGCTCGTCTGCATATCGACAAACTTGGTCATGTCCAGCCCGCCCTCGGTGCCCTTGGAGCGGTGCGCCTGCTCAATCTGCTTTGCGCTCATGGCAAAGAGGAACTTCGGAATCGTGATGATCTTCTTCTGCGGAACGCCCATGTATTTGTTCATGATGGTGATCATCTCTCTCCACGTCAGGTTAAACCAGCCAATGGGATAGGCGTTTGCACCCACGCTGCGCTCCAGCGCGCCGGCAAATGCCTGTCCAACCTGACGCACGGTGACCATCGTGGTGCCGCCGCGCGGATACAGAACCGCGCCTTTCATCTTGAGCAGCATCTCCACAAGGAACACCCAGACGGGCTTTCTGCCCTTCTGTGCGCCAAAGATATACGGTAGCTCCAGCACGGAGACCGCAAAGTTTTCGTCCGCAAACGAAAACGCCATGTTCTCCTGATCGATCCTGCTGCGGATATAGGGATGCCATTTCGTCATCTCCATCTCGGGCCATTTCTTGGCAAAATAGGAGAAATAGGAGCCCGCGATGACCACGTGCTTTACCCCGCTCTCTTTTGCGAGGCGGAGCATCCGCTCCAGCGGCGTGATGTTGTATTTTTTGAAGAAGTCATAGATGGGCGAAGGCCCCTCCACCCGCTCATCCACCCCCGCGGCAAAGAGGAACCCGTCCATGCCCGCAAATGCCGCGCGGAGCTCGTCGTCTGTCATTTCGTTGCTGTTTTTCAGCGTTAGCGTCATCTCCGTTGGCAGCAGCGCGCCTTCGGGCAGCGGCGGCAGCGCGATGGAATGCACACTGTGCCCGCGGGAGATGAGTTCTCGCGCGGCCTGGCTGCCCAATAGCCCTGTTCCGCCGATCATGAGTATTTTCATTTCACACACCTCCAATGATATTTGTTTCCTGTTTTTTCATAATAAAGCAATTCAGGAAAAACCAGTTTCTTCACTTGTGCTTTTTCTTGTAATAATTAGGAAGAATCAACACATTTCCTAATACACTAATCTATAGTATATCAGGTTGAATCACGTTTTCCGCAACGTAATCACGCAAACGTACTGCTTTGGGTAAAATTCTTGTTCGCGCAGGATCATTCCGTAGGCAAACTTCGTTTTTTCGCAGTGTCCCGCGAGAAAAACAACACGTAAAACCATCGCAAGTCTTGATTAACAAGTCAAAACATGGAATAATGCTGACAGGCACAATCGATATCATGCGTGCGCAAGCTGCAAAAATCCTCGCAAGATCAGGCTTCGCACGGATAGACAAAGAACCAAATCGGCAGCTTCCCGCATTTCTAACGAAGAATCGTACCATTTTGAGATAGACAGGCACACGAAAGGGGCAATAAATCGCATGTATTGCACGCGAAAAGTGAACGAAGACATCACCTGGGTTGGTGGAAACGACCGCAGGCTTGCCATGTTTGAAGGCGTTTATTCCATTCCCGACGGCGTATCCTATAATTCTTATCTGATTCTGGATGAACAGACGATCCTTTTTGATACGGTGGACAAAGCCGTCGCAAAGGTGTTTTTTGAAAATGTCGCTCATATTCTGGACGGACGCAAGCTCGACTATGTCGTCGTGCAGCACATGGAGCCGGATCACTCCGCAACGCTGATGGATCTGCTGTGCCGCTATACGGACACCAAGATCGTCTGCACAAAAAAGACCAGCGAGATGATCTGCCAGTTCTTCGATCAGGATGTGCTGGATCGCGCCATCATCGTCAAAGAAAACGACACGCTCTCCACCGGAAAACACGAGTTTCAGTTTGTTATGGCGCCGATGGTGCACTGGCCGGAGGTCATGTTCACCTATGACCGCACGGACAAGGTACTCTTTTCGGCGGATGCGTTCGGCACCTTCAACGCACTCAACGGCGCGCTGTTTGCCGACGAGCTGGATTTCTACAACACCTTTGTCGGCGAAGCGCGCCGGTATTACGCCAACATCATCGGCAAATACGGCCCGCAGGTGCAGTCCGCGCTCAAAAAAGTTGCCAATCTGGACGTGAAGATCATCTGCCCGCTGCACGGGCCCGTCCACCGCAAGGATTTCTCCGCCTATATGGAGAAATATCAGCGCTGGAGCACGTATGAACCCGAAGAGACGGGCGTGATGCTCGCCTATGCCTCCATCTACGGAAACACGGAGAACGCGGCGGAGATTCTCGCGAGCCGCCTGCGCGAGCTCGGCGTCAAGGTCGAGGTGTTCGATGTTTCGGTCGTGCCGATGTCGGAAATCGTCGCGGCCTGCTTCCGCTACAGCCACCTCGTCTTTGCGGCGACGACGTATAACGCGGGTGTGTTCATCACGATGGAAGAGCTCATCCACGACCTCGTGCTGCACAACATCCAAAACCGCACGCTTGCGTTCATCGAAAACGGTTCCTGGGCGCCGGTGAGCGGCAAACTCATGCGCGATTCCCTCGCCTCGCTGAAGGATATGACCGTGCTGGAGGAGACCGTCAGCCTCCGCTCCTCGCTCAAAGAGGAGCAGCTCGTTGAAATCGACGCACTTGCAAACGCGATTGCCAGCACCATGGTGCTGCCGAAAAACGAGGATGTGCCCACCGGCGAACTGGATAAAACCGCGCTGTTTGCCATCAGCTACGGCCTGTTTGTGCTCACCGCGAAAGATGGCGAACGCGACAACGGCTGCATCATCAACACGGTTATTCAGGCCACGAGCACGCCGCTGCGCGTCACATTTACGGTTAACAAAGCCAACATGACGCACGATATGGTGCTCAAAACAGGCATTTTCAACCTCTCCATCCTCACCGAACAGTCGAAATTTGACGTCTACCAGCGCTTTGGCCTCAAGAGCGGCAAGGATGGCGATAAATTTGCCGACTACCGTGCCTATGCGCGCAGCGTCAACGGACTCACCTATGTCACCGAGGGCGTGAATGCCCTGCTCAGCGGCAAGGTGATCAGCACGCTGGACTGCGGCACGCATACGCTCTTCCTCGCCGACCTAACCGAGGCGCGCAAGCTCTCCGGCGAAGCTTCGGTGACGTACGACTACTATCATAAGAACATCAAGCCCGCGCCCGGCGCGAATGCCGCGCAGAAGAAGGGCTGGCTTTGCACCGTCTGCGGCTACATCCACGAGAGCGACACGCTGCCTGCGGACTTCATCTGCCCCGTGTGCAAACACGGCGCGGAGGTATTCGTGCCCCTCTCCTCCGTAACGGAGCAGAAGAAGCCGGAGCCGGAAAAGAAGACCGAACCGGAACAGAAAGCCGAACCCGCGAAATCCGCTGAGCCGGAGAAAGCCCCTGAATCGGAGAAGAAGAAGGGGTTTGTCTGCGGAATTTGCGGATACGTGCTGGAGAGCGATACCCTGCCGGACGACTACATCTGCCCGATCTGCAGCAATCCGGCGAGCGCATTTAAGCCAATCGAATGAAGTGACACAAGCAACACAAAACACACGGCCGCAAGGTTGTGTGTTTTTAATTAGAAGTTTTTCCCACAAAGATGCAGGGATTTCGCCAGAATAATCGTGTTATTGGTAGAAAGCGCACGTAAGTTTGATATGATCAGAGTAAATCACGCAAGATAGGTGTTGTAATGGGAAAAACAGGCTTGCCAAACCAACGGGAGATCGCGAGAATGGTCGAGGCATATTCCGATATGCTCCTGCGCCTCGCGCTCAACAGAACGCAAAGCATCCCTGAAGCGGAGGATATCGTGCAGACGGTATACCTGCGATTGCTGCGCGCAAATCCCGAATTTCGCAGCGCGGAACACGAGAAATCATGGTTGCTTCGCACGACGATCAACCTCTGCAAGGACTATCGAAAATCTGCCGTTCGGCGCACAAGCGTGCCGCTGGACGAGGCGTCGCTTACCACCCTTCCGCCTGAGACAGCGGAGGTTCTCGACGCCGTCAACCAGCTTCCGGAATCCGATCGCTACGCCGTGTATCTTTTTTATTTTGAGCGGATGCCAATCGGTGAAATCGCACGCATTTTAGGCGAAAAAGAAGGAACCGTGAGCTCCCGCCTCAGTCGCGCGCGCAAAAAGCTCAAGGCATTGCTGAAAGGAGAAGGCTATGAATCGCTATGAAGCCGGATTTGCCCGCGTTCACGCAACGCCGGAGTTTCAGAAACGCTTGCTGAATCGATTGAACGATGAGCGCCTTTCCCCCGCGCCTGTTAAGCCGGTTCCAGTCATGACGCGGCAGCGAAAAGCGCTTCTGATTCTGATCGCAGCTGTTCTTCTCCTGCTCTCCGCCTGCGCAGCTTATGCCGTCTACTGGAGCAGCACGCAGCAGGCAAAGGAGTATGCACAGAGCGAGCAGGCGGTGAATGATCGTCTGGCAAAGGCGCAGCAGTATGCCGACGCAGCCATTGCCGGCATGACGTTCTTTAGCCCGCTAAGCGGTACGGCAGAGGTTGACGGTATCACCTTCGAACCTGTCGGCGTCTGTTATTATCCGAACGAAAACCCGCCGGAAGTGCATGTTACCTTCAATAGCGAAGATTCCAAGACCGGCGATAACAGCCGCTTGTACAACTTTGATTTTGTGTTGACCGTCGGCGGAAATGATTACCCCGCCTACGCAAAAGCAGACGATACGGTGCGCGCGCTACCCGCAATCGCTATGGCGGATCCTTCGGGGCTTGGCGCAGATCACGAAATGTGGTTCCGCATCGACGACCAAACCATCGTCTCCGGCATGCCTATGAAATTGAGCGGAACACTCTACCAATGGGACGAAAACGGGCAACGCGGGGAAAATCTTGGAAGTTTCTCGTTTGATTTTGTTTACGAAATACCGACGGAGGAAATCGAGGCGAAACGCGATGAATTGGTTAAAGAATCGCTGTCCAGTTTGGAGTCGAATGCGACTGAACAGGCGGAAGCCATCTCCGACATGCCCAATGAAGCGTTCCCGCTCAACATTGTACAAGGAGTGTTTACGCTCAAGGACGCGGCGGCTTCCAAGGAAGGCGTGCTATTGGGGACGATTGGCGAGTGCAATTGGCAGAACAAGGGTGTGAATACATTTCGTGACATGTACCTTGATGGCTATCATACTGTCGGAACACAGCTCAGCGCGGTATACGAGCCACACACGGAAGAAGGAAAGAATTATGGTGGCGATTACCCATCCACACTGACCGCGCTAACGCTGCTTCCTTGGTATGCAGACGCGGCGAATCAGCCGGAAAACGTGCTCGTGGCAGTGCTTGGTGAAGGAGGGATCGATCCATTCCAAACAGGAGACGGAGTCGATTATACCGTCGCAAAAGAGCGGATACAGATTGCGTTTTATATCAATCCGCACACGGGTGAAGTCACGTTGCCAGCGGACGACGCGGAGCGGGAAGCCTGGTGCGAAGAAACGCGACGACTGGCGGCAGATGGCAGAAACGAGAGGTCGTACTGCCCGCTTGAAGGTAGTCAAACAGTGGAGGGCGTTTCGCTCACGCTGGAGCGGCTTGGATTTGACCCCACGCAGCACTATCTATTTATACGGTATACGATCGACGGTCTTTACTGTCCTCCTGAGGCATCCTATACTGTCCAGCATATTTATATGGACGGAGTAGAGCTGGAATGTTGGTATAAGGGAGGACAGTATACTGAAGCGGCGGCTAAGCTGTGGGTGGAAAGCTACGGAACGTTTACCACATTTGACGACTGGGACAGCGGCACACGCGGGCACTTCATGCAGATTGTGCCAAAGTACTTGCCCGATATATTCGAGATTCGGCTCGTGTGGGACGTCTACGACCGGGATATAGAATACAACCGAGTGTTTGTCGGAACGTTTGACATCACGGCGACCGTCCATAAAGCGGACATCGTCCAAGGTGATCTGTGGGATAACTAAGGCGAAACAGAAAAGCACGGCGCAAAAACCGTGCTTTTGTGTTTTTGGTGTTTGGAAGCTACCCTTTGTAAGAATCTTACTCAATCACTTCAATCGCCAGCGGGAATTTGCTCATGTATTCGCAGCCGTCTTTGGTGAGGAGAATCGGGTTTTCATAACGGAAGCCGATGTTCTCGTCCGGGCAGGCATACTGCATCGCGCAGATGAGCACTTCGTTCTCCAGATATCCGTGATCCGGGTCCGTCCAATACGGGAACGGGCCGTCGTGTTTGCCGATTCTCCACTCGTCGCCGAGCATGCCGATGCCGTGTTCAAACCCCGGCACCATGAAGTCCGCAAACCCGCGAGACTCCGCAAAGTCCATCATCTCCGCCGCCAGCGAGGAAGGCGAGATGCCCGCGCGGTATGTCTTGAGCGTGAGCGCAACCATATCCACAAAGTTTTTCGCGTGCCAAAGCTGCCGCTCGCTCGCGGGAGCAATCAGATAGTTGTGGCTGTGGTCGCCGCAGCATAGGCCAAAGAGCGCGTGGATATCCACCATCAGCGGTTCGCCCGATGCAACCTTCTTCGTGGTTGCGGGTGTGCAGGCGCCGCCCGCAAGCCCGGTTCGATAACCCGCGGCGATCTCGTTTCCGCCGGTGAATGACCACTCAAACGTACTGCCCGCCTTGCGCATGGCATAGCCCGCAAGCCCGGCAATCTCCGTCTCTGTCATGCCTTTCCATCCGCCGTTTTTGATCGCGGCAAGCACCGCTTCGTGCCCGATATCCACGATACGGGATGCTTCGCGGAATCGGTTGATGGTGCCGATGTCCTTGATCATCTGCAAACGATCCACAATCGGATGCGCGTTGACGAGCGTGCAGTCCGGCAGTGCTGCCTCAAACGACTTGTATTCGTAATAGGTGAGGTACCCTTCCGGCAGATAGTTACTCATACCCGCTTCCACGCCGACTCTTCCGCCGTGTGGCAGATAATCCTTGATGAAATCGGAGATCTGCGTGATCTGATCCTGTCCGCCCATCGGCGCAAAGCCCATCACGTGATCCTCGTCCAGCCAGCTCTCGTCCGCCGCGCGCGCCGCGTCAATCACGAACGTAAACGCTGTCGGCAGCCCTTCCGCAGGGATTACAATAAAACTGCGCCAGGGAAAGAACGCGTCCGTCGTCCAACTCATCGTACGCAGACGGGACCCCAAATACAGATCAATCTTTTCTTTCGCCATCTCGGCTTGGATAGCCTTGATGCGTCCGGGAAAATCGATATAAAACGGGCTGGTTTTGTCAAACATATCCATTTCCCTCCTCAATACTCGGTCTCAATGGTGGCGATGATCTTGTTCAGGCGATCGACCAGAGACGCGAGCTTTAGCGCCTTGACCATGTTGCCCTTGAGCTTGAGCAGGCCGCCCATGAGCGCCTTTTGCGCGCCAAGTTCCGCGCGGGAGATCTTCGCGAAGGTTTCATATTCGCCGGAGATCACAAACTCTGCCTTCGGGCCTTCGCCCTCGCCAACCAGCACGCTGTCCACCTTGCCATCGACAAAGCCGACAAAGAAATAGTGACTCTTGCCGTCCGAGCAGTTGAGATAGAGATTGTTCATCGAGGAGGTAAGGTTGTTCATCTTGTCCGGTGTGAGTTGGGCGGAAAGCCGCGCCTCCACCTCTTTGCGCCAGTCTTGGGAAAGATACTTGACCATGATTTGATGTGCTCCTTTCCGATATGCAGTTTTTATTTGGGGAGAATCCATTCTCCTGATGTGCTTTGTTGAAATGTTTTGCGTCTTCTTAACGCGAACCGTGCGCATCAGCGCACATCAACCCTTCTTAATCCCGTTTAAAATCAGCTCCATCGTGATCGGCAGATAACGGCTGGTGTAATCTTCCTCGCTGTTGATATACGTGTGGATGATGAAATTCTTATAGATCGAAAACAGCACCTCGCTGACCGCCGGGGCATCCACCGCGCAAAACTCCCCTGTCTGCTGCCCAAACAACAGAATCCGCTCGATCATCCGCACGGAATCGCGGTTGATCTCTTCATATGGATCGACCGTCGGAAACATCGGAAAAATCTGCGGATCGTTCCTGAGCAGGGCACAAAACTCCTGATCCTGCGCAAGATAATACAGCGCGTTTTCGCAAAGCGCGGTCATCTTCTCCTGCGCGGTAGTTTTCGCGTTCACCGCCTGCTCCACACCGGACTGCCAGCGCTTCATCACATAGGACACCGTGCGCTCGTAAAGATCGCGCTTGCTTGCGGCGTAGGCATACATCGCGGTGTTGGTCATGCCTAATTCGCTCGCGATATCCTCCAACGTGGATTTTTTGTAGCCAAAACGGGAAAACACCTTCAGCGCCGCGTCAAGGATGATCTGTTCATCGAGTTTGTTTCGCATATTCGGGTTCCTTTGTTTAAATTATAAATAAATGATTTGTTGATTAATTCAATTATAACAGGAAGAATAGCCAATGCAAGAGGAATTTCACGCAAAAAAATCCCCCCGTAAATACAGGGGGAAAGCATGGATCCTCACCATCGAGTCTCAAAATGATTGCGATTGGCTTTCTCAACCGCGCGCTGTTTTCCTGCATTTCTTCCAAAACGCCTCTGCGCGGGAACCCCAGGCATCCAGATCCGCTTCACCGGCGGGATAGTCCGCATAAAACCTGACCGCCCGCATGCCGTTTTGAACGTTTCGAAGGAACCATCCAGCCGCGGCAACGCGCACTTTTCCGGTCAGCACACCGCCGAGGAGCGCCAACGCATTGCGTAACGTTTCTTTTGCGGAGAACACCGGCACCGCGCCCTGCGAAAGTGCGGTGAGTGTTTGTTCGGAATAAAACAGATTATGGCGGAAGAAAAAATCGTCCTCCGAGGCCGTTGTATACAAAAGCGCGGGCTGCATTGCATTTCGCGCCACAAGCACAAGCCCCTGTTCCGAAAAAAAACGCGTGTTGATGTTCCAAAGCCGCGCGCGCGACAAATATCCGCCTTCGTTCAGCAGACGGCCGATCTCCTCCGCTGCAATGGCAAGCTGCGGCATGCACACCGAAAACCCGGCTAGCGAGCTAGACACGGCTACGTATGCCGCGTCGCTGGAGGCAAGAAACCCATCCGCAACAAACGAATGCAGCGGGTGCCGATTCAGTAGCGTGCCGCGCTCCGTACATAAAGTAGTGTACCGAGGGAGCCTGACCGCGCGCTGAAACGCGGCAAACACCCGCTCCCCTTCGTCAAAAGAACCGCTTGCCCAAGTGCCGAGAATCGCGCAGTCCACCCGCCCCTCCGGCGCTACCCAAGCCGGATAATACGGCCAGCCGCGCATGCGGGAGACAGAATGCTCCGGCTCATGATAGACGACATGCCGCAAGGTCACATACAGTAAATCATCCGGTGCAGTCGGCGCATTCTCCACGCCATAGCCATCCGGCAGTTTGGTTCTGGCAACGGCGGCAGCACCGGAGCAATCGGCGACCAGTTTTGCCCGCACCTCGTGTCGTGCTCCATCCTGCTCATACACCACGCCCGCAATTTTCCCGCCTTCATATAGAAAATCGACAAACGATGCCTGGTATCGAATCTCCGCCCCCGCTGCCCGCGCCCAGGCATTCATCCGCGCGACATAACGGAACCGATAGACCCCAACCGATTCACACGAAATCTCCTTTGGGTAATGGTTCTGCGCAGAAAAAACGCTGCCGCCGGAACAGGTATAGGCAAGATCATCCGCCTCCTCCGGCATGGGCAGCGCATAGCGCGCAATATCCGCCCTTGCGATGCGGAGCACCTCCGGCTTTCTTCCCAGCTTTTCTTTCGGGTGCTGCTCCAGCACGAGCACGCGGTGCCCGCTTTCCGCGAGCCTGCGCGCAAGGAAACTACCGGCGGTTGCCGCGCCGACGATGAGAACGTCAAATTGCTCCATAAACTCCTCCGGCAAGCATGGAAAGCCATGGATGGCGCATCGTTGCGCTCACGTATACATTTTTAGTTTGGTGACAACATTAGTGTAGCACAAAAAAAGCGGGATTGCTCCCGCCGGTATCATCTTAATTTGCTTAATATTGTAGTGTTTGTGCCGGTCCTTGTTTTTAAAAAAAATCAGTCGTTGTCCAGCGAGCGAATCAGCGTCTGCGCGACGAGCCTTCTCGTCTGCCGTGCGTCCATTGCCAACTTCTCGATATACCGGTGTGCGGTGGCTTCGTCCATGCCGCGCCGCTCAATCAGCATCCACTTCGCGCGGTTGACCAGACGAATCTCCTCCATCTTTTCCTCCAGCGTTGCGGTTCTTTGCTCCAGATCGGCGAGCTTAAAGCGCGTTGCGCTCATCATTGCCGCAGCCTGCCGCAGTTGCTGCGCGGTGCAGGGTTTGCTCAGCGTCAGTACCCCTGCGTCCTCCATCTGCTCATTCACGGAATCAAAATTATCCCCCGGCACCAGTATCGCAACACAGCAATTGCGGCTATTGGAAAGATCGAGCGCAAGCTGGGACCCCGTCTCGTCCGGCAATGGGGTGTTGATAAAGACCAGCGAAAATGGCGTATCCAGCACCAGCCGCCTCGCTTCCGCCGCAGAGCCGCGCGCGGCCACGGGCGCATAACGCGAGGAAGCAAACACCTCCACGAGTGTCTCGCGGGAGCGTTCCGATCCGGATACGACCAATACGCTATTCTGCTTTGCGCCTGTATATGGCAAGCGAAAGTCTCCCTCTGCTGTTTCTCTTTGTGTGCGTCATACGGTTGAATCAACGCATACGAAATCATTGCTCCGTGTTCACTCTGCCTCGGCGGTATATGCCTCGATGATGGCTTCGGGTAAAACCATGCGCACAAACGCGCTGTTTTTCGCGATGTTTGCCGCCTCCGCGCGCGTGCGCGGGAGCTGGGCGAGTTTGCCGGTAATCGAAGCATCCGCCGTGAAGAGATTCACATTTGTTGGCGGCGGCGCAACCAGATTTCGCCGGATTCCGTCCGCACCCGCGGCAAGGATCAGCGCAAACGCGAGATACGGGTTTCCCGCCGGGTCCGGCGAACGCAGTTCGATCCGTTCATATTCACCCTTTGCGGCGGGGATGCGGATGAGTTGGCTGCGATTTTCCGGCGACCATGTGACGTAGCGCGGCGCTTTGCATTCTCCAAGGCGCGCATAGCTCGCGTCCATGGGATTGAGAAACGCGGTGATTTCGCAGATATGCTCCATCAACCCTGCCATGAACGCATCCCGCGCGCCTTCGCTATGCGGTTTTGCCAAGGAAAGGTTGATGTGCATGCCGTTTCCGCTTTCGTTTGGCAGTGGCTTAGGCGAAAAATCTGCCCAAAGGCCGTTTCGCATCGCGACCGTGCGCACAACGGAAGGGAACGTGATCGCATTGTCCGCCGCGCGCATCGCGTCGCCATAGCGAAAATCGATCTCGTTTTGCCCCGGGCCGTCTTCATGATGCGAACTCTCCGCGCGGATGCCCATCTCACACAGCGTCAGGCAGATTTCGCGGCGGACATTTTCCCCGCGGTCCAGCGGGGCGATGTCCATATATTTCGCGTTGTCGTATGGAATCGTTGTCGCGTTTCCGTCCTCATCCAGCCGGAAGAGATAAAACTCAAACTCCGTGCCGAAGTTGACGGTAACGCCCTCGCGCGCGACTTCGGCGATCGTCTTCTTTAAGATATTGCGCGTGTCCTGCGGAAAGAGCGACCCATCCGGGCGGCGGATATCCGCAAACAGGCGCACAACACGCCCGTGGCTCGGCCGCCAGGGCAGCACGGTGAGCGTCTCGCTGTCCGGAAACAGCAAAAGATCCGAGTGTGCCTCGTCGCCAAAGCCGCGAATGGCGGAGGCATCGATCGAGATGCCGTCCGAAAACGCGCGCGGCAGCTCCTCCGGCATAATGGAGATATTTTTCGGCACGCCGAATACATCGCAAAACGCGAGGCGGATGAACTTCACATCCTCCGCTGCGCAATAATCGGCAATTTCCTGTGCGGTGTACATCATTTCCGCGCACATCCTCTCCTATAATAAATAGCGTCGCCCGCTCGGGCAGCACCTGCTGCTTTTCGCGGCGCGGACGGTTTTTGTGTCTTGAGCCGCGGTTTTCCAGCGGCAAAACACACTTCTTATGGTTTAGTTTAGCACAGAATCGTTTGAAAATGGCCAAAACGAATGAATCTCATCCATTCATACGTTTTTTCCGCCGTTTTTATACGCTTTTTTTACTGCAAAAGACGCCCAAACCGGGCAGGAGTACCCCCGGAAGGAACGTCTTTGTTTCTGCGAGTATACATAATATAGGATTTTCTGTCAAGAATATTGTGAATGATATATGATTTCAAACTGCAAAAAAGGGTACATAATTTATTTTTAGCATCTTTCCAGTCAAAACAACAACGGTTTTTGCGTTTTTCCGCAGGAAATCCTGCACAAATTTTCGGTTGACAAGCGTACCCTCGCGCTGTATACTATCCGCATATTATTTTAACGGCAAAGGCGCCGCGGAAGTACCGCTGTGTCGTTGCCGCTTTTTATAAGGTAAATACACAAAATGAGCTGAAGCGGGGTTGCGAGACGGTATTCCGAAACAATGCGCCGATGGCAGTTATATTATGAAGGAATCACACAGCAGAGAAGCAAGGGTGTTTAGGAAAGGGTATAGGAGGAGAAATGACCATGAGTACGGTTTCGGAATCATTCGGCAGCAAGGTGTTTAACGACGCAGTCATGAAGTCGCGTTTGCCTAAGGACACATACAAGGCAATGCAAACCGCCATCCGCGAAGGCAAGAGGCTCGACCTCTCCGTCGCCAATGTGGTTGCCAACGCCATGAAGGATTGGGCGATTGAAAAAGGCGCAACACACTATACCCATTGGTTCCAGCCGCTGACTGGCATCACGGCGGAAAAGCATGATAGCTTCATCTCTCCCACCCCCGGCGGCAGTATCATCATGGAATTCTCCGGCAAAGAACTTGTGCAGGGCGAGCCGGACGCGTCCAGCTTCCCCTCCGGCGGCCTTCGCGCAACGTTTGAAGCGCGCGGCTATACCGCATGGGACCCGACGAGCTACGCTTTTATTAAGGAAAAGGTGCTCTGCATCCCAACCGCGTTCTGCTCCTACGGCGGCGAAGCGCTGGATAAGAAAACTCCTCTGCTTCGCGCGATGGAGGCGATTGACCGGCAGGCGATGCGCATCCTCAAGCTCTTTGGCAACGAAGGGGTTCAGCGTGTGACCACCACCGTTGGCAACGAACAGGAATATTTTCTTGTGGATAAGGCGGACTATGACCACCGTCCCGACCTTCTCTTCACGGGACGCACGCTCTTTGGCGCACGCGCGCCGAAAGGCCAGGAGCTGGAAGACCATTACTTCGGTTCCATCAAGCCCCGCGTACAGGCATTTATGGAAGACCTCAACGACGAACTTTGGGAGCTTGGCGTTCTCGCCAAGACCGAGCATAACGAGGTTGCCCCCGCGCAGCACGAGCTCGCCCCGATTTTCTCGACGACGAATATCGCGGCCGATCACAACCAGCTGACCATGGAGATCATGCAGCGCGTGGCGAAAAAACACGGCCTCGTCTGTCTGCTGCATGAAAAACCCTTCGAAGGCGTCAACGGCAGCGGCAAGCACAACAACTGGTCCCTCTCGACGGACACCGGCGTGAACCTGTTGGAGCCAGGGGAAACGCCATTTGAGAACGCGCAGTTCCTTCTCTTCCTCTGCGCGGTAGTCCAGGCGGTGGACGATTATCAGGACCTGCTTCGCATTTCGGTGGCGAGCGCAGGAAATGACCACCGCCTCGGGGCGAACGAAGCCCCGCCGGCAATCGTCTCCATCTTCCTGGGTGATGAACTCTCCGGAATTCTGGAGGCGATTGACTCCGGCTCCACCTATGGCGGGCGCGAGAAGACGCAGATGAAGGTCGGCGTGCACGTGATCCCCCACTTCCCGAAAGACACCACGGATCGCAACCGCACCTCGCCGTTTGCGTTTACGGGCAATAAATTCGAACTGCGCATGCTCGGCTCCAGCCAGTCTGTTTCGGACGCAAACGTCGTGCTTAACACCACGGTCGCCGAATCCCTCCGCAAATATGCGGACGTGCTGGAAGGCGCAAGCGACCTGACCACCGCCGTCCACGAGCTGATCCTTAAAGTGGTGCGCGAGCACAAGCGCATCATCTTCAACGGCAACGGTTATGATGACGCCTGGGTCAAGGAAGCGGAAAAGCGCGGCCTGCTCAACCTCAAGACCACGCCGGACTGCCTGCCCTACTACGTGGCGCCGAAGAATATCGAGCTGTTTACCTCCCACAGGGTGCTCAGCGAAACCGAGATTCGCGCACGGCTGGAGATCATGCTCGAGAACTACAAGAAGATCGTCAATATCGAAGCAATGACGATGATCGACATGACGCGCAAAGACATCCTTCCCGCCTCCGCCGCATTCCAAAAGAAACTTGCGGACACCATCGCGGTCAAACGCACCTATGCAAGCGCCGCGGACTGCACCTATGAAACCGAGACGCTTGTCACCGCAGCCGCGCTGAGCAAAGCCGCCTATGAGAGCGTCAAGGCACTGGAAGATGCACTCGCCGAAGCGAAGGCCGAGGAAGACGCGCACAAAGCCGCCGATCTCTGCAAGGAGAAGGTGGTAGAGCAGATGAACGAACTGCGCGCAAGTGTGGATGCCCTCGAAATCCTGACCGCGACGAGCGACTGGCCGTATCCTTCTTACGGCGATATGCTCTTTAACGTTCGATAAAAAATACTGTACGGGAGAACGAAGATCATGTGTTCAATCATGGGATACCTCGGCAAGCGCATCCCGCTGGACCTGCTTGTCGATGGATTTTACAAGACGATCTCACGAGGACCTGATCTGTCGCGTATGTTGAGCGTTGGGGATGGATACCTGATGTTCCATCGTCTGACGATCATGGGTCTGGAAAAGAGCGGCATGCAGCCATTTGAGCGAGGCGGGGACGCGGTCGTTTGCAACGGCGAACTCTACGGCTTTCGCAAGATGCGTGACGAATTATTCTCAGGATACGACTTCAAGAGCGGCTCGGATTGCGAGCTGCTCTTACCCTTATATCAACGGTACGGGACAGACATGTTCCAGATGCTCGACGCGGAGTATGCGCTGATCCTTTATGATCACAAAAGCGACTCGCTGATTGCGGCAAGAGACCCGATCGGCATCCGCCCGCTGTTCTATGGCTACGACGAAGACGGCAAAATTCTCTTCTCCAGCGAGGCGAAAAACATCGCCGGGCTGGCGGAGACGATCAAGCCCTTCCCGCCGGGACATTATTGGAAAGACGGCGAGTTTGTCCAGTATGCAAACCTGACCGATGTTAAGGAGTATTCCAAGGACGAGTTGGACGCGGTCTGCGACAACATCCGCGAAAAACTCACCCTCGGCATCGTCAAGCGCCTGGACGCGGACGTGCCGCTCGGCTTCCTGCTCAGCGGCGGCCTAGACAGCTCGCTAGTCTGTGCGGTAGCCAACAAGTATCTGCCGCACCCGATCCGCACCTATGCCATCGGCATGGTGGGCGACGCAATCGACCTGAAATACGCCAAACAGGTTGCGGACTATCTGGGTTCCGACCACACGGAGGTCATCATGACGCCGCAGGAGGTCATCGCCTCCCTGCGCACCATCGTGCGGATTCTCGAGACGTATGACATCACGACGATTCGCGCAAGCGTCGGCATGTATCTTGTTTGCAAGTACATCCACGAAAACACGAACCTTCGGGTGCTGCTCACGGGCGAAATCTCAGACGAATTGTTTGGCTACAAGTATACGGACTTTGCGCCGAACGAAGAGGAATTCCAGAAGGAAGCCAAGAAGCGCATCGACGAAATTTATATGTACGACGTGCTTCGCGCGGATCGCTGCATCTCCGCAAACTCTCTCGAGGCGCGCGTGCCGTTTGGCGATCTGGACTTCGTCAAGTATGTCATGAGCATCAACCCCGCCCTCAAGATGAACCGCTTTGGCAAAGGCAAATACCTGCTTCGCCGCGCATTTGAGGGGGACTATCTGCCACAGGATATTCTCTATCGCGAAAAAGCCGCGTTCTCGGACGCGGTCGGGCATTCCATGGTCGACCAGATCAAGGCATATGCCGAGAAGCTCTATACGGACGAGGAGTTTGCCGAGCGCAGCAAGAAATACACCTTCGCGACGCCCTTCACGAAGGAATCGCTGCTGTACCGCGAACTGTTTGAGGCCGAATACCCCGGCCAAGCGCATATGGTCAAGGACTTCTGGATGCCGAACCGTAGTTGGGAAGGCTGCAATGTCAACGACCCGTCGGCTCGCGTTCTCGCGAATTACGGCGCTAGCGCGGTATAAATCTTGACCCTGGCACCCTCGAATACCGTGGGAATTCGCTCCTTCCGCGGTATGACTTCCACCCTTTGTTTAGCAAGGGGTGGATTTATTTTTAGATTGCTGCTTTTTAGGAAAGCAACGAATCCCGCACGGGAATTCGCTCCTTCCGCGGTATGACTTCCACCTCTTGCTTTCGCAGGGGGTGGTTTTTTTCTTTTCTTATCTTTTAGTTAATTGTTTTCTAAATCATTAATGAATCAGCACATATTATTTGTTTATTTGAGTTTGGGCGAAGCCCAAAAAGAAATAATATATCTTTCCCCAAATCCGTACGGTTCTCGTACGGTTGATATGATATATTATTTGGAAATCAGTTTTCCGGAAGCAAAACCAACATTTTGCCCTCGTGAAAATGAAAGAAAAAAATGGAAGATGAACGCCTGAGCGCGGCGAAACAAGGACGTTTCGTACGGTTTCCGTACGGAACGTTTGTTATATTGCTTGTAGATTCGATTTTTCATTACCGATTCATAAGCAAGCCAAAAACAGTCATCATCACGCAACAATCTTTCATACTCACAAAACGTAAAACAAAAAACACATACGATAGTACCGGGCAAGCGCTTTGCCATCCGCCGGAATTCGGGAAGGGGACGTGGTCTATGGGCGAGATTCTCCGTATGGAGCATATCAGCAAGCAGTTTGGGGACTTCTATGCCAACAAGGACATCAATTTTGATGTGCGCGAAGGCGAAGTACACACCCTGCTTGGCGAAAATGGCGCAGGAAAAAGCACGTTGATGAACGTGCTCATCGGCCTGTATCAACCGACGGAGGGTTCCATTTACCTCCGCGGCAAAAAGGTTGAAATCGACTCTCCTGCCGAAGCGGTTCGCCTCGGCATCGGCATGGTGCACCAGCACTTCATGCTCGTGGAAGCCATGACGGTGATGCAGAACATCATCCTCGGCGATAAGCGCTACAAGGGCATCTTCATCGACCACGCCGCGCGCAGAAAAGAAATTCTGGAGCTTTCGTGGCGCTATGGTTTAAACATCGACCTCGAAGCAAAGATCACCGATATCTCCGTTGGCGCACAGCAGCGCGTGGAGATTCTCAAGGCGCTCTATCGCGGCGCGGAACTGCTCATTCTCGACGAACCGACCGCAGCGCTCACCGACATCGAGGTCGAAGGTCTCTATGCCGTCATCGACAAGCTCAAGGCAGAGGGCAAGAGCATCGTCTTCATCAGCCACAAGATGCGCGAGGTGCTGCATGTCAGCGACCGCGTGACCATCCTGCGCGCGGGCAAGACGATCCAAACCCTTGCCGCCGGCGAAACAGACGGAAAAGAGCTCGCAAACCTGATGATCGGGCGCGACCTTGTCGAATGCGAATATGAAAAGAAGGAATCCACCGACGAGCCGGTCATCGAGCTCAGAAACGTGGATTTCAACAAGACCAGCAAGCATAACGGTCTCAATGACGTTTCGATGATGGTGCGTAAGGGCGAAATCCTCGGCATCGCGGGCGTGGACGGAAACGGGCAGAGCCAGCTAAGCCAGATCGTCACCGGCGTTTCGATGGCAGAAGCGGGCGAGGTCATCCTCAAAGGCTGCAAGGTGTCTCATGTGACCGCGGCGGACTTCATTGAAAAGAACGTCAGCCACATTCCGGAAGACCGCAACCGCATGGGCCTCGTCGGCAACATGACGGTGGAAGAAAACCTGTTGCTTAAGAGCACGCAGGACTGTGCGTTTTGTGACCTCAACGGCTGGCACCTCAAGAAAAAAGCCATGCGCGCCTATTCGGAGACGATGCGCGCCAAATATGATATCCGCTGTCAGGGTATGGATCAGGAGATCCGCTCCCTCTCCGGCGGCAACCAGCAAAAAGTCATCCTCGCGCGCGAGCTCGAAGCCAAGCCGGATCTGCTCGTCGCCGTCCATCCCACGCGCGGCCTCGACATCGGCGCGACGCGCTATGTCCGCGACAACATGATTGCGGCAAGAGACGCGGGCTGCGCGGTGCTGCTCATCAGCGCGGACTTTGACGAGGTGCTGCAACTGTCCGATCGGATCATCGTCATGTTCGAAGGCAAGGTCATGGGCGAGTATTCCGGCAAGAATCCGCCGATTTCAACCATCAGCCTCGCGATGGCGGGCAAGTAAAGGAGGGGAAACGAAGTGCAAAAAACAAAGACGCTCAATATCCTGATTCCGATTCTCTCCATCCTGCTGGCGTTTGTCATCGGTATGCTGATTATCCTGGCGCTCGGCAAAAACCCGGTCGAGGCAATCGGCTTTCTGATGAAAGGCGCATTCGGCAGCAAGACAAACCTTGCAAACACCGTCGTGCGCGCCATGCCGCTGATCTTCACGGGGCTTTGCACCTGCTTTGCCTATCGTTGCGGGGTGTTCAACCTCGGCGGCGAAGGACAGTTTCTCGCGGGGGCAATGGCTGCCATCACGGTCAGCCTGCTCATCGGGCACGAGGGCTGGTGGGTAACCATCCTCGCCGTGCTCGCGGGCACCGTTGCAGGCGGCATCTGGGGCTTGCTGCCGGGGCTTCTGAAGACCTGGCGCGGGCTCAACGAGATGATCACCACGATCATGTTCAACTATGTCGCGACGCTCTTTATGGGTTATCTTTACACAACCGCCCTTCGCGAAGGCAGCGTGCCGCAGACCGCGCCCGTGCCGGACGCAACGAAGCTTGGACGCATCATTCCCGATCTTCGCATCACATGGGGCATCGTGATCGCTGTCCTGCTCGGCATTGCAATCTGGTATTTCCTCTTCTACACATCCAAGGGTTTTCAGCTCCGCGCGGTTGGCTTCAACCCGGTTGCGAGCAGTTATAACGGTCTTTCGGTCAAAAAATACATGCTCACGGCGTTTATCGTCTCCGGCGCAATTGCGGGACTTGGCGGCGCCGCGGATATCCTCGGTACGCAGTTCCGCCTCATCAGCGGCTACGGTGGCGGCTATGGGTTCGACGGCGTGGCGCTGGCGTTGATTGCGCAGCTGCACCCGCTGGCGACGGTCGTGGTTGCCTACTTCTTTGCGGTTCTGCGCGTCGGCAGCACGACGATGCAGGTCGGCACCGGCGTGCCCACCAGCGTGATCGATATCATTCAGGCGCTGGTGATCATCTTCGCCGTCGCGGGTTCTTCGATGATGTATCTGCCGAAGGTTCGTAATTTTGTCATGAACCTCTTCGAGAAAAAGGGGGTTAAATCCGTATGAGCTGGTCTATGGTTTCCGATTTGCTCATCTCCGCCGTCCGCATGGCAACGCCGCTGCTGTTCGTGGCGCTTGCGGAACTCTATTCCGAGCGGGCGGGCCTCGTCAACATTGGCCTCGACGGCATCATGGCGTTCGGTTCTCTCGTTGGCTTCCTCGTCTGCTACTGGACGGGCAACCCCTTCCTCGGCGTGCTCTGCGGCGCGCTGGGCGGCGTGCTGGTCAACATGGTCTATGCGTTTTGCACGATTACACTGGCAGGACAGCAGATTGTCTACGGCATGGCGCTGAATATCTTTGCGCCGGCGCTGGCTTCGTTTATCTATCGCGTCGTGTTCGGCGTGAGCTCCACGCTCGCGCAGGCCACGCTGATGAAGACCATCTCCATCCCCGTGCTCAAGGACATCCCCTTCCTCGGCAAGCTGCTCTTTGACCAAACCCCGATGGTCTATGCGGTGTATCTGATCGTCATCATCACGATGATCTACTTCAACCGCACCAAATCGGGGCTCAACTTCAAAGCAGTCGGCGAATATCCCAAAGCCGCCGAGACCATGGGCATCAACGTCATCCGCACGAAGTACATCGCGTGCATCATCTGCGGCTTCCTCGCCGGCATGGGCGGAGCGTATCTTACCACCTGCTATGTCAACACATATTCCGACGGCATCGTCGCGGGGCGCGGGTTCATCGCGCTGGCCGCTGTTATCTTTGGCCGCTGGTCGGGCTCCGGTGTGTTGCTTGCCTGCCTGCTGTTCGGCTTCTTTGACGCGATGCAGCTCAGGCTTCAGGTTGGCACCAACCTGCTGCCGTATCAGCTCTTCCAGATGATTCCGTATGTGATGACGCTCATCGCGCTGACCATCTTCGGCAGCAAAATTGCAGGCCCCAAGAGCAAGGGCAAGCCGTATTATCGCGAAGAGAGATAATATTTCTCTTGCGGCTTACGCCGCAAACACTTGGTAATTACGGATGACTCCGTGTTACATAAAATTTTATGGAGGAAAAGAACACTTATGAAGAAGATTCTTGCTATCGCACTCGTTCTGTGCCTGGCCCTCGGCATGCTCGCCGGTTGCGCCAAAGAAGCCGCCCCCGCAGCGGAAGCGAAGACCTTCAAGGTCGCCATGATCTGCGATTCCAGCATCTCCGATGGTGGCTGGGGTGCGGCCTGCTACAACGGCATGACCGCCGCCGCCGCAACCCGCGGCTGGGAAACCGCCTACACCGATGCCATCGATCAGTCCGCCTATGCCGACACGATGATCAGCTACTGCGACCTCGGCTATGACATGATCTTTGCGCCGGGCAACCAGTACAGCGATGCCGTCAAGCAGGTTGCCGCGGATTACCCGAACGTTGCGTTCGCGGTGCTCAACGGCTCCACCGAGCTGCCCACTGCCAACATCATGAGCATCCTGCCCAACGCCGACCAGATTGGCTCCATCGCGGGCATCATCGCCGGCCTCATGAGCAAGACCAACGTCATCGGCTTCATCGGCGGCATGGAACTCGACACAACGAAGTCCAAGCTCGCGCAGTTCACCGCTGCCGCGCAGGTCATCAACCCCTCCATCAAGGTTGTCTCCGCTTATGCCGGTTCCTTCAACGACACCGCCAAGGGTATGGAGCTTGCCGCTTCCATGATCAATGAAGGCGCGGACGTGTTCTTTGGCGATGCTTCCGCCGTCGACTCCGGCGCGCGTCAGGCAATCGACCAGGCCAACGGCGACACAGTGAAGATCTTCGACATCGGCCAGCCCGCCGACCTCCTCGGCCAGAACCCCTGCGTCGTGAGCAGCGTCGTCACCGACAACGCCGCCATGATCGCCATCTGCCTCGAAAAGGTCGAATCCGGCACCTTCGGCAAAGAAGTGGTCTTCGGTTCGCTCGAAAACGGCGCGGTCTACCTCGGCAAGTTCAACGACACGTTGATGGATACCGCCACCCAGGCCAAGGTTGCCGACTATATCAAGCAGCTTCAGGATGGTACCTTCGGTAAATAATGACCCAACGCAAACAACAAAAAAGTCCGGCCTCACAGCCGGACTTTTTGATTGCGCTTTTGATCAGCGGTTGAAGAAGAACGTCAATCCGAAGGCCACAAGCCCGATGATCGCAACCAGCAGGTTCTTTCCCTGTCCGCCTTTGTAGTAGAACACCGCGAAAACCGTACTCAGCGCCAGCGGTATGAGTAAGCCGATCAACTTTGGCAGAGTGGTGCCCGCGGAACCATCCATCTGCACCTGCATGACAAGCGCCTCCGGTAAAACGATCATCCCGAGCACAAACAGCGCGACGGCAAGCAGCAGGATTCCCCCCGCGATGAACAAACGTGTTTTATCCTTCATATTCCCCTCCCGATCGGGCATTTTTTAGTCGGCAACTGTATTATATCGCAAACAAAGCATTTCACAATTGCATTTTTTGCCCGAAACCCGTATACTGTTCGGCGGAATCCATCGTTTGGGTTTTAACAATCAACAAAAGGAAGTGAATAACCATGAAACCCTTTCTCCCGCGCGAGAAGATGAGCAAGCGCGAAAAGCGCGCGCTGGACACGACAAAACGCACTACCTGGGAGGGCATCAACCCGATTACCCGCACAACCGAGAACAAGAGAACGTACAACAGAAAAAAATCCCCGCGCTGGTACAACGACGACAGCACGGGGATTTTTGTTTACGCGTGAATTTTGCTTCTTCTTACTCTGCGGCGCCCGGAACAGCCGAGACTGCCTCCGCCGCTTCCGGCACGGGTTTGTTGTCCAGCGCGCGGATGGCAGGCATCGACATCATCAACAGCGCGATAAGGATCACCAGAATGCCGGAAATAAGGAACCATGTGTGCACGCCGATGACCTCCGCAAACGCGCCCGCCAGCATCAGCCCAATCGGCATCGCGAGTGACATCATGCTCATACTCAGCGAGAATACGCGCCCGAGGCACTCCGGCGCAATGCGCTCTTGAAAGATTGCGCTCTGTACGCCGTGAAACGGAGCGGCAAAGCCCATCACCACGCAGAGCACGGCAAAGCCGACAAATCCCCATGTTGGCAGCAGCCCGGAGGCGGCAAAACCCACGCCCATCAGGATCACGGAAAGACCGAGCGTGACAATTCGCCGCTTGAAACCGCCCCATGCGCCAAGCACAAGCCCGCCGACGAGCATCCCCGCCGAAAACGCGGTTTCCGCAATGGCAGCGTGCGTAGTCGTTCCGCCGAAATAGCCCATGCTCATCAGCGGAAAGAGCGCATTGATCGGCATAAACACGAGCATATACAGCGTGCCGATCATCAACATCTGAAACAGCCCCTTATCCTCGCGAATCGCGAAATAGCCGTTCTTGAGATCGGCAAAAAAGCTCTCTTGCCCCACCAGATCCGACTTTGGCGGCTTTGGAATCGCGATAAACGCCACAAACGCAACCGCTATGATTGCACCAACCACATCCAACCCCACGATAGCGGAAATCGACCAGCGTGCGTACAACACCGCGCCGAGCGCCGGACTCACGAGGAAGCTGATCGACTGGATCGACGAGCTATAGCCCGCACACTTAACGAGCTGATCCTCCGGCACGATGAGCGGTGTGACGGCGGACATCGCGGGCGAATGGAATGCCGAACCGACGCTGCGCAAAAACAGAATGCCGAGCACAACCCAGATCGGCGGCTGGGCGTTGAGCGCGATGACCGCCAGCGCGACGCCTGCCAGCGCGATAAATAAATCCGCGCCGATCATGACAGCTTTTCTGCTCCAGCGGTCGACCCAAACGCCGATGAACGGACCCAGCACCGCCTGCGGCAGGAAGCCGAAGAACGTCGCCAACGAGAGCACGAGCGCGGAACCGGTCTTCTCCGTGAGGTAAAAGATCAGCGCCATCTGCAGGATTCCGCTCGTGACCATCGAAATCGCCTGTCCGGTCAGGATTGTAAAATATTTCTTTCTCCAATTGTTTAATTGTGGCATATCATAATCCCTTCGTTATTCAAATCAATAGTTTATTTTACCACAATGACCGATATTCACCGCGTGATATGGTCACCGTATAAAAAAGCAGGCAAGCGCGTTGCCTGTCTGCCGTGAGCGGAATAAAAGAACCCCACCCGCACGTGTTTCGCGTGCGATGCATCCGTTTCGTCCGGCAAAGCAAACAGCGCCGTCTTCTGGCGTCTCCTGCTATTTGATCCTGTTTAGCGAATACGGATGTAATAATGCATGTATCCTTGTTCTCTTTCTACTGTTGTTTTGAGTGTACCATATCCTCGGGGGTCTCTGCAACATTCGCTTTGGCGGGTGTTTTGTCAGCGCCAAGCGCAATGATATCCTTGACCACTTCTCCGGCCAAAATATAGCCCGCAACCGGCGGCACAAACGAAACGCTGCCCGGCACCTGACGGCGGGCGGTGCATTTGCGCTTGGTTCCCGGCGGGCACACACAGCCGGTCTTACAGCTGATGGACAGATCATCCTCCGGCTTGATCGCCTCCTCCCGCGAGTAGACGACCTTGAGCTTACGAATTCCGCGGGATTTGAGTTCCTTTCGCATCACACGTGCCAAGGGGCAGACGGAGGTTTTATAGATATCCGAAACTTCCAGTCGCGTAGGGTCGAGCTTGTTGCCCGCGCCCATGCAGCTGATGATACGCACCCCTGCGGCATTTGCGCGCTCGATGAGCAGCAGCTTGCAGGAGACGGTATCGATTGCGTCGATGATGTAGTCATAGACCGAGAGATCGACTGAATCCGCCGTCTCCGCACTATAAAAGCACGCGTGCGCGGTGACCACGCAGCGCGGGTTGATATCCAGAATGCGAGCGCGCATCACCTCGACCTTTTGTTTGCCGATGGTGGAATGCAGCGCGATGAGCTGGCGGTTGATGTTGGTCAGGCAAACCTTATCGTCGTCAAACACGTCGAGACTGCCTACCCCCGCGCGCGCGAGGGCCTCCGCCGCAAAGCTGCCCACCCCGCCGATGCCGAAGACGGCAACGCGAGAATCGGCAAGCGTCTCCATGGCCTCTTTGCCAAGCAGGAGCTGCGCGCGGGAAAATTCGTTGAGCATGGTTGTATTCGCCTTTCTTTTTGTGCCGCTAAAAAGCACCTTAGAATCATAACCTGAAATATGGAACACGTCAACAATCGCGCAGTTGGCAGCAAAAAAGCCGCGACAAGGCGGCTCTTTGGCTCGTTCACGTGCGCTTGTTCCATGTTCAGCAGGAATACGCTTGTGATAATTTTACTGAGATTGCTTTATTGCAGGTCTGCAAACAGGGCGGTGGAGAGATACCGCTCGCCCGTATCCGGCAGGATGACCACGATGGTCTTGCCCGCGTTTTCGGGGCGCTTTGCAAGCTCAGTCGCGGCCCAAGCGGCGGCTCCGCTGGAGATGCCGACAAGAAGCCCTTCTTCTCTGCCGATTTCGCGGGCGACGGCAAATGCGTCCTCGTTCTTGACGGGGATGATCTCGTCATACACGCTCGTGTTCAACACGGCGGGCACAAATCCCGCGCCGATGCCCTGAATCTTATGCGGGCCGGGTCGTCCTTCCGAAAGCACCGGAGAATCGGCGGGCTCCACCACGACGATCTTCACATTGGGGTTCTTGCTCTTGAGGTATTCGCCAACACCCGTGACCGTGCCGCCCGTGCCAGCACCCGCAACAAAGATGTCCACTTTGCCGTCGGTATCGTCCCAAATTTCGGGGCCGGTGGTCGCCTTGTGAATCGCGGGGTTTGCGGGGTTGTCAAATTGCCCGGGAATGAACGAATGCGGAATCTCCGCCGCAAGCTCGTTTGCTCTGGCGATAGCGCCCTTCATGCCCTTTGCGCCTTCTGTGAGCACGATCTCCGCGCCGTAGGCTCTCATGAGCACGCGGCGCTCCACGCTCATCGTCTCCGGCATGGTCAGGATGATGCGATATCCGCGCGCTGCCGCGACGGAGGCAAGCCCGATGCCTGTGTTCCCGCTGGTGGGCTCGATGATCACGCTGTCAGCTTTCAGCACGCCGCGCTTTTCCGCGTCGTCAATCATCGCAAGCGCGATGCGATCTTTCACGCTGCCGCCGGGGTTGAAATACTCCAATTTAGCGACGATCTTCGCTTGTAATCCGTTTTTCTTCTCAAAATTGGAGAGCTCCAACAGCGGGGTCTTTCCAATCAGTTCCGTCAGGCTTTTCGAAATCTTAGCCATATGATTCTCTCCTTATATTTCGCATATATGTTTTATATGTTTAATGTACACGCGGAGAAATGCTTTGTCAAGCGTTTTTTGAAAATGCCGTGCTGAACCCGATCAAAATCGTCTTGAAAAGCACTTCTGTTTCTAAAAAAGCAG
This sequence comes from Christensenella sp. UBA7703, assembly GCA_002482505.1. GTDB lineage: Bacteria > Bacillota > Clostridia > Christensenellales > CAG-138 > UBA7703. Next base: position 16,772 of record DLGD01000037.1, on the reverse strand, counting down.
CAGAAACGATTCCTGCTGCTCGTGCTCTTACACGCTATTGTGCCGAAACCGGCTCAATCCAAACCTTCATGCGTCCGCCGCAGACCATGCCCTCTTCCTCGGCGACGTCGTTGCTCATGTCGAGGTCGATGCGTTTTGCCTGCCCTGTACGCAGCACGTCCAGCGCATGCTTGACGATCTCATATTCCCCGCAGCCGCCGCCAACGGTGCCAACGATGCCGCCGAGGACGTTGACCGCCATGATTGCCCCGGTCGGCACGGGCGTTGATCCGCTTTTTTCCACCACGACGGCAAGCGCGCAGGGCTCTTTGCCGGAGAGCAGGTAGGAAAGCAGTTCCGGCTCGTGTGAGGTCAGCGCCAGTCGCTCCGCCTCACAAGCACTGCTCTTGCTGCTGCGATGCAAAATCAACTCCGCAAGAATCGAAATCGCGATTTCCTTGGGCGTTTCCGCGCCGATGGCAAGACCGATCGGCGTATGGATCTGGTCGATCTTCGCGCGGTCAAAGCCTTCCTCTTCGAGCATCTTGAAGAGCTCAATCGTGCGCCTGCGCGAGCCGATCAAGCCCAGATAGCGCGGTTGCGTACCGGCAAGCAGTGTCCGAAGACACAGCGCGTCGTGCCGATGCCCGCGCGTAATCACGCAGACAAAATCATATTTCGTAACCGATAGCTGCTCCAGCGCATGAGAAAACGAATCGCAGATCACGCGACCTGCTTCTGGGAAACGCACGGCGTTTGCAAACCCCGGTCGGTCGTCCACCACCACCACGTCAAACTCCAGATCGGCGGCATAGCGGCTCAGCGGCTGGGACACATGCCCGCCGCCGAGGAGGATCAGCCGCCGCGGCGGCAAAAAGACACGGGTATAGGTCTTTTTTATACCGGTTTCATTCTCGGTTTGTAAAATCAGCTCCGCAGGAGCGCCGCCCTGCATGGCAAGATTGACAACTTGCATGGTCCCCCCTCTGCCGATCTTTGTCTTATCTATTGCTTCTCGACCTGCTTCATCGAAAGCGAAATTCGCTTTTTCGCGACATCCACGCCAAGCACCAACACCTGCACCACGTCACCGATCGACACCACCTCGCTGGGATGTTTGATGAAGCGGTTGACCAACTCCGAGATGTGCACAAGCCCGTCCTGATGCACGCCGATGTCGACAAACACACCGAAATCGATCACGTTTCGCACCGTTCCGGTGAGGATCATGCCCGGCACGATGTCCTTGATGTCCAGCACGTCCGTGCGCAATACCGGCTTGGGCAGCTCGTCGCGCGGGTCACGTCCCGGTTTGACCAGTTCCTTGACCACGTCCTTGAGCGTCGGCAACCCAACACCGCATTCGGCAGCGAGCTTGCTCTCGCCCGTCTGCTTCACGCGCTCCGGCAGCTCCGCAATCTTGCCCGCGGCAACGTCTTTGAGGGTGTATCCGGTGAGCGTGAGCAGCTTTTCCGCGGCGGCGTAGCTTTCCGGGTGCACGCCGGTGTTGTCAAACACCAGCTTGCTCTCCGGCACGCGCAGGAAGCCCGCGCACTGCTCAAACGCCTTCGGGCCCATCTTCGGCACCTTCATGAGCAGCTTTCTGCTGGTGAACGCGCCGTTTGCCTCGCGATACGCCACGATGTTTTTCGCAAGTGTTTCGTTTAAGCCCGCAACCTGCTTCAGCAGAGAAGGTGAGGCGGTGTTGACATCGACCCCGACCGCGTTGACGCAGTCCTCCACCACACCATCGAGTGTTTCGCTGAGGCGCTTTTGCGGCATGTCGTGCTGATATTGTCCCACGCCGATGGCCTTGGGGTCAATCTTGACCAGCTCCGCCAGCGGGTCTTGCAGCCTTCTTGCAATCGAGACAGCAGAGCGCAGGTTCACGTCATATTGCGGGAACTCCTCCGCGGCAAGTTTACTCGCGGAGTAAACGGAAGCGCCCGCCTCGTTGACGATCATATAACTCACGCCATGATTTCTGGCGATCAGCTCTACGGTCATCTGCTCCGTCTCGCGGGAGGCGGTGCCGTTGCCGATTGCGATATGCTCCACCGTATGTTTTTTCACGAGGGATTCGAGTTTTTCAATCGCCTCTTCCTTTTGCCGCTCGCCAAACGTCGGATAGACCACGGTGGTATCAAGCACCTTGCCCGTGTCGCTGACCACCGCGACCTTGCAGCCGTTGCGAAAACCGGGGTCAAGCCCCATCGTGACATGCCCCTTCACGGGCGGCTGCATCAGAAGCGGTTTGAGATTGATTGCAAAGTTATGGATTGCGCCCTCGTTTGCAAGATCGGTCAGCGTGTTTCTTGTTTCGCGCTCAACCGAGGGGAAGATCAGCCGATCATACGCATCCTCCGCCGCGTTCTCCACAAATTTCCCCGCAGGTGTATTTGTCTTGACGACCGCGCGCTTGACGGTGCCGAGCGCGAGTTCCCGGTCCAGGTCGAGATTGACCTTGAGAAAGCCTTCCTTCTCTCCGCGGTTGATCGCGAGGATCTGGTGGCTTTGCAGGCGGCTCATCGGCTGGTCAAACTGATAGTAGAGGCGATAGACAGAGTCCTCTTCCTTTGCCGCAACCGAACCAACCTTCGCGTTTTTCGCGATGACATCGCGCAGCTTCTGGCGGATGCCCGCGTCGTCCGAGACAGCCTCCGCGATGATGTCTGAAGCGCCGGCGAGCGCTTCCTCAATCGTATTCACGCCCTTTTCCGGGCTCAGGAACGATTGCGCGAGCACATCCGGCGCAGGCAGGTCTTTCCCCTGCGCAAAGAGCTGCGTCGCGAGCGGCTCCAGCCCTTTTTCCTTTGCGATGGTGGCGCGCGTACGGCGTTTTTGCTTATAGGGTCGATAAAGGTCTTCCAGCACGGCGAGCGTTTTCGCCTCGTCGATCTGGAGGCTGAGTTCGTCCGTGAGTTTCTCCTGCCCTGCAATGGCTTTTTTGATCTCGTCACGCCGTTCGGCCAGATTGCGAAGATACGTGAGCCTGTCCGCAAGGTCGCGCAGGGTGGTGTCGTCCATCGTGCCGTGCATTTCCTTGCGATAGCGCGCAATAAACGGAATCGTGTATCCTTCGTCGATCAGATCGACAACATTTTTCACGTGGGATTCGTTTTTGCTAAACTCTTTTGCGAGAAGTTGAATTTCTGTTTCCATGTTGCTCCTTGCCCGGCAGCGGCTGAACTTACCGCATTGCCATGCGTTTTCCACACCGTACGTTTTCTTTCCGGCGTAGGGCTATTTTACCATAAACCCACCGCGCGAGAAACAAAAAATAAGAGCGCGGCCGTGTGGACGATTCCCCGCTCTTACAATTCCATCCAAAATTTACCGGCACGCCTTTGTTTCAAGATAGTGCATCAGGCTCTCAAGCGGCATTGGCAACGTTAGGAATGCGTTCGTATACCGTTGACGCGGTTTCTGCCCGCGCGCTTGGAGGAATAGAGCGCGCTGTCCGCAGCGCCAATGAGTGCCTCGCGCGTCATGCCATCCTCCGGCATCGCCGCAACGCCGAACGAAAGCGTGAATTGCTCCAGACCGTCCCCGCTTGAATCGCCAAGTCCTTCCAATGCGCAGCGGAGCGTGTTTGCGCGCTTGATCCCCTCCTCGAGCGTACAGTCCGGCAGGATCAGGCAAAACTCGTCTCCGCCAAAACGGCAGGCAACATCCGATGCGCGGATACTCTTCATCAAAAACGCGGACACCGTCATAAGCGTCTTGTCGCCCAAAACATGCCCGACGGTGTCATTGATAGTCTTAAACCCGTCGATATCCGCCATGATGACGGAAAGCGGTTGCTGCTTGCGGATAGCACGCTGGATTTCACGGTCAAATGTTTCCTCCATGTAGCGTCGATTGTACAGCCCCGTGAGCGGGTCTCGCACGGAGAGCGCGCGGAGCTTTGCCTCGTCGAGAATCAGCTGGTTTCGCTGTTCTTCAATCTGCCGCATCTGCCGTTTGCTGGAGAAACCGTAAAGTACGCCAATAAAAGAGGTGAAGACAATAAACGTCACCAGACTCGGCCAATTGATCGCCCGCAACGCCGGTGAAACGGCGATGAGCGCAATGATTGCGGACAGTTGGAGAACCGCGATGATGATGGTCACCCGTTCGCGCAGGAGAATCGAACAGAGCTGAATCGACATCGCCACATAGATCAGCGGCACGAAATCCCCCGCGAGCACCGTTGGATCGAGCAAGATCGACAGCCAGGGCCCAATGACCATGCATGGCGCGGTGAGCCAAGATGCCGCACGATATTTTCCAAGCAGGTTCAACAGGAGCGAAAAAAAGATCACGATAAACAACCCGCCGAGCAGCAGCATGTAGAACAGCAGCCGTTCTCCGCGATTGACGATTGCGGTGAGAATGATGGTCGCCGAAATCAGCACAAGATAGATCAACTGAAACACAAGCAGGTTGACGGCGCTCCTGGCCTCGCTCTGCGCGTGTTTTTCCTGAAAGGTAGTAAGATATACGCCAATCCGTTCAGATACCTTCATTTGTTGTAACCCGCTTTCGGATGAAGTTGCAGCGCGCGAATGGCTCAGAAGTACTTTCCTATGCTTCATCTGTGTAATATGAAAGAACCTCCTCAAGGTGTGTCGTTATGTGATCCGCTCCGGGTAAGTATAAAATGAAATATGTAACACATCTCGTTATCATGATTGTAATTCTCCTTCCCCGCGCCGTCAACTGGGCCAAAATGATAGCGAAGAATTGCAAAGAAAAAACAACCCTTGTCCAATCCGCAACGGTCTTTTACAGGATTCGCGCTGCATCTATTTCGCTTACGTGTGTTTCCAACAGAGGCCGCTCATCCGAACCACGAATGCTTTTTTGCTGACAAGACCTGCCTGCGTTCGCAGTGCCCTTCGCCGTTAACACAGATTCCCCGCCGTTTTAAAAACAATCCGGCCTGCTTCCCATTGCTTGCGAAATCTCAAATGCGGTTCATGATCTGTCCGGCTATTCCAGCGCAATGACCTGCGTAAGCAAATCCACATCCTTCGAACTTCCGCCGACAAAGAGCATGAATTCCCCGGGTTCCACCACGCGCACTTCGTCCGCGCGAATCAGTGAAAAATCATCCCGCTGAAGTTGGAACACGAGTTGCTTTGATTCACCCGCCTCCAGATGGATCTTCTGAAACGCGATCAGCCGCTTGAGCGGGGTTAAAATACTGCTGACCAGATCGCGCACATACACCTGCGCCGTTTCGCTGCCCGCGCGCGCCCCGGTGTTGGTGAGCGTGACCGAGACGCGGAGGGTTTCCCGCTCTACATGCAGAGCGGAATACGCAAACGAGGTATAGGAAAGCCCCTCGCCAAAGGTGAACAGCGGCGTCTCCGGCAGATCGACATACCGTCCGCCATGCCAGCCGGGCAGGCTGTTGTAGTAGACGGGAATTTGTCCGCTGTGCCGCGGAAACGAGATCGGCAACTTTCCGGATGGATTGACTGCGCCAAAGATCGCCTCCGCAACTGCCTGCCCGCCATACATACCGCCGTTGAACGCGGCAATCAGCGCGGCAGAACCTTCCGCCACGCGGGTCACGCAAAGTGGTTTGGTGGAGATCAACACGGTGACGATGGGTTTACCCAGCTGAAGCAGCCGCTCAAAGAGCGCCTCCTGTGCGCCGGAGAGTGAAAGATCCGCGCGATCGCGATATTCCCCCGCCTGCTCGACCACGTCGCCCACCGCAAGCACGATCACATCCGCCTCTTTTGCCGCCGCAACCGCCGCCTCAAGGTCGTCCACTTCATCCGGCAGCGGCCCGCAGCCGCGCGCAAACGAAACCGCGATCCCGTGCGGCTGAGCCAGCATGCGCACGCCTTCCAGCAGCGTCACATACGGTCGCGCCGGGGTTGATTTCGGGCTTGGGTGCGGGTGGGTGAAATATGTCCAGTCGCCATATTGCGCGCGGATGTCGTCTGCATTTGCGCCGACGACCGCGATTTTTCGAATAGTTTCGTTCAACGGCAGCACACCGTCGTTTTTCAGCAGCGTGACGCTTTCCCGCGCGGCAAAAAGCGCGCTGAGCCTGTGCTCCGCGCAGCCGAGGCAGTCCGGCGTGCCGCGATCCTGCGGCCGCTTAAACAGCCCCATCGCAATCTTGACGCGCAGGATATTCCCGACCGCCTCATCCAGCACGCTCTCGTCCAGCGCGCCGCTCTCCACGAGGCGAATCGCACTCTCGTAAAATGCGGTCGTGGTCATCATCATATCGTTTCCCGCGCGAGCTGCAAGCAAAGCGGCTTCATCGATGTCTTTTGCGACAAACTGCTTCTGCACGAGGCTCGCAACGTTGTCCCAATCCGTCACAACGAAGCCCGTAAAGCCGAGTTCGCCGCGCAAAATCTCCCGCATCGCCCGCTCACTCGCGGTAAACGGCGTGCCGTCGATGGAGCCATAGGCGGTCATAACCGTCGCCGCACCCGCCTCCACAGCGCGCCGAAACGGCGGCAGAAACGTCTCCTTGAGTTTACGAAACGTCATCTCGGTGTCGCAGGAATCCCGCCCGCCGATTGCGTCGCCATAGCCGATATAGTGCTTTGCACAGGCTAAGATATGCTCGCCGTCGGCAAGGTCCTCTCCCTGATAGCCGTGGATGATCGCAGCGCCCAGCTCTCCCGCCAGATACGGGTCCTCGCCGAACGTCTCGTTGATTCTGCCCCAGCGGGCGTCTCTTCCCAAACAGAGCACGGGCGAAAACGTCCAATGCAGCCCGTCCGCCGCGACTTCCCGCGCGGTCACGCGACCCATCTCTTCCAACACGGCCGGGTTCCAGCTGCATGCCGCAGCAAGCTGGGACGGAAAGATCGCAGCCGATTGATTGAGTCCGTGCCCGTGGATCGCGTCGATACCGAACAACACGGGAATTCCAAGGCGGGTACCCAGCGCAAGCCGCTGAATCTCGCGCGCGTCCTCCCCCAGCACATGCAGAAACGAGCCTGCTCCTCGTTTCGCCCAGTCCAACGCTTCCTCGCGCGAAACATAGGCAAACGGCACCTGCACCATCTGCGCCACTTTTTCGGGAAGCGTCATTCGGGCGAGAATTTCGTTTGCGCGATGATTCACCGCGGTTGTGTTCCATTTTTGCATGCTGTCTCCTGATTCCATGCGCTGTATTGCGCTTTGCTGTATTCCTTTTGACAGAATAATTCTGAATATCATTATATGCAGACAGGCTACCGTTGACAAAAGTTAATTTTCTACTTACGTTGAATGTGCAAACTCGATGAACCGCGAGAGGCGCAAAAATGATCAGCCGCACAAAGTTTCAAATAGATGAAACTGCCATATTGCGCCCGTTTGCGCAGGCAGCATCTCCGCTGTATTGTCTGCAGCGCCCCTCCCGATGAAAAAAGCCGCTCCCGCAGATGGGAACGGCTGCTTTTGCAGATTGAGCGGCATCGGGCGTTGCTTTCTGCCGTCGAATCGAGCATGGTGAATTTCGACATTTGGCCGGCCAATAGCATCGTCCAGCGGGAAGATGGCGCAATCCGGCTTTGCTGGATCGACCCGGAGCGGAGCTTCCGGGGAGATCGCATGCTGGACTTCGTCTGCTTCGCGTTTCATCAGCCACTCACCGCGAAAGCAGATGTTCTCGCGGCCTACAACGCCGTTGCAGGCACGCGAGTCGCACCCACGCGCGAGGAAGAGATTCGCTTTGCAATCGGGCAAGGGTATCTCTCGTTGATTATGGAGACGGAGAAGTATTACCGCTATTCGATCACAAACTTCGGCTGGTGGCGAAACGTGTTCGCCTGCCGCCTGCTCTACCACGCTGCGTTTGCCGCGCTGGAAGCATAGAAACTCACACCGGTTCCAACGGAAGCGGATCCTCTGCCGTTTCCGGCAGCACACGACTTGCCCGCTTTGGCAGCGCCTCCAGCAGCGGCACGAGGAACGCCGCGACGATTCCCGCAGAGAACCCGGTGTTGTAGAGATTCATGCCCCCGTGCAGCACGCCGGAACAGAGCGCAACGGAGGAATTGAGAAATCCCGCAACGATTCCCCAGGCCCAGCCATAGTGCCCCGCAATCGGTGCAAGGCTTGTGCCAAAAAGCGCGGCCAGCAGCACAGCCGGGTCATCGATATGCCAAACCTTTGTCATGCTGCCGAGCACCACGCCAAGCAGCACGGGAATCACGTTTTTGATGTGCTTGCCGCACGCGCCGAACCCCGCAATCGTCAGAATTCCGCCGATGGTTGGCCCGTTGAGCGGGCCGCCCACAAGCAGCACATAGCCCGTTGCGACGAGGCCGTTAAGCCCCATATTGATCAGCGCCGCGCCAAGGCCGCCCAGCGCGACAAAGTCCGCCGAGGACTGCCCTCTTTCTCGAAAGATCGCCCGCAGACCCGCAAGCGGGCGCGGGTTCATCCAAAACCCCAGCACGAGAAAAAACGCAAACAACAGACACAAAAACGCGCCAAAAAGCGCGTTGTTTCCATTACTCCAAATTAGATTGAACCCCGTCTGGTAGCCGTAGGACTTCAGGAGCGAGACAAACACCGTGCCGATGATGCCCGCCGTGAAGCCGACGTTGTAGAGGCTGAACCCCTTATGAACGTTCTTGAGGTGCGCGGCCAGCGGCGGCGCAACCAGCCCAACACAAATCCCGACCAGAATGCCAAGCAGTGCGCCCGTGAGCTGCGGCAGCTGCAACACAAACGCAAACTCCGTTACAATCGGCGCAAGGCTGGTTGCAAACAGCGCGGTATAAACGTGCTCGGTGAACGGTTCCTTCTTCAGGCGCGCATAGAGCCAGGTGCCAATCAGGATCGGCCAGATGTTATAGATGTTTTTCCCAAAGAGGCCAAAGCTGCCCATGAGGAACACCGCGGCAACGGTGATTCCCCGAAACGGCGCACGCAAGAGGGCAAGCAGCGCCACGGAGGCGAGCATCAAAAGCCCTGCGTTGACAAAAGCCGTCCCGATTCCGCCAAGGGCGACATAGTCTGTAATCAAAATATTGGTGGATGGTATGATCTGTAAAAATCCGGCGAGGATCGACTTCATCGTCCCCTGCGTCAGCCCGAATGCGACAAACAAAAGCGAAATGCACAAAAGTACGATAAATCCGCTCGCGTTTTCGCTCATCCGTATCAGTCGTAACGGTTTTTCTGTGTTGTGCCCACCCGCGCGGGGATGCGTCTGGTCCGATGTTTGCTTCGGAGCAGCTTGGCTTAAGAGTGTCAGCCTGGTCATGGTATCCCTCCTAATCGGTATGACGGGATATCGGCACGGGTTGCAACAGTCCAATTCAGCGGCGGAACCGGCGGACTGGGGGGAACGCCTCGGTTCGCGAATGATTCGTCGTTGAGTTTGACCCGCTCTTTCGTCATGGATTGTTCCGGTGTTCAGTTTTTTGATATCTCTTGCTCTATCCTAACACGGCGCAGGTCTCGCGATCCAGAAAAAACCTGTGAAAAAATCGAGAAGATCAAAAAAGAGCGAGGCGTTTTGCCGCACTCGCTCTTGGTTTCTATTATGTTACGCTTGGGTCTCCAGACAACCGCAGTCCTGCGTCAGCGCGCGGTCGATGCTCCAAAACACGTTTTCCTCGCCGATGAGCGCAAGAATTCCGCTGCGCTCCATCGTTCTGCGCGTCTCCGAGGAGAGCCCGCAGCAGCCGACGCGCACGCCGCGTTTTTGCAGCGAGAGCACCAGCCCTTCAAACGATTGCGCACAGGAGACATCCAGATAGGACACCCCGCGCATGGAGAAAAACACGGTGTCGCAATCGATGGGGATATTCGCGAGGATGCCCTCCACCGCGGAAGTGTTTGCAAAGATCATCGCGCCCGCAATGTAGACCACGCGCGCGCTGCCATAGCGCCGGCAGATCGCCTCGCCATCCGCCGAAAGACGGTTTGCGTCCACGGCATCGATGTTGATCTCCAGCTTGGAAAGCCTGCGCACGAGCAGAAGAAGAGCCACGAGCACGCCCAGCGCGATTGCCGTGGTCAGATCGAAGATGCCCGTTGCCGCCATGGTGACGAGATATTTGAGGATGGCGCCTTTGAATTTCCGCGAGAACATATAACGAATGGCACTCCATTCGTTCATGCGAAACGCGGTAACCATCAACACGCCCGCAAGCGCCGCAAGCGGGATGGACGACATCACAGGAGCCAGCAGGAACATGGACACCACGAGCACGAGCGCATGGACAAGCCCTGTCACCCGTGTCACGGCGCCGCTTTTCACCGCAACGCTGGTACGCGCGATGGCAGCCGTAGCCGGAATGCCGCCAAAGAACGGGAGCACGATATTGCCGATGCCCTGCGCAACCAACTCCTGATCGCTATTGAAGGGTTTGCCCGTCATGCGGGATGCGCTGGAGCCGCAAAGCAAGCTCTCGATCATACCCAGCATAGCGATGCTGAACGCGGGCGAAGCCAGACGAATGAGGGTGTGAATCTCAATCTTTGCAAGATTCAACCGTTCGGCGGGCAGGAGTGTCTTGGGGATTTCTCCTACGCGCGCGATGTCAAAACTTAACAACGAAGCCACGCCGGTTGCGAGGATGATCGCAACCAGTGAACCCGGCACGACCGCGTTCCATTTTTTCGGATACGCGATCATGAACAGAATCACAAACAGCCCGACGCAGAGCGCATAGAGGTTTGGATGAAAACCGAGTGAAAAATAGCTCCCGATGCGCTCAATGACATCCTCGCCCACCGACTTGACGCCAAAGAAATTATCAAGCTGGCCTGCCGCGATGAGAATCGAAATGCCGGAGGTAAAGCCCGTGATGACCGGGGCCGGAATATAGCTGGTGAGTTTGCCGAGGCGGAACACGCCCGCAAGCAACATGAAAACGCCCGCCATCAAGGTCGCTAAAAACACGCCCTGCATTTGATATTTTGCCACGATGGAGATCAGGATCGCCGCCATCGCGCCCGTTGGCCCGGAGATTTGGTAAAACGCGCCGGAGAGCGAGCCGATGACGATACCCGCAATGATCGCGGTGATCAACCCCGCCGCGGCATCCGCACCGCTGCTGACGCCAAACGCGAGCGCAAGCGGGAGAGCAACTGCCGCAACCGTAATACCCGCCATGAGATCCTTGGAAAGTGACTTTGCGTTATAGCCGGAAAACTCCTGTTTTAACCCCGAAAGAAAACTCTTGATCATGCCTGCTTTTTATACCCCACAAAATTCAGATACGCCCGCTAGTATACGCCTTTGCGCCGGACATTACAAGGATTTCGCGCGGTTTGTGTGGTTTTTAGGCTTGTACGCTTCCAGATTTCGGGCGAAAGAAAGCATCCCGCGTGAGCAGTAACCGCTGGCAGGCCCCCGCCTCGCCAACGGGCGTAAACCCCGCGTGCAAAAACAACCGGAGTGAGCGGGCGTTATCGTGGTGGATGGTCGCAAACAACCGCTGCACGGTGGAATCCCGCGGGTAAAACGCCTCCTGCAACGCAAGGCGCAGCGCACGCGCACCGAAGCCCGAGCCCCAGAGCGCGGGCTCGCCTATCGCGGTGACGATTTCATAATCCCCAGCCGCCGGCATCCGCTTGAGCGAGATAAACCCGATGGAGCGCCCGCAGCGCAGGGAGACGAAATAAAACCGTCCGCCCGCGGAAAGCCTCTGCTTCAGCAGCGGCTCCGGCACTTCGGTAATCAACGTGTCAAGCGAGCGGGAAATTGCCGCGTGCTCGTTGAGATAACGCGTCACCGCCGGATGATCCATCCAGCGGGACAACTGCGCAATATCCTGTTTTGTAACCTCTGACCGCAAAAAAATAGAAGCGGCTTTCTTCATAACGCTTACCTCTCGGTATCATATTGAAAAGCCCTTCTTTGCGGTTGCAACGACGGTTCTTTTACTGACTATTGAGTTGTCAATGATGGGGCAATTCCCAACGGCGTTATCGTACCATAGATCTCAGGAAAAGGCAAATTCATTCATATTGTTTTTCTCGCGTTGCATGACAGTAAGAAATCCGGCGGACATCTCTGCCCGCCGGTGTGAATTCTTATGCCTCTACTTCATCATCTTAAGCAAATACTGTTCGGCGTCGGCGTTCCAGAGGCCGTTGTGGGACTGGACGAGCTCGTCGAGTTTGGCAAACATCGGGTTCATCTTGCCCTGTTCGGCAAAGTCGGAGATCGCGGTTAAAGGCAGGTCGATCTGCGTATAGATCAGCTTCTTGCCGCCGGGGATCTTCGGCAGGTTCTTGGTGGTTTCGACGACGCAGTCTAAGCCCCCGATGTGCGTGATCATCGCGGCGGGGTTGAGAAGCCCTGCGTTCATCATGGAGATCGCCTCGCGCATGTCGTCCGTGTTGCCGTGCGATGTCGCGGCGACGTGCGTGCGGCTGTAGTGCACGTGGTAGAAGTTCATCAACGCGGAGAAGTTCGTATCCGCCGGGCCCGCGAAGAAATTCAGGCAGCCGTCGACTGCGAGAATCGCGTCGCTCTGCTCCACAACGGGTTTCACCGGCGCAAAGCAGATCACGTCGTTGTAACCCTCTCCGCCGGAGAGTTCGCGCAGGGTTGCCGCCGGGTTTTCCAGCTTGCCCGTGTTGACATAGTGCAGCTCCACGCCGCACTCTTTTGCGTGCTCGACGGTGTAGATGCTCGCGGCTCTGTTCAGTCTCGCGTCGTCGATGTCGGTCACGACCAGCAGGCCCGGCTTACGGTCGCAGTGCAGCGCGTAGTCGATCGCGCCAAGACCCATCGGACCTACGCCCGCCAGCAGCGCCATCTTGCCGCCTTCCACAATGCCCATATCGTGGACATATTCGCCGTCGCGCGTGTGGTACATCGCGTGGAACGTCCCGATAATGCAGCTCATGGGTTCGGCGAGCGAGCCGTAGAAATAGACATCGCTATTGTACGGCAGCAGGCAGTCCATGTGCAGCGTTTCCCACGGGATGTTGACATACGTCGCGTCGCCGCCGCATTCGCGGAAGGAATAGCCCGGCGCGGTCAGCGCACCTTTGTAGGAGTGCGCGGGCTGGATGACGAAGCCGTCGCCCTTCTTGAATTTGTGCGCCCAGTTTTTGCCGACCTCGTCGATGATTCCGCAGAACTCGTGCCCGATGATCGTCGGGTTCGTCGCGACGTCGTCCGGCACGCGCTTGTGCGCCGCGCCCTGCTCGAGGGCTTTGAAACTGCTCATGCAGAGGCTGTCCGAGATGACCTTGCAGCGCACGCCGTCGTCGCCAACGGGGCTGAGTTCAAACTCTTCGAGCCGAATATCGTGCGCGCCATACAGGCGAACCGCTCTTGTCTTCATCTGATTACTCCTTTTCTCCGTGCTCATGACGGATCAACTTCCACGTATTCTCGATCAGGTTCGAAAACTGCTCTTCCTTCATCTTGTCGATCGTGAACGTCTGCCGCGGGGAGTTGATGTCCTCGCCGCTAATCTGCAGCATATCGTATCGTTCGCAGAGCTTTTTCAGCCGCTCAATCTGGGTTTGCGTGTTCCGCGTCGGCATATACGTCACCGCGCGGATGCCCGCGTTATAAATTACTTCGAATAATTCGTCGAGATAGTCGTCCTCAAACTTCTGCGCTTTCTTGTCGCCCGTCACGCTTGCCGTCACGTCGCCGAGATAGGCATACGCGAGGATGCCACCGACTTCGCTTGCGAAACGGACGATCTCGCTTAAGCTTGGGCATTCGTCCGTCGCCGGAACGAACACCTTCGGGATGCAATCCTTCTTCAGCGTGCCGACGAGGTCATATTCCGCAAGCATGACTTCCAGCGCGCTGGCGTGCTCCGGCAGCTTCGCTTTGCCAAGCGCGAGCAACTGCCGCGCAAGCGCGAGCATCAGGTGCCGCTCGGTCACGCTGCCGCCGTTTGCGTATTGCGAAAGCGGCAATACATCCCGCTCGAAATCGAGCAAAACACCGTCGGCTGCATATAATTCGTTGATCTTTGCGATCATCTTTCGATTTCGCGCGTTTCTGCGCTCGCGCAGCGGCGCGAAATACGCCTGCACGTTTCCGATGTTCTCGTGCGGAACGGCGTGCAGCACCATGTAGCTGTTGCCGATCTGGTCGGGGTTGTTCGTTCGTTTTTCGCCGAGCGGTGTCTCCGCAAACGAAACCCGCGTCTCGATCCCGATCGTCGTCGGAATGCCGACGATCTCACCCGCTTGGAGGAACTCCTCCGCACCGCCGATGCTGTCGTGATCCACGATCCCGCAAGTGGCGAGTCCTTCCGCCCTTGCAGCGTAGACCGCCGCCGTCGGCGAATACGGCGAAAACGAATAGTTCGTGTGGATGTGGTTGTTGACCATCCGCGGGTCAGTCGCAGGAAAATCCGCTGTTGCAACAGCAGTTTTCAGCGTTTGCAAACGTTCTTCTTTTGTCGGTGCGTTCAGAGAACGCAACAAAGAAAAATCAATCATCTCAGCATCACCTGTCCGCCGGTCACGGCGATTGCCTGACCCGTTTCGTACGTCTGCTCCACGGCGTAGAAGATCGCTTTGGCGACGTCACTTGGCAAGCATCCGCGCTTGATCAGCGACTTGCTCAAATAGAAATTCTTCACGTCCTCGATGGTTTTTGCTCCCGGCACCTTTCCCGCGCGGAGGTATTGCACAAACAATCCCCGCTCCGGATCGCTCCACAAGGGTCCATCGTAATAGTTCCCCGGGCAGATCGCGTTGACCTTGATGTTGTACGGCGCCAGCTCCATCGCGAAGCTTTCCACCAGCCCGATTCCGCCGAACTTTCCGCCCGCGTAGGCGAAGTTCTTGTTGCTGCCCTCTAAGCCCGACTTGCTGTTGATCTCGATGATATCGCCCATCCAGCTTGGGTCAGCCGCAAACTGCGCGCGCATAATCCGCTGGGCGTACTTGACGCACGTAAAAAACGCCGTGTAGTTAATGCTCGTGACGAACTCGAAATCCTTTTTCTCCATCTCGTCCAGCGAGCCCGCCTTGAGCACGCCCGCGTTGCTGACAAACAAGTCCAGCCCGCCGAATGTCTCCACGCACGTCGCGATCAATCCCGCGACGCTCTCCTCGCTCGACACATCCGCCTTCACCGCTACCGCGCGCTCGCCCAGCGACTCCGCCACGGTCTTTGCCAGCGGTTCGTTGAGATCCGCGATCACCACGCATGCGCCCTCGCGGTAGAGTTCTTCCGCGATGCCTTTGCCAAATCCCTGTGCGCTGCCGGTCACGACCGCAATCTTTCCGCCAAGCCGTCCAGCGGTCTTCTTTCTGCTGTGAATCTTTTGGGCAGCCTGCTGCTCCCATTTCGTTAGATCGATCATTGGTTACTCCTGTTGATATGTTGGCATACCATGCTGGATTCAGTATAAAGCACTTTGCTTCGGCCACATGGTGCCAGAATCCTTCATTTTTCCCGTGCGCTGCGCCGTTTTCACAGATGCGCCAGCGCCCTTCTTCACTCGGTTTTCATGAACCGCAGCAGCTTTTCGTACGCGTCTTCCCATTGCTGCGTGCGGCGGCTTTCGTAAATCTCCGTTTCGAACGATGCGCGAACAATGGCACGCGCCTCGTGCACATCCTTGAGCTCGCCGAGCGCCACCGCCTGCAGGAGCAGGTTCCCCACGCATGCGCTCTCCACCGGACCCGCGATGACCGTCCGTCCCGTCGCATCCGCCGCAAGCTGGTTCATGAGCTTGTTCTTCGTGCCGCCGCCGACGATATTGAGCGTGTCGATGCGTCCGCCGCGATAGCCTTCCAGCGTCTCCAGCGCAAAGCGGTATTTCAGCGCAAGGCTGTCGTAGATGCAGCGCGCGATTTCACCGGCCGATTCCGGCACGGGTTGGTTTGTTTTTTCACAGAACTGTTGAATCTTCTTTTGCATGTTGCCCGCGGCATAAAAGCTCGTATCGTCGGTGTCGATGATGCTTCTTAACCCTTCGCTCGACTTCGCTTGCGCGTCGATCTCGTCGTAGCTCAGGAAATTGCCCTGCTTTTGCCAGTCCCGCCTGCACTCCTGAATCAGCCAGAGCCCCATGATGTTTTTCAGCAGCCGGAACGTGCCCTGCACCGTGCCTTCGTTGGAGAAGTTCGCGTCGAACACCGCCTTCGTCTTCACCGGCTGTTCGCTCTCCACGCCGAAGAGCGACCATGTACCGGAGGAGCAGAACGCGAAGTTCCCTTCGCCCGGAATCGCCGCGATCGCGGACGCGGTATCGTGCGAACCAACCGCCGCAAACGGCACCCGGGAGATGCCGAGTTCCTCCGCCACCGCCGCGCGGATGCGCCCGCGGAGCGTGCCCGCGCAGTCCACATCGGTAAACACCCGCGCGGGAATACCAAGAGATTCCATCGTCTGGCTGTCCCAGCGTTTGTGTTCCCCGTCGTAGAGCATGCTGGTGGTCGCGATGGTGTATTCCGTCTTCTGTTCACCCGTAAAGAAATAGCCGTACAGATCCGGCGAAAACAGCAGCGTCTTTGCTTGCTCCAGTGCGGGATCTTTCTCCTGCAGGCGCGCGTAGAGCTGATAGACCGTGTTAAACGGCATCGCCGCGATACCCGTGCGCGCAAACAGCGTCTCCTGCGGCACGACGGCATGAACCGCCGCCATCCCCGCTTCCGTTCCATTTCGATAGCAACGCGGGTTACCCAGCAGCGCGCCGTTGTGGTCGAGCAGGCCGAAGTCCACACCCCACGTGTCAATGCCGAAGCAATCCGCTTCCCGTCCCTCGTGCTTGAGCTTGAGAAACGATTCCTTCAGGTTGCGATAGAGCCCCAGCGCGTCCCAGTAATACAGCCCGTTTTGCTCGATCATGGGGTTGTCAAACCGGTGCACTTCCGTCAGCGCCACGCGC
>DLGD01000024.1 GCA_002482505.1 Christensenella sp. UBA7703 | reverse complement strand
GCACTTCCGTCAGCGCCACGCGCGCTCCATCGAACGCGCCCAGCACCGCCCGCCCGTTGGATGCGCCTAGGTCGAATGCGAGTAGGTGCTTTTGCTTCTTCATTTGATAACGCCCTTTTGCAGAATGATGTTGGCATAGACCGCTTCTTCGCCGGTTTGGACGATTACGGCACAAGAATTCGCTTTGTCATAGAAGGCATAGCGCTCATATTGCGAAACCGCCGCTTTCCCGCGCGGGTCATGCCGCGCCACAATTTCGCGATAGGCGTCATGAATCGGAATCTTCATACCCTTGTCGCGCACATCCACATCCATCACCATCGCCGGTTCATCGGTATACGCGTCCAGCGGCATGAGAGTCAGGATCGCTTCCAGCAGTGCGGGCACCCCTATGCCATCCGCGCGTAAAAAGGTCGCGTGGCAGCGCTCGGCAGCGCTTTTTCCGGGATAGTTGGCGTCCGCCAGCAGAATTTTATCGCCATGCCCCATTTCACACAGCGCCTTGATGAGTTCCGGGGAAAGGATCTTTGGTATATTGAGCAGCATATGCGTTCTCCTTTATAAATGACGTATCGCGTAAGCGGGCTAAAAACGCGTTTCGCGCTGACGGCTGCATAACGCAAGACCGGCAGCGCGAACGCATGGATTAAATGATGAATATTCGGATGATGGAATGACGGTTTCTTTCTTATTTATACATCGGCCCGTAGGCGGCGCAAGCGCGATAGTCCGCGGCTTCCAGATCGTTTGTTCCAAACGCGCTCCACGCGGCGGGGCGGAAGATGCGTTCGGTTTCGACATTGTGCATCGACACCGGAATGCGCAGCATCGACGCCATCGTGATGAGCAAATCGCCAATGTGCCCGTAGCAGAACGCGCCGTGGTTGGCACCCCAGTTCGCCATCACGCTATACACGTCCGTAAACGCGCCTTCACCGGTCAATGTCGGCGCAAACCAGGTGGTGGGCCAGGTCTTGTCGGTGCGCTCATCGAGCGTCTTGTGTACATCCGGCTCCAACTCGCAGGTGTAGCCTTCCGCAAGCTGCAACACAGGGCCAAGACCCTTGACGATGTTGAGCCGCGCCATGGTTACGGGCATACCGCCGCGCGTACCGTGGATAAAGTGCGAGGAATAGCCGCCGCCACGGAAATAGAACTGATCCGCCGCGCACCAGTCGGTCGCCTTAAGGCAGGCTTTTGCGTCCGCATCGGTCATGTCATAGAACGGTTTGATCACGGGGTTGCCGTCTTTGTCGCTCACCGCGCCCGTTCCGTCGAGGGAAGCAGCGCCGGAGTTGATCAGGTGGATGATGCCGTTTTTCGCGTGGCCTTTGAGTTCTTTTCCCGTCACGCGCTTCACCGCCTCCGGGCTCCAATAGGTGCGCACGTCGGCGAAGATGCCCGGACGGTTGGTCAAAAGGTGCTCAAAAAGCATCGTCATGGCGTTGAGCGTATCGTTTTCGGTGCCGACGACAAACGCCTCCCTCAGCCCGTTCCAGTCGAACTGGCTGTTGAGCATCGCCTCCAAAAAGTCAAAATTCGGTTTGTAGTCCGTCCACTGCCGCTGGCCCTGAATCCCCGCGACGACGGCGTTGTGCCCGCAGGATTCCTCAACGAAACCCATCTCGGCAAGGCGCGGGTTGCCGATCATCAGATCACGCACGATGAGCATGCTCTTGACCACAAACGCCCACTGCTCGTCTTTTTCCGCACGGCTGAACTGCATGTCTGCGGGATTTTTATCGATTCCCTCATGGCAGTTTTCGCGCGTCCATTTCAGCGCGCGCTCAAACTCTTCGTGGTCATAGATGCCTTTGTCGATGCGACGCAGAATCTCGGTTTCGTCCACGCTTTCGCTACGCAGGCCGAAGTATTCATACAGCGTTTCCTGATTGAGAATGCTCCCCGCAATGCCCATGCACATCGAACCAACCTGGAGATAGCTGTTTTGGCGCATGCCTTTTGCCGCGAGGGCGGACTGCGCAAAGAGCAGGATCTTTCTTGCGACATCGTCGGGAATCTGTGTGTCCGTCGCGTCCTTCACGTCATGGCCGTAGATGCCGAAGGCAGGCAGCCCTTTTTGCGCATGTGCCGCAAGCACCGCCGCAAGGAACACAGCGCCCGGACGCTCCGTCCCATTGAATCCCCAAACGGCCTTGACCGTCTGCGGGTCAAAATCCATCACCTCGGTGGAATAGCACCAGCAGGGCGAGACCGTCAGCGTGATGGTAACCCCCGCTTTTTCAAACTTAGACTGACAGGCTGCCGCCTCCCGAACACCGCCGATGGTCGTGTCCGCAAGAATGACCTCGACCGCATCCCCGTTGGGATAGCGGATGTTGCCCTGAATCAGATTCGCCGCGGCTTTCGCCATATTCATGGTCTGTTCTTCCAGACCCTCTCGCACGCCGTTTCTCCGCCCGTCGATACAAGGGCGAATGCCGATTTTCGGCAGATCGATTGCATACCGGTTCATGTCGATTCTCCTTTTATTCGCTGTCATATTCTATATTTCCCGGCGGGGGTACGCCCGACGGGGTATAACCGACTCAATTTGGATTATTCTTTATAAATCCTGTTGTGCAGGTAGCTCTTGAGGCGGATCACCTGCGGGTGCGGCAGGGTTTCGCCCGCCATGCGCTTTAAGAGCACCTCTCCCGCTTTCTGCCCCATCAGCTGCGTCGGCTGCTCCACAATCGAGAGCGGCGGCGAGACGATCCGGCAAAGATCGACAGCATCGAACCCGACAAAACCGATGTCTTTCCCGAGGATGACATTGCGTTCATGTGCGGCGGTGACCGCACCCATCGTCATATCATAGTTGGTGACGCAGAGCGCCGTCGGCGGATTCTCCATATCCATGAAATTGTTAAATTGCCGATACCCGCTCTCGAAGTCATATCGCCCGATCTGCACGAGGTCCTCGTGCGTTCCGTCCTTGCGGCGCGCGCCGGCCTCTATATTGATTCCATAATCTTCCAGCGCGCGACGATAGCCAACCATGCGTTCGTTTGCCGTGGAGATGTCCAACGGTCCAACGATGATGCCGATGTGGCGGTGCCCCGCATTGATGAGCTGCTCTACCGCACCGTAAGTTGCATTGAGGTTATCGATCACGATGCTATCGCACACAAAGCCGGATATGGTTCGATCGACCAGCACCATTGGCATTTCGCTGCCGCGCGAATTGCGGATCTCATTGAGTTCCTTTGCCGAAACATGCTGGGCAGCAAGCACGATTCCATCCACGTTATTGTTGCAAAGCACGCGAAGTTTTTCGAGTTCCAGATCACGATCAAAATCATAACTGCAGACAAACGAGGTATAGCCGGCTTCCCGCAGGGTCTGATCCAGCGAGGAGAGCACGCTGCCGAAAAAGGGGACGGACAGCGTCGGCATCACCACCCCGACGGTCATCGTACGGTTTGTCTTCAGACTTCGGGCGTTTCGGTTGACGCGATACCCCAGAGCCTCGACCGCTTCGTCAATTCTCTGCCGGTTTTCATCGCGGACATTGCCGCCATTTAGATATTTCGAAATCGTCGCAAGTGATAATCCCGAAAATTTAGATACGTCTTTGATCGTTGACAATGTGGTTACCTGCCCTACCGCTTGCATAGCGTTTCAATATGAATCATACGGTTTCTGGATTTGAGATGAATGCGTAAACGGATGCACCGTTGCAGTTTTTCATAAATCGATACGGAAATGCTTGAATTCTTGCCCGCCTCACGAACCGTTTCGCGCTCCTGATGATCTATTTTTGCGAATCGACCCGGAAATCGATCAAAAACGATGTGTTTTTCACGTATTTTGGATGATTGGTCTAGGATAGATCGATAGAACAACAACGAAACGTTTTAGTTTCGGCTTATTCTAGCATCCCTTTCTCTCCGCTGTCAAGCAGAATCTATCCTATCCCGCGCATGTTTACTACAATATCACGTTTATTATCTGTTATATCATCTGTTTTACGGTTGCGTTACACTGAAATTAGGTCTTGACTAGAAATTCCATCAGTGCTACAATGCAAAAAGATGAAACGTTTCGCTTTCGTCCTTCCATTTGCCGCTGTGCAAAACCCGATCAAATCGTCAGGAAACATCCGTTTTTCTTCCTCAATACCGGCCGCCGAGCCGCTGTATCAAGCCCAGGACATCCTTTAAAAATTCAGCCATATGAAAGTGCAGCCCTCCGAGCAATCAGCAAACCCTGAAACGCATACGAATCATTGAGCGTAATGTACAGGCGCGATCGTTTTTTTTGACCGCACGCGATTGCTTGAGTAAAAAAAGCGGGCTAATCAAACCTTATTGATAGCGCTCATTTGAACTTAAATACGATGAGGTGATAGTTTGTCTGAAACCATTCTCAACATGACAGGGATTCAGAAGTTCTTCCCCGGCGTGCATGCGCTCGATGGGGTTGATCTGACGCTCCATGCAGGCGAGGTGCTTGCGCTCGTTGGCGAAAACGGCGCGGGCAAGAGCACGCTGATGAAGATTTTGACCGGAATTTACGCCAAAGACGGCGGTTCGATCGAACTCTTCGGCAAAGAAGTCGAAATCCATTCCCCTGCCGAGGCACAGCACCTCGGCATCAGCATCATCCATCAAGAGCTGAACCTGCTCAAAGACCTCACCGTTGCGGAAAACATCTTCATCGGGCGTGAATCCACACGCGGGCTCTTTCTTAATAAGAAAGAACAGAACCAGAAAGCACAGGAACTGTTGGATTCCCTCAACCTAAAGCTCGATGCAACCACGCCCATCAAACGCCTCACCGTCGCCAAGCAGCAGATGGTGGAGATTGCCAAGGCGTTGTCGTTTCCGAGCACACGCATCATGATTATGGACGAACCCTCAGCGCCGCTGACGGATTCCGAGATTCAGGAGCTGTTTGCCTTCATCCGCGCGCTCAAGGCGAGGGGAGTCGGTATCGTGTATATCTCCCACCGCATGGATGAGCTCAAGCAGATTTCCGACCGCATTACCGTCATGCGCGACGGGCACACCGTCGGCAGCCTGGACACCGCGGAAGCGACGATGGATCAGATCATCAAGATGATGGTCGGGCGGGTCATTTACGAAGACCCGAAGTCCAAGTCCAACGTTTCTGAGGATTGCGAGATTGTTCTGGAAGCAAGAAACCTCTGTTCCGGCGATGTGAAGGACGTCTCCTTTGTGCTGCGGCGCGGCGAAATTCTCGGTTTCGCGGGACTCATGGGCGCGGGGCGCACGGAGACCGCACGTTTGCTCTTCGGCGCAGATAAGCGCGAGAGCGGCGAAATCCTCGTCAAAGGCCAGCCGGTGAAGATCAGCTCCCCCGTGGACGCGGTCAAAGCCGGAATCGGCTATCTCTCCGAAGACCGTAAGCAATTCGGTCTCTGCCTCGGCCTCTCTGTCTCCGATAATACGGTTTTGCCCGCGCTGGAGCAGTTCACGCGCGGACCGTTTGTCAAAGGACGCGCCGTTGCCCGCGCGGCAGGTACGTTTGTGGATAAGATCGGCGTGAAAACCCCAAGCGTCAACACGTTGATCAAGTCGCTCTCCGGCGGCAACCAGCAAAAGGTGGTCATCGCCAAGTGGCTGCTCAGAAACTGCGACGTCCTGATCTTTGACGAGCCGACGCGCGGCATCGACGTTGGCGCGAAGAGCGAAATCTACAAGCTCATGAACCAGCTCGCCGCGCAGGGAAAATCGATCATCATGATCTCTTCGGAGTTGCCGGAGTTGTTACGCATGAGCGACCGAATCGCGGTCATGTGCGAAGGCCGGTTGGTCGGCGAACTCACAATTGAGTCCGCAAGTCAGGAAAACATCATGTCCTACGCAACCATGCGGGAAGTGGAGTAATCAAATATGGAATCGACGACAAAAAAGAAACTAAACCTGCAGGCGCTGCTCGCGCCGCTCGCGCTGGTCATTCTTTACGTATTTTTCTCGATCTTCGGCAATAATTTCTTCTCAGCAGACATGCTCAAAAACATCCTGGAGTCGAGCTACTACATCGGCTTCATGGCATTTGGCGTCACGTTCGTCATCATCACCGGCGGAATCGATCTTTCCATCGGAACGGTCATGATGTGCTCCGCGTTGGTCGGCGCGTTTGTGTTCAAAGAACACCAGTGGCCGCTGGCGCTGGCGCTGCTGCTCACGGTTGGCGTTGGCACCGCGTTTGGTTTTATCAACGGCCTGCTGGTCGCAAAACTCAAACTGCCGCCGTTTATCGCTACCCTCGGCACGATGATGATGTCCCAGGGCATCGGCTCCATCATCACAAAGGTTCAATCCCAAACCTGGCCGACCGCAACGGCGGAGATCGGCGGTTGGTTTAAGAAGCTCTTTATCCGCAACACCTTCTTTCTGGGCGATACGAAGATATCCGGCTTCCCCATCGGTGCGCTGTGGCTGGTTGCGTTTTTTATCATCGCGGCTCTGCTGCTTCACAAAACGAAGTTTGGCAGATACACGTTTGCAATCGGCTCCAACGAAGAAGCAAGCCGCCTCTCCGGCATTGACGTAAGCAAATGGAAAGTGCTCATCTACACGGTATGCGGGCTGTTTGCAGGCCTTGGCGGAATCTTCTACGCCGCGGCATACACGACAATTACCCCGGGCACAGGCAACGGACAGGAGCTCAACGCCATCGCGGGCGTTGTCATCGGCGGCACGTCCATGAGCGGCGGCGCGGGTACGATGGTTGGCACCCTCATCGGTGTATTCATCATGAGCGTGCTCAAGAACGGCCTTAGCTCCTGCGGGCTGCAAGCGCCCTGGCAAACGTTCTTCACCGGCGCCGTGGTCATCGGCGCGGTGCTGCTCGACATCCAGCGCACCAAGGCCGCCAACCGCGTCAAGAAAGGCTAAGTTTGACTGGACTACTCAATCGGAAGGCTTACGACAGATATTGTCGTGCTGAATAAAAAAAGGAGGAACACTCATGAAGAAACTGGTCGTTATTCTTTTGACCCTCGGCATGGTGCTCAGCATGTTCGCATGCGCAGCGCCGGCAGCCACCACGGAAGAACCCGCCCCCGCAACGGAAGCAACCGAAGCGCCTGCGGCGGAAGCAACCGAAGCACCCGCGGATGCCGCGCCGATGTACATCCCCGTCATGGCGAAGGGCTTCCAGCACCAGTTCTGGCAAGCGGTCAAGACCGGCGCAGAAGCAGCCGCGAAGGACCTCGGCGTTGAAATCTATTTCGACGGCCCCGCCTCTGAAACCGAGATTGACGCGCAGGTCAACATGGTGAAGAACGAGCTGGCGAAGAACCCGAAGGCAATCGCTCTGGCAGCTCTCTCCACCGAGGCCGTCACCGAAATCCTCGAAGAGTGCGCAGAAAAAGGCATTCCGGTCATCGGCTTTGACTCCGGCGTTCCGGATGACAAAACCGGCGCTGTGAAGGCAACCGCCTCCACAAACAACGAAAACGCAGCTGCAATTGCCGCCGTGAAGTTCGGCGAGAACGCCGACCTCGTCGCCAAGATGCAGGCCGCAACCCCCGAAAACCCCGTCGTCATCGGTTGCCTGAGCCAGGATGCGGTCTCCGCCTCCGTTACCGGTCGCACCACGGGCTTCGTCAACAAGATGAAGGAAATCGCAGAAACCTACCAGCCGGGCAAAGTCTCCGTCGAAGGCCACACCAAGTGGGAAGCCAAGGTTGACGGCGCTGCGATCATCATCCGCGTGGAAGTCTCCGCAACGACGGAAGCAACCTCGCTCCAGACCTCCGCTAACTCCCTGCTCGCCACCAAGGGCATCGCCGCGATCTTCTGCTCCAACGAAGGCGCAGTCGTGGGTCTGCTGGCCGCAACGGCGGATGGTGAAGACCTGGCAGACGGCGGCAAGTATGCCGACCTCGT
Organism: Christensenella sp. UBA7703; assembly: GCA_002482505.1. Classification (GTDB taxonomy): domain Bacteria; phylum Bacillota; class Clostridia; order Christensenellales; family CAG-138; genus UBA7703. The sequence continues at coordinate 3,548 of DLGD01000024.1, read as the reverse complement.
TGTTGCCGGCTTCGATGCAGGCACCGCGCAGAAGAACGCCATCCGTAATGGTTGGTTCTATGGCTCGGTCACGCAGGATCCGTACCAGATCGGTTACAAAGCCGTTGAGCTCGCCGTCAAGGCCGCCAATGGTGAAGCCGTTGCCGATGTGGACACCGGTGCACAGTGGTACAACGCTGAGAACATCGATAACCCGGACATCGCGCTCCTCGTTTACGATTGATTCCTGTCTTCTCCTAATTAAAACCGACCTATGTGAAAACGGAGGGCGTACCCCCTCCGTTTTCCGTTGTAAAAAGATCTTTTCCTTTTGTTCAACGGCGAATGATCAAGAAACGGAGGCGAACCCCCTCCGTTTTTGTTGTCTGTGTGTTCCTTTCTTCTCCGCTGTGCCTCCGTGCCAAAAACCACATTACGGATTTCCTTCATAAAACTCCAGGAATGCATTTTTTCCGGCGCAAAATTGCAGGATAAACTGCATAATTTCCTGCAAGTTCATTTTACTCCAAAAGAAAAAATATATATCTGAAAAAATGCGCCGAAACGTTTGCCATGCTTGATAAATCGGTGTATCATATATTTGGTTAAGATTGCGCATGATATGTGCCAGACGCAGGGATTTTTCGAAAAACTGTCTCCTGCCCCGCGCATCTTGTATAAAGCAGCATCCCGCGCGGGAACGCAAACACCACGTAGCAACACCATTTTCATCTGCTTTTTGCAATTTCACGTTTGCAATCCGTCAATTATCGATTTGCGGCAGGGTCGCCGTACAGACACGTGGTCTCCAATATTTTCGTTTTTGCTAAGTCTTCTGCCGTATGAAAAAAGACGCGGCGACATCGTTTTTCAGACATTTTTGAAGTTTACCATAAGATCAGCGCATGCAACACGGGTACCAATATAGGATTTTATCAGCCAACTTGAAAAGTTTACCATAAAACCATACCACAGAAGAAAGGTGCCGAAAACATGACAAACAACAAAAAATTGCTCGCATGGATCAAGGAAGTCCAGGACATGTGCGAACCCGACCAGATCTACTGGTGCGACGGTTCTCAGGAAGAAAACGACCGCTTGCTCGCCGAGATGGTGAAAAGCGGCATGGCAACCCCGCTTAACCCCGAGAAGCGCCCGGGCTGCTACCTCTTCCGCAGCGATCCTTCCGACGTTGCGCGCGTGGAGAACAGAACCTTCATCGCCAGCAAAAAGAAGGAAGACGCCGGCCCCACCAACAACTGGGTTGACCCCGTCGAGCTGAAAAAGACCATGACCGAGCTCTACAAGGGCTGCATGCATGGCCGCACGATGTACATCATCCCGTTCTCGATGGGCCCCATCGGCTCGCCCATCTCCAAGATCGGCGTGGAGATTACGGACAGCCCCTATGTTGTCGTCAACATGCGGATCATGACCCGCATGGGTACCAAGGTTCTCGAAACCCTTGGCGATGGTGAATTCGTCCCCTGCCTGCATTCCGTCGGCGCGCCGCTGGAAAAAGGCCAGAAGGATTCTTCCTGGCCCTGCGCCCCGATCGAACAGAAATACATCAGCCACTTCCCCGAAGAGCGCCTGATCTGGTCCTACGGCTCCGGCTACGGCGGAAACGCCCTCCTCGGCAAGAAGTGCTTTGCGCTGCGCATCGCGTCCGCACAAGCGCGTGACGAGGGCTGGCTGGCGGAGCACATGCTCATCCTCGGCCTCACCGACCCGCAGGGCAACAAGACCTACATCACCGGCGCATTCCCGAGCGCCTGCGGCAAGACCAACCTCGCGATGCTGATCCCGACCATCCCGGGCTGGAAAGTCGAAACTGTTGGCGACGACATCGCCTGGATGAAGTACGGCAAAGATGGCCGTCTCTACGCCATCAACCCCGAATCCGGCTTCTTCGGCGTTGCTCCGGGCACCTCCGACAGCTCCAACTTCAATGCGATGCGCAGCATCGATAAGAACGCCATCTTCACGAACGTCGCCCTCACGGACGATGGTGACGTGTGGTGGGAAGGCATTGGCACCCCGGCGCCCGCGCACCTCATCGACTGGAAGGGTCAGGATTGGACCCCCGAATCGAAAGAGCCCGCCGCGCATCCCAACGCCCGCTTCACAGCGCCCGCTTCGCAGTGCCCCTGCATCGCGCCTGAATGGGAAGATCCCGCAGGCGTGCCGATCTCCGCGATCCTCATCGGCGGTCGTCGCCCGCGTACGATCCCGCTCGTCCACGAGAGCTTCGACTGGACGCACGGCATCTTTGACGGCTCCATCATGGGCAGCGAAATCACCGCAGCCGCCATCTCCGCCAAGATCGGCCAGGTTCGCCGCGATCCGTTCGCGATGCTGCCGTTCATCGGCTATAACGTTTGCGATTATCTGCAGCATTGGCTCGACGTTGGTGCAAAGTCCACCGCCGACAAGCTGCCGAAGATCTTCTACGTCAACTGGTTCCGCAAGGGCGAAAACGGCAAGTTCCTCTGGCCGGGCTTTGGCGACAACAGCCGCGTGCTGAAGTGGGTTGTCGAGCGCGTCTCCGGCAAAGTGGACGCAGTCAAGACCGCCATCGGCTACCTGCCCAAGAAGGAAGATCTCTACCTCGAAGGCCTCGACGTTTCCGACGAAGCCATGGACGAGCTCTTCACCCTTACCAAGGAAGACTGGCAGGCCGAAGTGGAATCCATCAAAGAGCACTATGCCAACTATGGCGAGAAGATGCCCAAGGAACTCAAAGACCAGCTCAAGGCCCTCGAAGCGCGCGTCAACGCGATGTAAGAGCCCTTTTGCTCACAGGTAAAATCACCATAGAGAGCGCATATCCGGAGCGGGTATGCGCTCTTTTTTTGCTGAAAATCAGCAAAAATGCAACAATCATCATAACTGTATATGCATTTGATAAGATTGTTAGCATGAAATAATTGACACGCGAAAATCTTTATGATATAGTCATCGAGTATTCAAAATAATTGCTTTGACCGCACATGTATGCTGATCATCCGTTATTTGATGATTGAGCGCATGTGTTTTTTGATAAGAGCACATTGGCGAAAGTCAACACGGCGTATTGATAGGGTCGAGGGCATCTTGATCTCGCGAAAACAGACGATCCTTTTTCGTTTCTTCCGGAGCCTCAAGCCGCCAACCCAAGCAAGGATGCAACCATTCACGAAAAATGAATGTGATTGAACGGGTACACCAGAACAAAAACCATCAAAAAACGAAAGAGGTATTTCCATGTTCAGCGACAAAACCATCGTCTGCAAAGATTGCGGAGCCAGCTTCACCTTCACCGCCAGCGAGCAGGAATTCTACGCGGAAAAGGGTTTCACCAATGAGCCCCAGCGTTGCAAGAATTGCCGTACCGCCCGCAAGCAGAGCTCTCCCCGTGGCGGCGGCGACCGTCAGATGTATGATGCGGTCTGCGCAGGTTGCGGCAAGCCCTGCAAAGTTCCCTTCCAGCCCCGTTCCGACCGTCCTGTTTACTGCAGCGACTGCTTCCGCAAGTAATTGATCTGAAGCACAAAACGCTCCTCACAATGAACTGCACCCCTAAAGTT
>DLGD01000012.1 GCA_002482505.1 Christensenella sp. UBA7703 | reverse complement strand
CCGTTTCTCGGGGTTCAGTTCAATTCGCCCGATCTTTTTGATTCTCTCCTGCGCTTCTGAAAAAAGAGAAAATGCAGTTTGTTTCTCTTCCGGTTTCTTCTGATAAAAGCCGATTAAGAACTGACTTTTTTATTTCTCTTCCGGTTTCTTTCGATAAAGAACAAACTTTCTGCCGATGCTCTGGATGACTTCCGCGCCCAACGCTTCGGCCAACGTGCCCGCCGCCGCCTTTGTGTCCAACGAGCAGCTCTCCAGAACGGCAACCTTGATGAGCTCCCGTTTGTTCAGCGCCTCGTCCACGCTCTTGATCAGGTTTTCCCCGATGTCCTCTTTGCCGATCTGGAAAATCGGCTTGAGCGTATTCGCCAACTTTCGAAATTCCGCGCGTTGCGCTCCGTTCATGTGGTCCTATCCCTCTCCCGCCTGTGCGGGTCTGTTTTTATTTTGGCGCTTGATTATAACACGCTCCTGCAAAAAAAGCGAGAGACTGTGCGGAAAATCGTGCTTTCAGCGTTTTCTCTAGATGATCGGCGCTAAGAATCCGCCGCCAGGGAGCAGGAACGACTGCCCTTCGAGATAGGCGTTTTCTGCAACGCTGGAATCATAATAGAGATTGAAGCCGTTGGACTGGATGTTTGCGTGGGTCAAATCCGCGTTGACAAATCCGGCAACATACGTTTCCGCTGTGAGGGTGAGCTTGCTGGCTGCGTCCAGCGTCACGCTCGCTTTTGCAGGCACGCTGCCGCCGAGCGCGCCGCCAAACGACGCGCCGTTTTGCAGGCTAAGAACCAGAGTTGTTCCTTCCGGCAGCTCCGGCATCGCGGTGATCGCCGTGTTGTCCAGCGTCAGGAAGTTATAGCCCGCAAGCACACGAAGTGTGTCTCCGCTTTTGGATGTCACCGTCACCCCGGTGAGCGTCAGTCGTCCGCCCAAAAGAAGGATAGCGGGAGAATCCGCACCCTCGGTTGATAACGTGCCGGACGTGATCACTGCGCTCGCGTCGTCGCGGACGATCACCGCAGGCGAGGATTCACCGGAGGTGTAGGCAGAGGTGTCGGTTGCCGCCAATTGCGTGCCTTCCGCCGAAACGATCATCCCCGCCGCGCCGGTTCCGTTGGTGGTGATATTGCTCTGGTTCAAGGTCAATTGTCCTTTCGAAATCACCGCGACCGCCGCGTTTTGTCCGCCGGAGAAGTCGCCGGTGGAATCGCCGGACTTGTTGATATCCGCGCTGGTCATCGTCAGCACGCCCAGTTTTTCCACCAGGACGGCGTTCACGTTTGCCGTGTCGGACGCATACGATTCACCGTTGGATTCTTCCGTTGTGCCGTCTACCGAGTAGAGGCTGCTATGATCCACGTTCGCCGTGTTGGTTTCGTCCGCCTCGCCGCCGATGGTGACGGGTTCCGGCGCGACTTCCTCCGCCTTGTTCTGTACGGGGGCTTTGCCGCAACCCGCGGCAAACAGCAGCAGCACCGCCATCGCAAACGGCAGAACGCGCTTGAACATCGATTGCTTCATATTCTTACCAGCTCCTTGTCTGTTTTCTCGTGTTTGAGCAGACCTGTTTTGAGTTTATAACACGGTTTGATCTTAATAAACACTTGTGTCCGGCGAATGACGCCTGTATGAATGTTCTGTCAAAAAAAGGCTCGCGTGTTTTCTACGCGAGCCTCTATCCATCGACAAAGTCCTTCGACCTTTGCCGATGGATTTTTACTGCGGGTAAAAATGCCGCTGCTGCGACATTTTCAACAAATTCGGCGAATAAATCGCCGGATTTGATTGAATTGCGGGGGATTTTCGAATCCTCCACACCCCCGAAAGGGGTTTGTTGATGCCCTGAGGCTCGCGTGTTTTCTACGCGAGTTTGATTTTAACGGATGTTATTACGCGTATTTCGCCTCAAGGCGTTTGCGGATTTCGCGGATGAAGGCAAGGCTTGTTACCGCCTTTGGCGTGATACCCTCCACCAGACCCACAAGGTCTTTGGTCATAATGCCCGCGTCGAGCGTCTCAATCGACGCTTCCTCAAGCTTTTTGCCGAAAGCTGCCAAGTCCGGCAGCTTATCCAGCTCGCCGCGCTTTGATAGCGCGCCGCTCCAGGCAAAGATCGTCGCCATCGGGTTTGTACTGGTCTCCTCACCTTGCAGATATTTGTAATAGTGCCGCGTAACCGTTCCGTGCGCGGCTTCATATTCAAAATTGCCGTCCGGCGAAACCAGCACGCTCGTCATCATTGCGAGGCTGCCAAACGCGGTGCTGACCATGTCGCTCATCACATCGCCATCATAGTTTTTGCATGCCCAAATATAGCCGCCTTCGGAACGGATTACGCGCGCCACCGCGTCGTCGATCAGCGTATAGAAATAGGTCAAGCCCGCCGCTTCAAACTTCGCTTTGTAGTCCGCCTCATAGATCTCCTCAAAGATGTCTTTGAAGGTATGGTCGTAGAGCTTACTGATCGTATCCTTGGTGGAAAACCAAACGTCCTGCATGGTACTCAGCGCATATTGAAAACAGCTATGCGCAAAAGAACGGATGGAAGAATCTTTGTTATACATGCCCTGCAACACACCGGGGCACTCAAAATCATAGATCGTCTTTCGGAAGCTCGCGCCGTTTTCGCCCGTGAAGACGAGCTCCGCCTTGCCCTTTTCCGGCACGCGATATTCCGTTGCGCGGTAGACGTCGCCATAGGCATGACGCGCGATGGTGATCGGTTTTTTCCACGTTTTGACCACGGGCTTGACGCTGTCGATCAGGATCGGCGCGCGGAACACGGTGCCGTCGAGGATTGCGCGGATGGTGCCGTTCGGGCTCTTCCACATCTCACTGAGCTTATACTCCTCCACCCGTTGGGCATTTGGGGTGATGGTTGCGCATTTGACCCCCACTCCGTATTTCTTGATCGCATTTGCGGCATCCGTCGTGATCTGGTCTTTTGTTTTGTCGCGCTCCGGAAGTCCAAGGTCGTAATACTCCGCCTTCAGATCGACAAACGGCAAAATCAGCTCGTCCTTGATCTGCTGCCAGAGGATGCGGGTCATCTCGTCGCCATCCATTTCAACGAGAGGGGTCTTCATCTTGATCAAATCCATATCCGTTTCCTTTCGGCTTTTTGACGTAGTTTGGTTACTTTCCTGCGTGCGCGGCGTAGTAGTTCATCAGGCAGCCTTCGAGCAGGATCTCCCGCTCGTCCGCCGTCAGCGGCGGCAGGTTGAGCGTGATATTCTCTGTCGTGCCGTCCTGCTTGATTGCGACAGCCGGCAGCGTGTCCTTCTGCTGTTCGATGGCTTCCCGCACATTCGGCACAAACACATGATCGCCCACTTCGTAGGCAAAGCTCGCGCCCGCAGGCAGCGTAAAGGGCAGAATCCCCCAGTTGATGCAGTTGCTGCGGTAGCGCTTGGTTGCGTATTCATAGCAGATGTTGGCGGAGCCGCCGAGCACACGCTGGCTGGAAGCCGCCTGCTCGCGCGCGCTGCCGTCGCCTGGTTTGTTGGCAAACACGCAGGAACCATAGGACGTGATTTTGAGCAGCTTCTCCGCGTCGCCAACCTTACCCAGCAGCGCCTTGAGCGCGTCCGGCGCGGTTCCCTCTCTGCGCGCGGCTTCCGCCTTGGCAACCGCTTTGCTGCGGCCGACATAGTCCGGCGCGCGGCGCGAGAGCGCAAACTCCGCAAGGCGAAGCGGGTTGCTGCGATAGGAACTCGTTTCGCCGGAGGGGATGAGTTCGTCCGTCGTGGTCACGGGGTCGCGAATCACGGCGCTCAGCTCGACAAGTATATTGTCCGTGAGCGGGAAAATCTTCGGCCAATCCGCAATGTTCGGGCCAAAGACGAGCTCCACCGTGGGATCGGGCTTGCCGAAACCATTGTAGCAGCGCTTGTCATAGCTGGAGCGGTCATAGCGATAACGGATGCGGCGCTTTCTGTAGACCACGTCAGTAGCCGGCGTGATACGTCCGCCGTTTGCCGCGGTTGCCGCGATGCTCCGCGCGTCCATCAGCGCAACATAGGCAAGCTGGCCTTCACCGGGTTTGGCACCTTCGCGGTTGGGGAAGTTGCGCGTGGTGTGGCGAATCGAAAGCCCGTTGTTGGCGGGCACATCCCCCGCGCCGAAGCACGGACCGCAGAAGGAAGGCTTCATCACCGCGCCCGCGCGCACGAGCGTCTCCGTCGCCTCCGCGCGTGTAAGCGCAAGGCTGACCGGCACGCTGGTTGGATAAACCGATAGCGAAAATTCGCCGTTGCCCGTGGAGCCGCCGTCGAGAATCTCGCTGGCTTCGATGATGTTGTCGAACAGTCCGCCCGCACAGCCCGCAATGATTCCCTGATCGGCATACACGCCGTCAGCTTTAATCTTACTCTTAAGATCGAGCGTAACTTTCGGGAAGGTCGCTTTTGCTTCTTCCTCCACCTTGCCCAACAGTTCGTCCGCGCGCTCGATGAACTCGCGAATCGGGTATGCGTTGCTCGGATGGAACGGCAGCGCGATCATGCACTCCACCTTGTCCAGCTCGATGGTGATCATGCTATCGTAATATGCGCCCTCTTCCGGCGCGAGCTTGGCGTAGGCTTCCGGACGGCCGTGCGCGCGGAAATACTCCGCCGTCTCGCTGTCGGTTTCCCAGATGGAGCTCAGGCACGTGGTCTCCGTGGTCATCACGTCCATGCCGTTGCGATAGTCGGCGGAGAGGTGCTTGATGCCAGGGCCTACAAATTCCAGAATCTTGTTTTTTGCGCGGTTTTCGGCGAACGCTTCCTTGACGAGCGCGAGGGCAACGTCGTGCGGGCCGACGCCGCGGCGGGGCTTGCCCGTTACATAACAGAGCACGACTTCGGGTGCGGCGATGTCATAGGTGTTCTTGAGCAGTTGCTTGACGAGTTCCGGCCCGCCTTCGCCAACCGCGAGCGTGCCCAGCGCGCCATAGCGCGTGTGGCTGTCCGAACCCAGAATCATGCGCCCGCAGCCCGCAAGCTCTTCGCGCGCGTAGCTGTGGATGACGCTCAGGTTTGCGGGCACATAGATGCCGCCGTATTTTTTCGCGGCGGAAAGCCCGAATACGTGGTCGTCCTCATTGATGGTGCCGCCGACGGCGCAGAGGCTGTTGTGGCAGTTGGTCATCGCATACGGCACGGGGAATTCGGTCAATCCGCTCGCCCGCGCGGTCTGCACGATGCCGACATAGGTGATGTCGTGCGAAATCAGCGCGTCGAACCGCAGCCGGAGCTTCTCCATATCGCCGGAGATATTGTGCGCGCGGAGAATGGAATAGGCGATGGTTTTTTCGCGCGCGGCTTTTTTGTCGGTTCCGGCGGTATGCGGCCTGCCGTTGTGCAGGGTCACCGGATGGTCATGATAGCGAATCATAGGCTCCTCCTTGACGGGTTAACCGTATTAATCGTTGTGTCGCGTTATAGAGGGTTAGCGGGTAGAAACCCACAGTTAAAATTGTACCATGCCGATTGCCGCAAGAAAAGCCGAAAGCACGGTATATTATCGTGATCTGTGTGAAAAAAATCGTACGCGGGAAAAGGCATATCTTACTCTTGACAGTGCCCTTTCGGACGGTTATAATACACCATGTGCCGCCGAAAAACGGCACACAAAACAGCATATGGCGGCGTAGCTCAGCTGGCTAGAGCATTCGGTTCATACCCGGAGTGTCATCTGTTCGAATCAGATCGCCGCTACCATGAAAAAAGACCCGCGAGGGTCTTTTTTATTGATGTCTCGTGTGGTCACGTACGATAATGCGGTTTTTCTTGCCCGTTTCTTGCCTGATTTATTGCGATTCTTCGTGTAGTTATTAAACGGGTTTAAGAATTCCTTGGGTTTTTGATTAGATTTGTTTGTGAAAAGTTGATCTCTTTTCGGGGGTATTACTGAGTTTAGGTGTTAACACGCATATCAAATAGCCAATGATCACTCCATGAAGTGAGAATTTGACGCTTAAATTAGTATGTTGTAGTATCCTGTTATTGGAGGGATTAGCTATGGCATCTTTTGAAACTGAAAGATTGATTATGAAGACAAATTTGACCACATCGAACGGGACATTACTTTTTCCGAATGAGAGTAGTGATGAGATCGATGTTTTCAATCTCAAAGAACGCAGTATTGAAGACGGAGGATTTGCATGCTACGATAAGAACAATGAAGATGTACTTATCTGTTGCATCGGATTTCAACCAAAAACAGAACCAATTGAATTATCATATCGTATAGAAAAGACCGAGAATTACAAAAAAGGGTATATGCGAGAAGCAATATTTGCTTGCATCAAATGGCTATTTTCTAATACAAGTATAACTCACGTTTTTGCCCGTCCGAATGGAAGTCCATCTAGGAAAGTTTTAGAATATGCCGGCTTTGAACGAAATGATAATTCAAGTCAACCGTGGTATATATTGACTCGGTGTAAATTCTTCAATGAAAAACAGGGGTAGCTCTTTGATCATGCAAAACGATGCTTGTTGATCCAAATACAGAAAAATAGCAGGTCGATCGTGATAAGTTGGGATGTACTTTTCTCGGATTATGTTGCGATAGAAACCATAATACACAGTTGAAAAAATAAAAGAAAATCGAGGGGGCCATAGTAATGTCGGATATAGTTGAAGCATCGAATCTACCAGCTGAGCGTAAATATGAAATTGCAAAGACAATGGCCGAAATCGAGCTTTATCCAGTTGTCGTAGAAAAAACTTTAAATGTAGCACAATACTCAAAATTTCCAATTTCACGGCTTGCAGCCTTTGGAACCGCTTTTGAGCCCGTGATAGCAGCATTTCAATATGTAATAAGTGGTGGCAAGTCTGGTGGTAGCGGGTTATATAGAGTGACTGTTCCGCAAGGAGGACATCTAGCCACGGCTAGGGATGGATCGGGGTTTTTGGGCGGTGCTTTGAAAGCGAATAATCAAGTAGGCGCAGGTCAGTCGAGATTACATCCTCTCGCCTGTGATCCAACAATGTTGTTTATGGCAATGGCCTTAGCAAACATCGATAAGAAACTTGACACCATTCAAGATATGCAGCAAGAATTGATGAATTTCCTCGTGCAAAAAGAGCGCTCTGAACTCAAAGGGGATATGAAATTTCTTGCAGATACATTGGCTAACTACAAGCACAACTGGAACAATGAAAAATTCAAAAATAGCAGTCATATAAAAGTTCTTGATATTAGGCAGGCGGCTGACAGGAAGATAGATTTCTATCGAGAACAGATTGCATCGAAGATCAGCAAGAAATCATTCTTCCATAGCGATCAGGATGTGAAGAAGCAGCTTGGAGAAATTGAGTCCGAATTCAATGATTATCAGCTTGCCGTGTATCTGTTTGCATTTTCTTCGTTTCTGGAGGTTATGTTACTGGAAAACTTCAGTGCAGCGTATCTGGACTGCATTGCTAACAAAATCGAGGAGCATTCTATTCAGTATCGTGAACTCTACTCGAAGTGCTATGACCAGCTTGAAGGTTACTCCAAGACTTCGATTCAATCACAATTGTTAAAGGGACTTGCAAGCGTAAATAAGGTCGCCGGTGAAGCAATCGCAAAAGTACCCGTAATCAGTAAGTCGCAAATTGATGAAACTCTGTTAAAAGCCGGTGATAAGTTGGGTGAGTTCAATTCGAAGAGAACAGTGCAGACGCTTAATCAGTTTATTGAAAAGCAAAGCGCATACGTTCGACCTTTCGTTGACAATATTAACACGGTTAACAGACTATACAACCAACCAACTGAACTCCTATTTGATCAAGAAAACTTCTACCTTAATACTGCTGAAACATAAGTTTGTTTTTACAAAACTCGAAAAGTGCACTTTACGCAAAAACAGCGCCCCACGGGCGCTGTTTCTTCTACCCCCTATCCCCCTACCCCACAACAACCTTCCCCCGCTTCACCACCGCCTTGACCTGATTGCTCCCCATGCGGTAACACAGCATCTCCATACCGTCCGTGTTCCAGAGGGTCAGGTCGGCCTGCTTGCCGGGTTCGATGGTGCCGAGCTGCTCGCCAAGCCCGATTGCACAGGCGGCGTTGAGCGTCAGCGCGGAGAGGGTTTCCTCCGGCGTCATGCGATAGCGCAGGTACGCAAGGTTCGCCGAAAGCTGAAGGTTTAATGACGGGCACGAGCCGGGGTTGAAATCCGACGCGATGGCGACGGCGACATTTTGCGCGATCATCTCCCGCGCGCGGGCAAAGTTTTTGCCAAGATAGAGCGAAGTCTGCGGCAGAAGGCACGCGGTCACGCCGCCCGCAGACAGCGCCGCGATGCCGCGCTCATCTGTCGCAATCAGATGCTCGGCAGAGACCGCGCCGAGTTCCCCCGCGAGCTGCGCGCCGCCAAACGCATCAATCTCGTCCGCGTGAATCTTCAGCCCCAGGCCGAGAGAGCGCGCCGTTTCCAGCACACGCCTGCTCTGCGCCACGGAAAACACGCCCGTTTCGCAAAACACATCGCAATAGCGCGCAAGCTGCTCGTCCGCCACCTGCGGCAAAATCGTTTCACAAACATAGTCCACATACGCATCCGCGCGCCCGGCAAACTCCGGCGGAACCGCGTGCGCCGCCATACAGGTCGGCACAACGTCCATCGCATGTGCCTCATTCAGGCGGCGGATGACACGGAGCTGCTTGAGCTCATTCTCCAAATCCAACCCGTAACCACTCTTAATCTCCGTCGTGGTCACGCCAAAGCGAAGCTGCTCATCCAGAAACCCCATCGCGCGATCAAACAACGAGTCCTCGCTGATCTGCCGTGTTTGACGCACGGTGTCGAGGATGCCGCCGCCCGCTTGCAGGATGTCCAGATAACTCGCACCCTTGAGCTTGAGCGGGATCTCGTGCTGCCGCCAGCCGCCGAAGACGAGGTGCGTGTGCGCATCCACCCAGCCGGGAGTCACAAACGCGCCGCCCGCATCCAGCCGCACGGTGTCCGGCGGGCAAGGCGGAAGCGCCCCTTCCTCCGTGATCGAGACGATGGTTTCGCCGTCGATAAGCACGCTTGCGTTGTGATACTTCCGGTTTTCGCCTTGCGCTAAACCCCGCAGGCTCGCGTTGCCAACGGGGGTTTGCAGAAGCGAGATATTGTGGATGAGGAGCATGTCTTCGCCCTCCATAATGCCATTTGAAACCATGCGCAGTTCCACTGCAATCAAAACAAGTCGGGATTAATTCAACCGGTATTCCAGCACCTGCGTCTCGGAATCGAAGTTTTCTATCCCTAAATAATACTCCGCGCTGTCGATCAGCGCGCGCATCGGCACCAGCCCGACGATCTCCGTGCCGACGATATGCACGCCGTAGCGCGCCGCCTCGAAACGGACGAACTCCAACGCGCGATAGAGTGGTGTCATGCAGTAGTTGGTCATATTGATCGACACCTGTGCGCAATTCTTCTCTTTGAGGAACACGCCCAGCGCCTTGACGCAGGTCAACCCTCCGCCGGACTGGCGAACCACGCGGGCGATCTTGTCCGCAATGCCCACATCCGTCGTGGAGAGGTTGATGTTGAACGCGATGAGCGGCGCGCGCGCGCCAACGGCGACCACACCCGCCGTGGGATGAATCGTCCGTCCGCCGAAATCCGGCTCCCATTGCGCTTCTTTCACCTTCTCTGCCATACCCTCAAACTGTCCTTTGCGGATACTTGCCAAGTTCTCGCGGTGCGGCGCGGAGGCGGACGCCTCATAGAGAAACACAGGCACGCACGCCTCCAGCCAGATACGTTCGGCTGCTTTTTTCGAGAGCGCGACGCACTCCTCCATGCTCACCTCGCGAATCGGGATAAACGGAATCACGTCAATAGCGCCCATGCGCGGGTGCTCGCCTTTGTGCTTGGTGAGGTCGATGCAGCGCGCGGCAAACTTCGCGAGCTGGACGGCTGCCTCCTCCACGCCGGCGGGATCGCCGATAAACGTGATCACCGTGCGGTTGTGACTCGCGTCGCTGGAGGTATTCAGCAGCGTGACGCCCGGCGTGGAGCGAACCACGCCTGCCGCCTGATTCACAAGGTCGCCATCCGCGGTTGAAATATTCGGTACACATTCGATAATTTTTGCCATCGTCTTATTTCCCCTCATTCTTTTCTTCTAATACTCGATCTAATAGCGCGTCATCCGCCAAATACGGCAAGGTAATGTGCGCTCTCTTGCTTTCCCGTTCATTGTATCGCGCGGCGGTTGCATACGCGCCCGGGTTACCCGCCCAGCTGCGGCGCGCAACGCCGCCCATCACGTCCCAGCTCATCGCGCTCTGGATGATCTCGTCCACACGGCTGCTTCCGTCCAGCAGCAGGCCGAATCCGCCGTTGATCGCTTTGCCGATGCCGACCCCTCCGCCGTTATGGAGCGCGCAGAGCGTCATGCCCCGCGCGGCGTTGCCCGCGAAGCACTGCACCGCCATGTCCGCCATCACGTTGCTTCCGTCCTTGATGTTCGCGGTCTCGCGAAACGGCGAATCCGTGCCGGAGACGTCGTGATGGTCGCGCCCGAGCATCACGGGGCCGATCTCGCCGCGCCGCACCATGTCGTTAAACTTCAGCGCGATGCGGCATCTGCCTTCTTCGTCCTGATACAGAATTCTCGCCTCGGTGCCGACGACAAGCTGATTGCGCTCCGCGTCCCGAATCCAGGCGTGATTGTCCCGATCCTGCCAACAGCGCGCGGGATCAATGCAGTCCATCGCCGCACGGTCGGTCCGGACGAGATCCTCGTGTTTCCCGCTCAGGCACACCCAGCGAAACGGGCCATAGCCATAGTCAAACAAGAGCGGACCCATGACATCCTCAACATAGGACGGAAAGACAAAGCCATCCTTTGCGTCCACGCCGTTTTTCGAAACTTCCACTACGCCCGCGTCAAACACCGCCTTGAGGAAGGAGTTGCCATAGTCAAAGAAGCGTGTGCCGCGGTTACTCAGCGCAACAATCGCGTCAAAGTGCCGCCTCAGCGACGCATCGACCCGCCCCGCAAACGCCGCGCGGTCGCGATGCAGCAGCTCGGTTCGTTCGTCAAACGTCAGCCCCGCCGGACAATAGCCGCCGTTGTAGGCGTTGTGGCAAGAGGTCTGGTCGCTGAGCAGATCGATGGCGAAATTGCGCACGATAGCCGCCTCCAGCAAGTCAACAATATTGCCGTGGTAGGCAATCGAGACGGGCTCGCCCGCCGCTCTTGCCTGTTCCGCGCGGGAGAAGACTTCGCCCAGATCGCTCGAAACAAGGTTGACCCAGCCCTGGTCGAGGCGGGTCTGGATGCGGGAGTAGTCCACCTCCGCAAACACGCCGACCGCGCCCGCGATGGTTGCGGCCTTGGGTTGCGCGCCGCTCATGCCGCCGAGGCCGGAGGAAACGAATACCTTGCCCTTGAGATCCCCTTCCGACGAAACGCCGAGATACTTGCGCCCGACGCCGAGAATCGTGTTAAACGTGCCGTGGACGATGCCTTGCGGGCCAATATACATCCAGCCGCCGGCGGTCATCTGCCCATAGTTGGCAACGCCCATTTGCTCGGCGATCTCCCAATCGTCGGGGTTATCAAACATGCCGACCATCAGCGCGTTGGTGAGGATTACGCGCGGGGCATCGGGTTTGCTCGGAAAGAGACCAACGGGATGCCCGGACTCCAACACCAGCGTCTGTTCGTCCGTGAGTTCTTCTAAATATTTCTTGATCAGGCGATATTGCAGCCAGTTCTGGCAGACCTGCCCCGTCTCGCCATAGGTGACGAGTTCGTACGGGTACAGCGCCACGTCAAAATCGAGGTTGTTGTCGATCATCACCTGCAAAGCGCGCCCGGCGAGACACTTGCCTTTATACGATTCAATGGGCTTACCATAGATGCGCCCTTCGGGACGATAGCGGTAGGCATAAACACGCCCGCGGGTTTTCAGCTCCTGCAAAAACTCCGGCGCAAGCGTTTCGTGGAGTGATTCCGGCACGTAGCGCAGGACGTTTTTGAGCGCCTGCCGCGTTTGCGCGGAACTCAGGCGAAAGCCACGATCCGGCGCGCGGCGTTTTGCTGGGTCAAACGCGGGCATATTGGGCAGTTCGCTGCCGAGGCAGATCGTCTGTGCGTGCGCGGTTGCTGTGTCTCTCATCGCCGTGTCTCCTCGCTTACGTTAGTTCAGTTCGCCTGTGATGGCTTCCACGGCGGGGATCAACCGGTTTTCGATCACGATCCGTTCGCATTTTGCCATCTGCTCATACATCAAAATATCCTGCTCGACCATCGGTACTTCGGCGCGAAGCACGGTATACGCCGCGTGCGTTGCGGGAGAGAGCTTGCTTTCTCCCGTCAATCCTGCTGCCTGTCCTGCAGCAAAGAGCTCGATCGCCAGCACGCGCTGGGTGTTTTTGAGTATCTCGACCGCTTTTCGCGCCGCGATGGTGCCCATGCTGACGTGATCCTCCTGATTGGCGGAGGACGGAATCGAATCCACACTCGCCGGATGCGCGAGCACCTTGTTTTCGGAAACCAGCGCGGCTGCCGCGTATTGCGCGATCATAAACCCGCTGTTTAAGCCGCCGTTTGGCGCGAGGAATGCGGGCAAGCCGTTGTTGAGCGCGGGGTTGACCAGCCGCTCCGTCCGCCGCTCGGACACGTTTGCAAACTCCGCTAGCGCAATCGCGAGAAAGTCGAACGCCAGCGCCATTGGCTGCCCGTGGAAATTGCCGCCGGAGATGACATCGCCTTCCTTGGGGAAGATCAGCGGGTTGTCGGTCACCGCGTTAATCTCGCGGCTGACCGCCTCGTAGACATAACACACCGCGTCCCGGCTTGCGCCGTGAATCTGCGGAATGCAGCGAATCGAATAGGCGTCCTGCACCTTGCCGGGGATGTTCTCGCCGGAAAGCTGACTGCCGGAAAGGATGTTTCTCAGGTTTTCCGCGCAGGCGATCTGTCCCGCGTGCCCGCGCAGCAGGTGGACCCGCGGATCGAACGCCTTTGTGATGCAGCCTTGCGCTTCGCAGGTAAGCGACGCGATGATATCCGCGTTTTTACTCAGCTGCATCGCGTCATAGACGCAGAGCGCGCCGATTGCGGTCATCACCTGTGTGCCGTTGATCAGCGCGAGGCCTTCTTTTGCCGCGAGCTGTACGGGTTCGATTCCCGCGCGCCGCATCGCCTCCGCGCCGGGCAAAATCTCGCCGCGATATTCCGCCTGCCCCAAGCCGATGAGCGGCAACACCATATGCGCCAGCGGGACAAGATCCCCGCTTGCGCCGAGGCTGCCTTTTTCGGGGATAATCGGATGCACACCCGCGTTCAGCATCGCAAGCAACGTCTCCATCGTAGAAAGACGGATGCCGGAGAAGCCGCTCGCCAGCGCGTTAAGGCGAAGGAGCATCACGCCGCGCACTGCTTCCGTCGGCAGGGGTTCACCCGTGCCGCAAGCATGGCTGATGATCAGATTACGCTGGAGTTTCGCCGCGTCTTCGTCCGCAATGCGCTTTTCAGAGAATTTGCCAAAGCCGGTGGTAAGTCCGTAGACCGCCTCGCCGCTTTTGAGCATCGCCTCCACATGCGCGCGGGAATGGTTGATGGCAAGCCGCGCCTCCTGCGGAATCTCGGCCTGTTCGCCTGCGCGGCAAACGCGGACGACCTCGTCTATGGTCAACGTTGCTCCGTTTAATTCGATCATGTGATGCACTCCGTACTCTTTGTATATTCCTTCGGATAAACTGAGTCTATCCTGCATAATCATCCACGTCAATACAGAACGGCAAATTTCACGCCTGCAGAATCAAGCCGATTTTCGGCTTTTTCTGTGTGCTGTTTTAACGCGTTAAAGTGCATAAACGCGAATATGCTGCTTACAGCTGGAATGCCTCACGGATGCGGTATGCCGCTTCTTCCGGCGAAAGGTTGGTGGTATCCAACCGGAAATAGCGCTTGCCTGGCAACTCTCCGGGAAACGAAGTATAGCGAAACTCATCGGTATGCCAAAAATAATCTTTCTCCGACATCTCTAGATCAATCGAATCGTCGTGCATTTCCTGCGCCAGCTTATCGCGGTTGCGCTGCAGAAGTGTTTCATACTCCGCAGTCAGTTCTGCAAAGCAAACCTCCACGCCCGCGTTTGTAAAGAAGGTTTCATAGGATTGAACCTGAACGCCGCCATTGGGTTGGTCAAAGCACCAGAGAACTGGAATGACGAACCCCCGTTGCTCCTGTGTACGCGAACTTTCATAAAATCGAAACCCGGTTATCGCGCAGAGATATGTTGCTATTGTTTTTTTCCCCACGGCATAGTCGCCAAAAAGAATCACGACTTTCATTGATCTCTTCCTCCGGTTATCGTAACGAAATCTCCGCAAAAAAGCCCGTCCTTTGCGCGTTTTTAGTGTAACATAGTCACTGTTTCGATCAGTCGACTTTTGTACAATTATATCATCAAGAGCAAAGGAGCAACGACAATGTCCGTTAAAGTTATCACGAAGGACAACTTCGATGCAGAAGTTTTAAAAGAAACGAAACCCGTACTCCTCGACTTCTGGGCAAGCTGGTGCGGCCCCTGCCGCATTGTTTCCCCCATCATCGACGAGATTGCAAACGAGCGGGCAGACCTGAAGGTCGGCAAAGTCAACGTAGACGAACAGCCCGAACTCGCAGCCAAATTTGGCGTCATGAGCATCCCCACGCTCATCGTCATGAAGGACGGCAAGGTGGTTAACCAGACCGCAGGCGCCCGTCCCAAACCCCAGATTCTCTCCTTGATCCCGTAAGAAACTGCAAGCAACGCAACAAGCGCCGCCCGGCTCCACCCGGACGGCGCTTTGCGGTATGTGTTGCACACGGGCGGATGCTATCCGCCCGTGCAGGTGGCTTGAGCCAATCCTCAAACAAACGTCGTGTTCGATTCAAATAAAATCTCTCACAAATTCACCCGCCATACAACGCGGGCTCTGTAGGGGCATCCGCCCGAACCAAATAACACCCGCAAATAGGCTTTGGGGATACATTTCATCCGCCCGCATTCCCACCGCATACATACAAAAAAGGAGCGATCCATTTCTGGACAGCCCCTTTCGCCGAATTCTTGTTATATTCAATTTTCGTTTGCGTTGACTTGCAAAGCGAAACCGGCCTTTACCCCGCCTTTGCGTCGAGCTTGGCGCGGTTGACAATCGTCACCCCGCCTCGCGTGAGCGAGACCATGCCCTCTTCCTGAAAATACTTGAGCATGCGGGTCACCACCTCGCGCGCGGTGCCCATGTGGTTTGCAATCTTCTCGTGCGTAATCTCCAGCGTGTCGCAGTCCTCAATCGTGCTCTCTTCGAGCAGGAAGGTCGCAAGCCTCGAATCAAAGCGCTTGAAGAGAATCTGATCCATCAGCCACATCACCTCGGAAAAACGGGAAGCCAGCACCTGACAGGTATAGTTGGCCAGCGGTGCGCTGCGCTGCATGACCGCGTTGTAGGTCTCCGTCTGAATCAGCCAAACGTCGGAATCCTTCTCGGTTTCAATCGTAACCTCAAAGCGAATGCTGGACATCATGCACGCCGCGGAAAACAGGCAGATATCCCGCTCCAACAAACGATAGAGCGTGACCTCTTTGCCCTCATCCGAGACAATATAGGAACGCAGCAGCCCGCCTTTGATGACCAGCACGCCGATGCAGTCCGCCGAGCCGTTATGAATGATCGTACCCTTCGGCACGCTGCGAAACACTGCGGCGTTCTCCAGCGCCTGCTGGTCTTCCTTTGTGAGCTGTTTCCAGATTGGCAGATATGCGTCGAGTCCCATGCTGTCCCTCCCGAATGATCTCTTGTCTGATTATAACCTGTTTTGTTTGCGTTGGTGATGAATTTTTCGCAAAAAAAGGTTCCCACTGACGAATGAATGTCTTCTTTTCCCTCAAATGTGGCAAAAGAGGTTGGAATCATCAAACTTTTTTGGATTGACTGGCATTTTCACGCATAACTTCGTATAATAGTATTAACACGTATATATGTCGCTAACAGGAATTATTATTATATAGTGACATGGTTACGGAATCGTTGTATCATACATGATAGAATCCCTCAAAGTCGGGCGGCAAGTTCCGCCGGGCAAACAGCTTTCGTATTCATTCCATGCGGCGTATCCCGCAACCACGGATTATTCAGCAATCGAACAAAAAATACAAACAACAAATCAAGGAGGAACTTCATCATGACTTGTGAAACCCGTTTCTTCCGCTGCGACATCTGCGGCAACCTCGTTGGCATGATTCACTCTTCCGGCGCGCCGATGACCTGCTGCGGCCAGCACATGACCGAGCTCATCCCCGGCAGCGTGGACGCGAGCCAGGAAAAGCACGTACCCGTCATCAAGGTGGAAGGCGATAAAGCGACCGTCCACGTCGGCAGCGTCGATCATCCGATGCTGGAAGAACACCACATCGCGTGGATCTATCTGCAAACGGACGACGGCGGCATGCGTAAATGCCTCACCGTTGGCGGCAAACCCGAAGCAGTGTTTGCGCTTGGCGGCGCAAAGGTCATCGCGGCCTTCGAATATTGCAACCTCCACGGCCTCTGGAAAGCGACGCTGTAAAAGCAAGCACACAAGCAAAGACTTCCTATGCGCCTCCCGGCTTTTTCCCGGGAGGCGTTGTGATAGAGCCCCTCTTTTATCCTTGCTGAAAAACACCGCTTTTCAGCTGTTCCAAAACATTTTTAAAGATCGCGCAGAAAAACTCTTTACAGTAGGCAGAAAATATCATATGTTGGAAACAGGATATTGTTGATCCCTGCACAGACAGCGCCGCAACCCGCCGCAAGGCAATTGGGTCGTTATCTTGCAAATCACATTCGTTCGTCTGCCGGATACTGTTTTATTGTGTATCTATACGCATAAAATAACGTATTATGCAATTGCATTTTCTTCAATCGGTTGAAGCTCGCACCACCTGGCAAGGAAAACACAGTATATCCTCAATAAAACAGCGATATTTTGGTGCTTCTGCTTGAAAATGCGTGTTAACACTGTTATACTTTGTTACATAGGTCGTCTTTATCAATCGCCTTTATGCAGTCGTTTTGCAGTACAGTTTTCAACCGGGAGGGCAGTTTTATGATGGCATATCTGCTTGCCCTGCTCCTTTTCGGCTGTGTGATAGAGGCGATTTTTATCGTACAGGAGCGCAAGCAGCATTTGCTCGCGGCGCTGCTGCTCAAGGCCGGTGCATCGCTGCTCTTTGTACTTGCCGGTTTTGTCGCGTTTTCCCTGGCCTTCCTGCCGTCGTTCGGGCGGATGATCGTGCTCGGGCTGATGCTCGGCGCAATCGGCGATGTCTGCCTCAACCTTCGCTTTCTGCTCACAGGGCGTGCGCGGCTGATCTTCCTCTTCGGCATCGGCGCGTTCCTGTTGGGGCATATCGCCTATCTCGTCGCGCTGATCGGCCTTGACCCGATGGCGCTATTGTATGCGCTGCCGATCGCTGCCGCGCTCTCCTTTGTGCTGATTCGCTTTGTGCTTGCCCGCATAGAGGTTTCCGGCGCAATCAAGGTCTTTGGCATTGTGTATCTTTGCGTGGTGTTCCTGATGGCTTGCGTCTGCGTTGCGCTCTTTGTGCTGGCGCCGCTGAGTCCCGGCCGCGCAGTCTTTGCGGCAGGCGCGCTGCTCTTTGCCGCAAGCGATGTGTTTCTGGTGTTCAACCAGTTCGGAAAGAAAGCGTATCCGTCCTTTCGGGCACTGAACCTCTCGCTCTACTATTTGGGCCAGGTTTGTATTTGCCTGACCATCGCGTTGATGCGCTAAATCCCCCGACATTGCTTCCCCACAAGCGCAAACGAAGCGCTTGCCTGTATAAATACCATGTGCTGCGGAGAGCATTCCCCCGTGCGAAACGCGGGTTTATTGCGCCGCAGCCAAACAATCAGGAAGGAAGCCAACCGGTTAACAGAATACTATGAAACAAGAAGGCTTAAAGAAGTCGTTTGTCCATGCGATGCAGCAAAAGATATTCTCCGGGGAATATCAGATTGGCCAGCAGTTGCCGCCGGAGCGCGAACTCGCGCAGGAACTCGGCGTCAGCCGCTCTCTGGTCAACACCGGCATCCTAGAACTATCGAATCAAGGGTTTATCCGCATCATCCCGCGGCAGGGCAGCATCATTGCCGACTATAAGAAGAACGGCACCTTGCAGGTGCTCAGCGCGCTGATGAACTGCGACAGCTTCCGCCTCGATTATCCGTTGTTTTGCAATCTTGTGGATCTGCGCGTGCTCATCGAGAGCGAATGCGCGCGGTTGGCAAGCCTTCATGCAACAGCCGACGAAATCGAGACCCTGCGCGTGCTCTCCCAGTGCGTGAAAAACGTTTCCGTCCCGCTTGACGCGGTCGATCCGCTTGTGAAGTTTCATTACCTGCTCACGCAATATTCCGGCAACGCCGTGTATGCAATGACCTTTAAGAGCTTTGAGGGCACGATTTCGCGGCTGATTCGCCAGCACCTGACCCTGGCGCCGGATATTCCGAAGTCCGCCAAATTGCACGAATCGCTTGTGCGCTCTCTTGAAGCGCATGACGCGGAAGCCAGTGCTCAAAACGTCCGCCTATGTATCCTGCATGGCACAACCGCGCTCAAGAAGCTTTATCACGGATAAACAATTTTTCTCACGCAAAAATCCCCGCCCGCGGGCAGCCCGGGCGGGTTTTGCTTGCGGCAGGCAGGTTGCCCGCGCTTTACAGAAATCGAAAGAGCGTGTATCGTAATAGGTAGCAAACCGACTGTAATTGCAACTCTCTTTTGCGGCAACCACCGCAAATCACCACCCAATATCTGCTTAGAAACGGAACCATCAAAACGCGCATGAAATTGAAAGCCCTCGTTTTATCCGACCATGAAAGCGAATACATCTGGGATTTTTTTGACGCAAAGGCCTTTGCAGGCGTGGACGTCATGATTTCCTGCGGTGATCTCAAGCCGGAGTATCTCTCGTTTCTCGTCACGATGATTCCCGCGCCGCTCCTGTTTGTGCGCGGCAATCACGACGCGCGATATGAGCAAAATCCGCCGGAAGGTTGCATCGATCTGGAGGAAAAACCCGTCGTGATCAAAGGCGTGCGCTTCGTCGGCTTCGGCGGCTGCAAGAGCGAGCGGCCCGCGCCAAACCACTATTCCGAGCGGGAGATGAACCTTCGCGTACTGAAGGCGACGCTTGCGCTCTCCCTCAAAAAAGGGTTTGACGTGTTGGTCACCCATGCGCCCGCCGCGGGACTTGGAGACGGGGACGACCGCTTTCACGAAGGGTTTGAGACATTTGTCAAGCTGATCGACAAGTATCAGCCGCGCTATCATCTGCACGGACACCAGCACCTGACCTACTCCATCGGCTCCAAGCGCATGTTGGAATACAACAACACGACCATCGTCAACGCATACAATTACTATATATTGGAGATGGAATTCCCGGATAAATAAATGCTATTTCCGAAAGCGAATCCCACTATCAACCACCCAAACCCCGGAGGGAAGACATGAGCCAGAACATCAACGCAAACGAAGAATATGAACGCGCCAGAAAACGCGGGCAAAAAGAATTTGCCCTGCGCCGCGCGCGCGGGGAAAGCGGGCTTCTGCCCGTCATCCACGCAAGACGCGAGGAAAACGGCGTCCTCGCGGTTGTTGACCAACCCATGCGTCCAATCTCGCTCAACCGCATCGCGGGCACCTATCAGGCGAGCCGCGCCAATTCGTTTGCGCATAATTTTATGCCGCTTCTGAGCTCCGACACGGAGTTTGCGTATAAGTGGATCAACCTGTGCGAAGCGCATCTGCAAAGCGGCATACGCGATCCCATCCGTGTCTATGAATATCTCTGGAAATATTATGTTGCGGAAGGAAACAAGCGCGTCAGCGTCTTAAAATACTTCGAGGCAAGCTCGTTTGAAGCGGAGATTATCCGCCTCATTCCTCAATGGGACGAAAACGACCCCGCCATCGAGCGGTATTATACCTTTCTTGCCTATAGCAAAAAAGGCGTGTTTGCGGATATCGAGCTTTCCGAGTCACGCAAATATGAGCGGCTCTATCGCATTGAACAGCGGCTGATTGCGGAGCTGGACCCCGCGCTGGGAAAGCCGGACTTCAACGCGCTCTATACCCGCTTTGAGGGCGCATATCTGCACACCAACTGCACGCTCTCGCTGGGCGACGCGTTCCTGGAATATCTCCACGTGTTCGGCTTCCCAATGAATATTATGCCGGACGAACTGACCACGCGTATTGTCACCCTCAAGCCTCAGTTGGATATTCTTCAGCATCCGCCCGCGCCGCGCGTGGTGTCGGAAGAGGATGCCGAGGCAGCGGAACCAACGTTTTTTACACGGCTGCTGCCCGTGCACCGAAACCCGAAGATTGTGTTTGCCTATGCGGGCGAGCGCGCACAGAACAGCTGGCTTGGCGCGCATGAACAGGGGCGGCTTGCCATGCAGGCGGAGCTTGGGGAAAAAGTCGATTCCCGCGTGCTGGATTTGCAGGACCGCGACGATGCCTACGATATGCTCGCCGCCGAAGCGGGAGACGCAGGGCTTTTGTTTGTAACCACTCCTTCGTTGATGAACACCGTTTTGCGCTTTGCGCTGGAGCATCCATCCTGCCTGACACTGGTCTATTCCCGTATGCAGCATCACTACCGCCTCCACACCTATTTCGGGCGATATTATGAGGCGGTGTTCCTCTGCGGTGTTGCCGCGGGGCAGCACACAAAAACGGGTACCATCGCCTATATCACACCGAAGTTGAACTATGCGCGTTTTACCTCTGATATCAACGCGTTTGCAATTGGGGTGCATTCCGTCCGTCCGGACGCGCGGATACTGTTGGTCACGCGGGACGTAGACCCCAAACAGATGGAGACCTGCGAATTGGGGGTCAAGCTTGCCGCAAGCCTCGGCGCGGACACGGTGCTGACACCACACTACTCCAATCTTTCACTCGCGGAGCTGCCGTATGGCGTATTCACCGCGCTCATCGGCGTAGACAGCGAAGGGAAACCCACGCGTTACCTCGCCGCACCCGACTGGAACTGGGAGCGGTTTTATACCGCGATTGTGAAAAGCTATCTCAACGGAAGCCTCAGCGCGCTGCTGAGTATGGATCGGGAGGAATCCCCGATTGCGAGTTTCTGGTGGGGGCTTGGCGGTGGCGTGGTGGATGTCCGCCTCGGAAGCTGGTCCAGCGGTACGCCAAACAACCTGATTCGCTACCTGAAAGGGAGTATGTCCCGAAACCTGTATAACCCGTTTCACGGGCCGGTGACGGACAATGAAGGGATTGTGAGAATCCCCGCGCATAGTGATGCAGCCCCGGCAGATATCATTAAAATGCGGTATATCGTCGAAGGCGTTGAGATCATCGAATAAGTGTAAGAGACAAAATTAAGAAAATTAAATTAGATTTTTTGCGGATATGATTAAAATGCGGTATATCGTTGAAGGCGTTGAGATCATCGAATAAGTGTAAGAAACAAAATTAAGAAAATTAAATTAGATTTTTGCAGATATCATCGAATAACCCTTCATTTGCTTTTGCAAGCAA
Organism: Christensenella sp. UBA7703; assembly: GCA_002482505.1. Classification (GTDB taxonomy): domain Bacteria; phylum Bacillota; class Clostridia; order Christensenellales; family CAG-138; genus UBA7703. Next base: position 101,665 of record DLGD01000012.1, on the reverse strand, counting down.
AAAAAGCTAAAATAGCTTCTATGATTTTGTTTGCCAGCTTTGGCAAAAACAAAGGAGATTTTATGCTGAAGAAAGACCCGCCGATCTTGGTCACGCGCCCGTCGCTGCCGCCGGTGGAAGAATATGAGCAACTCGTTCGCGAGATCTTCTCCTCCCGCTACCTAACAAATGGCGGTATGCAGCATCAAAAGCTGGAAGCCGCACTGAAGGAGAAGCTCGAAACCCCAAACCTTCGCCTCTTTACCAACGGACACCTTGCGCTGGAATGCGCCATCTCGGCGCTTCATCTTGCGCCGGGCGAAATCATCACAACACCGTTTACGTTTATCTCCACCACGCACGCCATCGTCCGCTGTGGCTTTACCCCCGTGTTTTGCGATGTGGAGCCGGATTATTTCACGCTTGACGCAAGCAAACTCGAGGCTGCGATCACCCCGCGCACGCGCGCCATCCTGCCCGTGCACGTCTACGGCAACCCCTGCGACATGGAGGCAATCGAGCGCATCGCAGCAAAGCACAACCTGCCTGTGCTCTATGACGCAGCTCATGCATTCGGCATTTCCGTCCACGGGCGCGCGGTTTCCGACTTTGGCACCGCGTCCATGTTCAGCTTCCACGCCACCAAGTGCTATAACACCATCGAAGGCGGGGCAGTTGCAACCAAGGACGCGGCATATGCGGAGCTGCTCAACGGCTACAAAAACTTTGGCTACCATGCCGATGAGGAAATTCGAGAAGTCGGCGGCAACGCAAAGATGAACGAGTTTCAGGCGGCGATGGGGCTATTAAACCTCAAGTATTTCGACAGCGAGATTGAAAAACGCGGCAAGGTCGCCACGCGGTACCGCCAGAATCTCTCCGGCATAGCGGGGCTGAGTTTCCGCCCGATTCGCGAAGGAATTACGCAAAACTACGCCTACCTGCCTGTTTCGTTTAACCCTGCGGTATTCGGCGCAAACCGGGACCAGGTCAGCGACACGCTCAAACAATATGGCATCTTCGCCCGGAAGTATTTCTATCCGCTCACGAGCGAGGCCGCCTGCTACGCGGGTCAATTCGACCCTGCAAAAACGCCGGTTGCCCTCACCGCCAGCCGGAATGTGCTGACGCTGCCGATGTATGCATCCCTCCCGCTTTCGGATGTGGACGACATCTGCGAAATCGTCGCCGGCTGCAATAAATAGCCGGGTTCAAAGCAAACGACCCGATCATAAAAGAGCAGGAAGCAAAACGCTTCCTGCTCTTTTGTGTTGTGTGATTGTTCCTGTCACTTCTCAGTCAAACAAGACATCCGCAGGCTTCCTCTGCGCTGTGCGCAGGTAGCGCACCGCAGGATAGCCAAGCACAAGCGTTGTGATCGCCTTCTCCCCTCTGCGGATGCCAAGGCGTTTGCGAATCTTCGCGGACAAGCGCGTCACCATCGTGAAAAAACCGCTGTAAAACACGCCAAGACCCAGCGATTGCGCCATAAGTTCCATAGACGAAGCGGCAAGCGCCGCATCCACCGCATCCGCACCCTTGATCACGATCACAGCTTTTGCGTTCTTGAAGAGAAAGTGATCATCGATCTCGATTCCCCTTAATCCGGAATAGACAAGATCTACCACGCGCTTGAGCCCGCGAAAGAGGCGAATCGCCTGCGCCTCAACCTCTTGTATGCCCTGCTGCAATACGGTATAGGAAACGCCCTGTTTATTGGTGCCCGTCGGGGTATAGCGCCCGGCTTCGATGATCTGCCGGATCGCTTCCGGCGGAATCTCCCGCGCGGAAAACTGGCGAACCGAGCGCCGCGCCTTGAGCTGGCCCAAGAGAGAATCCGCGTCCACATGCATGGAAGGCGTAATCGTCTCCGGCGCTTCGGCAAAACCCGAAAGTGAAACCGCTCCCTGCGGACAAATTGCCTGGCAGTGCCCGCATTGGATACACCCCCGTCCGGTCACGACGGCGGTTTTTCCGTCCATCCGGATCGTCGCGGTTGGGCAATCGCTCACGCACAGGCCGCAGCCGATGCAGAGCGCCGGATCGATGGAGACGATATGCTCGTGTTTCATGGGTGTTCTTCTTTCCGTTTCCTATTCAATTCTGACTCTTGTTTTAAATACGATCAGTCTGTCAGCGCAACGCCATTGACATAGACCGTGTATCCGTTGGTGACGATTCCGCTGACATGCCCGGTAAACGCCGTGAGGTATGCGTTGCCCGTCAGCGTCCATGTGGCGCCGTCCTCCAACGTTACCTTCGCCGCGCGCGCGGTGTTCGCGGTGTTGATGGTGCCCGTATACGCCGTTGTGCCGCGCAAGGTCAACGAGACGGAGGAGAGCTCATCCACGATGATGTCCCCCATGAGCTGCTGATTCTTCGCGATTACCGCGCAGTTTGCGCCGTTTCTGCCCGCCTCGCCCCAGCCGCGAGATCCGTCGTTTCCGCTGACGCGCAGGAGCGCACGCCCTTCGGCAAGCGAGAGTGAAACGCCCTCTAGATAAATGCTGGCTCCCGTATTCGTCACAAAAAACAGGTCTCCACGGATGGCGCTGAGCGCGCCGCGCGTCATCGAAAAGGCGCTGAGTTCGCCGCTTGCGTCGCCGTCCTGATACAGCGCGACGCAATAGGGCGAAAGCTTTGTTCCCGTGACCGCTGCATCCGGCATGCGTCCCGAAACCGCGCAATCACTCAGCGTAACACTGCCGCCGTTGACGGCAATCGCCTCGGAATTATTGGCACGAAGGGTCGCGTTGTTTGCCGTCACGCTGCCGCGGGCAAGGACGACCGGCGAGGCTTCTCCGCCGGTTGCCGCCATGCCGCCTTCTAAAAAAAGCTCACCGTCCGTTCCCGCGATGACCGCAGGAGAGGAGGCGCCCTGTGTGGACAGATTGGATTCCTTTGTGCTGATGCTTCCTCTGCCGGAGGCAGCGAGAGCGAACGAGGAAGCCCCCGTTGCCCGCACAACACTACTCTCGAGTTGCACCCGTCCGCCATAGGCAAAGGCGCCGCCCGCGCCAAGAGCAGAGGCAGTCACTTCACTATTCGCCAGCAGGAGCTGCGCGTTTGCGCGCGCAAGCACCGCTGTATTTAAACCGTATTGAAGCACATTGTCGAGGCTTGTCGCATCGCCCGCGCGCTTTTCAACACTTGCGCCATCCACGCCTGCAATCGCGCCGTTTTCCACGCGGAGTGCGTTCTCGTCCGCTTTTTCGGAATAATAGGTCTTCTTGCTCTCGCTGACATCCGCCGCGATGGTATAAGCTCCCGCGCCGTTTGCTTCGCCTGGAGATGCGCTGGGTAAGACCTCCGCGCTGCTAAACGGTGTCGTCTGCGGTTGCGCCGTCGGCGTTTCGGGCACGGCGGTATCGGTTGGCGCCGTGCTCTGCGTGAGCACAGGCGAAGGCGACCCCACCGAAACAACAGGGTCTGTCAGGTTGCAGCCCGTGGCAAACGCCAGCGAAAGCAGCGCGAGCAGCACAGAGAGTATGTGCCTGAGCGGTTGGATTCGTTGTTTCATGCGTTCGCCTCCTTTTATATCCACGAAAGTATATCGTAACGGTTTGAACGAACTATAGAGGAAATGTGAACTCTATCGTTCCTTTCCGTTTTTTGCATCAATTCAAACGATTTTTCAAATAATTGAACAAAATTGATTGGCAACACACCGGCTGTTTTTCGCCGCGCTTGTGCGCGTTTTCGAAACGTGGTATGCTCTTAACAGAAAAGAAAAGAAGAAAAAGAAGAGCAAACAAGAGAGGAAAACCATGGATATTCTACGCAGTAAAAAAGGCTTCATCTGCGATATGGACGGTGTCATCTACCACGGCGAACGGCTCCTGCCGGGCGTAAAGGAATTTGTTGACTGGCTCTATCGCGAGGATAAGAAGTTTTTGTTTTTGACCAACGCCAGCGGCAAGACGCCAAAGGAATTGCAAGGGAAGCTTGCCCGCATGGGGCTGGACGTGGACGAAAGCCACTTTTACACCAGCGCGCTGGCAACCGCAAACTTCATCCGCTCGCAGGCTCCGAACAGCAGCGCCTATGTCATCGGCGCGCCGGGGCTGTTCAACGCGCTCTATGAAGCGGGCATCACGACCAACGGCGTCGACCCGGACTATGTAGTCGTCGGCGAAACAAACAACTACAACTATGAGAGCATCCTAAAGGCCGTGCACCTCGTGCAAAACGGCGCGAAGCTCATCGGCACAAACACGGACATGACAGGCCCTTCCGAGAGCGGAATCATCCCCGCCTGCCGCGCGCTGATCGCGCCGATTGAGCTCGCAACGGGAAAATCCGCCTACTTTGTCGGCAAGCCAAACCCGCTGATGATGCGCACCGGCCTTCGCATGCTGGGTGTGCACTCCAGTGAGGCTGCCATGATCGGCGATCGGATGGATACCGACATCGTCGCGGGAGTCGAAAGCGGGCTCGATACCGTGCTCGTGCTCTCCGGCGTGACCACGATTGACGAGATGAAACGCTTCCCCTACCGTCCGCGCCTCGTGCTCGACGGCGTTGGCGATATTCCGGGTTGATCGATTCTCGCGAGACAAACACAAAGGCGGCGCATGCAACAGCGCCGCCTTTTTTGTTTGTTGTTCTTTTGATCGCTTAACGGAAATCCACCTTGACTTCGTTAAACGAGGAGTCCTTGTCATACCAGTACGTCCACATGAACTTGCTGGTGGAATAGCCAAACTCCTGCGCCAGCTGCAGCGCGTTTGTCTTGACATGGGAAGAATAATCCTTCACATCCTGCGTTGCGCGCTCCAGATCGTTGTTCTTTCCGCTTGCATATTTTTGCGCTTCCTTGCGGGCGATTGCCTGTACTTCCTCCAGTGAATCCAGAGACATCAGGAAGTCATTGAAGAGCTCACGCGTTGCAATCGAATATTGTTGATATTCCTGCTGGCGGATCGGGCTTCTCGCGCTCAGGCGAACGACGGAGAACGAACCCGTATTGGAGGCCCCCGCGGGCACCGTTGGATCGGGTATGATCGTTTCTGTCGGCGGAACGACGAACGGGTCCGGCGTAATCTCCGGCAGAACTTCCGGTGTGGGTTCCATCGTTGGCAGCAGGTCGTCCGCCGCAAGCGCCTGCGAGACAAAGTCGACCAGCGGGCGCGTGGTGTCCAGATACTGCGTCGCGATGATATCCGCCCAACGATAGCGCGCATAGTCCGCGGTATATTCCAGTTCACGCGGGACATCGATTCCGTAGACTTCCTGGATGATCTTCACGCGGTTGGTCTGGTCGGTCAGGCAGAAGTTCCAGTTGAAGATATTGGTGATCGAGCCACTCATGGAATGCATGCCGATGTTGCCTTTATCGAGTGTATAGGCAAACTTTGTCAACGCTGCGGTCTGCCCCAGGGTGCAGTTGGTGAAGAGCTGTCCCTGAAACGAGCTCAGAATATCGGGAATCTTCAGGATCAGATTCTGTTTCTGCATCGAGTCAAAGAGTGCAATCAGCATCTCCTTCTGGCGGTTGATGCGGTTGAGGTCGCCGCCTTCGTTGACGTTTTTGCGCACGCGCAGATAGTCCAGAACGCCCTGTCCATTGAGATGCGTCGGCCCCGCGCTATAACTGCGCCCCGCCATCTTGAACGAGAGTTCCAGGTTATAGTCCACGCCGCCAACCGCGTTGACCAGCTCTTTGACCGCGGGCATGGTGACCGCATAGTAATAGTTCACAGGAATGCCGCCGAGCATCCAGCTTGCCGCCTCGCAGGTTTTCAGGAAACCCGCACCGCCCGGCGCATCAAACCCGCCACCGCAGTTGATCGAGGCATTGAGTTTATAGATTCCTTTGACGCCGGGGATGTTTGCATAGGTGTCTCGCGGAAGCGAGATGAGGTCCACGCGGTTCTCGTCGAAGTTGATGGCCATGATCATCATCACGTCCGAGTGATATTCGTGCTTGCCGTTCCAGGTTTCTCTCTCCTCCGCATAGTCTACGCCGATGAGCAGCACGTTGACGATATTCTGCATCATGCTGGTGTCCGCCTGTGCACTAACCACCTCATAAGGATCGAGCGTCGGCGTCGGTGTCGGGGCGCCCGGCGCGGCCGGTGATGCGGTCGCGTTCGTGTCGTCCACGGCGATTACTTCCGCCGTGTTCTCAACGGGGGTGTTAAACTGCGAACTGGGGTCAAGCAGCAGCGCATAGGCAAACACACCGCCGACTGCAAGCAAAAGAATTCCGCCGACAAGCAGCAGAACAGAGAGCGTACGCCGTTTCTTCTTCGGGCGGTGGTGCTTGACGCGCACCTCCGTTGAGGGGAACACATCGGTCGGAACAAACGGTTCCACCTCGACCCCGTGATAGTCATATTCCTGCAGAGATTCGCGCTCATTTTGCTCCGGCTTACTTTGTTGTGCCGGAGTGTGTTTGGATTTATCTCCATGATGATTGATGTTTTCGGGTGTTCGGGCCATTGCTTCGCCATGTCCTTTCCGTCTTTGCATACCGCCTTTATTATAGCAGGATTTCCAAAAAAACCGCGGGCGATTCGAATTATTACAAATAGTTTACAAAGTAGCGGTGTGAAAAGCCCCGAAATCCGGCGGTTTTTTGCCCAAAACACTGAAAAATGACATTCTTGCGGCAAAGATGCGGCATGCTTTTCACACGCGAGGAAATAGGATATACTATACACGCGTTCAGTTATGGCACGTTTTTCTTTTTGCGCCCATCCGGCGCACCATACAAACGCAACCTGTCCTTGCGATGGGCCGCCGAAAACGAACACTCAGCAAAGGAGTCAATCCCATGGTTGTGATCATTCCGGCATATCAGCCAGATGAAAAGCTATACCGCCTCGTGCTCGATCTCCATGAAAAGACTGCATATGACCTTATCATTGTCAACGACGGCAGCAGCGCGGACAAACGCGCGCTGTTTGATTCCCTCGAGCCGTATGCAAAGATCATTCACCACAGCGTGAACCGCGGCAAGGGCGCAGCCCTGAAAACCGCGCTGACGTATATCTATGACCAATACCCGGCGGATGAAGGCGTTGTCACCATCGATGCGGATGGTCAGCACCTGCCGGATGATATCATCCGCGTGAGCAAGGCATGGGAAGCCGCGCCCGAGAAGCTGATTCTCGGCAGTCGGCAATTCACAGGCAATGTGCCCTTTAAGAGCCGCGCGGGCAATGCCATCACAAGAGGCGTGTTTGCGCTCTCTACGGGAGTGAAAATCTTTGACACGCAGACGGGGCTTCGCGCTTTTGGCGTATTCCGCATCCCAATGATGCTGGAAATGAAGGGCGACCGGTATGAGTATGAGATCAACGTACTCCTCTACGCCACGCGACACCGAATTCCGATTGAAGAGGTTACCATCGAAACCGTGTATATTGAAGACAACAAATCCTCGCATTTTAATGCCTTCCGCGATGGCTGGCGCATCTATAAGATGATTCTGTTCTTCGTTGCGTCCTCCTTGGTCGCGATGTTGCTGGATTATGTACTGCTGCTGCTGTTTTCCTCCGCAACGAAGGGGATGGCGCAATCGCTGCTCATCAGCGTCGTCGGCGCGCGCGTGCTCAGTTCGCTTGCCAACTATTTTATGAACTGCAAGCTGGTATTTGAAAACAGAAGCCGTGCCAGCATCCTGCGCTACTATCTGCTGGTTGCGGGCATTCTGGTGATCAATTATCTGCTGATGCTCGCCATCACACATGTGATGCCGCTTGCCATCGGCAAGATCATCGTTGAGCTTGTGCTCTACCCTGTCAGCTTCTTCATGCAGCGAAAATATGTATTTCCGCCGCAGAGCGAGGAGATCGGGCCGGAGACCTGAAGTCCCGCCGCTTTGCCGGTTTGTTTGAGTTTACCACGTCAGGAGGAACGATCGAGAGTATGACAAATCCGAAAAACAGGCGCATCAAGCGTCTGCTGACCGCAATCATTGCCGATCTTCTCGTGCTCGGTGCATTGCTTGGTGGTTTTACCTACTTCTATTTTTTGCGGGAGCGGGATTATTCGCCCAAAGCTCTGGAAAGCCCCACGCCGGCCGCGGCATCCACCGCATCAGAGGCGACAAAAGCTCCTGCAAGCGCAGATCCGACGCAGCAAGCGCAGGCAACACCCGAACCGGAATCTATAAGCACGGATACCGGGCTTCTCGGCGGGAAATATACCGAAAAGTTCAACACCGGCGAGGTGGAGCAGACGGAAAACACCTATAAGAGCGCAAACGTGTCCATCGAAGTCTCTACCGTCACCGCGGGCACCGAGAGCAAACCCATCACCTATTATGTTGCGGATATCTATATCAAGGACATCAACAGCTTCCGCACCGCCGTTGCGCTGGATTATAAAGATCAGAACCAGGGCTCGCGCAAAAACGTGATGAGCACACTCCAGCTTTCTCAGCTCACAAACGCAATCGTCGCCATCTCCGGCGATAGCTTCGCCTTCCACGACGGCATCGTCGTGCGCAACGGCGTTGAGTGGGAAAACAAGCTTCCGCTCTATGGCGATATCTGTGTGTTGTATTACGACGGAACCATGGAGACCTATTCCCAGAAGATCAAGCGCGCGGATGTGGACGCAATCTATGCCAAAAAACCGTATCAAATCTGGACCTTCGGGCCGCAGTTGCTCATCGACGGCCAGATGCCCACGAGTTTTGCAAACACCAAAGCAAACCCGCTCTGTGCGATCGGTTATTATGAGCCGGGACACTATTGCTTCATCCTCGTAGATGGTCGGCAAAAGGATTATTCCTGGGGCATGACGTACGCGGAGCTTTCAAAAGTATTCTTCGACCTCGGCTGCAAAGTTGCCTTTAACCTCGACGGCGGCGACACCGCGGTGATGACGTATCTGGGAGAATGGCGCAACCAGCCGGAGGAATCCAGCCCGCGCGAGACCAGCGATATTCTCTATATCATTGAACCGGCCGCGTCCAGCGGACAGTAAGGGAGGGACACAGATATGAAACGGTACCTTTCCCGCGTATTGCCGCATTTGACGATTATTCTCGGCGTGATGACGCTGGTCTTCTATGTGGTGGATGGATTCAACGCCGTGATGGCGTTTATGGCGAGTGAGCTTTCCAAGCAGGTATTCATGGCCCTTGCGGTCTGCGCGATTATCAGCTCCGTCATGCTTATCTCCCGCCAATGGAAGGAAGACGACCGTAAAGCGAAGAAGGCCGCGCGCCGCAGAGAGGCGGAAGAGAAGATCGAGCAGGCGGAATCCGATGACCCATTTGACGCAGACGACTTCTTTCTCTCCGACAAGACGAAGAAATAGTGGTTCGCATAGCAAAAAGGAGCAGGTTGCCTGCTCCTTTTTGCTTGTTGGTTTCCGCCCAATATAAACTTTCTTGATCAGCTCGTCCCGCAAGGAATTTTCATTGGAGCAGTAGTAGAACAGTCAACCATCTGCAGTGCGAATAAGTGACCGAAGCTTTCGGTATTTGCTAGCTTGCGGTTATTCATCCTATCCTTATCGTCATTTTTTCATTGTCTAGCGTTTACTCTCTCGCAGCTTAGGTTAGCGATCGGCTCTGTTCACCATTATTATTCAGAGCCACTTTCCTGCGTTTTGATCGATTGACTAGTGTCTGAGATAGCAGCAAATGGCACATTTCTCCTAATAAAAATGCCAGATAGAGCCCCTTTCCATCAAACAGCGTAATTGACAAAAGGACGAAAATTTGGATAAAGCCGATACACCGCAGGAAAGAAATAACTGTGGAAAGGGCATTCTGTTCTGTCGTTTGAAAATATAAAATGTTCATCAATGTTGGTCCAATCGCGATGTGTGCCAACGGATAGAACAGCATCATCTGCCGCGTCAGCGCCGTTAGCTCCGGATTATCTCCGCGAAATAGCATGACGATATTCTTGCTGAATACGATACTGATCCCCACAAGCAGGATAGGAAGAATAACGTTTACTTTCATCCCAAGGTGGTATGTATGCAGAAAAGCTTCCTTATCATTTTTCCCATGATACAGGCTCATCAGCGGTTGTGCCCCTTGTGTAACGCCAATTAAGACCATGTTTATAATGGAGCATACATACCCAACAATAGAGTACGCCGTTACGCCTAATGTGCCTACTGTTCGAATGATGGCAAGGTTAAACGTAAAGGTGACAACCGGCAAGCTAAACTCCATCAAAAACGTTGCAAATCCATTCCGTATCACCCGCCTTATGTCTTCAAAGCGAAACATCGGCTTATGAATGCGCAGCATGCCTTTTTTGCGTGCGAAATAGGTGGCATAGAACATTAATTCCAGCAGCATGCCAATTCCGTTCGTTATTGCCGCAAATTCGATTCCATAGTGCAGAATCAGAATAAAGACAACATCCAAAATTGCATTCACGATTGCACCCGTCACGCTGGCAATCATAACAAGTCTCGGCGCGTCGTCATTGCGGATAAAAATCGATAACCCGCAGATTATCATTTGAAAAAGAAAAAACGGAGACAACCATTTTAAATATACCGTTGCCGAAGAAAACAATGCTTCGTTTGAGCCAGCAAGCAGTACCAATTGATCCCTGAAAAAGAAGCTAAAAAGTGCGAGTATAGCACCCAGTGCGGCAGACAGCGCAATGCCCTGGCAAAAAATATTGTTTGCCTTGGTTAATTTATCCTGTCCTTTATAAAAAGAATATACGTTTGCTCCACCCACCGAAAGCAACATGGCTAGCGCAATAATAATCATGCTATAGGGAAATACGATGTTGACAGCGGCAAGTCCAATTTCTCCGATTCCTTGCCCTACAATGATTCCGTCTAAAATGACGTATATCGCCTGGACAGCCATCCCAATTACCGATGGAATGACATACTTTATAAATTGACGATTGATCTCTTGTTTATTGTTCATGTTTGCTCCTTCTTCGTCTCATATGCGCGGCTGATCATCCGGGCAAAAATAAAAAGCCAGACAAGTTACCGGGCAACCCCGACATCTTATCTGGCTTTGATCGCAAAGCCCTCCGATGATTCTCATAAATCGCTGCGCGATTTAAGTTCAAAGAATTCTATACTAGATTTTGTTCGTTTGTCAAGCTGGTACACTTGATCTTTTTATTCTCGGCTGTCACCAAAGTCAAGCATAGTCTGTTTCCCCTGAAGAGCAAACGGCCATGACGACCGGATTCCGTCGCTATTTCCCGATTGCGGCTTTCAGCGCGTCCACACGATCCAGTCGTTCCCACGGCAGGTCGAGATCGAGTCTGCCAAAGTGTCCATACGCCGCCGTCTGGCGATAAATCGGCTTGCGCAGACCAAGCGTTGCAATGATTGCCGCCGGACGGAAGTCGAACACCGATTTCACCGCGCGCTCGATTGCGCCATCCTCTACCACGCCCGTGCCAAACGTATCCACGCGCACGGAGACGGGTTTTGCCACGCCGATGGCATAGGCAAGCTGGATTTCACACTGCCGGGCAAGCCCCGCCGCGACAACGTTTTTTGCCGCATAGCGCGCGATATACGCGCCGCTTCTATCCACCTTCGTCGGGTCTTTTCCGCTGAACGCGCCGCCGCCATGCCGCGCATAGCCGCCGTAGGTGTCCACGATGATCTTACGTCCGGTGAGTCCCGAATCTCCCGTCGGGCCGCCGATGACGAACCGCCCCGTGGGGTTGACGAGGATACGCGTCTTCTCGTCCACAAGTGCCGCGGGCAAAACGGGGCGGATCACATGCGCGGTGATGTCGCGCCGAAGCTGTTCCATATCCACATCGTCATGCTGGGCGGAGACGACCACGGTGTCGATATGCACCGGCGTGTACCCATCGTACTCCACCGTAACCTGGCTCTTGCCGTCCGGGCGAAGATAAGTCAGTTCGCCGTTTTTACGCACCTGCGTGAGTTTGCGCGTGAGCGCATGCGCCAGCGAGATCGGCAGCGGCATATATTCCTGTGTCTCATCACACGCATAGCCGAACATCATGCCCTGATCGCCCGCGCCGGTCGAAAACAGTGCTTCCTGCTCTCCGTTCTTCTGCTCCAGCGCGTGATCCACACCCAGCGCGATATCGGGAGACTGCTTGTTGAGTGCGGTAATTACGGTCAGTGCGTTCGCGTCAAAACCGTATTCCGGCTTGTTGTAGCCGATCTCGCCCACGACGGAGCGGACGATCTGCGTCACGTCCACGTGCGCGCTCGTCGTCACCTCTCCCATCACGAGTACGAGGTTTGTGCTCGCCGCGCATTCGCAGGCCACGCGTGCGTTTGCGTCGGCTGAGAAGATTGCGTCCAGCACCGCGTCCGAGATGCAGTCGCAAACCTTGTCCGGGTGTCCTTCCGTCACGGATTCGGATGTAAAGAGCCTTGTTGCCATATGAGTTGTTCCCTCCGATTTTTGGATACAAAAAAACCTCATCCGCTGATGAGGTTTCACAGAATCGTTGGTGCAACGCTCATCTTTCAGCTTTCGCTGCCGGAATTGGCACCTTATTTGCTCTTCACAAACAGGTTGCCGGGCTTCACAGGGCCGGTCCCTCTGCCACTCTTGATAAGGCGGTATTCGGTTTTTTAGTTCGGTGTTTATTCTAGCACGCGATTATTTTCGCGTCAACTATAAAAACAACGAAAATCATCCCCGTTGATTTCTTTTAAGGCGTGTTTCCGTTGTTGCCGTTGTTGAGGACAGGATCGTCTTCTGACGGAACCTGATTGCTATAGCCAAACATCAATCCATCCGGCACCGCTCGCTGATAGGAGATATCGTCGGGTGCGCCCGTGCGCTTGCCGGAGTGCGTGTTGAGCTGCTCCCCCATAAAGATCATCGCGGCGGAAAGCCCACCATCGAGATTGTATGCAACCGAACAGCCATAGGACGCAAACAAATCTGCCAAATCCCAAATCGGCATGCCGAGACTATAGCCGGGTTGTCTGCCGTCGACCACGATTGCGATATAGTGCCCGGGAGAGATGTATCCAATTCCCGTGCGCGGATTGGCGCGGCGGACACGGTGATATTTTGCCTGTGTGTTGATCACCCCATCATCAATCAGCGTCGGGCCGAAGGAATAAGCGTTGTCCACCCCAGCTTCCAGAAGATCAGTCGCGCTCATCTCGCCTTTTTTGATGATGCGCATCGACATGTCCGGATAGATTGCGAGCGTATCCTCTTTGTTTGCAGACCAGAACTTTCTGCCGTCTCGAATCAGAATTCCCTTCTCCTCGCGCTCGTCGTTGATCAGGTTATCGCCCGTAATCCAAAGCACCGCTTTTTCGCGCCGCGCGATGATCCAGGGGCGCGTCGCTCCGCGGCCGGTGTGTCCTTCCGCACCAAAGCCGGGACGGAATTCGGTGATTTCGCGCATATGGATATCCGCAACGAAATACGTCAGCGGCTTATTGTCGTTGGTTTTCGTCTTCACGCGATCGATCGAAATGCCCAAATTGTCGTTTTTATATTCCCAGTGCCCGTTTTCCGCGTCCGTAACGATTACCTCGGCGGGATCGCTCGCCTTACGGTAGTATTGTGCGTCCTCGTCCGCGGCGCTTTGCGCCGTCGGTTCCGGTGTGCCCGTCGCAGTTGGCGTTTCGCTTGGTTGCGGCGTGTTGGTTGGCGCCGGGGTCTGTGTCGCCTGCGGCACGGGCTCTGCGCTAGATTCCGCCTTTGCGCCCGCGAGAACGGCAGCCACAGCAAAGCCCAGCGCAAACGGAATCAGGCAGAGGCAGACCGCATCGCCTTTGTTTCGAGCACTGCTGATTCGCTTATAAGCGAACAAAAACAGAGACACGCTCAACACAAGCCCCGCGCCGACGGCGGCAACTGCCGCAAGCGTATTGCGCGCCACTGCCCCCTTCGTTTTTTCCTCCGATACGGAAGGTGCCGTAGGCTTGGGCGCGGGCGATTCCTCCACAACCGGGGCAAGCGTCGCGGTCGCTTCCGGCTGAGGAGCCGGAGACGGCGTTGCGGGTGAATAGGTGATCAGCGACGCGGTGGCGATGTGCTCAAACAGATCGTTCTTTGTTTCGTCGGCACCCACCGTGCTGTAAACGAGCGTATAGGCGCTTGCAGGGTCGATTGTCAGGCCAAAGATACTTCTCGACACATGTTTCTCATAAGCGTTCTGCGCAATTTCCGCTGCGGTTTTACCAGCGTAGGCATTCAGCGGGGTGTTCCTATCCAGTACCGTTGCCAAAACGCCATCCTCCGCGCCGAAGCAATAAAGCTTCTGTACACTCGGGCATTCCTCCACCGCGATCTGCACACATTCCGAAACAAGGCTATGCGCGCCGGAGGGGTCAGCAAACGCGTGTGTCACGATTACTTTCGGGTTGAGCTGCTTGATTTGCGCTTTGAGGTATTCCACAAACGCGCGGCGGTCAAACTGCGCGGCGGTAATCTTGTAGGAATCATAGTTGTCGCTCTGGTAGCCGGCAAAGATCGGATACACGTTATAGCCCGATTCGCGGAGCCCGTCGAGCGCTTCATAGGCACGCGCGCGCTTGCCATAGTCGGAGACATACAAAATCCCTGTTGTAATCCCTTTTTCTTTTGCATAAGTCGGCAACACAGCGCCAAACTGCATCCATTCCATCCCCGGCTCCGCCGTGATGACGAGAAGGTCACACGCAGTAAGCGTTGGCGAAAAGGCGGGCGGCAAGGCAGCATCCGCCGGGTAAGCCGCCACACCGCCAAGCGAACCCTCTTTGTTGAATAGAACCGTGATCGTCTTGCACGCGGAATCGAGCACGATCTGCCGCGCGAGCTGCCGATCGGTAATCGTTTCTTCTGAAACTTTCCCACCGGAAGCGCCGAGTTGCGAAACGGTATAGGAATCGGGCGCGTCATACCAATTCAGTACGAGCGTTTGCGCGGATTCCTTCGGTTCAATTGCGAGAGTATCGTTCAACCGAAACGACACCCTGGAACTCACAAAATCATCCACCATGCGGTCGGCAAACTGCGCTTTTTCCTCCGGCAGGGTCAATGATAGTTCCAACGGTTGTGCTGGACTGTCGCTTGGTTCTGTTGTTTCCGCCAGCGCTGCGGTTGGCAAAAGGATTATCGCCGCCACGCAAGTAAAGAGAGTTACGATTTTCTTCATACCGTGTGTTACTCCAGAAGTTCCTTGTGGATTCTTCCGAATCTGCTTTCTATTTATGGTTCGTTTTCCGATCACGTTGTTTCTTGATTGCGATGGCCGCACCGGCACCCAACACGAGGAACGCAATGCTGGTGATTCCGCGCAGTTGTTGCGTCTGCTCCCTGTTGAGCATCGGTACCCTTGGCGTGCTGGTAGGCTCCGGCATTTCCGCCTGCGTCTCCGCTTCTGCCGTTGCTGCTGGCGAGGGGGTAGCCGTTGGAATGGCCGCATCTAGCGGCTGCGATTGCGGGATATGTTCAAAAAAATCGTCCTTTGCCGAATCCTGCCCTACCACCGAATCGACCAATCCGAAGAGAAGAGAGCTGTACGGGCCTGTTCCGTAGACATTTTTATGATACTCCAGCTGGGAAACGTGCATATGGTATGCTTCGTTTGCAACCTCCAGCGCGGTCTTTCCGCCAAAGGCTTCCAACGGCGAATTCCAGTTCATCGTAATCTGGTTCTCCGGATACAGATGCAAATAAAGCTTCTTTGCCTGCCACGTGCCATATTGTGCTTCGGAGTCGGGAAACGCCGCGCTGTCCGCAGCCAGCGGCACCGCCTGCAGGAGACAATAGGCCGTTGCCCGATGTGCGCCGTGACCGTATTCTCCTTCCAAATCGTGCGAAACGATCACATCCGGCTGAAACCGGCGGATCAAGCCGGCCAGTTTCCCCGTCGTCTCCTCCTCGCCCCAGTTTATAAGCGCGAGCCGAAGCGTCTCGGTATACACGTCTTTGAAGGACAGAAACACAGGAGAATGTCGCACCCCTGCGTGCCAAAGTCCGTTTAGCGCCTCATCCACACGCGCGCGGTCTGCGTTTGCCATATAGACAACCTGTACCGCAAGCTTTCGCTCACCCGCATAATATGGAATCGTACCACCAAAGAAAATCAGCTCGTCGTCACAATGCGCGGACACGACCAGCAGGTCTGCTTTCTCATAGGGCGGCTGCCAGTCATAAACGCCTTCCGGCAACGCCCCTTCCGAAAAGAGCGTAACTTCGGAAATCCGCATGCCGCTTTCACACGAGAGCGTGAGCGTTCGCGCATTCGGCAAGATTGCATAGCAATCGTTAAAGATCGGCTCTATCGTCTCACGGGACAATTCGTTTCCGTTTTCATCCGATTGAACAAGTATAACACGATCCGAAAGCGTATTCCACTTCACATATGCAACGCGCACTCCCGCCTCCATCGGCCAAATCAACGAAAATGTTTCTTCCGCCCCATATTCGGCATAGGTATTTACGTTGTTGTCCCGCGTGCGGCGCACGGCTCTATCATCCTCCGGAAGCGTCGCTTGCGAGAGCCCGGTAACATCCTTTGCCTCCTGTTTTGTCTGCGCAAACGAAACAATCGGCGTGGCCAACAAAAGCGCTGCCACGCCGATGAGTACAATCGTCTGTAGGGTTGTGCCAACTCGCTTCATCTAAGGAGTTTTCCTTTTTTCGTTCACCGGTTTCAATTCATCATATCATATCTTCCGGCGCTTTCCCACGATGAATGCGAGATCGGATCATTCTCGCGCCTGCATGCGCGCGTTTGCCTCCCGCATCTCGATCTCGGTTTTTTCCAGTTCCTTTCTGCCAAAGAGCAGCAGAAGTCCGCCGCTTGCAAAAAGAATCAGTAAACTAAGAATTCCGATGGAAGCCCGATCGGTGAGCATATAGAACATCGCATAGAGCAGCGGGCCGATCACGGTTGCAAACTTGCCGAACACATCGTAGAAGCCGAAGTATTCCGCGCTTCTGGTCTGCGGCACAAGCTTGCCGAAATAGGAGCGGGACAGCGCCTGAATGCCGCCCTGCACGGTGCCGACCAGCACCGCAAGCACCCAGAAGAGAATCGTTGCCGTATTCTTTGCGCCGTTATAGTCCGCTTGCTTTTGGGTGTCCTTGGCGTAAGTATCCAGTTCTTTACCGACGGCCGTGATGGCGCTTACCGCCGTTGTCCGCGCCGCGTCGCCGGAGAACGCGTAGCTCACGCCTGCGGGATCGCTTGCCTTGCGCGCCAGATCGGCGGTGACTTCGTCAAACGCTGCCGCTCTGTCCTCGGCAGAGAGCGCCGCGCGCGTATCTTCCACATAATCCTTGGAGAGCGCCTCCCAGGCTTTTTTGTCCTCCGCACTCTCAAAGGTAACGGCTTGCGCTTTGATGGTGTTTCGCGTCGTCGCGACAAGGTCAAGCTGATACGGCTCGACAAGGCGACCCATAAAGAAGCCCACGCCGCAGATGACGAAATACATCGCAATGGCTGCGATGATCATCCGAATTGCGCCGAATTTGCCGCTAAGCTTGCTAAAGAGAATCGCGCACGGCGCCGCAACCAGCTGCGTCACTAGAAGCGCGAAGATCATGCCCGTGGTGCCAAGACCCAGCGTCGCGCCATAGTTGGTTGCCAGCGAGATCACCGCGCCAACTCCGTCGATATAGAGAAAATATGCAATCAGATAGATGAACAAGCCTTTGTTGCTCACGCAACGCTTCATCGTATCCCAAAGATTGCGAAATGCGTGTTTTGCAAGCTCGCTCTGCGGAATCTCGACATAGTGTACTTGCTTGACGTTCTTGAGAATCGGAATGGAGAACACCAGCCACCAGACGGTGACGATGAGGATTGCGAATTTCATTGAAAATGCATTGTAATTATTCAGCAGCATGACCGCAATCGAGATCACAAACGGAATCGTACTGCCGCCGATATAGCCCATTGCATAGCCCCAACTGGAGACGCGGTCCATGCGATCCTCGGTCGTGACATCGGTCAGGAACGAATCATAAAACACGCACGAGCCGCTAAAGCCGATATGCGAAATCACGTAGCCAATCAGCATCCATTTCCAATCGCCGACAAACGCAAGCACGGCGGTTGCCAGCGCGCCAATGAGGATGAACGCAAACAGCAGTTTCTTTTTGTTGCCCTTGAAGTCCGCAAGCGCTCCCAACGTTGGCGCGATGACGGCGCCGATGAGCGAAGCCAGGGAAACGCCGATGCCCCACCATTTGTTGCCGAGGTCTCCGGCGGCGCTGGCGTAGTAGATCGGGAAAATGACCGCCATGATGTTGGTTGCATAGACGGAGTTTGCCCAGTCATAGAAGATCCAGCTCTTCTCCTGCAAGGTGAAGCGCTTGTTCGGGTCGCGCTGTCGCATGAAAGAATCCATCCTCTCCTAAATTCAATTTTCCAGTGAATCAATAGAACAAGAACTGATTGCAGTATAGCATTGATACGCGGACGGAACAAGGAAGTTTACGTGCATTTCACCGATTGGAATGGTAATCGATCATATTTTACGTCTTTCAGATCGTTTGCTGTTCTGCTTCTGATCTTCGGTCCTTTCTCGCTTCAAACAATTGAATCCATCATTTTCGATTTCATTAAAAGACGTTTTTCAAAAAAGATTATTCCAAATCAAGCACAAGTTCAATCGACGATTGTTCTGATGCATCGATGTTCTCCACATAGACCTGATCGATCACAGTATTAAAGCGCTCAGTAAAGCTTCCGAGTTCTTCAAGCGCGCTGTCAAACACACTTGGTTGCTCGACGTTTCCGACTGTTAGATGCGGACAATATGTCACTTTCGGAATAGAAATTGCTCCAGCACACCGCTATAGAGCCTATCGTGCAGGTTGATGATTTCGTCGTTCCCTTTTTTGACGTTCAAAAACAGATAACCATCCCGATAGTCTCCCGTGATGCCCTGCAACTGCACGTCGAACTTCTTCACATCATCGAGCGCACAGCGCATGTGCGCGTCCAAATCCGCCGTCGAAAGATCACTCTCAAACGGAAACACGAGCGTAATATGCGGGGCGATATACTTCGCCAAAGGGTCAAACCTCTCCCGAATGCTTTGGATCTTCTCCAAATCGTTGAAGATCGGATAAAGTACAATCGCTCTTTTCATCGTATCCTCCTGCCGCCGTGTGATACAGAGTACGATATCATAGATGGGCTAACGTGTCAGTCAAAAAAAAGGGTTTCGCGCGTCAGCACGAAACCCTTTGTTTTGTTACTCGTTTGTATCCTGCTGCACTGCGGCTTCGGTTTCCGGGGTTGCAGGCTCTGCTTCCCCCTGCGGAATCTCTGCGGCTTCCACCTCGTCCGAATGCGGCACGATCTCAACCGACACCACGCGGGTGCCTTCGTCCACGCGCATCAGCCTTACGCCTTGCGTGTTTCTGCTGATAACGTTCACCTGATCCAGCGGCAGGCGGATGATCGTTCCGTCGTCGCGAATCAGCATGACGTCTTCGCCCTCCGCCGTCATCTTCAGGCAGGCAAGATCGCCCGTCTTTTCGGTGAGCTGGGTCGCGAGCACGCCCTTGCCGCCGCGGTGATGCAGCGGGTATTGATCCTCCGGCGTGCGCTTGCCCATGCCGAGTTCGGTCACGGTCAGCACGTTTCCGCCCTTGACCACCTTGACCATATCGACCACGGAATCGTCCTCCGAGAGATTGATGCTGCGCACACCCATGGCGGTTCTGCCCATCGGGCGCACATCCTCTTCCGCGAAGCGGACGCACTTGCCCTTGCGGCTTGCAATGATGAATTCATCATCGCCCATGCTGTATTCCACGGCGATCAGCGCATCCCCTTCGCGCAGGCTCTGCACGATGAGGCCGCCTTTACGAATGTTTTGCAGCTCACTGACCGGCGTTTTTTTGATGATGCCGTCGCGCGTGGCCATCACGAGATAACCTTCCGTGCCCTCGCCCGCAACGGGGAACATCGCGGTGACCTTTTCCCCTTCGCCGAGCTGGAGCAGGTTGACAATCGGCATGCCTTTTGCGTTCCTGCCCGCCTCGGGAATCGCGTAGCATTTCTTCTTAAACGCGCGGCCGAGGTTCGTGAAGAAGAGGATATTGCTGTGCGTGCTGGTCACAAACAGCCGCTCCACGAAGTCTTCCTCATGTGTACCCTGACCGATGACGCCGCGTCCGCCGCGGTTTTGCGCGCGATAGGTGTCCGGTGTGAGGCGCTTGATATAGCCAAAGTGAGTCATGGTGACCGCCATGTCCTCTTCCTGAATCACGTCGTCGAGATCGATATCGTCGATCATCTGCGTGATTTCGGTGCGGCGCTTATCGTTGTGTTTTTCCTTGATGGCGAGCGCCTCTTCCTTGATGATGCCGAGGAGCTTGCCTTCGTCGTCCAGAATGCTCTGCAGATAACTCACACGTTCACGCAGCATGCGATCTTCTTCCATGATCTTGTCGCGTTCGAGTCCTGTCAAACGTTGGATGCGCATGTCGAGAATCGCCTGCGCCTGCCGCTCGGAAAGACCAAAGCGATCGATGAGCTTCAGTTTCGCTTCCGCCGGACTCGCGCTCGCCTTGACGAGATCGATGATCTCGTCGATATTGTCCAGCGCGATGATAAGGCCTTCGAGAATATGCAGGCGCTCTTTTGCGCGGTTGAGGTCATAGGTTGTGCGGCGGGTGACGACGTTTTTCTGGTGCTCCAGATAATAGTACAGTACGTCCCTTAGCGGAAGCACCTTGGGTTCGCCGTCCACCAGCATGAGCATGATCACACCGAACGTGGCCTGCAAATCCGTGTGCTTATAGAGCTGGTTGAGGATCACGTTTGCGTTGACGTCCTTCTTGAGCTCGATAACCACGCGCATACCCGTGCGGTCGGTCTCGTCTCTGAGGTCGGAGATGCCCTCCACGCGCTTTTCGTGGACGAGTTCCGCGATACGCTCGACGAGACGCGCTTTGTTGACCTGATACGGAATCTCCGTGATGATGATCCGGCTCTTGCCAGCGCCGTAGGCTTCGATTTCCGCGCGCGCACGCACGACGATTTTGCCTCTGCCGGTGCGGTATGCACTCGCGATACCGCTAAGTCCCATGATGATGCCGCCCGTGGGGAAATCCGGGCCCGGCAGCACCTGCATCAGCGCGTCGTTGTCGATCTCAGGATCGTCAATCAATGCACAGAGCGCATCGATGGTCTCGCCTAAGTTATGCGGCGGAATATTCGTCGCCATACCGACGGCGATACCGCCGGAACCATTGACGAGGATATTCGGAAAACGGCTGGGCAGCACGGAGGGCTGCATCAACGTTTCGTCAAAGTTTGGCATGAAGTCGACGGTATCTTTCTCGATATCCGCCATCATCTCGCTCGCCATCTTACTCATGCGCGCTTCGGTATAACGCATCGCCGCCGCGCCGTCGCCATCCACACTGCCGAAGTTGCCGTGGCCTTCCACGAGCATATAGCGCGTGGAGAAATCCTGCGCGAGACGCACCATCGCGTCATAGACCGAGCTGTCGCCGTGCGGGTGATATTTACCCAGGCAGTCGCCGACGATACGCGCGCTTTTACGAAACGGCTTTTCAGGCTGCAAACCCAATTCATCCATCGAATAGAGAATGCGCCTATGGACTGGCTTTAAGCCGTCCCTTACGTCCGGCAGGGCGCGGTTGATGATGACCGCCATCGCGTAGGAGATGAAGCTTTTTTTCATCTCGATTTCAAGCTTGATGGGCACGATGCGGTTTGTCGTCGGCGTTGGCACCGGGGTCAACGTTGTATCTTTTTCTTCCATACTCTTACTCTCAATTCTCTCTTCGCTTGCATTAGACGTCCAGATCGACGACGAGCTTGCTGTTTTGCTCGATGAACTCGCGGCGCGGTTCCACCTTATCGCCCATCAGCAGGGTGAAAAGTTCGTCCGCTTCAATCGCGTCCTCCACCGTTACCTTGAGCATGATGCGCTGATCCGGGTCCATCGTCGTATCCCAGAGTTGCTCCGGATTCATCTCGCCGAGGCCTTTGTAGCGCTGGATGGTCGGCTTGGGTTCGCGGCCGATCTCGTTGAGCGTGGCTTCCAGTTCCTCGTCGGAATAGACATATTTGAGGTAGTTGCCGCGCTTGATCTGATACAGCGGCGGCTGGGCGATATAGACATAGCCGTTCTCAATCAGCGGGCGCATATGCCGATAGAAGAACGTCAGCATCAGGATGCGGATGTGGCTTCCGTCCACGTCGGCATCTGTCATACAGATAATCTTATGATAGCGGAGCTTCGCTTCGTCAAAGTCTGCGTCCATTCCCGCGCCGAACGCGGTGATCATCGCGCGGATTTCGGCATTTGCAAGGATTTTGTCCAGTCGCGTTTTTTCGACGTTCAGAATCTTGCCGCGCAGCGGTAAAATCGCCTGAAACGCGCGGTTTCTACCCATCTTCGCGCTGCCGCCTGCACTATCTCCCTCAACGATGAAGATTTCGCACTTGCTCGCGTCCTTTTCCTGACAGTCGGCCAGCTTGCCGGGCAGCGAGGTGGAATCCAGCGCGCTCTTTCTGCGGGTCAGTTCGCGCGCTTTTCTCGCGGCGTCTCTCGCGCGGGAGGCCGTGATGCATTTCTCGATAACAATCTTCGCACAGCCCGGGTTTTCTTCGAGGAAGCGGGTCAGTCCGTCCGCAACAGCGCCATCCACGAGCGGGCGAATATCCGCATTGCCAAGCTTGGTCTTGGTCTGCCCTTCGAACTGCGGCTCCATGAGCTTCACAGAGACAATTGCGGTCAACCCCTCGCGAATATCTTCGCCGGAGAGAGAAGCATCGCTTTCTTTCAGGATTTTATATTTCTTTGCGTAGTCGTTGATCACGCGGGTCAGCGCCGCCTTAAAGCCGACAAGGTGCGCGCCACCTTCGATGGTATTGATGTTGTTGGCAAACGTGAAGATATTCTCGTTGTAGCCGTCGTTGTACTGCATCGCAACTTCGACCGAGCCGGTCTCGACCCCGTCCTCCATTCGCTTTGCGCTGTAGAAGATCGGATCGGGATGCAGCACCTCTTTGTTTTTGTTGAGATACTGCACGAATGAAACGATACCACCCTCGTAGCAGAAGGATTTGGTATGCACCGGAGTTTCGCGCTCGTCCGTGATTGTGATTCGCACGCCGGCGTTAAGAAACGCCATCTCGCGAAAGCGGCTGCTCATGGTATCAAATACAAAATTGACCTCGTCAAAGATCGTATGATCCGGCAGGAACGTGATGATCGTTCCGGTGTCATCCTCCGGGATGTCGCGCTCGATATGCACCTCATTGATCGGTTCGCCGCGGATGAACTCCTGTACATAAGCGTGCCCGTCGCGGTGAATCTCCGCGCGGAGGGTTTCGCTGAGCGCGTTGACGCAGCTCACGCCAACGCCGTGGAGTCCGCCGGAGACCTTGTAGCCTCCGCCGCCGAACTTGCCGCCCGCGTGGAGCATCGTCAGCGCCACGGTGAGCGCGTTCTTGCCCGTTTTCTCATGCAAGCCGACAGGAATGCCGCGCCCGTTGTCCACAACGGTGACGGAGTTATCCGGGCGAATGAAGATTTCGATATGCGTGCAATAGCCCGCCAGCGCCTCGTCGATGGAGTTATCGACCACCTCGGAGACCAGATGATGCAGCCCGCGCGTATCGGTCGAGCCGATGTACATGCCCGGGCGGCGGCGCACCGCTTCCAATCCCTCCAGAACCTGAATTTGAGACGCATCGTATGCTTGCTTGTTGGGTTGTTCCATGTTGTCTTCCTCTCTGTCTCGCAGCGTAAAAGCTTTTTGGGGGCTTTACGCATTCTATCGTTCACTATTTTCAAAAGCCTGCCACGCAGTGGCAAATCAAAACGTTATCCTTGGTTCACGTCAGAGACGGTCAGCACCGCGACCTCGTTTAAATACTCTCTGCCGATTTCGCTCTTCCAGCGCTTCTCCAGCGTAGCGGAGGCGATGTGGGAGGCAAAGACGCGCTCTCTGCCGCGCTCCTTGAGCACGACATAAGATTTTATCTTGCCGACGCAGGGGGTAAACCTGCGCTCGCGCCGCGCTTTCTCGATAAATGTCTTGGTCGGCTGCGTCATGCCCGTTTCGTTGAGCACGAACAGTATCTTATCCAGCGGAATGCTCACATCCGCGCCAATGTGCAATTGCATTATTTTCGCGCCTCTCTTCTTCCGGCTACAGCTCTACCACGCTGCGGTTTGCCACCTGATAGACCTGCATCTGCTCTACGCCTGCGCTTGCTACCTCCTCGAGGTGCGTGCACGATAAAAACGTCTGGCAATCCTGCGCGGCGATGAGCAGCATCTTCTGACGGTTGCGGTCGAGTTCGGAGAAGACATCATCCAGCAACAAAACGGGCGAATCCTCTTTCTCCGCGCGGAGAATCTCCAGCTGCGCGAGCTTGAGGCTCAGCACCGTTGTGCGCTGCTGCCCCTGTGAACCGTAGATGCGCACGTCCGTGCCGCTGACCCGCAGCCCCAGATCGTCCCGATGAGGGCCAACCGAAGTGCTGCCGCGGTAGACATCCCGTTCCGCCGTGTCAGACAACGCGAGGCGAAGGGTTTTCGCCAGATCACTCGATGCCTGTGGCGAGACGTTTGGCTCATATTCCACCTTCAGCGTCTCCGCTCCGTCGGAAAGGGTCTCGTGCTGCTCCGCTGCAATCTCACTCACGCGTTCGACCAACTCCATGCGGTTGAGAATGATGGAGGCGCCAAGGACGGCCAGCTGTTCGTCCCAACTCTCCAGCGCGTCATAGTCCAGCCCGTCCGGGTCTTTCAGCAGTGCGTTTCGCTGCTTGAGCGCGTTGTTGTATTGCTGAAGGGTGTAATAGTACGACGGTCGGAGCTGCGAAATCGCCATATCCAGAAAGCGCCTGCGCTCACCGGGTCCGTCTTTGACAAGGGAGAGATCCTCGGGCGCAAACATGACCACGTTGAGGCAACCAAGCAGCTCGCCCGAGCGGGAGAGAGGCGCGCCGTCGATCGTGATTTTCTTGCGCTCGCCGGGAAAGAGTTTGCATTCGATTCTGCGCGGGCCGCCGCGTGTATCCACGTCTACCGCTACACTGGCAAACGATTCGCCCGCGCGGATCATTTCCGCGTCCCGGACCGTGCGGTGGCTGCGACCGAGTGAGCATAAAAACAGCGACTCCAGCACGTTGGTCTTGCCTGCCGCGTTCTCACCCGTCAATACGCAAAGCCCCGCATCCGGGCGCAGGGAGAGAGACGGATAATTCCTAAAATTGACAAGCCTTAGACCTGTAACGCGCATGCTGCCGCTGCTCAAACTTCCCCTAATTTATTACATATTAGTATACCATAATTTTTCAACTCTGTATATATATTATAGTAAAGAACTGCCGTTTTTTGGAAAAATCGACCTGTTATAATACGAATAATCCGTGATTTTTGCGTTCTTTCTCCTTCGCTTGCGCCGCAGGCGCAATCCCTGTTTTTCTCCACGCAAAAACAGCCGAAAGACGATAAAAATCCGTCTTCCGGCTGTCATACATTCTATTTTTTAGAAACAGATTACGAGAGCAAATCTCCCTGATGCGCGACGAGGGTTGCGTCAAAGACGCCCGGCACGCGCAGGAATTTGTCCACAAAGTCCGTGTCGCTTTCGCGGATGCGCAGCTCAATGGTCAGCTCAATACCGTCGTGCTGGACGGTCTTGCTCTTGATGTGCGCCTTGGGAAGCTGGCGGATCAATCCCTTGATCTGCTGGCTTGCGCGGTCGTCAAAATGCAGGATGAGCAGGTACGGCATGGTGCCGCTGCCCTTGACGGAGGTGATGAGAACCATGATCACGCCGATGACCAGCGCGCCGATCAGGCCGACGTCCACAAACCCCGCGCCGAGCGCAAGGCCCTCGCCAACCGCCCAGAACATATAGACCGTGTCGATCGGGTCCTTGATCGCGGTTCTGAAACGCACGATGGACAGCGCGCCGACCATGCCCAGCGAGAGCGTGAGGTTGGAACTGATGAGCATGATGACCATCGCGGACACCATGGTCAAAAGAATCAGGCTCAGGTTGAACGAGCGGGAATACACAACCCCTGCGAACGTCTTTTTATAGATGAAATACAGAAATGCTCCGATGCCCAGCGCGATGACCAACGTGAGGATCACCTGCAGGGGATTGAGCGTGCTCGAGAAAAGATCCTTGATGTTGAACGCGGTTGTGAGGGCTTCTCCCTCCGCGCGCAGAAAATGATTCATACGTTACCTCCTTAACATCATCCTGATGAAGAAATCTATGGCTGGCGCAAATGCGCTTCGCTTAAAACTCATACTGGCGGCAGAAGACATATTTGCTTGCCGCCGTTCGCTGCGCGGAACCGAGGGTTAGAAGCTCCCCCACATATTGCGGTAGGCTCTCGTTGAACTTGACCTCCATGATCATACAGTTTCGCAAATCCCAAACGGGGTAGGTGATCACATTCGGGTTGAACAGGTCGGTGCAGCGCATCGCGGTACGGACGTTCTTGTCAAACGTGATGCGCACATCCTCCGCCGGGAATACATATGGCTCGCGCGTGTAGTCAACCAAAACCTTTGGGCGAAGGTGGTTCGCCTTAAAGATGCCGTAAAACTGCATCGCAAAGGGGCTGTCGTTGTGCTTGAGGCACTCAAGGTTGCCGCGGACGATCTCGTCGCAATCCTGCCGCGAAAGCGAGACGCTGTCTTTCTTGATGTATTGCCCTTCCTTGTGCTTGCGCTCCAGCTTGATGGAATCATCCTGCAGATTATAGATTCGGATGCGGAATTTGTCACGTGAAGCAACGCCGCTGGTCTTTTCCCACAGCGCGGTATCAAACGGATCGTCAAAATACAAGCTGCGGATGAAATACTCCCCGCCGTTGACGGAGGCATGATAATCCTGCTTGAGACACGCCTTGACGCGCAAGCTCAAGAGCTTATGCTCCCCTTCGGAGATGATGTATTTCAGTTCGTGCCGGTACTGCTTGCCGGGAAGCGCTTGTTTAGCCGCCATTTGTCGTATCTTCCAATGTCGTTTTGCGCCCGAAGATGCTGTTCATCTCTGAATCGCTGAGACTGAAATAGTTTTGCACATACTTCAGCGCATAGTTCTGATAGTTCTTCGCATAGTTGCGGATGTGGTCGCAGTGCTGCTGCCAGGTGGAATACGTGATGGAATCCCAAAGATCCACATCATACTTCATCTCTGCGTCTATGTTGCCCTGAAGCCTGTCCACCATCGCAAGTATCTTCTCCGGCGTATAGACATCGTTGAGCATCAACGCCACTTTTTCGAGGAACATCTGCTTGAAGGTGGCGTTTGCAAGCAACGCGCGGATGAGCACCGTGGAACCCGCTTTGCCGGAACCGTGTCCTTCCGGATTGAAGTAGCGCGAGAAGAAGTCTCTGCGGAAACCGACCGTCGCCGTGTCCGAAGATTTATCATCGCGGTTCATCGCCCAGCAGAAGTCGTATAAAATCCAGCGCCACTTGTTGTCATATTCCGAGCTGCGCCAATATTTGAGATTGACGGAGTCGGAGTTGCCAACGATGATCTCCGCCGCGACATACGTCGCATAGTTCTCCGTATCCATCAGCGTGTTGATGTAGTCGTAGTTGGAGGGATCGCTCAGATCATGACTGCCTGCCCATTCGACCATATTGGTGTAGTCTTCCCAGCCATTGCCCGCCAGCACGCAATACTGATTGCCGTTGCCGAAGAGCATGTCGATTGCATCGGGATTCGATAGATGGAAGCGCGATGCAATAAAGTCTTCCTTGATGCGCTCCATGAAATCGTAAACGCCCCAGTATTTGCCGTTGAGCAGCACGACTACCTGCTTATGCGCCTGCACAACGACCGCGCGGTTCTCCGGCAAGCCCGTATTGCCTTCTTCGAACAACGTTGTGACCAGGTTGTCACGAATGCGGCTGTTGGTCGCATCCTGCCCGCTTGCGCGCAGCACCAGCGACTTAAAGTCGGAATACGAACGGTTCTCGAAGAACGGATAGTGAAACACCGAATCGCCGTATGCGCCCTTTGCCTTCAACGAGAAGCCTTTTTGTTCATTGTTACGCGAGAACTGCCCCTGAATCTGGAACACGCCATCGCCACTGTAGAGAGTTTTGCCGTCGAGGTCGATATAGTCAAAGTGCATATCGCGTTCCCAGCTTCTGCCCAGCGGGTCAGGGTGGGATTTCGGCTGCGCATTGAAGTTCGCCAGATTCCAGTTCGGGTCATTCATTCCGGCAGTCATTCGAATATCGGTCGGCAATTGTCCTGACACCTCAGCATACTGATTTCCGATGACATAGATGCCTGTTTCCGGGTCCCAAAGGTTACCCGGCTCTGTGACAATGCTCACCACCGGCAGGGTATACTTGTGGTTTTCAACCGTGCTCTCGCCGGTATAGATCACATACGTCTGGCTGGCGGTGTCGCTGCCGTTATACCCGCTCTTGAACGCGCGGGCGCGCAGCACCGAAGTCTTGCTGATCGTGATCGGGCCGGAATAGCGGGAAGAGTTCTCGCTTGGTACCGTTCCGTCCGTGGTGTAGGTGACGCTGCAACCTTCCGGCACCTCGATGCTAACGCTTTGTGCGCTGCTAAAGGTTCCGCCGGGGGTGGTGATGAGCGGCCTTTGCGCATAGCCCGCAACGCCGGAACCGTTCGGCTCGTTTGGCGTGGGTTTCGCGTAAAACATCAGGCTTGTGTCCGTGCGCCCGTAGCTCACATCCGCATGGCCTTTTGGCACGAGCATCTTATCCAGAATCGTGCCATCCGGCGTAAAGAGAAGGACGACATCCCCGTCAACAGACAGGCCAAAGTTCGTCGCTAGATTATTTTTTTTTTGCGCGTCGGAAACGTTTTTACCCGACGCTTGAACCGTTAAATATTCGCCCGCATTGAGCGTTACGTCGGGAAACACCCACTTGGCGGGGTTCTTCGCATTGTTGCTCAGCGCGTATCCCGCCAGTGAAATAGGCGAGCCGGTGGTGTTGTGTATTTCGATCCAATCATAATACTCGCCATCCGGCTGTTTGAGGTAGGATACGTTTGCGTTGAGCACTTCGGAGATGACGATGTCACCTTTTCCGAAGGAGAGCGTCTTCATGAACGCCTCCAGCCCCGCATTGTTATTGGGATAGCCCGGCGTCGGCTGGGAAGCGGTTGCCCAGTCTCCTGTACCGTCAGGATTGCGCGCAAAGCTGATGTCCGTGTTTGCGCGGGTATAGTCATATTGATCGAGGATCTTGCCGGACGGCGTAGAGAACACAACGCTTTCGGCATAGGCTGCCAGCGAGAACGGGGCTTCGATCTTGTCCGATCCTTCGGGCGTCGAGCGTCCGGTGCAATAGATCAGCAGCACGCCGTTTGCGGCGATTTTCGTTCCCTTGGGCAGGGTATATTTCAGCGGTTGAGTGGGCGTATCCGAAATGCCGTATCCGCTGAGATCAACTTCTGCGCCTGTGGCGTTGTAGAGCTCAATCCAATCGCAATAGGCTCCATCCGGTCCAACCAGCGTGGAAGCGTTGCTCGGCATAAACTCATTGAGCGTAACGCCGATGGACTGCTCCGCCGAGGCGGAAAGCGTCGCAAGATATTCCGCCGCGCCTTCCTGCGTGTTCGGATAACCCGGGCTTGGCAGCATCTCCTTCCACGTGGTGCCGTCGTCCGCGTTGCGTCCGAGGGAATATCCGCTCGTGACCGGTTGCAGGGTGACGCTATCCACCACCTTGCCGGAGACGTTGGAAAGAATCACGTCGTCCGAGGCGGAGAGTTTAAAGGGCGTATGCATTCTGCCGCGCGTGGGGTCACCGCTGCAGAATACGACAATAAACCCGCGGGGTTCAAGGATGGAACCCTCCGGGAATGTCCATTTTGCGGCGGAGATCAGCTTATCGGTCAGGCCAAAACCGGAGATGTCCAGCTTGGAGTCGGTGTTGTTATACACCTCGATCCAGTCCGGAAACGCACCTGTTTCGTCCGGCACGGAGCCTTTGTTGCTACTCATCACCTCGTTGATTTCAATCTTGCCGAGGTATTCGTTTTCAACTTTTCCGCCGCCCTTGGTTAGATAAAGAATGAGCGCAACGGCGCTGACGGCAAGCAACACCACTATGAGCAGCTTGCGCGCGCCGGAAGCTCTCCTTCTTCGTTTTGCCATGTATCCAGTGCTCCTTTCGCGAAACTGCGGGTGAGCATTTTCGCAACGTCTAGTGTACCATAAGCCCGATGCCGTGCCAATGATACCCCATGATTATTCACAAAATGTCCGAAATATCAACGCATTCGCGCAAAAACGCGAATTTTTAAAGCAAATTGGTGTTGCTGCGCTTACAAAACGCCCAGTAGAACGATTGCGACGATCATTGCAATAAACAAAAACACGCATCCAAGAATCGTAAACACACGGGCGAAGGTCTTCATCTGCCGCGCGTCCTCTTCGATATAGACGCGCCCGATCTGCGCCGGGTCATAATAGACCCCGACGCTTTGCCCAATGAGCAGATTGCTGTTTCCCGCATAGTTGGAGACGTATTGGAGCTCTTTTCCGTCGATGGTGAAACGATAGACCGCGCGAAAGCCGCTTGAGCCGAACTGCGCCTGCATGGCGCTGACCACGCCTTCAGTATAGGCGGTGCAGCGGTTACGCTTGCTGTTGATGGAGGCGCTGAACGCAAGCCCCACGATCAGAAAGATCAGTCCCATCAGCCCGAATGTGCCGGAGAAGATCATCGTAAACATCTGCGCAAACGTGATGCTGGTTGCGGGAATCATCATATTCATATCGTGCGTTCTCCTGTTGCGCGTTTAATCGCGCTTGTCTTCGTTTGTTTCCTGCGAAAGCGGCTCTCCACTTCGGAGCTTATCCCGTCTCTCGTGGTTTTCCTTAATCTTTGCCTCCTGCCCCTGATCGGAGGGGGTATAATAGCGCCTGCCCTTGAGCGAAGGCGGCATATACTCCTGCTTGACCCAGTGCCCGGGAAAATCGTGCGGGTAGAGATACCCTTTGCCATGACCCAGTTTCGCAGCGCCGGCAAAGGAAGTGTCCCGCAGGTAGACGGGCACCGGTTCATCAAAGCTTGTTTCCGCGTCCGCGGCGGCCGCCATCAGCGCCGTTACGACGCTGTTGCTCTTGGGTGATTCGCAGATGAAGATGATCGCCTGCGTCAGAGACAGCCGTGCCTCCGGCAGGCCGATGTGCTCCAGCGCGTCCGCCGCCGCAACCGCCTGCACCATCGCCTGTGGGTTTGCAAGGCCAACGTCCTCGCTCGCGTGGGCGATGAGCCTCCGCGCGATGATCCGCGGGTCAACCCCCGCATAGAGAAGCCGCGTAAACCACGCGATCGCCGCGTTGGAGTCACCGCCGCGGAGGGATTTGCAAAACGCGGAGAGCATGTCGTAAAAGAGCTGCTCGTCGCATTTGATGACTTTTTTCTGGCTGGACTCGGCTGCGATTTCGCGCGTGATGCGGATGTCCCCCGCCTCGTTTTTCTCGGTGGTGAGCACCGCAAGCTCCAGCGCGTTGAGGGCGTTTCGGCAATCGCCGTTTGCGATTGCGGAGATGGTATGCAGCGCCTCTTCCTCCAGCACGACGGGTAGCTTGCCAAAGCCGCGCGCCTCGTCCCGAACGGCGGCAAGCACCGCCTGCTCCACATCCTCATTGGTCAGCGGGTAAAACTGAAATACGCGGCAGCGCGAAACGATTGCGCTGGTCATCGCGATCATCGGGTTCTCCGTCGTGGAGCCGATGAAACGGATGATTCCCTTTTCCAGCGCGGGCAGGAGCGAATCGCTCTGCGTCTTGTTCCAGCGGTGGCATTCGTCGAGCAGCAGGTACGTCGGCTGGCGATAGAGGCGCAGCCGATTTTCCGCCTCTTCCACGATGGCGCGGAGCTCCTTGACTCCCGCGGTGACCGCATTGAGCTTTGAAAACGCGCCGCCGGTGGCGTTGGCGACGATCGCGGCAAGCGTGGTCTTCCCCGTGCCCGGCGGGCCAAAGAAGATTGACGACTGCAAACGATCGGTCAAAATCGCGCGCCGAAGGAGCTTGCCTTCGCCCACGATGTGCTTTTGCCCGATGAATTCATCGAGCGTGCGCGGGCGCATGCGATCCGCAAGCGGCGCGTTCTCTTCTATTTGATTTTGAAATAAATCTTCCATAAATTATTGATATATAATCTCACTTGTGCTTCTAAATAAGTCATCCATCTATTATTCGTAGTATCTCTTATGCTATTGAAATAAATCTTCCATCTGTTTCTTTAAAAATCTCTCTGTTGGCGGGGTAGTTGCGAATCATCCCTCTGGCAATTCCCGAATCGCCAAAATATCGCTGACCGATCTGCCGCCGCGATAGGGAATGTTGATTGCCCCCGCCTGCGACATCAGCACGCTGGATTGCCCGCCGTCCATATTATATGCGCTCGCAAACCCAAGGCTTTCGCAAAGAGCGGAAAGCTGCGTCATCGTCATGCCTTCCGATTCGCGCGATCTGCCGTCCACCGTTAAAAACGCGTAGTGCCCGGGTTCATAATAGCCCAATACGCTGCGCGGATTTTTTACCTGCACCTGACTGCGAAACTTTGTCTTCGCGTGACCGTTTTCGTCCAGCAGCGCGGGCCCAAACACCCATGTTTGGTAGACACTCATCCCCATAAGCGCGTCTTTCTTGAGCATGTTGTTGGGATAGGTGATCAGTTCACCTGTGCTGAGCAGCACCGCGATATCCCAGTCCTTGTTGACATAATCCACAAACGTTTCGCCGTTTCGCACCACCGGCCCGTAGAGATGATAGGAGTAAAAGTCTCCGTTCATGCCGACGATTGCCCCCGGTGTTGCGTCAAACATCGCGAGTACGGACTCCGTCTTGCCGCGAAACGACCCGCTGCTAAACGTGGTCAAAAAGCTCGTGATGTCCTGCACACAGATGTCCGCGAGGTAATAGGTGCTTTTTTCGGCACGGCCGGATGAGATTGTGACCGAGACGTTCTCGCTTTGATAGTTCCCTTGTCCATCGCTCCGGGTTCCCGTATAGGAAAAACGATCCATCAACTGCTCGCTGCAAAGCCCGCTGGACACCCGCTCGCCAAACGCAACCCAGTCCTCGATGCCGCCGCAGGCATATAGCAGCGCCGCGCGCGCATCCACACCGTTGATCTCACCATTCTTGGTGAAGTCGAGATCCGGTCGCTCATCCTCGTTTAGCCTGCCAAAAGCAATCGCGCGGAGCATACACGCTGCGTCTGCCGCGGTCGTGTTCCCGTCTCCTGTGAGGTCTCCAACCGTCGGCGCGCCCTCCGCCGCATGTGACGCTGCGCCGACAAAAGCCACGAAAAGCAGCCACAGCGCAAATAAGCAGGTTCGAATAGTCTTTTTCTTCATTCGATCAAGGCGTTCTTTTCGTTCAAATTCCGGCGTAGACGATGTTGCAAAACCGTATTGTTGTACGCAATTGCCACAGGGCACGACACAATCGTTCACACCATAAGGCGGAAAACCTTGTCTTTCATCATAACACGTTTTACGGTGTTGTGGTAGAATGAACCTATACCACCATTCAGAGTATGCGTATCCGTCTGCGCAGGTTCCCGAATCATACGCGCATAAAATAATACAACGCCGGAAAGGCTTGGTGTTTCTTCCTATGAAAATCGGACAGTTCAGTGACTCGTTTTTGCCGATTGTCGATGGCGTTGGCCGCGTGGTCTATCACTATGCAACCGCGCTCGCCCGCAGGGGGGAAGAGTGCTATGTCATTGCCCCGATGGCGGATACCGGTTTTCGCGGAGGGTATCCGTTTGAACTGATCGACTTTATCAGCATGGAGTTGCCCCGGCAAAAGCAATACAGCGCCGGCATCCCCCAGTTGGACACGCACTATGACGCACGCATGCGCAGTGTTCCGCTGGACATCATCCACGCGCATTCCCCATTCATCGCCGGGTTGGAAGCGCAGCGCATCGCGCGGCGGCGCGGAATTCCGATCATCGGTATGTTCCATTCGCGTTACTATGACGATTTCTACCAGATCACGGGAACAGAGATGCTCGCAAACATCGCTGTGGCAACCATCGTGAATTTTTACCAGCGCTGCGACGAAGTCTGGACCGTGAGCCAAAGCTCCAAGGAGACACTCTATGACTATGGCTATGTCGGCGAGGTGGTCGTCATGCCAAACGGCACACCGGACATCGACCCGAGCCCGACGCGCGCAACTGCCGCAAAAGCAAAGTTTAACCTGCCGGACGAACCGATTCTGTTCTATTGCGGGCAGATGAACTGGAAGAAGAATATCCAGCGCATCCTCGAAGGCTGCGCCTGCTATGCGCAAAGCGGAAAAGCCTTTACCCTCGTGCTTGCAGGCCAGGGACCGGATGTGAAGTCGATCCGCCAGAAGGTGGACGAACTGGGTTTGACCGACCGTGTTCGTTTTACAGGGCACATCACGGGGGAGGACGACCTCTACGGCCTTTATGAAAACGCGGATCTGTTCGTGTTTCCCTCCCTCTATGATACCTCCGGCATGGTGGTGCGCGAGGCGGCGGCAATGGAAACGCCCAGCGTGGTGGTTCGCGGCTGCGCAACCGCGGAGCCCATTCTTGACCGGCATAACGGTTTTTTATGCGAAGACACAACGCAAAGCCTTTGCGATGTGCTCAACATGGCGCTCAGCGACCGGGCGATGACAAAAAGGGTCGGCAAATCCGCGCGGGAAACGATCTATCTTTCCTGGGACGACATCGCAGGGAGCACATTGGAACGCTATCAGGCGCTGATTGAGCGCAACACGAAGAACCCAAAGGGTTTATAAGATCATTTCGAAACCCACAATTTTCAATCGGCTTACTTCAATTCAAAAAACGGAGCTCACGCTCCGTTTTTTCTGTTTCTTTCCTTTATAATTCCCGTAAAACCAAATCGGTTGCACTTTCAGAGACCGCCTCCACACGAAGCACAAGCGGGTTTGCCGCATATTCCTGCCGTACCAGATCCCTAAGCGCTGTCCCGTTGTGATAGCCGTGAATCACATGGATGCGGTAGATCCCGCGGCTGCGCCTAAGCTGAGAATCCAGCATCACGCGCGCCTGATATTGTGTTTTTCCGTGGAGGTCGAGCGTGACCGTTGCCGGTGGCGCTCCCGCTGGTTTTTGCATGGTTGATTACGCTTTCTCTTCCCGCTTTGCCCGTTTAAGCATACGTATCCGCCCAGGGAAAGTTTTTCCAGTCCCCGCCGTGCATGCGGTGCAGCTCCTCGGTTGTGAGCAGCCATTTTGCGATGCATTCCGTCTCCGGATAAAACTCAAAGAACTCGCCGTTGACGAAGGTATAGACGCGGGAAACATCCGTACACATCCCATAGGTTGGCAGGAGCTTCGGCTCCAGATGGAAGGAGAACGCTTCGCCGTCTTTCGTTCCACTGAAGGTAAAGCCGCTGTGGTCGAGGCGGATTTCCCCCTCCCCCGCGATCAAACTGGTCGCGAGATTTTTCAGAGGTTCAAACTTTGGCAGCACGCCGAGGCGCACACGCTCCGTGAGCGCAAACGCGGGATCGAGCAGCGCGCGGTAGACATGCTTTCGCTCCTCGTCAAACCATTGTTTCGGCGTTTGCGGCAACACACAGGTTTCGTCAAACGGGGTGAAGCTATAGTCCGGGTTGATGCGCGCGCCGTTTCCGCAACTCAAGCAGCGGATCGTATCCCCTTCGCCGCGCATGGTGAATTCCTTCCCGCAGCGCGGGCAGCGATACAGGAGCGTATGCATCTGATGCGCAATCCTGCCGTGTCCGTCGTAGTTGACCTTCGCCGTCGTGTTCCATTCGTAATCGTCGTTTTGAATCGCGACATCCAGCGCGCGCTGAATCTCGTCCGCGCTCATGCCGGCAAGCTGCTCCGGCGAAAAGAGTTTATCGATGGTCACATGCACCTCGCCCGGGCGCTCATCCAGACAATATTTGGTGCTGGTCAGGTATCCGCCGGAGATTTTGCTGACATAGACCGGCACGCCAAAGTGCTTGAGCAGCTTCCCGCTGCCGATTGCGCAGGGTTGGTTGCCGCCGCCGATGCTGCTCATCCCCTCGGGGAACAAAATCACGCGGCCGCCTTTGCGGATGATGCGTGCGATCTCCTTGATGGTATAGATATCCGGTGTAAAATTTTTCTTCGGGATAATCTGCAACAGCCGGAAGATGAACGCCAGATGCGAACGGAAAAACTCATTATACCCCGCCACGAAGTTTAGCGTATCCGGCAGCAAGACCGCACCCGTGTAGATGTAGTCCAATCGGGACGCATGGTTGCTGACCACGATATACGGGCCCTTTTGCTTGCGTGGGTCGTTTTTTATCTCGACCTGAACGCCGAGTTTTTTAAAATAGAGCAGCTTCCAAAGATAACCCAACGCGCAATAGATCAGCTTCGGGGGTTTGTGGAGTTTGCGTGAATGGAGTTGTTCTGCGAGTGTTTTCTTCGCGTTTGCCATACTGTTTTCTCCCTTATTGGTACCGTTTATTCCATCCCTGATGAGCATTTTAACAGATGGCGCGGCAAACGGCAAACTCAACCGCGTAAAAAACGGCGGCGCTGTTGCGCCGCCGTCCAGGTAATATCCGCTATTATTTGAACTGTGCAAAAGAAGCAATCCCTTGCTTTTTTGGAAAAAATCAGTTGAATTTTTCAAGGCTTTCGTCGTCGCCCAACAGATAGATCGAATCATCGTTGTGGAACGCGTTCGTCGGATCGAGATTCACCGTCACGTGGCCGTCTCTGCGGATTGCGATGATGGAAACACCAAAGCGGTTGCGTACGTCGATCTGCGCAAGCGAACGGCCCACCCAGTCCTTCGGAATCTCGATTTCGTGGATGCTGTAATCCTCGGAGAGATCCAGCGCATCCAGCACGCCATCGGACACCAGAGAGCGCGCAAGGCGAATACCGCCGTCGTGCTCCGGCTGCACCACGCGGTCCGCGCCGGTTTTGATCAGCAGCTTCTGGTGCAGGTCGTCCTGCGCTTTGGCGACGATTTTCTTTGCGCCCATCTCGCGGCAGAGAACGGTCGCGAGCACCGACGCGCGGATGTCGTCGCCGATGCAGATGACTACGCAGTCAAAATTACGGATGCCGAGCTGCGCAATGGCGCGCTCATCGGTCGTATCCGCCTGCACCGCGTGCAGCACGCTGTCTTTGATCGCGTTTACGCGATCGGCACGCTTATCCACCGCGAGCACCTCGTGCCCAAGTGTGGTCAGCATGCGCGCCGTGCTTTGGCCAAAACGCCCCAGCCCGATGATCAGAAAACTTTTACTCATTTTTCTTCTCCGCTCCTTGCAGATAAAATAATGTCTGTTGTCGTCATTGCTTTGATCGTTAACCGATCAAGATATCTTCCTGCGGATAGTGCAGTACCGGCTCTTTTCTGCTCGTGCTTTCCACAAGCGAGAGCGCAACCGTAACCAACCCCACGCGGCCTGCATACATCAGTAAAATCAAGATGATGCGTGTGACAGAAGAGCCCGCCGCGGAGACCCCCGTTGAAACACCGACAGTACAAAACGCACTCGTCGCCTCATAAAGCTGGTTGAGTAATCCGAGGCTGCCCGCGGGCATGTCCTGCTCCGAAAACGAAAGCATCGTCGCCATCCCAAGCAGGAA
Organism: Christensenella sp. UBA7703; assembly: GCA_002482505.1. GTDB lineage: Bacteria > Bacillota > Clostridia > Christensenellales > CAG-138 > UBA7703. Next base: position 64,159 of record DLGD01000012.1, on the reverse strand, counting down.
CAACCCGCCCAGAAGCGTGATGGTCAGCGCGCGGCGCGTCTGCTCCAGCGGAATCGTACGCCCGAACGCCTCGGTTTCAAATTTTCCGCGCAGATAGGCACGCGCTGCCAACAAAAGCGTAAACACGGTTGTGATCTTGAGACCGCCCGCGGTACCCGCAGGCCCGCCGCCGACGAGCATCAATAGAATACCGACGCCCTTGCTCGCGTCGTGCATCGCCAATTGGTCGATGGAGTTAAACCCTGCCGTGCGCAGCGTGACCGACTGGAACATCGAATTGACGATCTTATCAAACAGATTCATGCCGCCGATGGTCTTGGGGTTTTCATACTCTATCCAGAGGAATAACAGCGTGCCGCATAAAATCAGAAACGCGGTTCCTGTCAGCACCATCTTGCTGTGCAGCCTGAGCCTGCGGGCATCGCGTGTGTTGCGCATGTTTAGAATCACACCAAAACCCAACCCGCCTGCGACGATCAACCCCATGATGATCATGAGTACATACGGGTCTTTGTCATATACCGTCATAGAACGATAACCGCCGATGAGGTCAAACCCCGCGTTGCAAAACGCCGAGATACTATGAAAAATCGAATACCAGATTCCCTTTGCCACGCCAAACTGCGGAATAAACCGAAACGCAAGCAAAACAGCCCCAGTCAATTCCGTAATTCCGGTGACCAGCAGCGCGCCGCGCGTCAGGCGGACAACGCCCTGCAAGCGGCTTTCGCCCAAACCTTCCGCCATGCTCATGCGATCATGCAGGGAGACTTTTTTTCCCGTGAATGAAAACAGGATCATCGACATGGTCATGATGCCCAAGCCGCCGATTTGAATCAGCAGAATGACGACGATCTGTCCAAACAAAGAAAAGTACGTCCCTGTGTCTGCAACGATGAGCCCCGTTACGCAGGTCGCGCTGGTTGAGGTAAACAGCGCGCTCAAAAACGGCAGGGATGATCCATCCCTGCTCGAAATCGGCAACATCAATAACAACGCGCCAGTCAAAATGACCACGATAAAACCAAGCGGCAAAACGTTGATCGGCTTTATCCCCATCTTTGGCTTATGCATACGCCTGTTTATTTCCCCCCATGCAGGTGCTCGTTCACCCGCTCTTACCCTATGGAATCATTTTCAAAGTGACGATTTGCAATCCCTTACAACCGTTGCTGTAAGAATCATTTCGGCAAAAAACAACGTCCCCAAGGCATTATCCGCTTTTGCTTGATTTTGAGTAGGGATTGTTTTGATATATGCACGCGACCCGCGGCATATACCTGGTTGCCGATGGCTGATTATACCACAAATTTCTGTGTAAATCGAATTCATCGCGCCGCTCCCCGTTACAAAATCGGGTCTCCTCCGATTTCGATCATCGCCTCTTCACGATCCACCGGTTCCGGCTGCGTAATCGGCTTGATCCAACGCATAGTTCGGTAGTAAGGAATCGTGATGATGAGTTTGGAGATGTCGTCCACCGCGAGCATGATGATATAGGTCGTGATAAACGGGAGCTTCCAAACAAGCCCGGCGAGGATAACCGCAGGCGTGATAAAGACATAGTGGCAAATCACGTCAACGATCAGCCCCATGCGCGTATCCCCGCCCGCGCGGAAGATGCCGACCACCTCGACATAGGGAATATAACGCACCGCAGCATCGATTGCGAAGATGACCAACAGCACGCGCGCGGTGTGCTTTGCGGTCTCGCTCAAGTCAAACAACCCGATCAGCGGATAGCGCAGCGCAATGATCAACAGCCCCGCGAGTATGCCAATGATCGGGGTCAGCACCATGAAGCGGCGGGAATACAGCTTGCCCTGCTCGATATTCCCCGCACCGATCGATTTCCCGACGAGGATATTGCAGGCGTTGCAGAGGCCGACGAAGAAGACGAATACCAGATTTTCAATCGTGCGCTCCACCGTCAGCGCGGCGTAGTTGTCCGTACCCATCCGCCCTAAGACCATGTTGACCACAAGGATGGAGACGCTCCAGAAAAACTCGTTGAGCAGGACCGGGAGCGCACGGCTCCAGAAGGGCTTAAAGAAGCCTTTGATCGCAAACACCTGCTTGAACGGCGCGATAACGATGTTCTTCTTGGCAAAGGAGATTGCCATCATCAGAATCGGGTTGATCAAAGAGGAGATCGCCGTGGCCAGCCCCGCGCCCGCAACGCCCATCGCAGGAAGGCCGAACAAGCCGAAGATGAAGATGTAGTTGAGCACGGCATTCATCCCCGCGGCAATTCCGCTCGTAATCATCGGAATCTTCACCTGCTCCGTGCAGCGCAGCATGGTCGAAATTGCGAGGTTCAGCGTCAGCGAGAAATAGGAGACGCAGGCGAACTGCAGATACTTCACGCCCTCGGCAATCAGCGCCGGGTCTTCGGTGAAAAGCCGCATCACAAACGCAGGATAAAGCCCGACGCCGATGGTGAACACGAGGCCAAGCGGCACCATGAACAGCAGCATCATACCGTAAGTCTGCAGCATGCCTTTTTTATTATCTGCGCCGTGATACTGTGCAACAAAGACGGCGGCTCCGCTGGACATCCCAAACGCGAGCAGCTCGACAAAGAACGAGGCCCAGCCTGCAAGCCCGACCGCAGCGATGGAAACATCGCCAAGGCGGCCAACCATCAGCGTATCGACAAGGCGAAACGAGGTCATCAATAGATTTTGCAATGCAATCGGTATGATCAGCGGGAGCGCAACCCTCCAAAAGGAGCGGTCGAACAGATCCGCGATTCGTTTTTTGAGCGTCATAAATTCTCCTTCGCGCACGCAAGAGAGCTGCGCCGCGCGTTGTCCTGTGTTGTTCTACGGCAGGGCTTGGGCTGTTTCCCTCTTGTTCGGATTTCGTTCAGAAACCCGCTCCCGCACCGTTTGAGTCGATTCAAATTTACCGCGCGGTCTTGGCAACGCCGACGCCGCAAAGCGCCGAGAGCAAGAGCGCGTCCATCCAAACATCCGGCGCGGAGATAAACGGCAAGAGCCTTGCCGCAGCGCAACCCGCAAGCGCAAGCACGACGGGAAGGGCCGCATCCTCCCTGCGCGAGAAAAACCGAACCGAAAGCAGCAAGAGCCCAACCGCCAGCGCGCGCAGTTGATGCACGCGGATAATTCCGGCAAATGCGCCCGCAACCGCCGTGTTTCCCGCAAAGAGCGGATTGTTTTCCGGCAGCAGCGCGCGGGAGACGAACCAAACCGCAACGGGCAGCGCCGCCATCAGTACGGCTGCGAACGTCCAGCTTCCCCGCGTTCGCTTCGGCGAGAGCAGCAGCGCGCCAAGCCCCGCGCCGAGCCCGGCAAACGCGGCAAAAAGTCCGGCCGCGCCCGCAACCGCAAACGCGGCGGAGGCAAGAAAGGCAAGCAGTACCGTTTTTTGCCGGACGGCGAGCACCGCCATGAATACCCCGCCCATCACCAACGCACGGGAGAGTTCGTCGATCATGCGCGTGTTTGCAGCAAGGAGAATCGGCAGACTGACACCGATGAGCAGCGCGGTGAGCAGCACGCCATCGGGCTTATTGTCCATCTGCTGCGCGCTCAGCAGCGCAAAGCATGCGGCGGCGGCAAGGCACAGCGCACGCTCAAACGCCGCCGGATTTTCCGGAAGCGAGAGCGAACCCACAAACGCGATTGCCACGGGTACGAGAACGATGCAGACCAGCGGAAGCCACTTTGGCAGGCTAAGCACACAGAGAAAGCGAAGCGCAAGTAGCGCGCAGAGGGCAATGATCAGCTCCTCCGCAAACAATCCCCAGCGAAACGGGTTGATCGTCACCGTGCCGTAGACGAGCCAAGTCGCGATGAGAATCCCCGCGATGCCCGCGGCAAAAGAAGCGGCGTTTGCTTTGGCCCCGCTGCGGGAGGGAGTTTTTCTGGTTGTGGATTTCTTTTCCAATTGATCTCCTGCGTTTTTTCTTGATCTGGATGAATTTAGAGCGGGTTTTTCGCGGGGGTTCCCGCTTTTCTAGGATACTGCTTTGGCGTGGTACCGTTCTTTGTGAGAATCACCAGTTCGCGCGCGCCGTAGTCCGAAGGAATACTCACCCGCTCCGCTGTCGCATGCAGGACACTGAGTGCATTATTGCTCGCAGCAAGCTCCTCCGTGGAATCTCCCTTGTACGCGATGCTGATTCCGCCGACCTTGACCAGCGGCAGCGTGAGCTCGCAAAGCACGGGAAGCCCCGAAACCGCGCGGGTCAACACCGCATCAAACCGTTCCCGATAGCACGGGTTTTGCCCCGCGTCCTCTGCGCGCGCATGGACGCATTCCGCCGAAAGATTCAGTTCCTTCAAAACAGCGTCTAGAAACACCAGTTTCTTTTGCTGGCTGTCCATCAGCGTAACATGCAGGTCCGGGCGCAAAATCAGCAACGGAATGCCGGGAAATCCCGCACCCGTACCAAGATCCAGTATACTCGCGTCGTTTTTTAAGTATGGCTCTGCAGCAAACGAATCTAGAAAGTGTTTTTTCGCGACATCCTCCGGCAGAATAATCGCGGTCAGGTTCAAGCGGGTGTTCCAGTCCGCAAGCATCGTATAATACGTTTCAAACTGCTCCAGTTGTACCGGAGTCAAGTCCGGTCGCAACGGGGAAAGAATCTCCTTGATCATGCTCGTTCCTCCGGTTCTGGTTTCGCGGCGGGAAAGCCGCGCTTAATGTAGATCAGCAGCACGTTGACATCCGCAGGGGTTACGCCGGAGATGCGCCCCGCCATACCAATGGATTCGGGTTTGTGCTTGTTCAGCTTTTGCCGCGCTTCGAGCCGGAGCCCGTCCAGCGCGAGATAATCGATGTCCTGCGGCAAGGCGGTGTGTTCTAGCGCGCGGTTGCGATTCACCTGCTCCTGCTGCTTTTGAATATAGCCGTCGTACCGTGCAAGGGTTTCCACGCGCTCCTCCGTCTCCCAGTCCAAGGGGGAGAGCGCGGAGAAGACGGACAGCAGATCGGTATAGCGGATATTGGTGCGCTTGAGCAAATCAAAGAGTTTCACGCCCGAAACGGGCACGCTCTCTCCGTGTTCGATCAGCAGTTGGCGCAGCGCTTCGCTCGGCGGCGCGGTTTTATCCAGCGCGAGCATCGCCTGCTCCACGCGGTCCCGCTTTTGCATCAGCCGCTCGTACCGCTCGCCGGAAATCAACCCCGTGCGCAGCGCCTTGTGCGTGAGCCGCTCATCCGCGTTGTCCTGCCGCAAGAGCAGGCGGTATTCGCAGCGCGACGTCATCATGCGATACGGTTCCGGCGTGCCCTTCACGGAAAGGTCGTCCACCAGAACGCCAAGGTAGGCTTCGTCCCGCCCGAGTGTAAGCGGTTCCTCGTTTTTGCAATACAGCGCGGCGTTGATTCCCGCGAGCAAACCCTGCGCCGCCGCTTCTTCATATCCGCTTGTGCCGTTGACCTGTCCCGCCATGTAGAGCCCCGGCACGGCGCGGACAGCGAGGGAGCGATCCAGCGCGGTTGGATCGATGCAGTCGTACTCAATCGCGTAGCCAAGGCGCATCACCTCGCAGCGGTGCAACCCCGGCATGGTACGCAGCATCGCAATCTGCACGTCGCCCGGCAGGCTGGTGCTCATGCCCTGAACATACATTTCGTTGGTCGTGCGCCCTTCCGGTTCAATGAAGATCTGATGCCGGTCCTTGTCCGCAAAGCGCACGAGCTTGTCCTCAATGCTGGGGCAATAGCGCGTGCCGGTCGCGTTGATCTTCCCGCTGTACATCGCGGATCGGTGCAGATTTTCGAGGATCACGCGGTGGGTTTCGTCGTTGGTATAGGTCAGATAGCACGGCGTTTGCTCGCGCTCGAGCCTGCCGTTGAGAAACGAGAACGCGGGCATTGGCACATCGCCATCCTGCCGCTCCATCTCGTCATAATCCAGCGTGCGCCCGTTGATGCGCGCGGGCGTGCCCGTCTTAAACCGCTGCATGGGTACGCCGAGTTCACGCAGTGCGTCGGAGAGTGTTTCCGAGCGAAGCAATCCCGCAGGCCCGCTCTCACGCGAAAAGTCGCCGATCAAAATCCTGCTCTTCATATAAACACCCGCGCAGACAACCGCCGCGCGGCAGGAATAGGTAAACCCTTCCGCCGTCACCACGCCGGAAATTCGTCCGCCTTCGGTCAGAAAACGGCTTGCTTCACCCTGCGAGAGCGTAAGATTCGCCTGTTCTTCCATTGTGCGCTTGATGCGCTCGTGATAGCGGCGCTTGTCCATCTGCGCACGGAGGGAATGCACGGCGGGGCCTTTGCCCGTGTTGAGCATCCGCATCTGAATCAGGGTGTCGTCCGCGGCAAGACCCATCTCGCCGCCGAGGGCGTCGATCTCGCGCACAAGGTGGCCTTTGCCCGTGCCGCCGATAGCGGGATTGCATGGCATAAGCCCCACCGAATCCAGATTTAACGTCAAAAGGAGCGTCTTTTGCCCCATTCGCGCGCAGGAAAGCGCGGCTTCCACGCCCGCGTGCCCCGCGCCGATGACGACGATATCGTAGTTTTGCGTGTTGGTGTTCTCCATAATTGGCTTGCTTCATTCCATTCCGAGCAAGCGCGCTGTTGTCTTTCCCTGCGCGATGCACACGCGCATTTTATCACAAGAGCGGCAATCCGGCAACGCACGCACGCTTTGCATACGCGAAAGCACGGTTTTTCACGGTTTGTTGCGCGGGTTGTCAGAATGCGACGTAAATATGATATACTGTTACAAAGTAGTTTTCGATCCAAATGGCTCGTCCATTTTGGGGACGCGGAACAAAGGGGGACACATCCATGAGCCGTATGCGGTTACTCAACGAAAGCAGCGGGCAGACGTTTGAGGGTTTTTGCCTCGTCAAAAGCGCCAGCGTGAAGACCAACATCAAGGGCACCGAGTATCTCGACCTCATCCTTGCGGATAGTGAGGGCGATTGCGCAGGCAAGCTCTGGGATTATAATAAGGAACTGCACGGTGTGTTTGAAGCAAACGACGTGGTCAAGGTGCGCGGTTCCATCAACATCTGGAAGGATACCGAGCAGCTCAAGATCGACAAGATCCGCCGCATCACACCGGAGGACAATGTGGATATGTCCAAACTGCTTCCCTGTTCCCCGTTTGACCCCGAATGGTTGTATGAAGAGTTATTTTCACTTGCCGAGAGTTTTGCAGACGACGACCTGAGGCGGCTTGTACAATACATCCTGCGCGAAAACAAGGAGAAGCTGCTGTTTTATCCCGCGGCAGTGAAGCTGCACCATGCGACGCGCGGCGGCTGGCTGCACCACACATGGACGCTGACCAAGCTCGCCAAAGCGATCATCGAGACCTATCCCGCGCTGGACGGCGACCTCGTCTATACCGGCGCGATTCTCCACGACATCGGCAAGCTCAAGGAGCTGGAGACGGGTGAGCTCGGCATTGCGAGCGGATACACTGCACGCGGCATGCTGGTTGGCCATATCTCGATCGGTATTTCGGAAGTCTCCGCAACATGCGAACTGCTCGGCGTGCCCGAAGAGACAGCCATGCTGGTGGAACACATGCTGCTGGCGCACCACGGGCAGGCGGAGTTCGGCAGCCCGAAACTGCCGATGTTCCCGGAGGCGGAAGTTCTCGCCGAGATCGACCTACTCGACAGCAAGATGTATGAGATGTTTGACGCGCTCTCCGGCGTTTCCGTCGGTGCGTTTTCAGAGCGACAGTGGGCGCTGGACAACCGCCAGATCTACTGCCACGGACACGGGCACCTGAAAAAAGGCGAAAGCAAATAATTGCGAGATACTTGCGGAGCGGTTACCACCCGCTCCGCATCTTATTCCGCGCAATCCATTTTGTGCACCGTTTGTGTGCGAGATAACCGAAAGGACACCAAATGAAACTCCGCGTTGTTTCCCCTCTGGAAACCATCGTCAAATATTCGCTGATCGAGCTGTTTGCGATTCTGTTTTTCCTGCTTGTGTTGCGAAACCTCTCCCCTTATCAATATTTTTCCGTGATGCAGGTTTTGCAGTACGGGCTGCTGCTCGTGGTGGTTCTCTTTCTGCTGCTGCCGGTGTTTGTGGAGCTATTCGGTTTTGGTTCCGCGCGGTTTTTGCTCTCCAGCCGCGGGGTCATCTACCAAACCCGCAGAACGAAATATAAGCTGCGCTGGGACGAAGTTCAGCGCGTCGTTCTGACGCCCGATCTTTACGGCCAGGTGACGAAACGCAGCTATATCGTGTTTTATGCGGACGAAGAGCCATCCTATGTGCGTAACCGATCGGAGTTTCATCCCCGCGCATTCGGCGTGCAATACCGTAAAGGGTTGCCGAACGCGATTGCGAAACACTGCAATCTGCCGATTGAGAACTTGAGCAAGGTTGAGAAAAAACACTAAAAGGAGGCGGGAGCGCATGCAAGAAAAAGCGATGATCGAAATCCGGCAAGCAGCGGACGCGGACATCCCCGCCATCGCGCACATCATCAACGAAGCATGGAAAACCGCCTATGCGGGCATCGTCCCGGAACGATATCTCAGCCAAATCCGGGAGGAAGACAAGATAAAACGCCTGCGCGAAGGCTTGGAGCGCGTGCCGCATATGCGCTACTTCGTGCTCTGCGAAGATGGCGTTCCCGTTGGCGCGGCGAGCCTGCACCGCGCGCGAAACGACGACCTGCCGGATGCCGCGGAGTTTAGCTTCTTCTATTTTTTGCCTTGCGCCTGGCGAAAGGGCTACGGTACACAGCTGCTCAACCGCCTCAAACAGGAGTCCGCCAACGCCGGATTTTTGCGCATCTGTTGCTGGGTGCTGGAGGAAAATCACCGCGCGGTCTCGTTTTACGAATCGCAAGGGCTTCTGCGTGACGGCAAGCGCCAGACGGAAACCATCGTGATTCCGCTGCAAGAGATTCGGTGTGTGGGAAAATTATAATAACTAAGTAACACAAAACCGGCGAGGTGAATTACCCCGCCGGTTTTTACTTGCACAAGCTTAGAAGAAATAATGCGTCACATACTGGTCGACCAGCACGAGGCAGCCGAGCACGGCAGTATAGATCACAAAGCCGAGCAGCTTCTTTTTCTTGATCGCCGCGATCATGATCTTCACCGCGAAATAGCCTGTGATACCCGCAACCAGCATGCCCGCGACAATCGTTGTCCAGTGCACATCCCCAATGCCCGCTTTCAGCGTTTCCGGCACCTCGACCAGCGCGCCGCCAATGATCGCCGGAATCGACATCAGAAACGAAAAATCTGCAGCGGCTTTACGATTCAGCCCCGAAAACAACGCGCCCGCGATGGTGCCGCCGGAACGGGAGACGCTCGGCAAAATCGCAACGCCCTGCATGGTGCCAATCAGCAGCGCGTCGGTTACGCGCATCTCCTTCATCTTTCGTCCGGTCTTGCTCTTGCTGCGCAGCAAGTCGCTCAAAAACAGCAGCGCGGAGGTGATGAGAAACCCGATTCCAAGGAACGAGCCGTTTTCTGTTGCCGTATAGAACGAAGCAAACGGCTCCACTTTCTTGAACAGAACCGCAATGATCAGCGTCGGCACCGTCGCCAGAACCAACATCCCGACGGTTTTCTGAAACGGGTGCTTGATCAACTCCAGAATCATATCCCAATATACGATGATGACCGCAACCAGCGTTGCCAGATGCAGCATCATGGTAAAGAACATTGCCCCTTCTGTCACGCCAAACATCTTTTGCAGCAAGAGCAAATGCCCGCTGCTGCTTACCGGCAGAAACTCGGTCAACCCTTGTACCAGCCCGAGCAGCATCGCAATCCAAATCGTCATAACAACCTCATATCATCTGATTATTCCCGTACATCATACACGCGATACGGGTGAATCGCAAGCCGTGTGTCTGTATCCGCCTGCATTAGATATCCCCGCGCAGCGCATAGACGCAGATGCCCACGCACTCCCGCAGAAAGTTGTTGAGCCGGAGGTACCAAACATCCTCCGCCGGGATGCCGACGGCATTGACCCCCTGCGCTTTTGCAACCTGTCCCGCGCGGTAGACATGGAAGTTCGTGGTAACAAACGCAATCCGCGCGTTTTCGCCAAGCACCTCATCGATGATGACTTTGGAGTTTTCAAAGTTCTCCTTGGTGTTCTTCGCCTTCTCTTCGGCATAGACGCGGTTTTCGTCCACGCCGCGCTCCACCATGTATTTCTTCATCGCCGAGCCTTCGGTGACGGTTTCCCCCGCGCCCTGTCCGCCAGAGACCACGCAGATGGCGTTCGGGTGTGTTTCCAGATACTCCATCGCGGTATTCAGCCGGTTTTCCAGAACCCAGGTGACCTTGTCCCCGTGTACCGCAGCACCGAGGACGATCACCGCGTCCACCTCCGCATGCTCTCCTTCGTTTGCGGCGCGGATCATCAAAAACCCGCACACGAAAAAGATGCCGATGGCGACGGCGTAGCAGCCCGCGATCAGCCACTTGAGTAACAGCAGGAAGCCCGTCTTCATCTTCGGCAGCATGAACGCCAAGAAAACGAGCGGCACGCCGAAGAACGCGGGCAGAATGACCCCGAGGTTATAGTTTGAAAGTGTGGAGATAATCAGCGTTTCCACGATCAGCACCACGCCGAGGATGAGGAACACCTCGCGCAGCCAACTGAGCTGGTGCCCGCGTTTGCGCCAAATGCGGCAGCCGAAGAGCAGCACGCCGATGATCACGAGGAACACCGCCAGAATATAGAGTCTCCATCTGGTATACATGGTTTGTTTCCTTTCAAAGACCCGCGCGATTACAAGGCACGGAATTTTTCATCATTGCGATTTGATTCGAGTGTGTTTGTTCCGCCACGAAACCGAAAGACACCTGCATTATATTATAAGAACGGGGACGCGCAAACACGCATCCCCGTTTCGTCACAGCTTTGTTACAAAATGATTTGGCGCGCAATCATACGCCGCGCCCCCTACAGAACGTCCTTCAGGAACTGTCCGGTATAGCTGCCCTCCACCTTTGCCACCTCTTCCGGCGTGCCGGTGACGACGATGTTGCCGCCCGCGTTTCCGCCCTCGGGGCCAAGGTCGATTACATAATCCGCGCACTTGATCACATCCAGATTGTGCTCAATGACCAGCACACTGCTGCCTGTGTCGCATAAGCGCTGGAGAATCTCCAGCAGACGCTTTACGTCGTCCACATGCAAACCCGTCGTCGGCTCGTCGAGAATATAGAGCGTGCGCCCGGTGTCCCTGCGGCTAAGCTCGGTTGCGAGTTTCACGCGCTGCGCCTCGCCGCCGGAAAGCTGTGTACTCGGTTGCCCGATCTTGACGTAACCCAAGCCTACGTCATAGAGCGTTTCGAGTTTTTTCGCGATCTTGGGCAGCGGTTTGAAGAAGCGGAGCGCTTCCTCCACCGTCATATCCAGCACATCGTAGATGTTCTTTCCCTTGTAGTGTACCTCCAGCGTTTCGCGGTTGTATCGCTTGCCGCCGCACACTTCACAGGGGACATAGATATCCGGCAAAAAGTGCATTTCAATCTTGATGATCCCGTCTCCGTTGCAGGCTTCGCAGCGCCCGCCTTTGACGTTGAAGCTAAACCGCCCGTTGTTATAGCCGCGCATGCGGGAGTCCGGCGTGTTGGCAAACACCGCACGGATGAGGTCAAAGAGACCACAATACGTCGCGGGGTTACTGCGCGGCGTGCGCCCGATGGGGCTTTGGTCGATGTCGATCACCTTGTCCAGCGCGTCGATTCCCTCAATGCTGTCGTGATCGCCGGGCCGCGTGTGCGCGCGGTTCAGGTCACGCAGGAGCGTTTTTTTGATGATCTCGTTGACGAGGCTGGATTTCCCGCTGCCGGAAACGCCCGTCACACAGACGAACTTGCCCAGCGGAATCTCCACATCGATGTTCTTGAGGTTATGTGCGCGCGCGCCGTGGATGCAGAGCGATTTGCCGTTGCCCGGCCTGCGCGTTTGCGGAATCTCGATTCGCTTTCTACCGCTAAGGTAGTCTCCCGTGATGGAGTTTTCGTTGGCCGCGATCTCTTCCGGAGTACCAATCGCTACCACTTCGCCGCCGTGTTCGCCCGCACCGGGTCCGATATCCACCACATAGTCCGCCGTTCGTATGGTTTCCTCATCGTGTTCCACCACAATCAGGGTGTTTCCGAGGTCGCGCATACGCTGGAGAGTCTTTAATAGTCTTGCATTATCCCGCTGATGCAGGCCGATGCTCGGCTCATCGAGGATATACAGCACGCCCATTAATCCGCTGCCGATCTGGGTCGCGAGGCGGATGCGCTGCGCCTCTCCGCCGGAAAGCGAGACGGCAGAGCGAGAGAGCGTGAGATAGTCGAGCCCGACGTTGACGAGGAAGCCAAGCCGCGCGTCGATCTCCTTTAAAATTTGCTCCGCGATCAGCGCCTGCGTTTTGCCGAGCTGAAGTTCGCGCAAGAAGTCCCGTGCGCTGCGCACCGGTAAATCGGAAAGATCGGCAATGTTGATCTCCCCGACCGTGACCGCAAGGCTCTCGCGCTTGAGGCGCTTGCCTTTGCAATCCGGGCAGGGCGTTTGCGTCATGAAACGCTCGATCTCCTGCTTGCTGTAGTCAGATGTACTCTCGCGGTAACGGCGTTCCATATTGACGGCGATTCCTTCAAACGGCGCGTCAAAGCTGCCGCTGCCAAACTCTTTTTTATAGGCGATGTGCAGCTTATCCTTGCCCGTTCCATAGAGAATCGCGTCTTGCACCTCTTTGGGCAGCTCGCCATACGGTGTTTTCATAGAAACGCCATAGTGCTTGGTCAGCGCCTCAAAATACATCGCGGCAATCGTTCCCTTGCTGCCGCTGTTCCAACCCATCACATTTACGCAACCCTGCGCAAGCGAAAGTTTCTGGTCGGGAATCACAAGGTCGGGGTCAACCTTAAGCAGCGTGCCAAGCCCCGAGCATGTCGGGCATGCGCCAAAGGGGTTATTGAAGGAGAACATCCGCGGGGTGAGCTCTTCGATGCTGATGCCGCAGTCCGGGCAGGCATAGTTCTGCGAAAAGAGCATCTCCTCGCCGTCTACCACCGCCACGATGGCAAGCCCGTTGCCGAGGCGGAACGCGGTCTCTAAAGAGTCCGTCAGCCGTCCTTCGATGCCGGGTTTGATCACGATGCGGTCGATGACCGCTTCCACCGTATGTTTCGTTTTTTTATCCAGTGCGGGCGCATCCGCAATATCATAGATCGTGCCATCTACGCGCACGCGCACATAACCTTCGCGTTTGAGTTCCTCAAAGAGCTTCTGGTGCTCGCCTTTTCTGCCGCGGATGCAGGGCGCTATGATCTGCGCCTTGGTTTCCTCCGGCAGAGCGAGCACGCGATCCACCACCTGATCGATGGTCTGCTTTTCAATTGGTTGTCCGCAATCCGGGCAATGCGGCACACCGCAGCGTGCATAGAGCAGGCGCAGATAGTCATGAATCTCCGTCACGGTGCCGACCGTGCTGCGCGGGTTGTGGCTCGTGCTTTTTTGGTCGATCGAGATCGCGGGAGAAAGCCCGTCGATACTGTCGATGTCCGGCTTCTCCATCTGCCCCAAAAACTGGCGCGCATAGGAGGACAGGCTCTCGACATATCTGCGCTGTCCTTCCGCATAGATCGTGTCAAACGCGAGGCTTGACTTTCCGCTGCCGGAAAGGCCGGTGAACACGACGAGCTTGTCGCGCGGAATCACAAGATCGATGTTCTTCAGGTTATGTTCCCGCGCGCCTTTGATGATGATATCCTTCATGAGGAGTCCCTTTCGTTTTTGCCGTCCGGCGTTGACCCGTCCGGCTAAATCTGGATCGTATTGATCCATATGCGGAAATAAGTCCGATGTTCTAGTATATCACAAATGTATGATTGTTGCTTGCCCGAACGCAGCTATGAATCTGTTTTCAAACACTTGTTCGGGACGATCCCAGTATACACGAAATCATTTTTAATCGCAAACACTTGTTCGTAGATTTTTTGTCGGAATTTGCAGATTGCGAAGAATTCGTCACATTGGATTTCCGATCAAATTATACTTGCCAGAGCGTTTGCAACACATACTCCTTCGGTTCCATACCACACAACCGCTGTCTATGGGCGGCAACCATCAACCCGCTCCGCAGGCGAGCATAATTGTACTTTATTTACGTCATAATGCAATATATAGTTGACATTTTGCTTTTCTCGTCCTATGATGACGTTGGAGGTGATCTTTTGAAGAATAAGCAGATGAAGATGGCTCGTATTGAAAACGATCTGTCTCAGGAACAGCTTGCTATGCGCGTTGGAGTCACCCGGCAGACGATTGGTTTAATTGAGGCCGGAAAATTTAATCCGTCCATCCACTTATGCGTTTTGATCTGCAAAGCGCTACACAAAACACTGGACGACATTTTTTGGGAGGAGAACATCGATGAAACGAATCACGGATGAAAGACAACAATACGAAATCTACCGTATTGAACATTTTGCTCTTTGGATTGTGTTTTGGTTGCTTGTTGCAAGTATCCCCGTTCAGTTGCTGCTATTTCGCGAACCTGTGATGATGCTGGGCGAATGCGCCTCTGTCTTGATTGTTTCCGTTTTCATCTTGATCTCATTTGCGAAGCGTGGGTTATGGGGAAGCTGCACAACCCCTTCCTTGAAAACGCACCTGCTTTCCGGTCTACTCACCGCAGTGATCGGAACCAGCATCATTGCCATTCTCGTCTGGGGTAAGGATTCGTTTCTTTCTTTTGTTTTGTTGAGCTTCGTTGCTTTGTTCTTGGTCGCCTTTGCTCTTTCTTATGCTGTTGGCATGGTGGTCAAGAAACGAGAAGAAGCGCTGGCAGATGAAACCGACGAACCCCATTGAACGTATCTTGTGAACCATGATTTCGTTCGGCAGACACCTGTTTCTTCTAAAAGAGTTGTTATCCACACCTTTATCCACCATTGTGGATAACCTTGGTGGAAGGGTTGTGGAAAGCATGTTTTGCCTTGTGTTGGGGCAAAAACGCACCCCAACATCCTGTGGTTGACACCGATTTTCATCGTTTTTCAGCACAATAAGTAGGAATCGTTATCGATCAATTTGTAAGAAAAAAGAAAACCCGCAGGCAGTGTTTGCCGCGGGTTTAATGGGTTTTGATTCCGCAAGACTTGGGTTACTCGTCTTCTTCTTCGTCTTCGTCTTCCATGGCTTCAAAGCGTTCTTCCACGATCTTGGAGAGAGCTTCCATCTTGTCCTCATCCGCGGGGAGAAACTCTTCATATTCGCCATTGACGACGATCTTCATGATATAGACTTCTGCGCCGTGCTCATGCTCGTGCTCGCCTTCGCACTCGTCGTCTTCACATTCACAGCCGCAGCCACAGCCGCAACCGCTCTCGGGATCGACCAGCACCGCGTATTCCTGACCTTCATAATCAAAATAGTCTACGATCTCAAGTTCAAACTCATTGCCCTCGTCGTCGGAAAAAACCACCAAATCGCGTTCTTCTTCCATGCGGTTCACCACCTTTACGTTTCTGCCTGTTTTCAGGTCAATTTATTGTACCGTATTTCAAACGGAAGCACAAGAAAGGAAACGTGAGTTTGTTACGCTCAAATCGTGACAAAAACCTGTTTTTTTGCCTCTTTCTCAAAATTGGAGCAAAGTGGGTCTCCAAAGCGCCGAAATCCGGCGTTATTTGCCCTCTGCCTCAAAAATTTTTGGCATCTGCTTTTGTTTTATGATACAATCAAATTAATATTTAGAGCACGGGAACAAAAAATATTTAAGGTTCGATAAAATATATTTGTTTTCCTGCTTGTTTTTTCGTTTTGTTCTGTATATTATTTATAAGGAAGAGGGTTCGCGACATGGATTTGGAATTTTTGCAGCGGCTCGCCAAAGCCATTACTTCTGAGTTTGGCGAGAGCAGCGAAGTCGTCGTACACGACATCTCCGGCGACGACACCGAGCACACGATCGTTGCGATCGAAAACGGGCACGTCTCCCACCGTCAGGCTGGCGGTAGCGCATCCCGCGTGGTACTCGAAGCGATTCAGCGCAAACACGACCCGACCTTGGTGGACGAGCTTGGCTATCTCACCAAGACGCGTGACGGCAGGGTGCTCAAATCCAGCACCGTCTACCTGCGCAACAGTGAGGGCGTGATCGAAGGCGTACTCTCCATCAACTATGACATCACCGAGCTACTGATGGCGGAACGCGCGATCTCCTCCGTACTCCACCACAACAGTGAACCAACCCTGCCGGAGCGAATCCCGCAGAATGTCAACGATCTTCTCGACGATCTCATCGAGCAAAGCGTCGCCATCGTCGGCAAACCTGTTGCGATGATGACCAAAGAAGACAAGATCGCAGCGATTCAGTTTCTCTATCAGGCGGGGGCCTTCCTCGTCACCAAGAGCGGCGACAAGGTGTCGAAATATTTCGGCATCAGCAAATACACCCTTTATTCCTACATCGACGCAAAAAAGGACTGACCCCGGCCCACATGCTGCGGCCGCGGCCACAGCAGAAGAAAGGAAGTTATACGCACCATGGATTACAGCAAGGTCAAACAGGCGGCGCAGGCTTATGAAAAGCAAATGACGAAATTCCTCCGCGATCTGATCGCCATTCCCAGCGAGAGCTGCGAAGAGGAAGGCGTTGTGAGACGCACCATCCAAGAGATGGAAGCGCTCGGCTTCGACAAGGCCGAAATCGACCCCGAAGGAAACGCCCTCGGCTGGATGGGTGCCGGCGACAAGATCATTGCCTTTGACGGACACATCGACACCGTCGGCATCGGCAACATCAACAACTGGGAAAAAGACCCCTACAAAGGGTATGAAACCGACGATGTGATCTATGGACGCGGCGGTTCCGATCAGGAAGGCGGCGTGGTTTCCGCTGTCTACGGCGCAAAGATCATGAAAGACCTCGGCCTGATTCCGGAAGGCTACAAAATCCTCGTGACGGCGACCGTGCAGGAAGAAGACTGCGACGGGCTCTGCTGGCAGTACATCCACAACGAAGACAAGATCAAGCCGGAGTTCGTCGTCTCCACCGAGCCGACCGACGGCGGCATCTATCGCGGTCACCGCGGCCGCATGGAGATCCGCGTGGACGTCAAGGGTATCTCCTGCCACGGCAGCGCACCGGAGCGCGGCGACAACGCGATCTACAAGATGGCGGATATCCTCAAGGATGTCGAAGCCCTCAACGCCAACGGCGCGGCGGACAGCGATGCCATCAAGGGTCTCGTCAAGATGCTCGATCCGAAGTTCAACCCCCACCATTACGAAGACGCGCGCTTCCTCGGCCGCGGCACGTGCACCGTCTCTCAGATTTTCTTCACCAGCCCGTCGCGCTGCGCCGTTGCGGATAGCTGCTCGATCTCGATCGACCGCCGCATGACCGCTGGCGAAACCTGGGAAAGCTGCCTGAAAGAAATTGAAAACCTGCCGGCGTGCAAGAAGCATGGCGCGGTGGTCAGCATGTATCAGTATGACCGTCCCGCCTGGACCGGTCTCGTGTATGAAACCGAGTGCTATTTCCCGACATGGATCAACAAAGAGACCGCCCCGCACGTTCAGGCGCTTGCCGACGCGCACAAGGCGCTCTATGGCGAACAGCGCATCGGTAACGCAGGCTCTATGTACTTGAGAAACCGTCCGTTGATCGACAAATGGACCTTCTCCACCAACGGCGTTGCGATTCAGGGCCGCCACGGCATCCCCTGCGTCGGCTTCGGCCCCGGTGCGGAGAGCCAGGCGCACGCGCCGAACGAGATCATCTGGAAACAGGACCTCGTGACCTGCGCGGCTGTCTATGCGCTGGTTCCCTCGATGTATAAAGGCAAAGGCGACGAGGATGTCTGCCAGTTCCGCGCAGGCGGCACGGACACCAATTCCGACAAATCTGCCTGCTAACAGCAAGCGTGGTGCAGAGCGGGCACTGCCCGCTCTGCACTTGTTTTCTCTTGGTCTCTAGACGAAGGTTTCACCAACACAAACAAGAATATTTAGGAGTGAGTTTATGGGTAAAAAGGAAGACATCAAGCAGTTCACAAAGGAACTGGAAAACCTGAAGTTTGACAACATGTACGAAGGCGACTTTTTCCTGACGTGGGAAAAATCCCGTGACGAACTGGACGCAGTGTTCACCGTTGCCAACGCGCTTCGCAACCTGCGCGAACGCAACATCTCCACGAAGATTTTTGATTCCGGCCTCGGCGTCTCCCTCTTCAGAGACAACAGCACGCGCACGCGCTTCTCGTTTGCGTCTGCCTGCAACCTGCTGGGTCTTGAAGTGCAGGACCTCGACGAAGGCAAGAGCCAAATTGCGCACGGCGAAACCGTCCGCGAAACCGCCAACATGATCAGCTTTATGGCGGATGTCATCGGCATTCGCGACGACATGTACATCGGCAAAGGCAACACCTACATGCACGAGGTTGTGGACTCTGTCAAGCAGGGCAACATCGACGGCGTGCTCGAGCAGAAGCCGACGCTGGTCAACCTCCAGTGCGACATCGACCACCCGACGCAGTGCATGGCCGACATGGCGCATGTCATCCGCGAGCTCGGCGGCGTAGAAAACCTCAAGGGCAAGAAGATTGCTATGACCTGGGCTTACAGCCCCAGCTACGGCAAGCCGCTGTCCGTCCCGCAGGGCGTGATCGGCCTCTTCACCCGCTTTGGTATGGACGTTGTTCTGGCCCATCCGGAAGGATATGAGGTCATGGACGATGTCATCGAAGTTGCAAAGCGCCAGTCCGCAGAGAGCGGCGGCAAATTCACCGTCACCAACGACATGGCGGAAGCATTCAAGGACGCGGACATTGTGTATCCCAAGAGCTGGGCGCCGTTCAAAGCGATGGAAGAACGCACGGAGCTTTACGGCAACGGCGACAGCGACGGCATCAAGCACCTTGAAAAGAAGCTGCTCAAGCAGAACGCCGAGCACAAGGATTGGGAATGCACCGAAGAGCTGATGGCCTCCACCAAGGACGGCAAGGCGCTCTACCTGCATTGCCTGCCCGCCGACATCACGGGCGTGAGCTGCGAAGCAGGCGAAGTTGCCGCAACGGTGTTTGACCGTTACCGTGACCCGCTCTACAAGCAGGCTTCCTTCAAACCGTACATCATCGCAGCAATGATCTTCCTCGCGAAGGTCAAAGACCCCGCCGCCATGCTCAAGAAGTTGGAAAAAGCCGGCGTGGAACGTCAGGCAGGTCTGGAAGACTAAGCCTCAACACAATATCGCACAACGCAATGGGCGCACTGGAAACGGTGCGCCCTTGTTTTACGCAGATGGTCTGAGCAAAACGCTTCTTTACTTGTGTTGAATATCTTTCGGTAGCTTTCGGATGCTACTTTCCCCTTGCAACATGCGAGCTGAAAGTATTCTCCCGTTCCTGCCGATCTTGGTTTTTTCGGTTGCCGCGCACAAGAATGGTAAACGACAGGAACAAAACGGCAATGATATAGATCAGCAGCTCGATATGAAAAAACCTTCCCGAAAATGCTCGGGTTAAATTGGTTCAAAACCAGTAGCGTCAGCGTGACCAACGAAAGTCTCACACAGATATGCGAGAACAGTCTTCTCATACATACCGCTCTCCTATTCTTCCACAATCATCAAAATATCCGTCGTCGCCCGCCCGCCGTCATACGGGCGATTGATGGTTTGATCCAGAAACACCATCTCGCTGGAGCGCCCTCCGTCGAGATTGAACGCAACTTTGCACCCCTTGTCATAAAAGAACTGTGAGAGTTCTTTGAGCGTCATGCCATCGGAATAGCCCTCTTGCCTGCCGTCCACGACGAGGAAGCAATAGTGCCCGGGTTCATAGTAACCAACCGCCGTTCTGGGGTTTGCCTTGTTCAGAGTACTGTTGAATTCTTGCATCGGCTGCCCGTTCTCCAGCAGCATTGGGCCAAATGTCCAGACCTGCCATGCGCCTGCCGCTTCCACCGCGCCCATATCCAGTTGATCGGCAGAATATGTCTCCATGCTGCCGTCCTGGTTCAGCACGAGCGCATCCGCATATGTTTCGTCACGATAGAGCTTCCCGTTTCGAATCACAGGGCCGTTGTTATCCACACAGTGATCCCCGTTGATAGCGAGGATCGCGCGGTTTTGCTTGGCGACATCTTTTGTTGGTTCCCGATCGCCCATCACGTCCGCACGCTTTGCAAACGCGGTTTTGAAAAACGCAACATCCGCAATGTAGATGTCCGCAAAAAAGTACGCCAAATCCTCCGTCTGCACCTTGTCGATGCGAATATTGATGTTTGCGCTCTTGTAGGTCCAGTTGGTCTTCTCGATCGCGCCGCTGGTAAATTTGTCCGCAAACTTGACGCGCCACGGCGTTACATCGACCGTAGGTTTGGGTAGCGGGGTTTCCAATGGCATCTCCGGCGTGCTGCCTGCCGCATCCGCGCTCGCCAGCACGGCTCTGTCCGTATCTGCCGGAAGATTCGCCTTTGCACTGGCGTTTTTGGGCAAATCGCTCAACTGTTTCCCTTGCGTTCTGGACGGCAATCCGTAATTCACCAAGTAGAATGAACCGACGATCAACGCCGCGATGCAAAGATCGACCAAGATCGCGCTTGCTCGTTTCCTGCGCTTCATCTTTTTCTTTTGTTCGATATTGTGATCGCTCTTCCGGCTCCGCGCTCCAACATCCGCCTTGCGGGGTCCATCGATCAGCTCGTCAAGACTGCGTGTTGGATTTCGATTGGAATTCCCATTTTCGTAATCCATGTTCTTTCCTTTCGTGACACAAAAAAGCAGCTTCCCGGGTTTATTTTGCGTTCTCCACGCCGATGCCCAGTACCTGCATAGACGGCCACTGCATCGAGACGGAATAGACCCGTCCATCCCGCGTAACGACATAGTAACTGTGACTGAACTGCCTCTGTTTCACGCCGGGCATTTCTCCACGGTTTGCGTCCAGCACAATCGGGCGGGATTCGCCGAGCTTCACTTTTGCCCAATCCGTACAGGCCTGGTTGAGAGACTCAAGCGCAGCCATGTGCTTCTCTTCCCATTCAGAAGTCTCTGCGTAAAACTCTTCCGCCTGCTTTTTTTGCGCATCGGTCAACCGGACATCCACATTACTATGGCTCGCGTAGATCACTTCCCCCGTGCTTCCCAGGATAGAAACTTCATACTTCACCATCGTTGTTGCCAGCGGTACGCGGACAAAATAAATCCAACGCTCGGAGAATTCACCATCTCCCGTGGTTACCAGCGCACCGGAAGCATCGCGATAACACTCCATTTTTTCGAGTGTGACCGTTGCTTTTGTTTCGTTCGCGTCAAACATGTTGTTGATATAATCCAGCGCAATTTCTTTCGCCTTCGCTTCGCTGATGTCGCCTTGTTTGCAGGCGGTGAAGAAAAGGGAGAAAGCGAGAATGATGGCAGTGAGCAAAATGAGCTTTCGTTTCATGTTGTCCTCCACAGTTAATATTCCTGATTGCAAAGATAGATGCTTGTGATTTCCATCGCCGGCCAGCAGACTTCAACGTTATAGATCGTTCCGTCGATGAAGATCACAGAGCTGTCAACAAAAAAAAGTGGAAAATCTATATTGTCCGTCATCGTGCTGTTTGGAACCGTGCGTAAAACGGGAATATCCGGCTCAAAATGCGCGCGCACCCAGTCTTCACCGATCTGTAACGCGTTTGCCTCATCGTCCTCAAATCCTTCAATCGGCAAATCTTCCACTTTTCCAATCGCTTCGGCTTGCGCCTGCTGTTCCGGCGTGAGTGAAATAAGCGATTCGTCTTTATCCGCGCGGTAGGCAACGCCCGTCACCGCGTTGACTTCAGCATAGTATTCCGGGTTTCCAATTTCATCCGGGTTCGTTATGATGACATAAACCCGCATTGGTTCTTCCGTACCATATTGAATTCTCACGCCATCCTCATAGGTCACTCCGGCACGCTCTTGATACTCTACCGTAACGACAGCGTCGGTCAGATCCACCCCGTATGCTTGCTGAATCATCGCCAGCCCTGCCTCTTTCGCTCTCGCTTCGCCGATTAGACGCGGCGAGCAGGAGGAAAGAAGCACAGCAACACAGATAAAGATCACCAGAAGTCTCTTTTTCATTACGGTATATCCTCCACAGGACGCGTTTGGTTCAGCACTGTGATCTCTAGTACGGTCAGTTGCGGCCAAGCAACTGTGACGTGA
Source organism: Christensenella sp. UBA7703 (assembly GCA_002482505.1). Classification (GTDB taxonomy): domain Bacteria; phylum Bacillota; class Clostridia; order Christensenellales; family CAG-138; genus UBA7703. The sequence goes on along the minus strand of DLGD01000012.1, from coordinate 42,012 downwards.
TAGATGGTTCCATCTCGGATTACGACATAGAAGGTTGTGCTTGCCCCGTTCTGATCGAACGAGCCTCCACAATCGACACAACCGAGGACGCCTGCCTTCAACTCGAACTTCTCGAGAATCCATTTTCGCGCAAATTGCGTGCAATCAACATCCATACTCTCATAATCAAACGAATTCGCATCGCCGTTGCCTCGCGCTTTGTCCCATATGACAAGCTGATCTGTCGTCATCTTCGGTACGAAAGAATAATTTTGCTCGGCAGCATACGCAACACCCGTTTCCGCGTTCACCTGCGCAACATACGGATATTGCCCGTCCTGCTGCTTGCCCGCCGAGACGATATAGATCAGCACGGGCTGCTCTTTGCCCGTCACCTGATAGTTTCCGTCGAGAAAAGTGGCACCTGCCTGCTCCTGATAGGTAACCACCGCTTCGGTTTCGTTCGCGTCAAACACGTGATTGATCAACGCATGCCCTGCCGCTTTCGCCGCGTCTTCGCTCACGAGTTTCGGTTTTCCTCCTGTGAGAAACAGCGAAACGCAGAGAATAAAAACACCTAAAATCGCTACTTTTCGTTTCACGGCCTTGCTCCTTTTTGTCCGTTTCCGAGCACTTGAATCTCATTCATATCCATCGCCGGCCAGGAAAAGCCGACGCGATAGAGCGCGCCGTCCGCAAACGTCACAAAATAGCCGATGCTTCCGCGCTGCGCGCGGTTGCTGCACGGATGGCAGCAGCCCTGTGCGGTGATCAGCGAAACATCTTTCTGAAACCGGCGCATCACAAATGCGCACGCGGTGCTTTTTGCGCTGTCCTCCTGCGCTGTTTCGTCCGCGTCCGTGTCATCCGGGTTTGTATTGGATTGCATCGATTGGTTTTGATCCGGTGCTTGCGGGGCAAGCAACCATTCGTTCTTCATTGCGTAATAGGCGACGCCGGTTTTCGCGTCCACCTCCGCATAGTAGAGGTCCGCGCCCAGTGTTTGGTCGGAGATGGTGACCAGATAGATTTGATTGGGCGTCTTGGAACCGGAATGCACATCGGTATTATCCACGGCGCTGGTGCCCGCACGTTCAAAATATTCGACATGTGCATCCTTTGCGGTGATGCCGAACGCTTGCCGCATGAGCGCAAGCCCTGCTTCCTTTGCCTCTGCCTCCCCGACAAATTTCGGTGCACAAGCACCCAAAAACAAAATCGAAAGTACAAACAACAACGCGGCTGCTACTCGCGCGGTTTTTCGTATTTCCGAATACTTTCTTTTTAAACTGGGTCGTCTTTCTGAACGAAGATCGATTTCTGCTGCACGATTGCTTAAGCGGACGTTACGAATGAAATACGCTGTTTTCATAGCTGGTCCATCCTTTCCGTAATAATACGTGTATCTATGATAAAGATGGGACCATACGCACATGCTACCACAGATTACGTAATAGTGTTGTGAACCCGCTGTGAAGCTTCCACGAACTACCGGCAAACGAATCGCGAACAAATTATGCCAACTACAGACTATACAACAGATCGCTTTTTTCTTGTCGCGCAATGCGCTTTTTCGCGATATCTGTCTTTTTTCCGACTGCTTTTGAGAATCACCTCTTCCATTTGCCTTTTTCCACAGAAATGTCGTAAAATGTGGATAACAGTGTGCGAAAACTGGAGGAATCCATATGATACATATCTATTGCGGAGACGGAAAAGGAAAAACAACCGCTGCGCTGGGGCTTATCTGCCGCCATGTCGGCACAGGCGGCAAGGCTGTTCTCGCGCAATTTTTGAAAAGCCTGCCAACGGGAGAGCTCAAAACGCTGGAACTGCTTCAGGTTCCCGTCTATCGAAACGAGCTGCCGCATGGTTTTTTCCCGAACATGAGCGAGGAGATGCAAAAAAAAGTACGCGTGATGCATGATTCCACGCTGGCGGAAGTCACGCGCATGGCGCGCGCCAATGAATGCACGCTCCTAGTGCTGGACGAGCTCTGCGCCGCGCTATCGCTGGGGTTGATCGATCGGGACGCGGTGCTTTCTCTTCTGGACGAACATGGCGAAGCAGAGCTGGTCATCACGGGGCGTGATCCGGAGGAGGCGCTGCTCTCCCGCGCGGACTACGTCACTCAGATGAAACTCATCAAGCATCCATATGAAAAGGGCGTACTGGCAAGAAGGGGAATTGAGTATTGATTTTTGCTTTTAGTGCTAGTGTTTTGCCTGAATTGAAATCGATTGTTTCACGGGAAACAAAAAGGGAATCCGAAGATTCCCGAAGTGATTCCATTGATCCGCCCTATTATGTGTTTTGATAGAATCGTTTATACCCTCAGCGAATACGTCACAATATCCTGATACTTCTTAAATTTCATGCCGACCTCCGGCACCGTTCCGCAGAACGCGAAGCCAAACTTTTCGTGCAGCTTGCAGCTGGCTTCGTTTCCGGCGGTGATGACGGAAACGACCATGTGCGTCCGCGGGTCCGCCTTTGCTTCCTCGAGAATATACGCCATGAGCGCGGTGGCGAGGCCGCGCTTGCGGTAGTCCGGCGAAATATAGATCGAAAGCTCCACGGTAGACTTGTATGCCTCCTTTTCGCGATAGGAACTTAGGCTGCTGTAGCCCGCGACGCGCCCGTCGATCTCCGCAATATAGAGCGGATGGTTTTCCACATTATGGTGGTCAAACCAGAATTGCCAATCGGCAAGGGAGCGCGGATTGAGATCCAGCGTCGAAACCCCGTAGACCACTTCATAATTATAGATCCCTAGTAATTCCGGCAGGTCTTTTTGCTCCGCTTTGCGAATTAACATGTTTTTTTCTTCTTTCTATACGGATTGGTCCAGATGCATAAGTCTTTGGTTTGCTCTATTATATTGAAACCACAAAGAATTGCAAATAAAAACTCCTCTGTTTGAGAAGTTTTGTTGTGTTATTCGCATCTTTTTTATTAAAACGATTCTATTTTTTGATTCAGCTTTGTATCACAAAGGTTCTTTTGCCTGCTTTTCTTTCAAGAAAAGTAGGTGATGCGGCTAAAGGGAGAAACGCGGAGCCGGAGCACCGCCTGAATGTTTTCATAGGAAATGCTGCCTACGGACGCGAGACGGCTGTCGTACATCTCTTCGCGATTGTCGCCAAGAACGAAGACGCTGCCCTCCGGCACTTGCACCGGCGGCATATCTCCCACATAGTTGACCGAATAGCTGCTCTCATCGAGCGGAATGCTGTTGATGTAGACGTGGCCTGCGACCAGCTCCACCGTTTCGCCGGGCATGCCGACAATCCGTTTGATGAATAGCCCGTCTTCGGTCGAAAAGAGAACGATATCTCCGCGCTCCGGCAGTCGCATAAACTTGCCGAGTTGGTCGCAGAGCACGACTTCTCCGCTGTTGAGCGCAGGCGCCATGCTTGCGTCGACAATCTGAACAGGCGTTAGCCAAACAAAAAACACAAGGCACAGGACGGCAATCGTAACCAGTACGGAAAAAAGCCATCCAAGTCGTCTTGCGTTTCGATACGTGCGCGCACGCCCGTCGCTGCGGCGGCGCTTACGCGATTCACTCACGGGTAGGTCACCCGCGAGATCGATTGTATTTCGTCAAACGGATAGACCACGGCAACCACACGCCCGACTACTTTTGCATACGGAATTGCCCCGACGGAGGCGTTTCTGCTGTCTTTGCTGCCGTTTCGGTTATCCCCAACCACAAACACATGGCGCGCGCCGATGACGACGGGGTCCATATCCCCGACGATCTGCCCGTCCCAATAGGCGCTCTCGTTTAGTTCGTTGCCGTTGATGAAGATTTTTCCACCCCGTACCTCGACGGTTTCGCCGGGCAAGCCGATGACGCGCTTGACGCAGCTTTCCGTATAGCCCGGATAATAGCAGATGATGATATCCCCGCGCAGAGGATCGCTGAACCAATAGCTCATCTTTTCCACGAGCATATCTTCGTTGTGCACCAGCGTTGGAATCATCGAATCCCCGTCCACACGGATGGGCTCGGCAATGAACGAGCGAATGGTCAACGCTATGAGCACGACGAGCGCAATGTACAGCAAAAAAGACACGTTGCGAAACGAACGTGATCCTTGCATATTTTCATATTGTTCTTCGGCGCGGTCGCGCAGATAACGAATCTGGCTCTGCGTAAACGCTTTACGCTTCACTCGGTTGTTCCTTTTTCACCAGTATTTTTTTGCCCATACGCACAAAGTCCGCGCGGTCGAGCATCACAATGCGCCCGCAATGGTTGCATTTGATCTTGATATCCGCGCCAACGCGGATGATCGTCCACTCATTTTCGCCGCAGGCATGCGGTTTTTTCATGAGCACCACGTCGCCAAGGCCAAACTCCGCGATCATTCTTGATCTTCCGTGAGGTTTTGCGTGTAGCGGTACACGTCGTAGCTCGGCACCGCCGGCGGAATGTAGCTGTAGAGAATCTCTAAAAGCTTCATCGGCGCTTCTTCCTGTAATAAATGTCCTGCGTTGCGCACAAGATAGTAACGCCCGGCTCTTAGCACGCTCTGGAAATATACGCTGCCTGCGGGCGGGTGCCAGCGGTCATTCTTGCCCCAGAGCACGAGCACCTCGTGTTCCACGGGCAAAAGCCCCTCGGCGATCATTTCCTGATCATAATTGCGCAAGGCGTACATCATCGCTTCGCGGCTCAGCCCGTCCGAAAGCGGTTCATAATACTGTTTGACCACATAGTCGTCGATCAAAACAGGATCGCTCACGCACTCGAGCAGCATCTTTCTAACATCGTTTGCGGTATACAAGTTTCGCGCAAAGGTTGCGATCAGCGGCTTTTGCATGTTGTGAATCAACTTCGGCATGTGCTCTGTGATTCCGCCTGGCGATATGGCGACGCAGTTTGCAACCCGCTTTGGATAGAGCGAAAGAAACCGAAGCATATACATCGCGCCGATCGAAAAACTTACCATATGCGAAGACTTGATATTGAGTGCGTCTAAAAATCCGTTCAGAATATACGCAAAGTCATCCGCCGTATAGGCGAACGTATCCGGCCGGGACGAATACCCGTGTCCGGGCAGGTCGATTGCGATCACACGGTAGTTGTCAGAAAGTTCAGCAAAGACGTTTCGCCAGGTGTAGAGCGACTGGCCGAGCGAATGAATCAGCAGCAGCGGCTCGCCGACGCCCGCTTCCAAATAGTGGATGCGCGCAATTTCGGCTTCCTCATCCTCCCCGGTGACGGGTAAGGTGATTTCGACGAAGTCGCCCACCTTTTCGGAGTTTATGAATAACTGACTGCGCAGCGATTCTCCCACGGGCATATTTCCCCCGATTACTATATTCTTACTATATTGTAAACCCTCAAAAGTAGCATTGCAATCAAACGGACGGTTTGTCACAGATTGTTAACCCATTGACATCGTTTTTGACCGGATTTTGGCAAAAAGTGGGGGATTTTCCATCGTTTTACGCAAATAACGCGTTTTTGAGAATTTTCTTTTTTTGAAATTCGGTTTTTATCCTACTTTTTAGCCATTTTTACTATTTTTAGATGTGTTGGTTTGTCTTTTCCTTCCACGCGGTTCACGGGGGAAAGAAACGTAAATCGGAGTGAATATCGCATGCCTTTATACTTTTTTTCATGCGAATAAAATGCTTGGTGTTTTGTAAAAATCGAGCTTGCTCTGCTTTGGCACCGACGAGATACCCTTCAACCGTAGCTTGTAAAAGTGTTCCGATTTTGCTATGATGAACATTAATATAGGGGGTATATCACTATGGACCAACTACAATCGATTTGGGCGGCCGCGCGAGAGAATATCCGTCCTCAAATGACGGGGCTGTCGTTTCACGCCTGGATCGACGTGATCGTACCTCTTACCCTTCAAAAAGGCATCATGATTCTCGAAGTACCCACTCCGGACATTCAAAAGACACTGGAAGACTTCTATTTTGAGAATCTTCGTGACGCGGTTAAGGCGGCAAACGAGACGATTTCCGATATCCGCATCATCCTGCCGGAAGATCGCGATATCTATATTAACCCCATTAGTTCGGAGCCGATCAACGTCTTTGCGCTCAATCCAAAATATACATTCGAAACCTTCGTCGTGGGTGGATCGAACCACTTTGCGCACGCGGCGGCGCTCGCGGTTGCGCAAAATCCCGCTGCGGCTTACAACCCGCTTTTCCTCTATGGCGGCGTGGGTCTGGGCAAAACGCATCTGATGCACGCCATCGGGCATTCGGTGAAGGGAAATGATCCTTCCGCGCGAGTGATGTATGTCACCAGCGAAACCTTTACCAATGAACTCATCACCGCAATCCAGCTGGATAAGCGATTGGAGTTTCGCAAACGCTATCGCAATGTAGATGTACTCCTCATCGACGACGTGCAGTTCATCGCAAAGAAGCAATCCGTTCAGGAGGAGTTTTTCAACACCTTCAACACGCTGCACAACGCCAATAAACAGATTATCATCAGTTCCGACCGTCCACCAAAGGAAATCAGCAGCCTTGAAGAGCGTCTTCGCTCGCGTTTTGAGTGGGGCTTGATTGCCGATATTCAGCCGCCGGATGTTGAGACGCGAATCGCTATTTTGAGAAACCGCGCAAGGCTCGATAATCTCGACGTGGATGACGAAATCATACAGTTCATCGCGGAGCACGTAGTGAGCAACATTCGTGAGTTGGAAGGTTCCCTCACGCGGGTGGTTGCCTATTCGCAGCTTCGTCGCCGTCCGTTGACGTTGGAATTGACAATAGAAGCGCTGCGCGATCTGCTACCCGACGTGAAGAAGAAAGAAGTCACACCACAGATTATCAAGAGCATTGTAGCAGAATATTATTCCATCCCGGTTGAAAGCTTGCTTTCCGAGCGCAGAGACCGCGAAATTGTGCTGCCGCGACAGGTCGCGATGTATCTTTGCCACGACATGTTGGGGATACCGTATAAGCGCATCAGCACACTGTTTGACAAAAATGACCATACGACCGCGATCAACGCCTGCAAACGGGTCGAAGAGATGATCAGCGGGGACAGCTCGTTTGCCTCCGTGATTGAAGACGTGAAAAAAAGAATGGCTTAAGAAAAAGTACCTTTTTTCTTCATCTTTTATAGTGCATGCTTCCGAATAAAGATGTCCCGCTGTTATCCACATTTTGTGGATGCGGATTGTGGATGTAATGTGCACTCTGTGGAGTGTATGGACTGTGTGGATAAGACGGGACAAAGACACACGGTTTTCCACGAACCGCTCCACAACCAAAACCGCAAAGGTTAGCGAAGAAAAAGGGTTCTCCACATTGCCCACACTACACTACTTCTACTGCTTCTGTATTAATAGTTATCATAAACACTCTTTCACGCCATGGAGTGTGGATAACCAAAACAGAAAACGGATTCTGCGAAGACAGTTTTCGTGAATTCGATTTTTCGTTAAGAAATCTATATAAGAACAAATGTTTGTATAATATACTCGTTATAATGAAGAAAGTCCGAGCGCTGAGAAAGGAAGTTGGATTATGCATTTTTACATTGACTCGAAAGAATTGACAGAAGGCGTTCTTTCTGTCATCAAGGCACTCCCCGTTCGCACCACGATGCCAATTTTGGAAGGCATCTACCTGGAAGCGACGGCGGAAGGCGTAAAGCTTAAGTGTTCGGATCTGATGCTCCAAAAAGAATGTCTCCTACCCGCAACCATCGAGGAAGAAGGATTTGCCATCATTCCGGGAAAGCTGTTTTCCGAGATTGTCCGCAAGTTGCCGGAATCGATTGCTGAAGTCACACTCTCCGGTAAGTCTCTCGAAATCTCCTGCGGGAGAGCAAAGAGCAGCCTGCAATGTGTAGAAGCAACAGAAGAGTTTCCAGAGATGCGCTTTTCGGGCGAGACGTTTACCGTCAAGATAGATCATTCCGATTGCCGCGATATGATTAACACCACCGTGTTTGCAACCGCGCAGGACGACAGCAAGCCCATTCTCACCGGAGTTCTCATGGAACTCGGAGAAGAGATTACGATTGTCGCAACCGATGCGTTCCAGTTTGCAAAGCGTTCCATGCCGCTTAAAAATCCCGTGCCGGAGCGCAACGTCGTCATCCCCGGAAAATCCATGATGGAAATTTCGCGTATGATGGACGAAACAGAAGCTGACGTCGAGCTTACATTTACCAAGACGCACGTCTGCGTGAACATCAAGCATTCGCGGCTGGTTGCCCGCTTGCTGGATGGCGACTATATCAAGTACAAGAATATTTTACCGAAGGACCACACCACACGGGTGATGATCGACAAAGCGGAACTCATGGAGAGTATTGACCGCGCGCAACTCATGGCGCGGGAAGGCAACAACAATATCGTTATGAAATTTCATAACAACAAACTCACGATCTCCGCAAACAGCTTTGCCGGGAAGATCAACGAAGAGATTGACGTTCAGATCAACGGAGAAGATATTGACATCGCCTTTAATCCGCGTTTTTGCATGAATGTACTGAAAAATGTGCCGGATGATAAAATCTATATGGATTTTACAACCAGCATCAGCCCTTGTGTCATTCGCCCGGCAAAGACGGAAGGATATTATTATTTGATTGTTCCGGTACGGATTTACTCCAATTTCTAATCGAATATTTTTATCATTCATTGGAAGAGACGTTTCGGCGTCTCTTTTTCACTATTCCAGAATACGAATAGTAATAAAAGAGACATTAAGAAAGTTTCACGCGAAACATAGTTTATTGGTCAAAAATCCGCAAAGTGAGAAAGAGCCTCTGAAATTGTTTCACGTGAAACATTTATATCTCAATAAGAAGTGATAAAAGTGACCAAAACAAAAAGTAACATATAAGAATCTGGTAAAAAGAGGTTTTGGTTGAATTGTTTCACGTGAAACATTGAATCCCCGTTCCGATTCTGCTAGAATGGCGATAGCGGTTTTATTTACCTAAATCAATAAAAAACTTCTCGTAAAATACGTTTTTGAGAGAAATTTTCAAAAAACGCGTTTAAAAAAACAGAATCGTCGAGAAAATGAATATCGGAGGAAATTCTCTGTCATGAAAATCGTTGCGGTAGCCAATCAAAAAGGTGGCGTCGGCAAGACGACCACATCCGTAAACCTGAGTGCATGCTTGGCCGAGCAGGGCAAGCGTGTTCTGCTTGTGGACGCAGACCCGCAGGGAAACAGCACAAGCGGACTCGGCGTAAAAAAAGAAGGAGACGGGAAATCCATCTATGATGTACTCATCAATGATGTTTCCGTCGATGAAGCGACAAAAGATACGATGATCGATAATCTTAAGCTGCTGCCCGCGCACATTGCGCTGGCCGGCGCAGAGGTTGAATTGGTCAATATGATGGCGCGTGAGCAGGTGCTCAAGCGCGCGCTGAACGCGACAAAAGGCAACTATGACTATATTTTCATCGATTGTCCCCCATCACTTGGGCTTTTGACACTCAATGCCCTCACAGCGGCGAACACGCTGCTGGTTCCGATTCAGTGCGAATTTTATGCTCTGGAAGGGCTGAGCCTTCTCATGAATACGGTAAAACTCGTACGTAAGAGCTTGAATCCCGATCTGGATGTGGAAGGCGTCGTGCTGACGATGTTTGATTCGCGCACCAATCTTTCTATGCAGGTGGTTGAGGAAGTCAAAAAGTTCTTTAAAAACAAGGTCTACGATACCATCATTCCCCGCAGCGTCCGCCTGGGCGAAGCGCCATCCTTCGGTCTGCCAATTTCGCGCTATGCACCCAACAGCGCAGGTTCTACCGCATATAGTTCACTCGCCACGGAGATGATCTCCAAGGAGGGCAAATAATGGCCGCGCAAAAAACAGGGCTCGGGCGCGGACTCGATGCTCTGCTGGACCCGTATTCCGCCGCAATAGACGAGCCGGAGAAATCTGGTCTTGGTGTACTGACCGTCAACGTGCGGGAGATCGACACCAATGCGCTCCAGCCGCGCAAACAGTTTGAAGAAACTTCACTCAATGAGCTCGCGGAGTCGATCCGCGTGCATGGCATCGTTCAGCCGCTGATCGTCAAGAAAAAGGGAAACCGATATATGATCATCGCGGGAGAGCGCCGGTTCCGTGCCGCGCGTCTTGCCGGATTGTCCGAAGTGCCCGTGCTCGTGACGGATTATGATGAAGCGCAGATTCATGAAGTCTCCCTCATCGAAAATATTCAGCGCGAAAACTTGAACCCAATTGAAGAAGCAGCTGCCATTCGTTTTTTGATGAAGCAGCACGACATGACGCAAGAGGAAGTCTCCGGCAGACTCGGAAAGAGCAGACCCGCAATTGCAAACGCGCTTCGTCTGCTGCAATTGCCGGAAAGCGTGATTGAGCTGCTCAAGAGCGGCGCGCTCTCCGCCGGACACGGCAGAACCCTCGCGGGATTGAACGATAGCGTGCTTGCCGAACAACTTGCAAAAGAATGCGTTGAACGGGAATATTCCGTCCGCACACTGGAAGAGAAGATCAAAGCGCTGTCCGAAAAGAAAAAGACTGTGCCCGCCGCAAAGAAAGAAAAGCCGCGTCTGCCCGCCGAGCTTGCCAACCTGGAGGAATCCTTCCGCGAATCGCTGGGCACGAAAGTGTCCCTCGCCGGAACCAATACGCGCGGAAAAATTACGATTGAGTATTTTTCGCGCGAAGACTTGGAGCGGGTGTTTGAGAAGATTTCGGGAAAAGAGTAAGTTTGTTGAAGGAACACGAAATACAGAAAGAGTTGCGGGAGCAGCTCTTTTTTGATGAAAACACATGCATGAAATATGTAATATATTATAGTAAGAACACTTTTGATAGGATTGACGAAAGCGTCAAACAGGCATATACTGATGAAAATTTGAAACAAGGAGAATTCGCTGTGCGTCTGGCATTCGCAACCATTGATTGTGATCGCCTGCACGCAAGCTGCTGAAGAACTCTCTTCCGGCTTGCGTGCTAATTGTAGCGCTGCCGGATAGAAAAGGATTCTTCTGCTTTCTCATCATTTATAAAGAGAAGATTATAATTTTTCTGCCGTCGGCGTTGTCCGGCGGTTTTTTATGATTTAAAAGGAGGTGATCCGATGCGGTATTTTGATGATGCCGGTCTGGATGAGGCAAACAAAAGAGGAGTTGCTGCACACACAATAGAATAGGAGGAAAAGATGAATCGAACATTCATTAAAGTGGCACAGACGAATGTGCCCGTCAAGATAGAAGGCTTTCTGGAACGAATCCGCAACACGCGCAACATGGCGTTTCTCGTCGTGCGGGATCGAAGCGGCGCTCTGCAAGCGACCATCAAAAAAGAGCAGCACCCGGACTGGACAGAAGTGCTCGACCATCTCACGCTGGAATCAGTCGTTTCGCTCGAAGGAACAATTCAGGAAAACCCGCAGGTCAAGCTTGGCGGGCGGGAACTGATCCCCACCCGGCTGGAACCGCTCTCCCTCGCCGCCGCCCTGCCGCTGAGCAAGGATGCAAACATCGACACACGGCTGGATTATCGCTGGATCGATCTACGCGCCGAGAAGGAGCGACTGATCTTCGAGGTGCAAACCTGCCTCGTTTCCGCGATGCGTACCTTCCTCGTGGAGCGCGATTTTCTGGAGATTCACACGCCGAAGCTGATCGCGGCGGCGAGCGAGAGCGGCGCGGATGTGTTTGAGGTTGACTATTTCGATCAAAAAGCATATCTCGCGCAGAGTCCGCAGTTCTACAAACAGATGGCGATGGCATCTGGCTTTGAACGAATCTTTGAAACAGGGCCCGTCTTTCGCGCAGAAAAGTCCTATACCAATCGACACACGACGGAGTTCACGGGATTTGATCTGGAGTTTTCCTATATTGAGTCGTTTCACGATGTGATGCAGCTAGAGGCGGAATTGCTTACCTATGCACTCTCCCAGGTGCAAACACGATATGGAGAGGCGATTACGCGGCTCTATGGAAAAGAGGTCGTCGTGCCGAAGCTCCCCTTCCCTGTTATCGCGTTGCCGGAGCTGTATCGCGAGCTGGAACAACGCTATGGCTATTATTTGCCGGAGAGTGAGCGCGGGGACACGACCACCGAAGCGGAACAGCTCAGCTACCGTTTCTCGATGGAGGAATTCGGGCACGAGTTTCTGTTGATTACCGACTTTGCGGCTCAGAAGCGTGCATTTTACCACATGCGCAAAGAAGGGGTGCCACAGGGGTACGATCTTGTTTGGCGCGGAGTGGAGATCACCACCGGCGCGCAGCGAGAGCACCGATATGACGTGCTTTGTCAGCAGGCCAACGAGCGCGGGCTTGGCGAGGACGTGCGCTTCTATACCGAGTTCTTCCGCTATGGTTGCCCGCCGCATGGCGGCTTTGGGCTGGGGGTCGATCGGTTGACGATGCTGTTACTGGGCATAGGCATCAAGGAGGCGATGTTCCTCTTTCGCAGTCCGAATCGGCTAACCCCGTGACTTCTTTTTTTGAAAGAAAAAGAAGTAAAAGAACTGTCACGTATATCATTTGCTGCTTCTAATCAAATACGAGAGAAAACGGACTTCCGGACTCAAAAAAAGAACCTGCGCGCACTTGCAGGTTCTTTTTGCTTCTCTCTCTGGAAAGAAAAAGAAGGATGATGGTTATTTTACGATCACGGTGCCGGCAGCGCCGGTGAGCGCATCGACCGCTTTATCCAGCGATGTGATGATGGCTCTGCGTCCTGCTTTGCTGTTTGCGAACTTGACCGCCGCCTGAATCTTCGGCAGCATGGAGCCAGGCGCAAAGTGGCCTTCGCTGATATACTGCTCCGCTTCGGCAACGGTGATGGTCGAAAGCCGCTTCTCATTCGGCTTGCCATAGTTCAGGCAAACCTGCTCAACAGCGGTGAGCACGAGGAGCGCATCCGCGTTGAGGTCTTCGGCCAGCCGCTCGGAGGCAAGGTCTTTGTCGATGACCGCTGCGGTTCCGACGAGATCTCCGTTCTCTTCACGAATGACGGGGATGCCGCCGCCGCCAACGGTGATGACCACGAACCCGCCGTCGATGAGGCACTTGACCTCCGGCAGTTCGACGATCTCGACCGGATTCGGCGAGGCGACGACGCGGCGCCAGCCGCGCCCTGCGTCTTCCTTCACGGAATAGCCCTTCTCCGCCTGAAGCTTCTTGGCTTCCTCTTCGCTGTAGAAAGGACCAATGGGTTTCGACGGCGCAAGGAATGCTTTGTCGTTTTTGTCGACCACAACCTGGGTCACGACGGTTGCGGCGCCGGTGTGGTTGCCGCGGGCGCGCAGCGCCTTGGTCAAACCTTGCTGCATATGATAGCCGATCATGCCCTGGCTCATTGCGCCGCATACGTCAAACGGCATCGCGGGGGTGACGTTCACGGAGTTCTCGTTTTGCAGCACAATGCGGCCGACCTGCGGGCCGTTGCCGTGCGCAAGAATGACCTGATACCCTTTTTCGATGATGTCCGCGATGTAAGCAGACGTTTTTTCGACGACCTCCAGCTGTGCTTCCGCTGTTGCCGGGCCGTTACCCTCCTGTAGCGCATTGCCGCCCAGGGCGATGACTAACTTTTCCATGGAATTCCTCCGAAGTCTCAAAAAAATAGAGAAATGCTAAAATTACTTTAGCATGCGCTTATGCGCTTGTCAATTCATTCCTTATAATTCTAACGGGATTCTGAAAAATATATTTGAAATGAAAGTTGCATGACTTCTGGATGCAGAACAGGAAATGCAGCTAAGCAAAAGCAATACTTCGAAAAAACAAAAGAGATTGGCATAATCGAGAGAATAAACAACAATGACACAAGGAATTTTGCAAGAATAATCGGTTGATTTTTGCAGTTTACTGGAATACAAGCTGCATAAAAACACTACGGAAAAAGCGCATCCTCTCGGGAAAATTTTAAAAGGCGCATGAATAAATTTGGAGCAGTCGTATATTTGCTCAAAAAGCGTGGTTCGTATTCCGAAGGCACAAGTCGGGCGTGCCGCTTGACTTCTATTTCCGATTCCGATAGACTTACTATCGTATGCTAAAGGAATGGTACGAGATCAAAGGCGGTCAACGGCTCGAAGGAACCGTGACCATCAGCGGCGCGAAAAACGCCGCGGTCGCCATCATACCTGCCGCAGTTCTCGCGGGTGAAACCTGCGTACTCGAGAACCTGCCGCACATTCAGGACGTCCAGAGCCTCAAGGAAATCTTGGAGGAGCTGGGCGTTACCGTCGATTATACCGACGGGGACTGCATGCGCATTGACTCTCGCACGTTGACCAACACCAAGGCGCTCAGCGAGGCGGTCAGCAGCATGCGCGCTTCCTACTATCTGCTCGGCGCCCTGCTCGGACGCTTTCATGAGGTTCAGCTTGCGCTTCCCGGCGGCTGCGTCATCGGCGCGCGCCCAATCGATCAGCATATCAAGGGCATGCGCGCGCTCGGCGCAGAGGTTGAGCTGGATTGCGAACACAATATCGTTCGCGCGAAGGCAGACCGGCTCATCGGCGCGGAGATTTTCTTCGACGTAGTAAGTGTTGGCGCGACCATCAACGTGATGCTCGCCGCCTGCATGGCGGAAGGAACCACGGTGCTGAGCAATGTCGCAAAAGAGCCGCATGTGGTCGACGTCGCCAACTTCCTCAACATGATGGGTGCCTCCGTCAAAGGCGCAGGCACGGATGTAATTCGCATCAGCGGCAGGCCCCGCCTGCACGGTTGCGGCTATGCCATCATTCCCGATCAAATTGAAACCGGCACGTTTATGATTGCCGCCGCCGCAACGATGGGCGACGTGATCATTAAAAACGTGATCCCGACGCATATGGAAGCCATCTCCGCAAAACTGATGGAGAGTGGCGCGCGTGTGATTGAAGGCGACGACGGACGGGATTTTTATCTTCGCGTGATCATGAACGACCGCCCGCGCCCGATCAATGTGAAGACACTGCCGTATCCGGGCTTTCCGACCGATTTGCAGCAGCCGATGATGGCGTATCTGTGCTCTTCCGCCGGTATATCTACCATCAATGAGACGATATTTGAAAACCGATTTAACCATGTCAAGGAACTGAGGCGCATGGGCGCTTCCATCAGCCTTAAGGACAACAATACCGCAAAGGTTAAAGGGATTGCCTCGCTGCATGGCGCGGATATCTACGCGTCCGACCTGCGCGCGGGTGCCTCGCTGATCGTCGCCGGCCTTGCCGCCAGCGGCACCACCAACGTACACAACATTCATTTTATCGACCGCGGCTATGAATACCTCGATAAGAAACTCACAGGCCTCGGCGCACAGATCGTGAGAAAAGAAAAATAGCCTTTTTTCTTAAGAGAAAAGTAAGCAAAACAACTTTCACGTATGAACAGGGTGTTACTTAAAAAATAAGCAAAAGAACTTACAGATTGTGCTGAATCAGAATTTTGAGTACGTAAAAGAGAATTCAGAAATCAAGAGAACCAAAGCTTCCGGCGGGAGCTTTTTTTGTTGTAAAATGAATAGGTTGGTTGCAGGATTTTAGTTGAAGGCAATCACCTTACGTGGTATCTATAATTGTATACTATTTTTTACAAAACGCATGATAACCGTAGATATTCATCGAATTCCACATGATTTTTTGACTTATACACACCCCAAAACACGAAAAAACCGCATTCTGTGGATAACACGGTGGACAATGTGGATAACCCTCTGTGGATAAGTCATACAGTTTTTGTGAATAGCGGGCATGCATGAATGCCTTTCACACATGGTAAACCCGTTTTTTTGATCGTTTTTTTGCAGGAATGACTTCAGTTACCGGAAAAACGGTGGCGGAATTGTTAGAATATACATACCGGAGATTTTTTTGAGTGGTAAGTCGGCAAATCACAAACTTCACTACACAAGAGTGCTCCGGACTTCATTCATCCTTGCCTTTCCCGCGCCTATACTGGCAAAAACTGCTAAAATTGGCTATACTACAACTAGCGTGCTGTTCGAGGTGCGCCAGCCGCCTCCACACAGAAAGGAACGAATTTCATGCGCCTGTTTATCGCAATCCCCCTCCCGCCGGACATCATGCGCGCTCTCTCGGCTGCCCGCGTCGCGCTGGAAGCGCACGGAGCCACCGGGCGCTTTGTCCCGCGCGAAAACTATCACATCACGCTGCATTTTTTAGGCGAAACAGACGCGCTGATGGATATCACGGATGCGATCAAGCAGGCGGTGCGGGATATTCGCCCGTTCGTTTTGCGTCTGAAAGAGTATGGTTCGTTCAAAACAGACGGCTCGCACACGAGCTTTGTCAGCGTCACCTGCGACAACGAAGAGCTCAACCGGCTCTATGAATCGCTGGAGTCCGCGCTCTGGGAGCGGGGCTTTTCCAAAAATCGCGGCCGACTCACGCCGCACGTCACGCTTGGGCGAAAGATCGAGGGCGACGAAGGCTTCGCGCTTCCGCCGCAAAAGGCGGCTTTCACCGCAAACGCCGTTGTGCTCTATGAAAGCACCAGTGTGCGTGGACAGATGCAATATGCCGTGCTGCATCGGGAGATGCTCAAATGAGCGGGAAGCTCCATTTGATATTGGGTCGCGCGGACACGGGCAAGACCGCCCGCGTGGTCGAGTCTTTGCGCACGCACCAAAAAGAGGGCGCGCGCGCCCTCCTGCTCGTACCGGAGCAATACACCTATGAGGCGGAGCGGCTGCTGGCTGAAGCACTTGGCGGCTTAATCGGCGTGCAGGTGTTCAGCTTCAGCCGCTTGACCGAGCGCGTGCTCTCCCTTTCGGGAAAGACGCGCCCTTTTTTATCCGCGGAAGGGCACCGCATGGTGATCCGCCGCGCAATCGATCGGCGCAAAAACGAGCTCAAGCTCTTTTCCCATACGGCTGAAAGCGCAGGCTTTGCGGAGGAACTGCAGACCATCTTTCAGGACATCAAGCGCGCGGGGCTGACGCCAGACGCGCTGGATGCGCTGATTGTCCGCCTGCCGGAGGAGCTGCCTTTGACGGAGAAGCTTTCAGACCTCTCGATCCTCTATCGCGAGACGGAGGACTATCTTGCCACGCGGTATCTGAGCCCGGATGACGCGGCAAACGAAGCGCTGAATATTTTGCCGGGGTCGTTTGTTGCGGGGCAGCCGGTCTATATTGACGGACTCGACCGACCGAACCGGCAGGTGCTCTCCCTCATCGGCGAACTACTCAAGCTCTGTCCAAGTGTGACCATCACGCTGCGCATCGACTGTGTACAGCGCGCGGACGAAGAGGTGTTTGAGCCGGAGCGCGAGGTGCTGTTGCAACTGCACGAGGTGGCGGAGTGCGCAAACGCCGTTGTAACCGAAGAACGTCTCTGCGAGCAGATGAATCGTGCCGACCCGCTGATGCGGCATATCGAACGCAACATCTTCGCCTATCCTGCCGAAGTGTATCATGGCAACGCGGAGAAGCTCACTCTCTTTGGCGCAAGCGACCGAAGGGCCGAAACGGAAGCCCTCGCGGAATCGATCCTGTTCTTCGCGCGGGAAAAGGGCATTCGCTATCGTGACATGGCGGTGGTGGTGTCCGACCTTGACGCATACGCGGGTCTCATCCGCCGCTCCTGCGCGCGCCGGGGAATCCCGATCTTTCTCGATCGCAAGCGACCGCTCTCCGGGCACGCGGCTGCGGATGCAGTGCTTTGTGCGGTGGGCTATGTCTCCAACAACTTTCATACGGACGATCTTTTGCGTTATCTCAAGAGCGGTTATGCAAACTGCCTTGAGGCAGACGCGGAAGAGCTGGATCTCTATATTCGCCGCACCGGTATCCGCGGCAGCCTGCTTACCAAGCCGCTCTCCCGCGCGAACCCGAGTGAGGGCGCCGAGCGTGCGCGTGCCTGCGCAGCTGTTGTGCTGGAACCGCTTCAAAAGGGACTGGCTCGCGCAAGCGTCGGGGATCAGGTGCGCGCTCTTTATGCGTTTCTACTCCAAATCGATCTGCAACATCAGCTCGAAACCCGAGCGGAAGCGCTCCAAAAAGAGGAGCGCCTGGCCGAGATGCAGGAGCATGCGCAGGTTTGGAATCTGCTCGTGGCACTCCTGGATCAGCTCAGCGAAATCCTGGGCGATCTCAAAATCGGCCGCGCGGGTTTCTTACGTCTCTTGGAAGAAGGCATGCGCGGCGCCTCCATCGGTGTTGTGCCCGGCACGGCGGATCAAGGCGTAGTCGGCGACGTGGTGCGCACCAGAAGCAGGAGAGTGCGCGCGCTTTTCGTCGTTGGCGCAAACGACGGGCTTCTGCCCCGTCCGCAGCAAAACGACGGCTTGCTGGACGATCTGGAGATCAGGGAGCTGCAAAATCAGGGCGCAAATATGCGAAAAACCTCCGCCGAACTCACAGCAAGCGACAGGCTCGATCTCTACACCGCGCTGAGCAAGACCGATGAATATCTTTATGTGAGCTATGCCTATGGCGACGGCGGCGGTGAACTTGCGCCGAGCCCGCTGGTTGAGCGGCTGCAAAAGCTCTGCCCGAACTGCACACAAAAGAGCGACATCGAAACGAATGATGCCCTGCCGGATTGCGCGGCGGAAGCGTTGACCATGACAGCGGCGGATCTCAGGCGCTTTCGCGACGAGGGAAAATCGACAGAACGTCTGCCCGCCTTGATCGAATGGCTGACGCAGCGGGACAGCACCCGCGCGCTGACGCAGCGGATGATCGAAGAAAGCGCGGCGAATTTCCTGCCGCTGGCGATCCCGCGTGAAACGGCAACCGCGCTCTATGGAAAGAGCGTGCCCATGAGCGCAAGCCGCTTGGAAAGCTTTAACAATTGTCCGTTTCAGCATTTCGTGCGCTATGGACTCCGCGCCGCTGAAACGCGGGAGTTCACCGAGCGCGCGGCGGATCTTGGCGAGTTTTACCACGCCGCGCTGGAGGCGTTTGTTCGCGCGGTCAACGAGAAGAAGATCGTTTGGAAGCGGCTGGATGATGCGGAAGCGCTCGCGATTTTAGATGAAGTGCTGCCTCAGGTGATTGCAGACCATCACGACGGTATCTTTCTGGAAAACGAGCGCATGCGCGCTACGCTGTTCCTGCTCGTCGAAACCCTGCGACAAAGCGTACTTGCGATCGTGAACCAAATTCGCGCGGGCAGTTTTTCACCTGTGCTGATGGAGGTTCGCTTTGGTCACGGCGCGCCGTTTCCGCCAATTCGCCTTACACTGCCGGATGGCAGCGAGGCGCTCGTTGGCGGCGTGATCGACCGCGTGGATCAGGCAAACGTTGGCGGTCGGGAACTCTTACGCATCGTCGACTACAAAACAGGCGGGCGGGATTTTGATTTTGCGGGCGTGCTGCAGGGGTTAACACTGCAACTTCCACTGTATCTGCTCGCGGCGGCCCAGCGCGCGGAGACCCGCGCGGGGCTGTATTATATGCCGATTTCGCAACCCGTCGTGTCCGACGCGGAGGAGGATATCGAAGGCGCGGCAATCGAGAGTTTCCGGCTCAGGGGCTTGACGTTGTCCGACGCCGCCGTCATCCGCGCGAGTGACAACGCGCTGAGTGGCGGCGCATCCGCCGTGCTGTACAAGGTGGAGCAGACGGGAGAAACGGACTATTCCGGCAGCGTCTGCACGTCCTCCCAGATGGAATCCCTGCTCACGCTCGCACGCAAAAAATCGAAACAAACGCTCTCTCGGATGCTCAGCGGCGAACTCGCCGCCTCTCCCGCCGCGCGGAAAAAACGGCAGGAAGCATGCATCTATTGCGACTATAAGAGCGTTTGCCGATTCGACCCGAAGAAGCCGGGCTGCCGCGTGCGCCTGCTCAAAACAATCAAGCAGGACGCGTTTTTTGAGTTGATAGGAGGGCAAGCCGATGTGCCGGACGATGAATAGCCGTGCAACTGCCCGGAGGGACTGCCGATGAATCGATGGACAAAGGATCAGTTACGCGCGATTGAGAGCGAGGGAAACCTGATCGTTTCCGCGGCGGCGGGCGCGGGCAAAACCGCGGTGCTCACCGAGCGGATCGTTTCCCGCGTGCGTGCGGGGGCTCCCGTGGAGAACTTGCTGGTGCTGACGTTTACGCGGGCGGCCGCCGCCGAGATGAAGGGCAGAATTGCGGAGCGCCTCAACCAACTTGCGGATATGGCGGAAACCACCGAGGAGATGCGCTATCTGCGCCGCCAGGCGCGGAATGTGGATGGTGCGTTTATCTCCACCATCCATGCGTTTTGTTCTCGTGTACTGCGGCGGCATTATCACGCGGTGGGGTTACCTGCTCGCGCGAAAACCGCGGACGAGATGGAGAGCGCGGCGTTGATTGAGACCGTGCGGGACGAACTGCTGACTCGGCTTTCTTCCGAGAACGATGCGGGCTATACGACGCTGCTTGCCGCGTTTGGCAGCGAACAGGCGGCGTGGGACGCGATTTTAGCCACCTATCGCTTCACCCGCGCCCAGCCGGAGCCGGAGTCGTGGCTCAGCCACGCCGCTGAGCGCTACGGGGACGAAGCGGCACTATCCCGCATCCTCAGCGACGCGGTTGTATTCTGCAAGGATGAGCTGTCGATGGTGCTGGAGACCATCGCGCGCGAGCGGGATTTGCTCTCTCCCGACTGCGCAAACGCGATTTCGACCATCGACGACGAGCTTTCGCGTTATCGCGCAATGCTATTGTGCAAAACCTACGCCCAACATCGTGACGCGCTGTCCGCAATGGAATACGGAAGGCTCGTCTTTCCGCGCGCGGTTGCGGAAGAGGACAAGGCGGGCGCGAAGGCCGCGCGGGACATGGGTAAAGACCTCATCAAAGAGCAGAAAAAACGGTTTCTGCGCGCGGAAGCGGAGGAACGATCGATCCTACGCCGCTCCGGTGCGGTGGTTGCGGCGCTCTGCTCCCTCACTGCCCGATTTGAAGAAGCGTATGCCGAAGCAAAGCGGGAAAAGAACCTGGTCGACTATGACGATCTGGAGCATTTTGCCCTGCTCGCGCTGAGCAAAGGCGAAATCGCGCAGGAATATCGCGAGAAGTTTAGCTGGATCGCCGTAGACGAATATCAGGATAGCAACCGCGTGCAGGAGGCGATTCTCGCCTGCATCACGCGCGGAGACAACCTCTTTTTCGTGGGTGATGTCAAGCAGTCGATCTATCGCTTTCGGCAGGCGGAGCCGGGGTTGTTCCTCGAGAAACTTGCGCGATTCTCCGGCAAGGACGGAACGAGAATCGATCTTGCCGAGAACTTCCGTTCCTCTGGCGAGGTTCTTTCTGCCGTTAATGAAGTGTTCGAATCGGTGATGAGCGAGCGCGCAGGAGATATCGATTATGACGCGCGCGCGAGGCTGGTCTGCGGAACAGCGCAGCCGGAAGGCAGCGCGGAACTGCACTTAATCCGCAAAGAACGCGCCGAGGGTGAGGACGAGGAGGATGCGCTGGAGGATGCGGCGGATCTGGAGGTCGAGGCGCGGCTGATCGCGAAACGCATCCACGAGATCATGCAAAACGAACCCTATACCGACGCGAAGACGGGTGAAACGCGAAATTATCGCTATGGCGACTTTGCCGTTCTGCTCCGCGCGGGAACGGAGGCACAGACGGTTTCCCAAACGCTGGCGGCTGGCGGAGTGCCCGCCTATGCGCAATCCAGCGGCGGATATTTTGACGCAGTAGAGGTACAGATTTTCCGCAACCTGCTTTCTGTAATCGACAACCGCAGGCAGGATGTGCCGCTGCTCTCCGTGTTGCTCTCCAGCATCGGCGGGTTTACGCATGAAGAACTGGCGAAGATGCGGGCGGCGTATTCAGACGGCGCGTTTTGCGAGGCGTTTTTTGCCTGCGCGGCGGAAGATTCGGTTCTTGGACAACGCGCAAACACATTTCTCGAAAGACTCTCGCAATACCGTGCGGAGAGCAGGCTGATTTCGGTGGAAGAACTCATCGGAAAGCTGCTTGACGAGACGGGTTTTTATGAGGAGATGGGCGCGGGCGTCAGCGGCGCGCAGCGGCAGGCGAACCTGAACGCCCTGCTCGATAAAGCGCATGCGTTTGAAAGCGCGGGTTCGCGCGGGGTTTGGAACTTTCTTCGACACCTCGCGCTGGCGCAGGACAACGCGAGCGTCGGCGCGGCGCAGACCGTCACCGCCGACGTGGTGCGCATTCTCACGATCCACAAATCCAAAGGCTTGGAGTTTCCCGTGGTGTTCGTCGCGGGGATGGGCAAGCCGTTTAATCGCATGGATGTCAACAACAGCCTGCAATTGCATGGATCATTCGGCATGGCGCTGCGCTTCATCGACCGCGAAGGGGCGCAGCGCGTCAAGCGGGACACCATCGCGCGGGTGATTCTCTCCCAGCGGGTCAAGCGGGAGCAGCTGGCCGAGGAGATGCGCGTGCTGTATGTCGCCATGACGCGCGCGAGAAGAAAACTGATCCTCACCGCCTGTGTCAACAAGCCGGAGGAAAAACTTGCCTCTTCCCCGCGGTTGCCGACCGCCTGGCAGGCGATTCGCTGCTCCAGCCCGGTCAAGTGGCTGATGATGGGTGCGCACCGGCATCTTTCGATTACGATTCAGGAACGGGAAGGGCTGCTCGGCGGCACCATGCCGGATGCCGTACGGGAGATTCCGCCGTTTGACCCCGTTGTACTGGAGGCGATCGAGGCAAAGCTCAACTGGACCTATGCGCACGCGGAGGCGGCGCAGATCCGCGCAAAGGCCGCCGTCAGCCGCGTGGTCAAGGGCGAGGACGCTCTGCCGATGTTCGCGAGTCCGGCGTTCCTCGGCAAAGAGACCAGCGCGGTCTTTGCGGGAACCGCGACGCACGCGGCAATGCAGTTTTTGCCGCTGGAGCAGAGCATGGACGACGCGGAAGCAAGGGCGTTTCTTGCCCAGCTTACCGGGCAAGGAAAGATCACGCCGGAGCAAGCCGAGGTTGCCGACGCAAGCGCAATTGCGTGGTTTAGCCACGATGCGCTGTTTTCGCGGATGCAACGCGCAGAACGGGTGGAGCGGGAGCTGCCGTTTTCGTATCCGATGGATGCCATGCAGCTCTATGGAATCGCCGCGGAAGAGACGGTGCTCCTGCAAGGCGTGCTGGATGCGTGCTTTCTCGAGGACGACGAATGGGTCATCGTGGACTACAAGACCGATCGCATCCGTCCGAATGAGTCCGCCGAGCAGGCGGCCGAGCGGCACACGGAACAACTCCGGCTCTATGCCCTCGCGCTCGAAACCCTTACGGGTCGGCGTGTGAAGGAACTCTATGTCGTGCTGCTGACCCACCGCGCGGCGGTAAAGGTTGGATAGGCCGCAAGGATTTCGTGTAAACATACTTGCAAAACGAAAAAACCCGTGGTACGATAGGCGCAAATCGGTAGAGATACCGAACGATGACAATTGAATAGAATTCAGCTTCGGGGCGGGGTGCATATTCCCCACCGGCGGTGAAGCGGCCATAGTGCCGACAAGCCCGCGAGCCGCGTTTGCGGCCGAAACGGTACTAATCCGTTGCCGACGGTAAGTAGGCGAGAGTTTCTCGCCACAAGTCCGGATGAAAGAAGCAAACGCCAGCTTTGGCTTTGTTAAACCCCGTGCGTTGATTCACGGGGTTTTTTCTTTTGCGAAAACACCGAGAATCAACTTGCATCGCACAGATTCGGGAGGAAACAACAGATGAAACAACGCACCTACATCGACCGTATGGTCAAGCTCGGTATGCTCACCGCGCTTTCCATCATCCTCGTCTACGCCATTCATTTTCCAATTTTTCCGGCGGCTGCCTATCTGGAATATGACATGGCGGATGTGCCGATTTTGATCGGAACCTTTCTCTATGGACCCTGGTGGGGGCTTGCCCTTACGGCGGTGGTCAGCCTTTTGCAATGGCTTCTCGTTTCTCCGCAGAGCCAATGGGTTGGCGCAGCGATGCACTTCTTCGCAACGGGGTCTTATGTTGTTGCGGCAGGGTTACTCTATGCACGCAATAAAACGCGAACCACCGCCATCATCGGTATGGGTGTCGGCTCGGTCTTGCAGACATTGATGATGATTCCGATGAATCTGATCTTCACGGTGCACTTCTTCGGCGTTCCGCGGGAGGCGGTGATCGCGCTGCTGCCAACCGCGATCATCCCGTTTAACGCCATCAAGACGGTCGCGAACTCGATCATTACATTTTTGCTCTACAAGCGTGTGGCAAAACTGCTTGAAAAAGATCTCGTCAAGACGAGAACACTGCCAAACGAATAGTTTTTTTCAAGAGAAACCACCCACGCGATCCATGCGAAAAAAAGATTGTATCAATTTAACTGAAATCTCTTGACGCAGTTGTTGAGTTGCGATAGTATAAATAACAGTAATTGTTACTATGTAGGAACCTGCTTTGTATGAAGGTTGGAACGTCAGCGAAACGCTGGTTCATTAAAACGAGAGGAATCATAACCCATGCGGTATTCACACCAACGGGAACGCATTTTTCGGGCCGTGTCAGAACGATGCGACCACCCGACCGCGAACATGGTCTATGAACAGCTCAAGCTGGAAATGCCCCGCCTGAGCCTCGGCACCGTCTATCGCAATCTCAACCAGCTTGCGGATGCGGGGCGGCTGAAAAAGATTCCCCTTGCCGACGGAAGCTGCCGGTTCGACAAAACAAAAGAATCACATTCTCACATCGTTTGCGATGAATGCGGCGCGGTGGCAGACGTCCATCTGCCTTCGTTTGAAGCGTTTGAACATGCCATCGAGAGTGAAACCGGCTATGAGCTGCGCACATACGATGTTGTGCTGCGCGGCGTTTGCGAAGCGTGCCGCTCTCGCATGCAAAATCAAGCCGGCTGAGCCGGGCAGCCTTGTGAAAAAACAGGCTGTCATGCGGATTGATACATAACATTGTTTTCCAAAGGGCGCTGCCCAACGAAACACGCACGAATGACTGAAAAACAGGAGGATCACAAGCATGGAACTCAAAGGAAGCAAGACGGAACAGAACCTTCAGACGGCATTTTCAGGCGAATCGCAGGCCAGAAACAAGTATACCTACTTTGCATCGGTCGCGAAGAAAGCGGGCTTCGAGCAGATTTCCGCAATCTTTGCCGAAACCGCGGACAACGAAAAAGAGCATGCCAAATTGTGGTTTAAGGCGCTGCATGGCGGCGAAATGCCCAATCTCGACGAAGCGCTGAAGATGGCTGCCGAAGGCGAGCACTATGAGTGGACCGAGATGTACAAGGGCTTTGCGGAAGACGCCAAGGCGGAAGGCTTTGACAAGCTTGCGTATCAGTTTGCTGCGGTTGCGGAGATTGAGAAGAGCCACGAGGAGCGCTATAACAAGCTTGCCGCAAACCTCAAAGACAGCAAAGTTTACGAGAAGGATGGCAAGGTTGTCTGGCAGTGCCGCAACTGCGGTTATCTCTACGAAGGCACCAAAGCGCCGGAAGTCTGCCCCGTCTGCGCGCACCCGAAGGCATTCTTCGAACTGCGCTCGGTCAATTACTAAGTTTTATTTATAAGAATTGGCAAACGGAGCGAAAACGGGTTTTCTCCGTGCGGCCAATGAAAGCAAGCTCAAGAGCTGATTGATACAAACCGGCGGTTCACAGATGATGTGGGCCGTCGTTTTGTTTGCGTAAAGAGCAAAGAACAAAAACAGCTCTCCATGTTTTCTGCACGGAGAGCTGATGAATTGTGATTGATACGGACTATCATACGCTAGTGTTGAATGCCGACTTATAACCACTCGCCATAACGCTTGATGTACCAACGTTTTGCGACCTGCGTAACCAGACAATATCCGATGAGCAGAAGGACGAGCCAGGGAATATAGGATAGAGGTAGCGTTGCAAGATCAATACCCTTCGCAAATGGCGTAAAGACCAGTATGATTGCAACGATGCCAACCGACAGTGTGGACAGTACCAGCGGCAGCGAGGCCCGACTCTGAAAAAACGGAACCTTGCCGGTTCGAATCATATGCACGACCAAAATCTGCGAGAGCGTGCCAAAGAGAAACCAGCCTGCCTGGAACAGCGGAGCAAGGGATTGTGTGTTCGCGCGGATAATCCACCATAAAACCGCAAAGCTGATCAAATCGAAAATCGAGCTTACAGGCCCAAACAGCATCATAAACCGCCGGATGCCCACGGGTTCCCAGCGGCGAGGCGAGAGGAGATAATCCTTGTCGACGCTGTCAAAAGGGATACCAATCTGCGAAAAATCGCACAAAAGGTTCTGGGTTAAAATATGCACCGGAAGCATCGGCAAAAATGGCAGGAAGATACTTGCGCCCATCATGGAAATCATATTTCCAAAATTGCCGGAAACGGTCATCTTGATATATTTCATAATGTTGCCAAAGGTACGCCTGCCTTCCAGCACACCTTCCTCCAGCACCATCAGATCCTTCTTGAGCAGAATGATATCGGCGGTCTCTTTTGCAATGTCAACCCCGCTGTCTACGGAGATGCCGACGTCTGCCTCGCGCAGCGCGGGTGCATCGTTGATTCCGTCTCCCATGTATCCAACCGTGTGCCCGCCTTTTTGAAGCGCGCCGACCACGCGCCGCTTTTGCGAAGGGGAGAGCTTGCTAAACAGATCGCAAGTTTTTACCACGGTTCCGAGCGTTTCGTCGTCCATTGTCTCGACTTCGTTACCCATAATACACTGATCGGTGGGAATACCCACTTTGGAGCAAACTTTGATGGCGACGCCTTCGCTATCGCCTGTCAACACGACCACGCGAACTCCGTGTTCCCGCAGCGCGTCAATCGCTTGTTTTGCGCTCTCCTTTGGTGGATCCAGAAAGCCTACAAAGCCGATTAATACCATGTCGCTCTCATCTTTCACGTCAAAACAGCCACTGCCTGCGACGTCTTCCTTTTGTGCCACGGCGATGACCCGAAGCCCATCGCGATTGTGCTCCTGATAGACGCGCATGGCCTCGCCTAGCGCGGCTTCGTCAAGCGGGCGAACGGTGCCTTCCTGTTCGATAAACTTGCAGATGGAGATAATCTCCTCTACCGCGCCTTTCGTGATGAGCTGCCGCTTTCC
This sequence comes from Christensenella sp. UBA7703, assembly GCA_002482505.1. Taxonomy (GTDB): domain Bacteria; phylum Bacillota; class Clostridia; order Christensenellales; family CAG-138; genus UBA7703. The sequence continues at coordinate 15,051 of DLGD01000012.1, read as the reverse complement.
GTCAGCATTTGCAAGAACGACACTCATGCGTCTGCGCGTGAAGTCAAAAGGAATCTCGTCCACGCGGGTATAGCCGGACAGTTGCGGCTCAAACCCGTTGGACAGCGCACGATTGATGATCGCAAGATCGAGCAGGTTCTTTAGTCCTGTCTGAAAGTGGCTGTTGAGATATGCCTGCAGGAGAACATGCGGATCATCGCGTCCTAAAACGTCCATGTATTTTTCGAGGATGATTTTATCTTCCGTCAGTGTTCCTGTTTTGTCCGTGCAGAGAATATCCATTTCGCCAAATGTTTGAATGGCGGAAAGCGTCTTGACGATGGTTTGGTGCTTGGACATCGAGATTGCACCGCGTGCCAGCGTGGAAGTCATGATCATCGGCAGCATCTCCGGCGTGAGGCCAACGGCGACCGTTACCGCGAACAGCAAAGCCGATCCCCAGTTTCCCTTGGTAATGCCGTTAATAACAAAGATTACAGGCACCATGACAAACATGATGCGCATGAGTAGCCCGGAGATCGACTCGACGCCGCGCTCAAAGCTGTTTTTTGCTTTATCGCCTGTTAGGCTTTGCGCCATTGAGCCGAAGTAAGTGTTGTTTCCTGTGGTCAAAACGACCGCGGTTGCGCTGCCGCTGAGAAGGTTTGTACCCATGAAACCGATATTGGCAAGATCGGTCAGAGACTGTGCGCCTTCGTTGGGAACGCTGGCAAATTTCTCCACTGGAGCGGATTCACCCGTGAGGGCGGACTGCGATAAAAATGCGTCTTTTGTGGTGAGGAATCGCACATCACCGGGAAGCATATCACCGGCGGACAGACGAATGACATCACCGGGGACGATTTCGTCGATGTTGACTTCGAGAAAGGCTCCGTCGCGGAGCGCATCTGCTTTGTTGGTAATCATCTTGGAGAGCTTTGCTGCCGCGTTGCTGGAACTTTCGCTCTGGAAGAACGAAATCGCGCTGGAGATGAGGATCAGTGCAAGAATAATCGAAACCGTCGTGAAATCAGACTTGATCGGAAGAACGACGTCCGTAATAAACGTGATGATTGCGACAAGGAACAACACAAGATTAAAGGGGTTGATCAGCGCTTCGAGCATGCGGCCAATCATACCGTTGTCCTTTGCGGTGACGATCTTGTTGTAGCCGAATTTTCCGAGTTTCTCCTGCGCTTTTGCAGCGGAAAGACCCAGCGCGGAAGTTTCCAACTGGGTCAGCATGGCGGTTTCATCCATGCCGGCAAAGCGGCGCAGAACCGCCTCACATTCATTCTGCTTTTTAACGGTGTTTGGAGTTTTTTTGCGAAATAGCATTTGCTTCACATCCTTTCATACCAACCGTGACGGTAAACCCAGTGGGATTTGTATGAACAGGACGGTAACGCAGATTCCAACGCAAACGCAGACCGGAGCGCTATCTTGCCGGGGAAAGAGCAACGCTTCGCAACTGCGGGGAATGGTTTGCGCTTGCCTTGGAACAAGGAATACCGCACCTGTTCAGACTAGTTCGGTCAGGCATTGCTCTTCACCTCCTGATGGATTTGCTTTGATCGGGATGATCTTCCTTATTTTATCGCAAGCGCGGCAAAAGAGCAAACACCACGCGCCGCGCAGCAAAGGGATGATCTCTCTGCTATCCAAGCACGCTGGAAAATAGGCAGGAATCATTCTTGGTAAAATGTGAAAATCGGAGAAATCGGGGGTTTCGAAACAGAAAAACTATGGTAAAATAGTCGCTGTTAGCACTCTCACTCGTTTGATGCTAAAAGTTCACAGTCTTGTAGTTGTGGCGTTACAATATGCAAGTTTGAGTGTTTGCATTGTATAATATGAGCCGCTATACTGAAACTACGATCCAAGAACATGGGACTCTTATAAACGCAATCCGGTTTTCTCGTGGCTTTACGAGATACCGGGCAGAGTCGAAAGGAACCCGTGTTCAGGAGATAAACTGATAGGAACAGATTGTTAAGTCAAGGGGACTGTAATCCAACCCCCTGATGGAGGTGAAAACAGGATGGAATTGCATGGAATCGTAACGCTGCCCGTGATCCCGCTTCGCGGTATTGCGGTGTTGCCAAACGAAGTGATGCATTGCGATATCGGACGGAAAAAGACCTTATCCGCCATGGAGCAGGCGCTTTCTGATGAGGGATATGCCCTCTTTGTTTCGCAAAAAAACGCAAAAGTAGTCGATGTCACGCCGGAGGATCTCTACTCCGTCGGCACCATCTGCCGCATTCGGCAGGTGTTCCGTATCCAGAACGACACGGTACATCTTCTGGTCACCGGTGTGGCGCGCGCGAAGATCGCACACGTGATCTCCGAAAACCCGCATTATACCGCGCAGGTTGAGGTGATTGAGGATGTCGAGCCGGACGAATTCACGGCGGAAGCCCTGCGCCGCAGGCTCAGCGAAGGCTTTACCGACCATGCGGGTCAGCGCGACCGGCTGACGCAGGATCAAAAAGACGCGGTGCTCGCGCTACCGACGCTTTCTGAACTCACGGATGCGATCGCCCAGCATGTGGTCAGCAAGCTGGAGGACAAGCAGAAACTGATCGAGCAGACGGATCTCGTTTCCCGCGCGGCAAGCCTGCTCGGCATCATTGAAAACGAACTGCTCGTGATGCAGGTGGACCGCCGTATCGCAGGCAAGATCAAGGCCGCAGTCGAGCGCAACCAGAAGGAATTTGTCCTTCGCGAGCAGCTCAAGGCCGTTCAGGAAGAGCTTGGCGAAGGCGAGGACGACGTTCTGGACGCCTATCGCGAACGCGCGGAGAAAAAGAATCTCCCGCCGGAGGTGCGAAAGGCGCTCAACAAACAGCTTGACCGTTTTGCAACATTGCCCGGCGGCTCGCACGAAGCGCCGATGGCGCAGGCGTATATCGAGCTGATTCTCGATCTGCCCTGGACAGAGGAAACGGTGGATAACCTCGACCTTGCGCATGCAAAGGCCGTGCTCGACCGCGACCACTTCGGCATGGAGAAGGTAAAGACACGCATCATCGAAACCCTCGCCGTGCAGCGGTTGACGAATAACCCGCAAGGACAGATTCTCTGCCTGGTCGGCCCTCCGGGCGTTGGCAAAACGTCCATCGTGCGTGGCATTGCGGAGGCGATGGGACGCAAGTTTGTCCGCATGAGCCTCGGCGGTGTGCATGACGAGGCGGAGATTCGCGGACACCGGCGTACCTACATCGGCGCGCAGCCGGGCCGCGTGATCGAGGCCATGCGCAAGAGCGGCTCGATCAACCCCGTGCTGCTGTTTGACGAAATCGACAAACTCGGCAAGGATATGAGAGGCGACCCGTCCAGCGCGATGCTGGAGGTACTTGACAGCGCGCAAAACTTTGCGTTTACGGATCACTTCCTCGAACTGCCGTATGACCTGAGCCGTGCGATGATGATCACAACCGCGAACGACGCGAGCTCGATTCCGCGCCCGCTGCTGGATCGCATGGAGATCATCGAAGTGCCGAGCTATCTCTTTGACGAGAAGGTTGAAATCGCCCGTTGCCACCTGCTGCCCAAACAGATGGAAAAACACGGGTTGAAAAAGACGAACTTGCGCATTTCTGACGAAGCGCTCGGTATCCTCATCGGCGGCTACACCCGCGAGGCGGGCGTGCGCGAACTCGAACGCGTGATTGCAAGCATCTGCCGCAAGGCCGCCTGCGATCTGGCGGAAGGCAAGACGCGCATCACCCTTACGGAGAGCCGTATCACCGAATGGCTCGGGCCGCAGAAGTTCAAGAAGAGCGAGCCCCTTCGTCCCGATACGGTCGGCGTTGTCACGGGCCTTGCCTGGACGAGCGTCGGCGGCGAAACGCTGGAAGTCGAGAGTGCGGCGGTGCCCGGCAAAGGCATTCTGCAACTCACGGGGCAATTGGGCGACGTGATGCAGGAGTCGGCAAAGGCTGCGATGACCTATGTCCGCGCGAACACCGCGCGCTTTGGCATCGATCCCGCATTCCTTGAGACGCTGGATGTCCACATCCATGTGCCGGAAGGTGCGGTGCCGAAGGATGGTCCCTCCGCGGGCGTTGCGATGGCGACAGCGCTGGTCTCCGCGCTCACCGGTATTCCGGTCAAGAGCACGGTCGCGATGACGGGTGAAGTTACCCTGCGCGGGCGCGTGCTGCCGATCGGCGGTCTGCGCGAAAAGCTCCTTGCCGCCGTGCGCGCGGGCGTTGACCGCGTCGTGCTGCCCAAGGCAAACCGTGAGGATCTCTACGACGTGCCTGCGGATATCAAAGGCGCGCTGAAGATTGACTACGCGGAGACGGTGGACGACGTATTGCATGTTGCGCTCACCATGCACCCGCATGGAACGGAACCCCGGCTGAACCTGCCGGGACTGGACATCACACATGAAGCAGTTCGCCATTAATCAAGCATCATTTGTCACAAGCGTTGGGCAGGGTCAAGGATACCCTGCCCCGCTTGCGTGCGAAATCGCGGTGGTTGGCCGCAGCAATGTCGGTAAAAGCAGCCTCATCAACTGCCTGACCAACAACCGGAAGCTCGCAAAGACCTCTCAAACGCCGGGCAAGACGCGGTTGGTCAACTATTTTCTGCTCAACAACGCGTTTTACCTTGTCGATTTGCCAGGCTATGGCTTTGCCAAACGCAGCAAGGACGAACAGACCGAGTGGGGCGACCTGATCGGCGGTTATATGCAAAGCGGCAGGCCAAAGCACCTGTTCCTCCTTGTCGATATCCGCCATGAACCCTCGCCGGAGGATCGCCAGATGTTCCAGTGGACGCTGCACGCGGGGGTACCGTTTACGGTGGTTGCAACCAAGGCGGACAAGATCAGCAAATCCCAGCGGATGATCGCTGCAAACAAAGCGGCCAAGCTGCTCGGCGCCCCCGCGTTTGCAATCCCGTTTTCCGCGGAGGAGAAAATTGGCAAAGACGCACTCATCGAGCGCATCGGCCAGATTTTTGCGGATGCGGAAGGGCAGGCGCAGCGGCAGGCGGAAACAGAACTGCTCTTTGCCTCTGCTGCTGAAGCATTCGCGGAGATGGAAACGGCGCAAGCGGACGAAGAAAGCGAATAATGCCGCAAACTGACGGGAATGGATGCAAAAAAACGCCCGAATCGCGGGCGATTTTCATGAATAAGAACTTTTCCTTGACATGCATAAAAAACTTTAGCATAATACCAAACGTAACGTTTGAAACCAAAGGCAGGGCGAGAAGCTATGGCATTGCATAAGTGCCCGAAGTGTGAATTGAACTACATCCGTGAGGGTGAAGATTTTTGCGAAGTTTGCAAGCGCGAAATGAAGCGTGCGCAGACGCATATCCGGCATTCGGAAGAGGAGAGCGAGGACGACGAAGTCGTCCTGTGCTCCGAGTGCGGCGAAGCACCCGCAGTGCGCGGCGGCGAGCTTTGCATCGCTTGCCTCAAAGAGAAAAAACGTCAGGTCGAGCTGGAGAATGCCTCCACCGTACCGGCGGACGACGAGTTTGACGATGATGACCTTCTTGAGGACGAGGAAGACCTCGACGCTGAAGAAGAATAAGCGAGACTACGCGCAGAAACGCGCGAAATGAGAGGAGCGGTTGGATGCAGATATACGCCATTGCGGACTTGCATCTCTCGCTCACCTCGGAAAAACCCATGGATGTGTTTGGCGAAGCCTGGCGCGGACATGCGGAAAAATTAGAGCGGAATTGGCGAGAACGTGTGCAAGCGGACGATCTCGTGCTGATTCCCGGCGATATCAGTTGGGCAATGCAGCTTAGCGCCGCGTTGCCCGATCTTTCGTTTATCGGCAATCTGCCCGGCAAAAAGATTCTTTTAAAGGGCAATCACGACTATTGGTGGAGCGCCATCGGCAGGGTGCGTTCCAGCCTGCCGGACGGCATGCGTGCGCTGCAGAATGATTCGATTGTGGAAAACGGAATCGGCATCTGCGGCAGTCGCGGCTGGCTCTGCCCCGGCAGCAACAACTTCAACGCGGAGGATCAGAAAATCTATTTACGCGAGTTGGATCGCCTCTCGCTCTCGCTCTCCTCGCTTCCGGCTGTGGAGACAAAGATCGCAATGCTGCATTTTCCGCCGTTTACGGACAAGGAGAAGGGGAGCGGCTTCACTGAGCGGCTTGAGGCAGCCGGAGTGCAGATCGTGGTCTATGGCCATCTCCATGGGGAAGCGAACCGCTATGCCTTTGAAGGCGAGCGAAACGGGATCTATTATCACTGTGTCGCGGCGGACAAGCTGGACTTTATGCCAAAGCTAATCTACGGATAAAAAATAAAATCAAAAAACAAACGCCCATCTTTTCAGATGGACGTTTTACTATCCAGATTTTTTTGTGAAGCTAACCGTCATATAACCCATATCCGCAGTATGGACAGCGGTCCCGCGCGGCGGAATACCGTCTGCCACATTCCGGGCACTCGATGGAGTTTTTCTCCGTCAGCCGCTTGGGATCGGGCACGCGTGGCAGCTTCTGCGTGGGCCTGCTGATGCGCGCGGTGCTGCGCGAGGCAACAAACGGATAACCGCAATGCGGGCAAACTTCAGTTCCGGAAAGAACCTCGTTGTCGCAGCGCGGGCAGAAGATGGTCTCCGGCTCCTCTTCATCCTCAAACAGGTTTTCAACAGCGGATTTCGGTGGTTCCTTCGGCGCATGCGCGTCGTTTGGATGATAGCCGCAGTAGGGGCAGGTGGAGAGCCCGCCGGGAAGCTTCCTTCCGCATTTCTCGCATTTCGGTTCCACTTTGGGTTCCTGCGGAACATAGGCGGCGGGGGAAGTGTCCGCCTTTACCGTCTCAGTCTGCGCTCTCTTTTCCGCTTCCTGTTCGGCAAGTTCAATCGGGTCACCGGGATAATAGCCGCAGTGCGGGCAGGTGCTCAGAAACGGCGGTTTCTTTTTCTTGCAGCGCGGGCAGATGTCCTTTGGCAGTTCGTCCCGAACAGGGGCAGCCGGCGGAGGTTCTTCAAACGCGTCCTGCTCCGGCAAGATGACTTCTTCCTCCATTACCGGCTCAATCGGATTGGGTGCCGCAAACGAATCCTCGTCAAATTCATCATCGTCGCCAAAAAGATCCGGCGTTTCGATGTCAAAGCCGCAGCGTGGACAGATGCGCGTGCCTTCCGGCAGCTTCTTTCCGCAGTCCGGGCATTTGATGCGCCCTTTTGCGTCCACCTTGCTCTTGGGCTCTCTGCTGATCTGGAAGAGCGGCTTTGACTCCTGAGCCACGCTGGGCTTTGGCTCCGGCTTCGGCATTTCGGCAACCAACTCCGGCAGCTCGGCGCGCAGGCGAATCGCCTTCAATAACCCCGCGATGCCAAAGAGGATGATGCCCGCGCGGAACATCAGTTCCCGCAGAAGCTGGAATGCGGTATAGCTCTTTCGAAGTACGAGCGCAACGATGAGCGCCGCGAGCACGGAGAGCACAGTTGAGCCGATGGCGGTAAAAAACAGGACATTGTCCTGCGGGATGTCCTGTTTTCGGTCAGAGAGTTGATAGAGAACGCTGGGAATCACCAATGCACCGATGAGCGTTAAAAAATCCAACAGATATACAAACTCAAAGAACAGGATCATCTCAACGAAATAGCTGATGGCGCTGATGAGCCCCCAAACGGCAAACAGTGCGTTGAGAAGCAGGTAATAGTTCCCTTGCTTCATGCGGATTTTCCGTTGTTTGTTTTGCAGCAGCAGATAGAACGCAATCCCGATGATACCGATGACGATCAATAGCCACGCGATGCCAAGAAAGGTGAAGTTCTCCGGCGGCGCCTGCTGGAGCTTTTTGCGTGTTGCGGCGTCGGAAAACAGCTGAAACAGCGTGAAGACGCGCGCGACAAGAAATAACAGCGTACCGTAAAAAACCGCCCCGCTGTTAAGAAAGCTGGCGGAGTGATAGCGCTTTTTCGTTTGCGTGCGCTTTTCCATATGCGTATGATAGCACAGCCCGCCTTGCCATGCAACACAGCGGCGGGTATAATCAGATGAAGGGTTTGTAAACGAATTTGTCGTTTTTTCGAATGGACGGGCGGTTTTGCTTCGTGAAATCATCCATGAACGCGTGAATGTCGGTTTTGCTTTGAGAAGGAGCGATCACGATGAAAACGAGGACGATAGTGCTTCTGGCGGGCGGTGTGTTCTTTTTCACGGCGCTGATTCTCACCATAGCCTTGCTTCCCGCAAAAAAAGCGAGTGAACCCATCCAACCGACGGTGCAGACAGAAAAAGCTGTAACCGGGAAAGAGGAGCCGCACACGGGCTCGCTTACATTTTCTGCAGCAGATGGGCTAACGGTGACGGCGGGGCTTTTCTGGACGGGGGACGCCAGCGCGCCGTTTATCCTCCTCTTCCATCAAGCAGACTACAGCCGCGGGGAATATCAGGACATCGCGCCGAAGCTTAACGCGCTTGGCTACAATTGCCTCGCGGTGGATCAACGTTCCGGCGGGCAAGTCAACGGCATCAAAAATCAAACCTATTTGGCGGCAAAGGAGAAAAACCTACCGACGGGGTATACGGACGCGTATCTGGATCTGGAGGCGGCGCTGCGCTTTGTGGAGCAGGAATATCAACCAAAGCAACTCATCGTTTGGGGCAGTTCGTATTCCGCAGCACTCTCGCTGATACTTGCCTCGCAGCACCGGGATGAAATCTCCGCTGTGCTCGCGTTTTCGCCGGGAGAATATTTCAAGTTCGACGGCAAGCAGATTGTGGACTATGCAGAAAGCATCACTCATCCCGCGTTCATCACCTCCGGTGATTGGGAAGTGAAATCCTGGCAGGGGATTGCAGACCAAATCAAGAGCGAAGGCAGTGTATTCTTCGTTCCGAAAGGAATCGGCTTGCACGGTTCCGCGTCACTCGATCGGGATGCGCCAAACCCGGATGAATACTGGGCGGCGGTCAAGGCGTTTCTCGCCTCGCTGGAGCCATAACACAGAACAAGCTTAATTGCGTTTATTTGAAATAAGGGAAGCAAACGAAAGGAAAAACCGAATGGACACGAAAACGGTTTATGAATCCTGGCTCAACGAGCCGACGCTGGACGAAACCTCGCGCGCGGAACTGCGCGCCATCGCAAACGATGCGCAGGAGATTGAGGAGCGCTTTTACCGCGAGCTGGAGTTTGGCACTGCGGGATTACGCGGCATTCTCGGCGCGGGCACCAACCGCATGAATGTCTATGTCGTGCACCGCGCCACGCAGGGGCTGAGCAACTATCTGCTCTCCTGCCCGGGCGCAAAGGAGCGCGGGGTTTGCATCGCGTATGACTCCCGCCTGTTTTCGCCGGAGTTTGCCAAGGAGGCGGCCTGCGTCCTTGCCGCAAACGGCATTCAAACCTATCTGTTCTCCACGCTGCATTCCGTGCCGCAGCTTTCGTTTGCCGTGCGGCATCTGGGCTGCATGGCGGGCATTGTGATCACCGCCTCCCACAACCCCAGCAAATACAACGGTTATAAGGTCTACTGGGCATACGGCGGGCAAGCCGCGCCCGAACAGGCAGCCGCAATTTTTGATGAGATTCAGCTCATTCCGATGTTCTCGCCGCGCGTGGCGGACTATGACGCGGCGGTTGCCTCCGGCGCAATCCGGTTGGTTGGCAAAGAAGAGGACGAGGCGTATTATGCCGCGACGGAACAGCTGCTGCTTGATCCCGGTTTGGTGCGCCGCCGTGGCGGAGATCTGCCGATCGTCTATACGCCGTTGCATGGTTCCGGTGCGGTACCCGTGCGGGAATTGCTCTCCCGCGTGGGGCTAAGCAACGTGATCACGGTGCCGGAACAGAGCGCACCGGACGGGCGTTTTCCAACCGTCACCGCGCCAAACCCGGAGGACCCGAACGCGTTCCGCCTCGCGATTGCGCTCGCGGAGGAAAAAGGCGCGCGCGTTTGCCTCGCGACCGACCCGGACGCGGATCGCCTCGGCGTTGCGGTGAAGACCAAGGCGGACGAATGGGTGACGCTGACGGGCAACCAGATCGGTTGCATCCTGCTTGAGCACATCCTCTCTTCCATGAGCCGGCAAAAGCGGCTGCCGAAAAACGGCGTCGTGATCAAGAGCATCGTCTCCACACGCCTGGCTGACGCGATCTGCGCGGCCTACGGCGTCGCGCTGGAAAACGTGATGACGGGCTTTCGCTTCATCGGCGAAAAAGTGGACGAGTATCAAACCAGCGGGGAGAAGACATTCCTCTTCGGGTTTGAGGAGAGCTTCGGTTTCCTCGCGGGCGGGCTCGCGCGGGACAAGGACGCGGTTTGCGCCGCGATGCTTGCGGCGGAGGCGTGCATCGCGTATGCCGAGCGGGGGATGACCCTCTCCGACGCGCTGGACGAAATCTACGCGACCTACGGGTTTTACAGCGAGAACGTCAAGAGTTATACTCTCGAAGGCAAAGAAGGTATGGAGAAGATCGCGGGCGCGATGGCCGCCTTGCGGAGCAATCCGCCGCAGTCGTTTGCGGGCACTGCAATCGTCACCGCGGAGGACTATCTTGCCAGAAGGTGTGTGAATACCGATGGTACGGCCTGCGACATCGCGCTGCCGAAGTCGGACACGCTGCGTTGGCTGCTCTTAGACGAAAGCTGGATCGTGATCCGCCCCAGCGGTACCGAGCCCAAGCTCAAGCTCTACATCGGTGCGCGGGCTAAGACAAAGGAACAGCTTTCGGCAACCCTTGCCGCGCTCATGCAGGATGTAGACGGGCTGCTGAAGGTGTATTTGGCATAAAGCCAACTTTCGATGAAACGCAAAAGGCGCACCCAAAACGGTGCGCCTTTCTGATTGCGCTTGGCTTATCTGTAATCGTCGAGGTTGATGGTCAGAGCGTATTGGGTCATTTTGTCGTAGAGTATAGAATATTCGACGCTTGTACGATTGACATATGTGGTAACCACTGCGTCATTTTGCAGAGAGAAGGATGCAGACGGACCGTTATCATGGCTTACTTTCATCTCCCACCAGTAACCCGTGACCGGGACAATTGTGAGCGTTTTGACTTTACCCCAAGCGCTTGGGGAGAGATTGCTCTCAAAAAAGGAACAATCATATTCCCGTGTTTTCCCCGTCGGATCGCATGTTCCCGTCTGTCCAGAATAGCTAAAAAGGCTGTGATCTTCATCTTGCGCAACCTCTCCGTCGAGGAAAAAGTGGAATATCGGCCCGCTGTTGAAACGCTCCGCCGCCGTCCAGCTTTCCGGCAATACCACGTGAAGCGTGATTTGAGTATCCGTTGGCGTGAATGTAATCTCCTTGAGAGAGAAAGACGCGCCAGAGAAATCTAATTCGTGCGTAGAGTAATAAATCTCGCAATCGTCGGATGTCTGCTCCTCTTCCGCCTGCCATTCAGTGATGGAGACGGGGTGCACGCCGCCGAGGTCAACCTTAGTTTCGGTCTTGGCCTCCGTGGTCTTTGTGAGGGCACGATACGCGTCGGCATCGAGAGCAATCGAGCCAAACGAAGCGGTCAAAACCTCGACTGAATCGGCTCCGTCTACGTTGTCATATCGCATGCGGAGCGATAACTCACCCGACACCTGCCCGGAAAGCGGTTCCGCATCCTGTGCGGAAAGTGGGCCTGTGTCCTGACCGGTGTGTTCAAGCGTGGCGGAGAACCGGATGTCATGATCGGCAAGATAGGAATCCCAAAGCGCATCCGCCTTTTTGTTGGATGTGACAAGCGCACCATCTTTGAATACCTTTTCTGGTGTTTCCGCCGATAGCGCAATACAGATTGCGTCCATCTCCGGCGTGAAGAACGGAACGAGCTCACCCATAAACGTTTGCCCGTCAGAAGATACGAATTTCATCCAGTTCTCGCAAGCAAAGAAATAGTATTCCCAGTCGGGATCGCCGCCGAGCGAGCCATCATACTTGGCTGCGCGGAAGGTATCGCCTCCCGTTTGTGCCTCCACAAACGGTCTTGCCGTTGCGCCGGACATCGTGCCGGAGACAAAGATGGATTCGCCGTCGTAGGCGATCTCGTCCAGCTTCATGTCGAACGTATTCGCATAGGCTTGGAATTCTTCTCCAACGTTGCTGAGTGTGAGGGTGCTTTCGCCTGCAAGCGTGGTAATCGCCTCAATCGTCGGCTCCTCTGTGCGCGCGTTTTGCTCCTGCCCGAAATATCCGTTGGGGCTAAATATGCCGTTGATCCATTCCTCTACGGCAGCCCGCGCGCTGGGGATAGCAAACACTGTGACGCTCACGGCGACCAACAGGCACGCCGCGGCAAATGCAACCTTCCGCGCGACCGGGTGGTGCTTTCGTGTCTTGCTCTCGCGCTGTACCCGCGCGTCATCCACCATATTTTGCATAACAGCCTCCTTGAACAATTCATGTTCCGTCATTGCTCGTTGGCTCCTTTCCATTCCGCTCGAATCCGCTCTCTGGTGCGATACAGCCGCGCTTTTACCGCATCTTCGCTGATGCCAAGCGCAGTTGCAATCTGCCGCACCGATTGGTCGAAGCCATAGTAAAGCACAAATGTTTGATAGGACAGCAATGGTTCCGTTTTGACGATTCGCCAAACCTCCGCTGCCTCCATCCGATCCAGCAGCGTGGGTTCAAACGGCGCGTGCTCGTCCGGTAGGGTTTCCGTCAGCGGTTCTTCGCGTTCGTTGATCCGGCTTTGGCTTCGGTATCGCTTGTAGAGCTCCCCTTTGGCAATCTTGAGTAGATAGCAAAACGGCTCCTGCGGGCGGAGCAACGCCGTACGCTCGTAAAATCGCTTCCAGACTTCCTGAAAGAGATCCTCCATATCGGATACGGAGCGAATGCGCACAACGAGATAGTGTTTCAATCTCGCTGCATACGCGCGATAGACTTCGTCAAAATAGGCGTCCCTAGATTCCATGTTGTTCCTCGCTTACTTAACCGGTTTGCACTATATGCGCATTATAACAACCGTTTGGTGTCAAAAAACAAAATAAATATTTAATTTTTCACATGTGTTTGTTTTTGAACGGATCAAATGAATTTGTATTGTAATTTTTTAAGGCTTCGATAAGATAGAACTGACGAGAAATCCTTGAACCACATCCCCTCAACCGCCGCTTGAGTTTCCCTCAAACCCGAAACTCAAGCACCGCTTGCTGGTTTTGCCCGTCGGCGCTTCGTATGCTGATGGTGCAGCAAAACGAAAGCGGAGGCAACAGACATGCGGTCTTTCATTCGACAAATCTTCCTCAAAAAACGCACACCGGAGCAGACGGAGCAGCTCTACCGGCAGATGATTCTCAAGCGTGAAACGAAGAAGCGGGAAGCAAAGTGGCAGAGCATCGCCACGCAGTCCCCGAGGATATAGTGGAAGGATAAGACGAATGCAAGCTTCCTCGTTTTGCAAACAAGAGGCAGTGAAGGAGAACGAATATGTTTGACGCGGTGGAGATCGGGCGGCGGATTTCGCGCCTGAGAAAAGAAAAGGATATGACCCAGCCCGCGCTGGCGGATTGCATGGGTGTGAGCTTTCAGGCGGTCAGCAATTGGGAGCGCGGCGCCTCCATGCCGGATATCGGCAAGCTGCCGGAGCTGGCGCAGGCGCTGGGGGTGAGCGTGGATGAATTGCTCGGCGGCGGGCGCGGAGGAGAGCTCATCCGCAGCGTGATGGACGGCAGCGAGGAATCGTTTGTCAAGACGGAGCATATCACGCTTGGTGAGGCGGGAGAGGCGGCGCCGCTGCTCAAGCCCAAACAGGTCAAGCGCATCGTAAAGGCGATTGAAGAAGAAGCCGGGCAGCAAAAAAACAAAGCATCGGGAGAAGACGAAACCGCTAAGGAATCCAATGCGGTCTCCTTCGAGAGCCTGATTACCCTCGCGCCATTTCTAGACGAAGACTATCTCGATGAGCTGGCGGGTCGTCTGGCACCCGATGTCGGTCTCGGCAAACTTGCCTCACTGGCACCGTTTTTGAGCGAAGAGGCGCTTGGCAAACTCGCGCAAAGCGCGATTCAAAGCGGCGGTTCGCTCGGGGAACTTGCGGCGATTGCGTCGTTTCTGGATGAGGACGTGCTGGGCAAGGTTGCGCGGGTTGCGGTTTCGCGTGGCGGCAGCCTTGGTGAGGTTGCGGCAATAGCGCCGTTTTTAGACGAGGACGACCTCGGCAAGATTGCGCTCTCGTGTGTGGAAGGCGGCGAAAGTATCGCGCAGGTTGCGGCGGTTGCGCCATTTTTAGACGAAGATGATCTGGATCAAATAGTAAAGGCCGCACTCAAACATGGACAGAAGATTGGCGATCTTTCGGCGCTGTTTCCGTTTCTTTCGCAAGACGCTCTGCGCGTGCTCGTGGAAGACGCACTCAAGCGAAACGACACCGCCATCCTCACAAAAATCTCGAAATTTCTGTAAGGGTTGATCAAGGCTGCGAAATCAAACTCGTGTTTGATTCCAATCGAAAAGCATGCGTAACAGCGTGCTTTTCCTGCATAAAAAGCAAAAAATGTATCCACACTCAAAAAATGAAAGGCATGCGAAAATAATTTCATATATTGCGCCAGATTCGTTGACTTTGTTTGTCCACGGGACTATTATGAACTTGAGCGAATTCCCACATTACCTATCAAATTCAGCACATCAGGAGGACAGGCATGAACGCCTATATTCAACGGGTACTGGAAGATATCAAGAAGAAAAACGCAGGGGAACCGGAATTTTTGCAGACGGTGGAAGAAGTATATTCTTCGCTGGAAGCGGTGGTGAACAAGCATCCGGAGTATGAAAAACTCGGGTTGCTGGAACGTATGGCGGAGCCGGAGCGGTCGATCTCGTTTCGGGTGACCTGGGTGGACGACGCGGGTCGCGTGCAGACGAATCGCGGCTATCGCGTGCAGTTCAACGGCGCAATCGGGCCGTACAAAGGCGGTCTTCGCTTCCATCCTTCCGTCAATCTATCGATCATGAAATTCCTGGGTTTTGAACAGACCTTCAAAAACAGCCTGACGAGCCTGCCCATCGGCGGCGCAAAAGGCGGCAGCGACTTTGACCCGCGCGGCAAGAGCGACGGCGAAGTGATGCGGTTTTGCCAGGCGTTCATGACGGAACTCTACCGGCACATCGGGCCCGA